>CAZBHS010000017.1:74987-98546 GCA_964491915.1 uncultured Clostridia bacterium
AGGCCGTCAGCCAGGCGGGTGGAATCGCGCTGGCCAGAAAGCTGCGGGGCGACACCGGCCGCGTCTGGGTGTTTATGTCCGACGGGGAGTTCCAGGAGGGACAGACCTGGGAAGCTTTCGCGGCCATGTCTTATCATAAAATCGACAACATCGCTGTGGTGGTGGACGCCAACGGTCAACAATGCGACGGCCACATGAAGGATGTGATGACCATCGAACCCATCATCGGCCGTTTGCGCTCATTCGGTGTCAACGCCCATGAGGTGGACGGTCATGACATAGACGCCCTGGCCACAGCCGCCAACCGCAAGCAAGAGGGCAAACCATTGGTGATTGTGGCCCGCACCAATCCTTGCCGCGGCGTCGATCTATTGAAGGAGCGAATCCCCAAACTCCACTATGTCCGCTTCAAGAGCGATGAGGAATTCCAGGCGTACCGCGAAGCTCTCGATGCGATGGATCGAAATCATCCGGGGGGACACTAAGATGGCTATCGAATTTGTCAAGCGCCCCCATGCAACGAATTTCGTTCGCTGGGCCAAAGACCGGCCCGAGGTGTTGCTCCTGTCCGCCGACCTGACCGGTTCCTGTGAAGCCGATGATTTCCGCGACGCCTACCCGGATCGTTTTTATTCCATGGGGATGGCGGAGCAGAATATGATGGGGTTCGCCGCCGGCCTGGCGCGGGAGGGTTACTTTCCTTTTATCCATACCTTCGCGGTTTTTATTTGCCGGCGGGCCTTCGACCAGGTGGCCATGTCCATCGCTTATCCCAATCTTCCGGTGCGGTTGCTGGGATTTCTTCCGGGCATTACAACGCCAGGAGGAGTCACGCATCAGGCCATCGACGATGTGGGGTTGATGCGGGTGATTCCCAATATGACCGTTTTGGAGTGCGGCGACGCCACTGATGTGGAGTCGGTGCCGGATGCGGCGCAGGGGATCGATGGGCCGGTGTATGTGCGGATGTTGCGGGGGGAAGTGCCGCGATTGTTTGCTGAGGGTGAGCCGTTGCGGGTCGGGAATGCGCGGGTGTTGGGGACAGGCACGGACATCGTGGTACTTTCGAGTGGGATTTGCACGGAAGAGGCGTTGCGGGGGATTTTTTGGTTGAGATCGCAAGGGGTGTCGGTTGCCCATCTTCATGTGTCCACCTTGAAGCCTTTTTCGGATCCAGTCGTCCTCGAGACGATTGCCTCCGCTAAGTTTGGGGTGATCGCTATGGAGAATCATAGTGTCATCGGCGGGCTGGGCTCCGCCACGGCTGAGTTGATGGCGGAAGGCGGGATCGGCAAAAAACTAGTTAGACTTGGGATCCAGGATATTTACGCCCATGGCGCCGGGCGTGGTTATTTGATGAAAGAGTACGGCATCGATGCATTGGCTTTGGTCAAAGCGGCAACCGCCTTGTTGGGGGCTGACCTTGCGGCGGAAGAGAGCGATCTGCCGGCTGTGGCGCCGCTGCCCGGTGAATTGAATAGCAAGGCGGAGGATTTGTAAGATGACTGAAACGGCAAGGCCCCATCCCACTCTCTCATTTAGCGGCGACCGCATCGCTGTCACCTATCACTTGACCGGTTCCACGGCCGAAGCGAAGAAAAAAGCCCGGGAGATCACCATCGAGCAGACGGTGGAGTTCCCGCCGGATCTGATTTTTCGACCGGATATTCCTGAATTGATATACGGCGAGATTCGCTCGCTCGAGGAATTGAAACCCGGTCTTCATGAAGCGGTTATCGAATTCGCGGTGGAAATCGTCGGTAATGAATTGACGCAGTTTTTAAATGTTATGTTCGGCAATAGTAGCCTGAAACCGGGAATCCGGTTGATGGGATTCGAAGCGCCGGATTCTTTTTTGCAATTTTTCAAAGGCCCGCGATTCGGCAGAACAGGTTTGCGGAGTCTGTTGGATGTGCACGAACGGCCACTTCTTTGTACCGCGTTAAAGCCGATGGGTTTATCGCCGCAAGAGCTGGCCGCCCTTGCTTACCAATTCGCCCTGGGAGGCATCGATTTCATCAAAGATGATCATGGACTGGCGGACCAGCCGTTTTGCCCCTTTGAAGAACGGGTGTCCCGTTGCGGAGAAGCGGTGGCCAAAGCGAACCGGGAGACCGGTTTTCATTGCCTTTATTTACCCAATATCACGGCTCCGGCCCACAAGATCCGGGACAATGCCCATTGGGCCGAACAAGCGGGCGCCGGAGGCGTGATGGTGGCTCCGGGGCTCACAGGCCTTGATAGTTTACGGCTCGTTGCCGAAGACGATGATGTGGCTCTGCCGATACTCAGTCATCCGGCGTTGCAAGGCGCCTTCGCAGTGCGGCCCGAAGATGGGATCGCCCACGGAGCTCTGTTCGGGCAATTGAACCGTCTGGCTGGCGCGGATGCTTGCGTATTCCCTCATTTCGGCGGCAGGTTTTCCTTCACCGAAGACGAGTGCCGGGATTTGGTGGATGGGACGGAGCGGCTGATGGGGCATATGCCGTCGATCTTCCCTGTGCCCGCCGGAGGTATGAGTCTGGACCGGGTGCAGGAGTTATATGAATTTTATGGTTCCGACATGATTCTTCTCATCGGCGGTGATTTGCATCGTCACGGTCCCGATCTAGCGGAGAATTGCCGCACCTTCGCCCGGTTGGCGGAGTCCACGGTCAAGACCTGAACTGTTTAAATACAACTAAATTTCATTTATCTAAAAACCTTTCCTCGATTGAGTCCTCAATCGTCTCCACTCATCCTCGGTTTCCGGCGGCGGCGCTGTGTCGGATTCAGGTTTCGGCTTAAGGGCCAGGGCTGCGGACGGGCAATGGGTGACGCACAATCCGCAACCAATGCAGAATGTTTCGTCGATGGCCGCAATCTCGTTGGCGAGGGAAATGGCTCCGAATTGGCAACGGTCCACACACAATCCGCATCCGGTGCAGAGGTCCGCGTCCACAGCCGCGATAAAATCCGACGAGGCAATGGCGTTCAGGTGTCCGTATTCGGCGATGCCCCGCAACACGCCGCAGGAGCATGTGCAACAATTGCAAATATAGGTGACCCCTTTCTGGATATTGCTGGTGGAATGAACCAGTCCCTCTTTGTCCGCCTGTTCCAGGATGGCCAGGGTCTCTTCTTTGCTGAGGGAGCGAATGGCGTCCACATTTTTGAAAGCGTTGCTCCGGGGAGAGAGCACCAGGCAGTTCTCGACGCTATGATGGCAGCCCTCGCCGATGAGTCGTTTTTGCACCCGGCAAATACAATCCAACACGCCCCACGATTGGGCCTCGTCAATATAGGTGGAGGCCTTCTGGTATGGGAGCACCTCGATATTATGGGGGATGGATGCCTCGATCGGTATCACCCGCTGAATCGGCGGCTCGATATTCATCACCCGGTGCAGAACCTCATGATAATAGCTTTCGAACAATTGCGCGAATTCCTCGTCGATTTGAGCGTTCTGATACTCATAGAAGCCCACGATAAACGGCATCAGCTTAAATCCCAAACCGCCGGCGCAGCGCTGGACTTCAATCAATCCCTTGCGCACCATCCCTTTGAGGAGCGTCTTGACTTCGCCCATCGACACCCCGTCGGGCCGGGTCGCTTCAGCCACTGTTTGCGGCTCCAATGTCAACCGGCAGGCGATCTCCGCCTCCTGAGGGCTGAACAATTTCGCCAATATCTTCAACTCGACACCACTATCGGTTGCCGGATACCCATTGGGAATCGCGTCCAACACCACCGCCAACTGTTTATAAACAGGATCCATTATCATCTCCATCTTCCACTCATCCAACGAATGGTTCTTTTTAAGACTTTATTCTAAAGAAAACCCAGCCAATATGCAACCTATAAAAAACCAAGCAAAAATAAAGGCCGCTTGATTCCCCCGCTCTCCGGCGAATCACTCAAAATGATTTTCCGCTTCGCCTGCACACCTTTAAATTGCTCTCTTCCTTTACTTTTTCCCCCCACTTCGAATACTATATCGCCCTCTTCAGTCTCCAGTAGAAAGTCGGGGGTTTTGGCCCCCCGGGTGGTTTTTAGGTATTTGAACGGCACTCCGCCGGAGGTCAATACCTCTGCGAAAAAATCTTCCCTCAAGCCGCCCATAGCCTGGTCTTTCTCTCTATATAACAGCCGGTAGGGGAGGAACATCAATACCTTCGGTTCCTTCAAAACATTTGTTCCCGCGGGAAATATGACATTGAGAACGAATGCTTTTTCGAGTAGATGAATATAGTTTTCCGCTTTGTATTTAGTGATACCGACATTTTTTGACACAGAAGAATAACTGATTCCATCCACACCCGATTTCCCGATAAACCTGATTACCTTCTCGATGAGAGCCAACTCTTCCGTGTTTAGGGTTTTGACCGCGGGAATGTCCTGGTTGATGATTTTGGCGATAACGTTTTTTAGCATCGGCAGTACATCCGGTTCGTTAAAGGAGAATGGGAACAATCCCCCTTGAATGTATCGAGGAAAAAGGTATTCAACCCGTAGGTGCGCGGCGCTGTATTGGCGGTTAACGATATCTTGAATTGTAAGTTTTGGCAGCTCGACATCCTCTTTGAAATAGATATATTCCCTAAAGGAAAAAGGATAAATATTTTTCAGCAGAACTCGCCGGGACAGGTCATAGGCGGACTCATAGAGGGATAGTGAAACAGAACTGGAAAAGATGATCCGTACATCCAAAAAGTCGTAAATTATTTTGAGCTCTCGCTCGTATCCTTTGTGGAAGTGAATTTCGTCCAGGAGAAACACCTTCAATTTATACTGTTGGGAGAGGTCTTTTATCATTTCGAAGAGATCCGGCACATCGGCGGTATCTAGAGATAGATAGAACGAGTCCTCTATGTTTTGGGCAAGCTGTTTCAAGACGACTGTTTTACCCACGCCTCTAGGGCCGACGAGGCCGGTGAAATGCTTTCCCTCTTCATTCAGAAGGAAATCGTAGACCTCTCTCTTTTTGGGGTATTTCTCAGCGTCACGCCTGGCGATTCGGTCTAGCTCGAAAAGTTTTTTAATGTCTGACATATTTAAATCTCTCTGCCTATTATTTTTTCCTTAGTCTTAATTTACAAGAATCGTATCATTTTGTCAAATGGTTGGACAAGATGTCATACATTTTGTCAAATGATTTGACAAAATGACATGATTTTGGGGGAGGCGGAGTTTTTTTGGGGAAAAAATGTGAACGAAGGGGAATTGTTTTTCGTAGAAATAATTTTACCGGGGAGCATCGGGCCCGTTTTCCGGTTCATTCAAAAAGAAAATTCGACAGGAAAATCAGGAGGATGCATGAGTAATGACGGAATGGGTCGTAGACGGTTTTTGAAAAATTCGGCTCTGAGTGTTGCCGGCGCGGGTTTGTTGGCCAATGCCGGAAGCCTTGTGGCTGAAGAAGGCGAAAAAGTTGAGGCTTTAAAAATAAAGAAGTTCCGCAAATTGGGACGTACTGGATTTATGGTTTCGGATATCAGCAGCGGTTTTTGCAACAATGCCGCGGTCCTGAGGGCGGCAATCGAGGCGGGCGTCAATTATATCGACACCGCTGAAAGTTACCGCAACCAGCCGGCGGTGGGCGAAGCCATCCAGGGATTCGACCGCAAAAAAATTTTCATCACTTCAAAATTGGTCGTCAAAGAGGATACTACCAAAGAAGATGTGCTGAAACGCACCCGCAAATGTCTCGAAGAATTAAAAACAGATTATCTCGATTGCATGATGATTCATAGCTGCGAAAACCGCAAACTCGTCGGCGCCAAAGGGTTCCACGACGCTATGAAGCAGTTGAAAACCGAAGGCAAAGTTCGTTACGTCGGCATCTCGAACCACGGTTCCAATTGGGCTCGCGACGGCGAGGAATCCATGGCCAAAGTGCTGTTGGCCGCCGCTGCCGATGGCCGCTTCGATGTCATGCTGCTGGCCTATAACTTTCTGCAAACCGACCAGGGAGCCGATATCTTGAAGGTTTGCAACGAGAAAAATATCGGCGCCACATTGATGAAAGTCAATCCGGTGGGGCAGTATTATAGAACAAAAGAAGGAGTGGAAAAAATGCAGAAAGAGGGCAAAAAGCTGAGCGAGCGCTATTTCACAGCCCTGGAACGGTATAAAAAAAAAGCGGAAATGGCCGAAGGCTTCATCAAAAAATATGACTTGAAGAACCCGGTTGAAATTCGTAACGCCGCCATTCGTTTCACCCTGGACAACCAGCATGTGAGCACTGTGTGTTGCGCGTTTGGAAACTTTGATGACCTCGATGCCTTCATCCCTTTGTCCGGCACTTCTCTCAGCGGTATGGAAAAGAAGAAATTGGCCGCCTATAAAGAGGGTTGCGGATCATTGTATTGCCGCCACGCCTGCGGAATCTGCGAAAGCACATGCCCCAACCAGGTGCCTATCAATACCATCATGCGCTACAATCATTATTACGAAGCCCATGGCCGTCAAAAATACGCTTTGAAGCGTTATGCCTTGCTGGATGCTCCCAAGGCGGACCAATGCTGGAATTGCGCGGGCGAATGCGAAATCGCGTGCCCCTACGGTGTTCCCACTCAGGGGATGATGGTGATGGCGCACCAGCGTTTGTCGTTGGTCTAATAAACTGGAATTCTTAACTCCCGGGGCATTGTGACATCATTGTGCCCCGGAACTTTTCAATTCCCTTTACGATACCAATTGCCCTCGGCATCCTGTAGCCAATGGCCCGGCGCGGCGTTTTGGGCGATTTGCGCGGCTCGCCTCTTACCCACCATATCGACATTGGAGCCCACATTGGCGGCGATTCTCTGGTAGACTTTCCGGCGATCCTCGTTTTCCGCCTGCACAATGGCCCTGTCTTTGTCGGTGATGTTCTGGGAGCGCACCGCCAACAAACCTCTATTATTTTCCCCAACGATGCCCTGGTTTTTCAAGGCGTTGATTTTCGGCTTCCGTTGAATGAATCTCTCTTTAAGCGGATCGCCCTGGGCCGAAAGAATCGCGGAGGAAGCGATCAGTAATACTATTATTACGGCCCACAACCTATTTGTTCGTTTCATGTTGATTCGTTTTCTCCTTATCCTGGGATTCGGCTTTTTGCCCGGTGGTCCCCATCTGGTCAATGTCACTGAAGAAGTTTTCCAATGCCCGGTCGATCTTGACCCGGATCTCCACCGTTACATGCACCGGCTGGATGGTCATATCGTGTTTAATTTTGATGCATCCGGCCGTGGTCATCACCATGCATGCGATGAAACACAAAAGCAAGTTTTTCATCTATATTCTCCTTTATTGTTTCTTGTCTGCCATAACCTTGACTCTGCCGCCCTCTTTGAGTAGACGCTCGAGGTCGATGTCCAGGAATTTCAATTCCAGAGTCAGCCCTTTGAGAGTCACCATCCGCTTTCCGGTTTTACTGCGGACAAAGTCTTTCTTTTTACTGTCGTATTCCAATGGAAGTTTGTGTGCCGGGACACCTTTGAGGATCACACTCATGTCGAGCCGGTTGTTCTTGCTATTGAGCTTGACCCGCACCCATTCATAGTTGAAATCCCGCACCGCCTCTTCCACCAATACCATGCCGCCGGAGATGAGGCTGGCGTCCTGGATTTGCAACGCCCCCTGGATGCCGGGGCTGGAAAAGAGAAATCCCTCTTTGAACAAAGGCCCCTCAGCGGATAGTTTTATAGGGATAACGCCGTTGATTTCGGCGTCGCCGGAGGCAATCGTCTCTCCAACCAACACATTGAGCAACCGGTCGAAATCGATGCGGTCGCAATAGAGCACAGTGTCGATATCAGCGCCATCGCTTCCAATCCGCACTCCTCCGAAAAAAACCTTTCCACCCAAAAGTTCGAACTCCCCCCGCTCCACCAACACTGAACCGAGGCCTTCGCCGGTAAATTGCAGCCGGCCGTCGCGAAAAGGGATTCCCTGAATATCCAGCTCCCGGATAGTCAATTCCTGGGCCGGTTCCGACAATAGAGCCGGTAAATCCCTGAAGCGGATGATGCCCTCGATCCCCGCCATTGTTATTCCGGCCTTTGTCATCGCCAAATGGAAATCCTTGAGATTTAACTCCCCTGTGCCGGTAAACATATCGCCTATCCCTTCGATCCGGCCTCGACAGGCGATGGTGCCTGAGGCGTCGATACCTTCCAGCAATGGATGCAGTGGGGCGAGGGATGTCTTCTCCGGCAATGTGGCGGAAGGGACTTCAAAATTCAGGAAATAGGAATCAAGTCCCGGTACGGCCATATGTTCGGCATTGTATGTGACGATTAGTTGCTCGACGGGTAATACCGCTTGCCCCGAGGCGCTCATCACACCCGGCCCAACCCCAAGCTCTCCCACCAAATTTTTGAGGAGCAGTCCGGCGATATCTACAGCATCGGCATTAAAACTCCCGGTTTGGGTGATCCGGTGTTTGGATTTTAGCCTCGACTGGAAGGGGATCATGGCGGAAAAGTTCTTGATGGTGATCTGCTCGCCGATTCCCGCATCAATGCCTTCCAGTTTTAAATCACCGGAGCTTTTCCAGCCCTCGGCCCCGTTAGTCATCGCGGCCTTCACGCCAATACGCTTGCCCGAAAGGGACAGGTTCGTCATGGTCGCCCGTAACCCCGCCGCATCCAAAAGAATTCGCGCCTCCGCGTTCTCCCCCTGGCCGCCGATCGAGTAATCAATCGCCAACCGGTTCAGGGAAGACGTGATCTGCTCGCCGGCGACAGCCAGGCGTTGCCGTAAGGTTCCCTCCACTTGCCAGGGGGACTCCAATGGCGGTAGAGTGAAGACGAGATCGCCTGTGGCGGCGAGGGGACGGTCCGCTCGTAATGACGGCTGCAAGGAAGCCAGGCTGCGGGGCGGACATTCAATGGCGTAGCGGCCTTTGAATGTCATCGGCTTTTCAGCCCCTGCGACGATGCCGTCGATCTCCCGGATCATGACCGGCAGCGGCTTGAAGATAGAGATATCGTTGGTGGTGACAGTCAATCTATCCAGCGATTCACCTGAGATTTTTATTTTAAACGGTTGATTGATTTCAAATTCCGGTCCCTCGATGGATTGGAACACTATAGTGGCTTCGAGATCCTTCGGTCGCCATGAAGATGAGACTCCTCCCGAGACGTTCCAACTGGCGGAAGCGGAATAGGGAGGGAAAACAATATCGAATATCGTTGCGTTCCCTTTGATTGCGGCGTGATGCAAACGCCAGCCGGAGAGTCTGACGTCGATGGCGGCTTCGGCTGGGGAGGGCAGGATGAACTCGGAACCAACCATAAATAGATCTGTCCAGCGTTGAAGCCTGAAAGCGAAGGCATTGATGTTGAATTGCCCATCGCCCGAGGCGGCGTCGATGGCTCCGTCGCATATCCAGGCCTCTCCGAACGGCAATGCCCTGGCGGCCACCGTGTAGAGATGAGACTCTGCTTCCCGCCGCAGATCGACTTCCACCGGGACCGTGATCATACCCCCTGGCAGAGCGACATCCACCTCTGACGACAGTACCTGCAAACGGCTAACCGCGAATCCCGGAGGCCCCGCCTCTCGAGAGCCACCTTCCGGCATTGGCGCCAGCTCATGCGGATGGATGTTTGCCCCGGAGACGATGATTCGTTCGGCTGTTCCCCCCAGGAGTCCAAAGAGCGAATAATCGATCGACACCGACGCGATCGAGATTGCCGGCTTCATTGGGTCGCCGATTTCGATATCGCGGAGCTCCATCTTCGAGAACCCGATATCCTGGATTGTCAACGCCCCCACTTGCAAACCGGCTTCCGAAGCTCTTGATATAATGAAGGTCCTAACCAGTGGAGGTAGCGCTTCACCTATTAGAAGAGTCAAAACATAAAAAATACCCGCGGTTATGAATAACCATTTTAAAATCCCCTTCAAGCGTCGCCTCATTCCACTCGATTGTCCCATATATTGCTAATATTAATCCACACATTCTATTTTGTCAAATGAAAACCTCAGACTATCCAGAAATTCTCTCCCTGATCGCCGATTCCAAAGAGACTCTGGTCTGTTCGATTCTATCTGCGGCTGCCGGGGCTAGAATAACAAACTATTTTTTTCTGAATACTTTTTTGTCAACCCATATTGAACTCCTCCCGTCTAAGTGGTTTTAAATCGAATACATGGAGGAAAAGATATGAAAACATTGCACAAGTTTTTGTTGGTTTTATTGGTATTAATGATGACCTTGACCGGTTTGAGCGCCGCTGATGTGAAACAAGAGGGGAAAACCCAGGCGGAGCAAGAGATGGAGCTCAAGGAAGCGGCTTTGCAAGCGCTGATGTCCATGAAAGGGGACCAGGCCCTGCCGATGATCGTGAAGATTTTAGAGAGCGACAAATCCCCTCGCCTCAAAGAGAAGGCTTTGCTTGTCCTGAGTCAAATGGATTCCAAAGAGGCGTTCGCTAAATTGAAAAGTATTGTCAAGACCGAAAAAGACGAAAGCGTGCGCGCCAAAGCCGTATTCTGGCTGAGCCGGAGGCAGGAAAAAGAGGCCGGCGAGCTCTTGAAACAGGTGGTGGAAACCGACAAAAGCCTCAAAGTTCAGGAAAGAGCCCTCTTCGCCCTTGCCCAATTAAACGGGACACAGGACAACGTCGATTACCTGCTGCAAGTGGCTAAATCCCATAAAAACGACAAACTCAGAGAGAAAGCGGTCTTCTGGCTGGGGCAAACGGAAAACGCGGTCAAGCGGCTGGATGTGTTGAAGAATTTTGTCCTTAACGACAAAAACCCTAGAATCCAGACCATCGCCTTGATGGCCATCGCCCAACTTCCCAAAGAGCATAGCGTAAAATTCCTGGCCCAGGTGGCTAAAACACACAAGGTCATTTCGGTCCGCAAAAAAGCCATCTTCTGGCTCGGGCAGGTGGGAGATCCTTCGGCAGTGAAAATTCTCGAGGAGATCGTCAATGAAAAATAAACACTTTTGGATAGTATTACTCCTCATAACGGGCTTGATGATATCAAGCCCCGCCTTCGGCCGGCAAATCGTCAAAGTGTCGAAGCCCGGAGATTCGCTGGAGAACCGGTTCGATTGGGCTCTGAAAGTGGCGGACACAAACGAAGACTTCTTCGTCGGCTACAGTATCCGCCGTTTGATGGGCGAAGATTCCTCGATTCACTGCGGCGACTTTCATAGCGATGGAGCGGCCGCTACATTGGAAGAGATTCTGGCTGGAAAAGAGGGCGTCAAAAAAACGGTAAAAAAAGAGAACCGTAAAACCTCCAAGCACAAAAAAAAATCTAAGAAAAAAGTGGAGAAAGATCTGGCCATCCTATTCCATTATACCGCCGGAACAAAGAAACGGCAGGCCTGGGAAAGCATCGTGATCCACAACGTCGATGCCGCCGTTCGCCTGGCCAAAGGGAATATCTACTGGCTCGGCAAACTCGACCAAGAACCGAGCGCCGCCTTCCTGCTCCGCCTCTTCAAAGAGAATACCGCTGTCGAATCCCGTGAAGATTTGATTACCGCCATCTCCTTGCATGACAAGTCGCCTAAAGTCGTTCCCTTCCTGAAAAAAACATTGACCGGCTCCTTAGCGGATAAACTCCGGGAAAACGCCGCCTTCTGGTTGGGCAATTCACAGGCCCCCGAAGCGGTCTCGATTCTTTCTAGAGCGGCGGCCGGCGACCGCAGCCAGGAGGTGAGAGAGAAAGCGGTCTTCGGGCTCTATATGGTGGAATCCGATAAATCTGTGGACGCGTTGATCCATTTGGCCCGCAAAGCCACGGATACAAACGTGAGGAAAAAGGCCATCTTCTGGTTGGGACAGAAAGCGGCGAAAAAATCCGCGGACGCATTAGGCGACATCGCCCAAAACGATAGCAAAACAGAAATCCAAAACACCGCCATCTTCGCCTTGTCCCAATTACCCGGCGGCCAGGGCGTTCCCCGCTTGCTGAAGATCGCCGAGACTCACCGCAACGTATCGGTTCGTAAAAAAGCGTTGTTCTGGTTGGGCCAGAGCGAGGACCCCCGCGCTCTAAAATTGTTCGAGTCTATCCTCAAAAAATAAACAGCAAACCGAATCGTCGGATGGGCCGGTTAGAAGATCGAGCCGGCCTTCCTATTCCATCATCAACGCCGTCTCGATTTCTCCCGTCACCTTTTCGCTCTCCGGTTTTTCCGGCGTCTGGAAGCGGGCCAAAATTTTCCCGTCGCGGCCGATCAAAAATTTAGTGAAATTCCATTGGATGTCGCCGGGGAATCGAGGATTGGTCGCTTCTTCGGTCAGAAATTTGTACAACGGGTGCTTATCGTCGCCCAACACAGAGATTTTGGAAAACATGGGGAATGTCACGCCGAAATTATGGGAGCAGAATTCTTTGATGTCCGCATCGGTGCCGGGCTCCTGGTTGCGGAAACTATTGGAGGGGAATCCCAATACCACGAAGCCTTTCCCGTTGTATTTTTCATAAATTTCTTGCAAGCCTTTGTACTGCGGTGTAAATCCGCATTTGCTGGCGACATTGACAATCAAAACCACCTTTCCTTTGTATTGGGACAGCGACACCGGCTTCCCGTCGATATCATTCAATTCAAAATCGTACACCGACGACGCGTCGCCGCCAGGGGGAAGGGCTGGGAGAACAAACGTAAACATCAAGAATACTGCTCCGACCGGCAGTTGTTCCTGTACACTCCAGGGGAAATTATGAATTTCATCAGGGGCATCGTGCGCACCGGAGCATGGAGTATCGCTGACTGGACGCCCACCGGCGGCTGGTTGATTGCCGTCTGGATTCTGGAGGCGTTCCTGATCATCTTTTCCTCCACCGCCGCCGCCTGGGGATTCCTGTCTGCGAAGCCCTTCTGCGAACCCTGCAATCTCTGGGTCGAAACCCGCGAGGCCCTATCGCCGCGGGCTCCAGCCGAACATCCAACCGAGTTGAAAAAAAGTCTGGAACGAGGCGATGTCACCCCTCTCCGCAACCTGGCCAAAGACCAATACGGAGCAAAATCTTCCACAAAAATCGAACTCCTCCACTGCCCCAATTGCCACCAGACCAACCTTCTGACTGTCACGTCCATCAACTTCATCAAACGCTCCAACGGCGCCGAGAAAGAAGAACTCACCCCCATCGTCGAAAACCTCATCATCACCCACTCCACCTACCAAACCCTCAAACAGGACGGCTAGGGATTGATGGGAATAGGTGCCGGAGGTTTCTCTCGAAAGTTTCTTCGAATCTTGTAGAATGTTGTTTTGATTTTTATGGGCTTGTCAATAGAATGGAAATCTCATAGGGGGGCTTCTTATTTCTTGGCATTCTGCACAGTGATATTCCGAAAAAAATTATAGGCTTTCGAAAAAAAGTTCGGATATCCAGGCTGTTTATATTGTATTGTTGGTTTTCATCAAGGCGTGAGAGTGTTATCTACTTGGGCTTTTAGGGTATTTCTAAGAATGCGATATTGATGCTGAATGATTGGTATGGTAATTGCATCTATTATACCTCTTATTCTCAAATTTTTTAAATTTGATTTTTTGTATGCCCATGAAAAATCCTTAAGGAAATATAAATTAAAAGGAGGCCCAAATGGCTCGTGTTATCAATCCAATCGTTTCTTATGAAGCGCCAGTTGATCCTATTGATTCTATTGATCCTGGTGTTGATGCGTATTGTACAATTGATTTTGCCTGCGGCGGCAATGATGCGCCCTGTGGAATCGATTTTGTATGCAAGTAAGCACATGCATGGAATTAATGTAGGAAAATCAATGTAATGAAATGGAGGGGCTTCTTCTCAATTGAAGGAGTCCATCTTCCGATTTTTATCACTTTTTTCCAACCCTAAAAGGAGGCTGTTGTGGAGCGAAATGAATGTATTGAAAAGAAAATTCACTCTGCGGAATTTCATGTGGTCCGATCCCCGGATGCCATTCTCGCATATGACGTCGAAAATTCGAATGTCATTGAAATAAATGATGTTGAACTGAAGGTGCTGGAATCTATCAAATCTGAAGCAGCTTCAAAATCGGATATAGTTGCCAGATTCCCTGTGGAATTAGCGCCGTCGATAAATAGAGCTTTAGATGAACTCTTTCAAGCGAATCTACTGACGAATGGTTCATGCGAAGAGTTGAAAATTAAATTGGCGGAAGAATTTAATCGAGAGAATTTTGAAACGATGCGCCAAAAAAAATTGATGCAGGTTTCGCTGAACATGACACATTCATGTAATATGAAGTGCGATTATTGTTATGGAGATGAAGGTACTTATGGTGGTCCTTCAATAATGATGAGCGAAGAGATCGCCTTGCGGGCTGTTGATTTTTTAATAAAAGAAAATGGTGATGCAGAACATTTCAGGGTCACACTTTTTGGGGGAGAGCCACTTCTAAATTTTGATTTGGTAAAAAAAGTAATACGTTATGTAAAAAACGAGGCGGTTAAACTTGATAAAAAAATCCATATTGGCTTGACGACTAATGGAATTTTATTGGATGAAGAAAAAGGTAATTTTTTACTTGATGAAGGAGTCGAGGTTACCATCAGCCTGGATGGCCCCAAAGAGGTGCAGGATATGAATCGCCCCTTAAAGAACAAAGATGGTGTTAGCTCATTTGACCTTGTGCTCCCTCAAATAAGAAGGTTTGCCAAAGAGGCGGAAGAGAGAGAGCGCTTTCATGGATTACGAGCAACATTGACCGGTCCGAGTATACGCGAGATCACTAAAGTAATCGATTTTTTCGAGGAATTCAAGAATTCAAAAAAAATATTCGACATTGCTGAATATATGCCCGGAACCTCTCGTGCAGGGATAGCGGTCACGGATGATGATTTGCTCAAATATAAAGATATCGTAAAGGAATTGGCAAAGTTGTATAAAACGAACGAAATGAAAGATGGTTACAATCCGTTTGCCGGTCCTATGAATTTACTTAACAGTAAAAAGAAAAAAAAGAGACCGTGCCTCTCGGCAGGAGTACTTTACCTGGGTGTCTCCGCGGAAGGTGATTTATTCCCCTGTCATCGTCTGGTGGGATGCAAGGAGACTAGACTTGGCAATATTTGGGACGGTTACAACCGGGACGAGTGGTTGGAAAAGTACTCTCGGGTTCATGTCTACAATAGTCAAATTTGTTCTTCGTGTTGGGTGAGATATTTTTGTGGGGGATTATGCCCCGCCACAAGTTATTTTCTCGGGAATGAGATGATGCTCACCCGTGAGGTTGGATTTGAGCCGATACATTGTAAAGTAAACAAGATTGTATTTGAAGAGGCGATATTATTATTTTATAAGTTATCTCAGCTAGAAAACAAGTGAAAATATTTAGTAGATGGAGGCCTATTATGAAAAATAGATTTTTTATTCCGATCACTTTGTTTGTGTTTGTTTGGATTTTCAATATTTCGGTTGTAATTCTGGCGAGTGACAGTGAACATTCTCATGGTGTAAAGCTGATACATAATGATGCGACTGAGGGCTTGAAGATTAAGGGGCAGAGAGTTAGTTTTCGGAACGAAGTGGCAATAGGAGAGGCGGAAGAGGATGGGCCGTCAATGTTTCATAATCCTATGGATGTTACGGTTGACAAGAATAAAAATATTTATGTTCTTGATTCAGGTAAAGGAAAAGTCCAAAAATTTGACAAAGACGGTAATTACCTTCTTACTATTGGGAACAAAGGCGAAGGTCCCGGAGAAATGATGAGAGTTTGGGACATTGAGTTGGACAATAAAGGAAATATTTGGACCTTCGATATTGGATTAAATCGTGTGTGTAAATTTGACTCTGCCGGACATTTCGTTCTTTCTTTCAAGGTGAAAATGACTCCATACAAGGGTGTGGTGGATTCTGATGACAATATTTATATTTACGGCATGCATAATGGAAAGCTAATTCATAAATTTTCTTCTAAGGGAGAGAGAATTTTGTCGTTTATGGATTACGTAAAATGCGAAAGCAAAAGGACAATGTCTCACCTCAATTCTATGGGAGGACTCGCTATTGATGGAGATGACAGGATTTATCTCGCTTTGATTTATCCCTATACTATAAATATTTTTAACAAGAATGGCCAGGTTATAAAAAAAATTACTACAAAGGCGGATTATGCTGTACCACCATATATAGGCTCCAACAATGTGGTGGTTGTGAATTTTCAGATTGTTGGGCTGCACATTTCATCTCAAGGCGATATCTTTTGCAGGAGTATATTTTTTAAAATACCAAAGCCATTTGATATCAATAAAGTCATTTCTAGTTATAAGTCCCGTTACCTAGATCATTCTTATATTGATGTTTTTGATTCAGAAGGGCATTATATGATCCATCAAAAGGCGAATGGATTTGGAAATGGCGGATGCTTTGACGCCGCAGACAAGTACTATGGAATTGAAGAAACAGATGAGTGCCATCGAGTCGTGAGGTTTTCAGTAAAATATTAATGGCGCCGGATTGATGATTTCTAAAATAATTTGATTAACATGATTTGTATTGCTGAAAAGTCTTTACGTTTATCAAGGGCTATTTTTTTTTCTGGGGATTCCTAGGATTTTAATCTTATAGCGTAAGCGAGCTTCTGATATACCTAGCGCTATTGCTGCTTTTGTCTGGTGATAATTAAATTTTTTTAACGCTTTTAAAAGAATGCTTTTTTCTATTTTGCACATCTTTTCCGGGAGCGAAAGTTCTGAACCATTGACTTGCGGAAGATTAACGGTTTCTTCCGATACTAATACCTCTGCTGGAAGATCGTCAGCTATCAATAATTTATTTTCCGAAAGTACCACAGCTCTCTCAATGATGTTCTCCAACTCCCTCACATTTCCTGGGAACTTGTATTCTGTTAATGGTTTTAAAAATTCATCAGAGACCTTTTTTAGATTTTTTTTCTCCCGAAAGCAAAACTTTTTGATGAATAAATCTACAAATTGTGGGATTTCTTCTTTCCTTCTTCTCAATGGAGCCAAATTTATATTGATAACATTTAGGCGGTAGAAAAGGTCTTTTCTGAATTTATTTTCTTTCAAAAGTTCAGACAAGTCCTTGTTTGTGGCTGTAATTAGGCGGAAATCGAGTTTAGTAGAAATGTTGGATCCCAGGCGAGTGACTTCACGATCTTGAATTACTTGCAGCAATTTGAGTTGGATCTCTGTTGGCAATTCGCCGATTTCATCCAGGAATAACGTTCCTTTATCGGCCTCTTCAAATTTACCTTTGCGATTGGCTAGTGCGCCGGTAAAGGAACCTTTCATGATCCCGAATAGCTCAGCTTCAATCAGGGTTTGAGGTAAGCAAGATAGGCTTACTTTTACTAGTTTTTGAGAACTTCTGGTTGAGCAATTGTGGATAATTCTAACTATTACATCTTTTCCGGTTCCGCTTTCACCTGTGATTAATACATTGGCTTGCGAGTTCGCAACCCTGATACCCAGTTGAAGAGCTTTTCGCATTTCTGAGGAGTTAAAAATGTATTGATTCGCGAGAGAATGGGCGGTGGCTCTTTTCGTTAATGCTTCTAACTTTTCTAACTGGTTATCTTTCTGCTGTTTACGCATTTTGGGGCCTCACCTGGGGGATTGGGTGTGTATTAAATTAATTGTAATTAATTTCGCAGGGCACATAGAAAAATATACCAAATTTAGATAAAAAGCGCAAGACAAGATTGCTAATTTTTTAGGAATAACGGGTGTGTCGGAATTTCGTTAGGTTTAGGGGGTTTGAGGGCAGGTACTTGAGGTTTCTGACCGTCAAGTCCGTCAACTTCATCAAATCCTCCAAAGGCAACGAAAAAGAAGAGGTTTCCCCCATCGTCGAAAACCTCATCATCACCCACTCCACCTACCAAACCCTCAAACAGGACGGCTAGGGATTGATGGGAGTGAAGGCTCGGATAACTTTGTTTGTGCGATAAAGGCTGGGCGAATGCTTTTCGGCTTCATTGACATCCCGGTGTTCGATGACAAATTCTCCGCGAAAAGGATTGCAGTAGGGGCGGTTGGGTTTGGGGAATCACCACCTCGGATATGGAGCAACCAAGGGGACAGGTGACCCCGATTTCCTCCAAAAATCAAGTCAAACCCAGTTTATGGCCGATTGTCGATACGTTGATTATAGAGATCGCGGCTTATAATGATTTGATTGGTCGAGGATAAGGGATGTCTTTTTATTTTAATTCAAATTTTCAGTTGAAATCTCAATAAAAAGATATATTCTCTATGGTATAAGTGTCAGGCGATGCTAAGCCTGGAGTAGAGGAGATTATATAATTCAACACGATGGTTGAGGTTAACCTTATTTCTAAGGATTTTTTCCGAAGAGTTATCGAGTGGTAAAAAGATTTAGGAGAGAAGAATGGATGAAAAGAATTTTAAAGATCTGGAAAACCGTTTAAAGGATTTAGAGAGAATGCTCTCCGGCGTAAGCCAAGAGCGGCTTGGCGGTCAGGGGTATTTTAGAGGGCCTGTCGCTGATCCGATGCCCCCATGGTCGCCCCCTTGGTCGCCACCATGGCAACCTTGGCCCCCGAGACTCCCAAAGCCCCCCTGGCCGCCCTGGGATCCTGTGTTGTCATTCCATGGCTTCCCGGAAATTTCCGGTTCTGTTCCTCACGTAACTTTGAGCGAAGAGAGGAAGGCGAAATTGACAATTAAAAGAATTGACCTGCAAATCAACGAGCTTAAAAAAATGATTGAGGTTCTTGATCTAGAGAAAGAGCTACTTCAGGAGGAATTCAAGATAAAATAGGATTTAGGTATCGGAATTTCATTTCACTATAGAATTGAGGTGCGACTGTTTTAAAATTTTTCGTGTATATCTCTGTAACTTTTGGAGAGGTGTGAATAAGGAGAAGATATGAGGGAAGCCGACGTTATATTAGTTGGATATGAAGAATTTGAAAACCTGGGATTACGATATATTGCAACGTATCTAGAAAAAATGGGTGTCTCCACTGAAATTTATAGATATGATTCTATGGAGAAAAAGCCGCTGTTGGATTTCGCTCTTAAAACAACTCCGAAAATAATCGGTCTTTCCATGATTTTCCAACGAATGCTACCTGATTTTGCCGAGTTAGTGGCTTTTCTTCGGTCCAATGGAATCAACTCACATGTCACTATTGGAGGCCATTTTCCGACTGCGGATCCGGCTGCTGTATTGGAAGCTATTCCTGGCCTGGATTCTGTTGTAAGGGGAGAAGGTGAGTATACGATGTTGGAATTATGGCGGAAAATAGACGATGCGAATGCATGGCGTGGGATTTCCGGCATCACCTTCAGGGAGAATAATAAAATTATTAATAATGAAGCTCGGCCGTTGATAGACAATTTAGATGATTTACCATTTCCAAAAAGAGATATCGAACCGGCATCGCACCGTGGCCTGGGCGTCGCAGCTATTATTGGTAGTCGAGGTTGCTATTACGACTGCAGTTTCTGCAGTGTGCGAAAGTTTTACCAGGATTCTCCCGGGCCATTGCGTCGTAGTCGAAGTCCGGCAAATGTAGTAGCAGAGATGCGCCGAATGTTTGATGAACATGGGACTCGGGTATTCATTTTTGAAGATGACGATTTTTTAGCCAAGAATCGGCAGCAGAAAGAATGGGTAAAGAAATTCCTAAGTGAACTATCTGATTCTCCGTTGTTTGGAAATATTTTATGGCGAATGTCCTGCCGAATAGACGATGCCGATAGGGATCTTCTATCTCAAATGAAAGAGGCTGGCCTGATGTGTGTGTATACCGGAATCGAATCCGGCAATGAGCAAGGGTTGAAGACGTACAACAAACGGTATAAAGTGAAGGACATTTACAATGGCCTTCATGTGTTTAGGGAATTGTCACTCCCATATGAATTCGGCTTCATGCTTTTGAATCCCGATAGTACACTTGGGAGTGTCAAAGAGGATATTGAATTTTTGAAGAAATTGAATGAAGATAGAAACGCCTCAGTGCATTTTACAAAAATGATGCCTTATTCTGGAACTCCGATCGCAAATCGACTAAAAAATGATGGCCGCTTGAAAGGAACGGTTGAAGCTCCAGACTACGAATTTGAAGATCAACGTTTAAATTGGTTTCAGGATTTTCTTTCTATGGCTTTTCATGAACGCAACTTTAACCGTAATGGAGTGGTTGAGATGATCCGCTATGCGAAGATGGATGCAATGATTTTGGAGAAGTTTTTCCCGGAAGACTATGATGTGGATTTGTATTGGGATGAGTTAAGGGAATTGATTTTCCGTGGGAACGCTGTGTGCTTGCAAAAAGCAAGTATGGCGGTAAATTTCATGATGCGTTTGAACGAGGATAAAATCATGGAGCATTGGGATTTTCTGGAGCGATTGGCGAGTGAGGAAAAAGAAGAGGAAAGCAGAATATCCAATTCCCTGGTTGATTTAATGTATCGATATGGTCTTTCCCCTGAGTCTTAAAGACACCGAATGAATTCGTAGCGGTAAGGTTCTCAACCGTAATGATGGGGTAGTGCTCGATGATTGGAGGAACAAATAAGCGACAGGTACCTGAGGCTTCCTCGAAAACCTCATCATCACCCACTCAACCTACCAAACCCTAAAGCAAGACGGCTAGAGATTGGTGGGAGTGAAGGCTCGGATGACCTTGTTTGTGCGATAAAGGCTGGGCGAATGCTTTTCGGCTTCATTGACATCCCGGTGTTCGATGACAAATTCTCCGCGAAAAGGATTGCAGTAGGGGCGGTTGGGTTTGGGGAATCACCACCTCGGATATGGGAATTCCACTTTGGATTAATCTCATGATGTCTGTTTGAGAGGCCGCCGCCTGAACTCTTGTTCCCTCTTTGCCGGGGGTGAGGAGGAAAATATCTTCAGCTCCGATACTCTGGTCCGCAAGGATGTCGGGGCTATGGGTGCTGATGATGACCTGTCTCTTTTTTTTGCTCATAATCCGCCACATCAAGCCGGGTAGTTCCCGGACGATGCTGGAGTGAAGAGATAGTTCCGGCTCTTCCAGTAGAAGCAGAGAATCGCCTTCCATTAACGACCACAAGAAAGCGATCAGGCGCAGGGTGCCGTCCGAGAGCTCCGCCTCTGTTTGCTTGGCCCCCTGTGGACGTCAATGCTCATATAGTGTTTGTAAATGAGGTGTTCCTTTGCTGTCCTTGATGAATGATAATTCTTTCAATTGGGGGACGGCATATTGGAGCGCCTTCTCTATTTTCCGCAATCGGGATTTTCGTGTCTTCTCTTGGGTATCGGCTAGCCTCTCTAAGAAATGACTGCCGAATGGATTTTCTTTGTTTGTTGTCAGTGAAATTAATTCCGGATGCCTGAGGAATTGAGGCACCAAGTGGGAGTAACTGATTTTTTCCAGGTCTTCAGCAATTTGTCTGAATTTTTTGTTTGAGTTTATCTGTTCAAGGTGTGTTTCGGTAAGTCTAACTCTATCTTCATTATCAGCCTTTGTGGGCCGGTTAAGGATTAATTTATCGTCTTTCCAGACTTTCTCGTAATCCAGAAACGGTTTGCGGTGGCCTCTTGATTCTTGTTTGATACCAATGGCATACTTCCAGGTGGGAGCTGCGTCTTCTGCCTCGGAAAGATGGACTTCCAGTTCCACTTGAGGCTCTTGTCTTGCGGCCAGGCAACGGATATGTGATAGCCCGCCGCGATCTGCTACGGCTTTCTGCAATCCACCGCCTTCTGATTTCGCGATATCCCTCAGAAAGCGGAGGGCATCCAGGAAATTCGATTTTCCTGACGCATTGGGACCTACCAGAAAAGATCTTGCTCCAAGTGTAATCTCCACGTCTCTGAAGTTACGCCAATTCTTCAATTTAACCCGTGTGATCATCATGTTTTTTTTCCTTTTGTTTGGTCTCATTGTAAGTGAAGAACCTCTAAAAATCAAGTCCGTTCAAGACCTGGACCTCTCTTTACCTGTCCCGAATGCCACTAACTTAAGGTTTTGTTCTCTTTTTTATACTTTCTCCTGTGCCTAAATTCGACAAACACCTTCCTGGGGCTGGTAAGCAATTGGTAAGTGGAGTTGAACCTTCGTTTGATCGCCCTTGGCTCGCATCTCGGTTCATTTCGAATTGGAATTTTATCAGCCGCAATAATTTCTTTTAATGCGAAAATCGCCATTTTTTTCTCTTTACTATTCTGAAGAGTTGCAATTATAGGAGTCCATTGTCGCACGGCCGCGATTGCGCCTGAAAAACTAATTCGATAAGGATCGATGCCGTTTTCCATCGCAGCCTCCCATACAAGGGCGCGGATCAAATTATAAACGATGATAAAGATCAAGAATTCTTTGTGGATCATTTCTGGGGTTTTGCATCTCAAAATTTCCATGCGCATTGTTGTTTTGATATCCCTCAGGAACAGCTCCGCCATCCAGCGTCTTCTATAGAGTTCCACCAATTGGTCGGCGGGGTATTTTTTATTATCAAGTAATGTCGTTGACACTGTTAAGGCTTTTGTCCGAAAACCGGCAACAGCAACTTTGACGTCTACGTAACGCACTATCAACTCGTCAGGCATTTGCTCCCATTGTTCCAGGCTCATCCATTTCGATTTACTTCGCCTCTTGCCTTTTAACCAGCAAACTAAATAATCGGTTTCACTAAATCTTTTTATTGTCTTTGCTTTTCGTGTCTGGTGCGCTCTCGTCACACAGTCAATACCTTTCTGCTTGAGCGCCCAGAAAGCCGCAAAAGAGCAATATGCACGGTCTCCCAGGATTACATCTCCTTTTTCAAAATTATCCCACATATCTTTCCACAGCATTACCTCATGCTTATGAAGGCTGCTTTTTCGGTAATCCACCATTAACCCTGTGACCAGGGAAAAGACGGCCACAAACTTCATTATGGGGAACCCGCAACCCTTCTTCTGACCGCTGGGTTGCGGATATAAATCTTGGTTCTCAATGGTGTCGGGCATAGACACTGACGATCCATCGACCACCTTAACATGTCTCCCACACCACAATTGCCTTGGTTTGAGATGACGGTGGGAAGAGCGTATGATACTGTCATTGATTGCATTCAGGCATGCCTGATCGAGTCTACCGCGAGCCTTACAGAATGCTGCCGTGCTGGAGGAGATCTTTTTTTAAAGCTTCGACACAGGCCTGAGAATGGCTGAGAACTTGTCCCAGAAAAAGCCAAAAGGTTCGCCACGGAGTAAAAACCCGACTCTGGAGTCCAAGTGCAGGCACTCCTTCCGGCCATATTATTTTGTCTCCAAATAATTCAACCAATTCACAAAGAGACGAGTCGGCTAAACGTTGCCAATAACTATTTAGATAATTATTCATGTTGCATTTACCTCCCGGTTCGTAAAAAAACGCAATCGCGTCTTCATTAAACGTCGGTCTAACCAGGAGCAAAGAGGCAAACATGCAAAGGGTAACTCTAAAGAAACGACTTATTTTAATTGAAAAAATTGCTGACTAATACCTGATGTGCCGATCACCTCCAATGTAGTTGTATCTATCTGTAAATTTTTAAGTGCGTAATTTTTCCTTGAAGGATGTCTCAAGGGGATAAATCCAGATATCCTTGACGGGCAATAAATATTGGTTTTTTACATCCAGTTTTCCACGCCCCTGAGTTTGCC
>CAZBHS010000018.1:0-97038 GCA_964491915.1 uncultured Clostridia bacterium
CCTGGGTGTTCGGCCTCGGCACCAGTTGGGTGCCGGGTATGGACCGGGAAGATGTCAAAAATAAAATTAATGTGCCGAAGGACCATTATATCGCCACCATTACCCCTTTGGGGTTTCCAGAGAAAATTCAGCTAGATCCGCTGGAATTAGAAGAAACCATGGTATTGGAATAAACGTACCAGGTATATGCGAAAGCCTTGTTGTCTGTTTGGGGAACTAGATGACCCGTTTATTTTAGGCCAAGGTTGCAGACTTTTAAGAGAGAGGAGAAAACTATGGTACCAATAATGCGCTCAAGTAAAAAAATCACTCTAGTTGCAGTGGCCGGCCTATTGCTATTGTTAACGGCTATGCCGGTATTGTCGGCGTCCACTGCGGATAATAAATGTAAGAAGTCCTTCATTTGGGAGGTGAGGTCGCCAAAGGGAATGTGTTATGTGTTGGGGTCCATCCATCTGTTGAAAAAGGAATTTTACCCATTGCCGGACGCCATGGAGAAGGCGTTCGATAAATCCGAAGCGATTGTAGTCGAGGCGGACATCTCCGATCAGGAGGCTATGGGCAAGGTGGCGATGTTGACCTTGCAAAAGGGGATGTATCAGGGAGACGAGACTCTCGAAAAGAATCTCAGTGAAAAGACCTACCTGTTGCTGGAAAAAGTCATGAAAAAGAATAATATGACGTTGGATTCTTTCCAAAAATTCAGACCCTGGCTCCTGGCTATGACCGTAACGAGTATGTCGTTGATGAAACAGGGATTCGATCCGAATCTGGGCATCGATAAATATTTCCTGGATAGGGCGAAAGACAAGAAAGAGATCAAAGAACTCGAAGGGATGGACTTCCAGGTGGATTTGTTGAGCGGTTTTTCCAAAGAGGAAGCCGAGAAGTTTTTGTTTTACACATTGCAAGAGGTCGATCCGGGTTCCGAAGATCTCGATGAGATGATTACCTGCTGGCAAACTGGCGATGCTGAAGCTATGGCTCGTTTGGTGACCCGCACATCAGAAAAATATCCAGAGCTCAAGGGGATTTATCACCAATTGATCGAGGGTAGGAATCTGGGGATGGCGGACAAAGTGGAAGCTTATCTCGAGACCGGGAAGATACATCTGGTGATCTGCGGCGCGGCTCATTTGGTGGGCGAGAAAGGCATCATCAAAATTCTGGAAAAGAAAGGTTACAAAGCGAAGCAGTTATAATCGCTAAAAATAGGAAAAAGAATGATAAAAAAATACTTAGTACGAGGCTTGATTGTTTGTGCTCTGATTGTGGGATTGGCGGGCCAGGTATGGGCTCAACGAACTGGATTTACCAAAGAGGAATTCGCCCGGCGGCGGGCGGCTCTGATGGAGAAAGTGGGCGAAGGGATCATCATTCTCTTTGGCGCGGTCGAGCCGGCGCCGGCCGGCCATTTCAAGCAGGATAACGATTTTTATTATTACACTGGGGTTGAGGATGCCAACGCTGTGGTGTTAATGACCCCAACGTTCATGAAATCGGTTCTTTACCTGTCCGCCCAGTCTGCGCGGGAGATCGAATTCGTCGGCCCCAACCTGTTGGCGGATCCAAAAGGGAAGGAGACGTCCGGATTTAACGAGATTCATCCTCTGGAGCAATTCGATATGCTGTTGGCCAGGTTTTCCGGCCGGAAGATGGGGCCCATTTATTTGCGGCTATCCCCCAGGGACGAGGTGGACGGCTCCCGTTACGAGTCCGCCATGGGAAACGCCCGTCGCAGTCAACTGCATTACAATGCCATGATGTCGCTGGACCAATTTCGCATCAAGCGGTTGAAAGAGCGCTACCCCGCCCAACAATTCAAAGATCTAGCTCCCATCATCGACCGGCAACGGATGATCAAGACACCTGAGGAGATCGAAGTATTGCGGCGCAATGGGAAAATATCGGCTCTCTCCATCCTGGATGCCATGAAAAAGACAAAACCCGGAGTAATGGAATATCAATTGGAAGCGGAAGCCCTGTATGTATCTCAAAAAAACGGCGCTGTCGGTCCCGCTTATTCACCCATCGTGGGCTCGGGACCCAATGCTTGTGTGTACCATTATAATCACAATACCCGCGAACTGATGGATGGCGATCTGGTGTTGATGGATTATGGGGCCATTCTCGATAATCAGTGCATGGATATCACCCGCACCTGGCCCGCCAACGGAACGTTCACGGAAGAGCAGAAAGAGGTGTACCGGACGGTGTTGGAGGTTCAGAAGGCCTGCATCGAAGCTTACAAACCCGGAGTGACGGCTAAAGATGTGCGGGCGCATGTGGCGAAAGTCATGAAAGAGAAAGGCCTCGACGCTCGCGGCCTCAGAGGCGGTATCGGCCATTATGTCGGTTTGGCCACCCATGACGTGGGAGTGCATGGTATTCCTCTGGAAGAGGGTATGGTGTTTGCCATCGAGCCGGCGCTTTATTACCGGGACACCACTATCTGCATCCGGGTGGAGGATACGGTTCTCATCACCAAGGACGGTTGCGAGGTGTTGACCTCCGCGGTTCCCAAAGAGATCGAAGAGATCGAAGCTTTAATGAGAGGAAGGTAATATATGCCGCAAGAAGCGAAATCCAAAAATCGGAGCTCCAAAAAATGGTTGATTCTGACCATTGTTTTGGGATTGTTTTTGCTGGTTAGCCTGACGGGCAATTATTTTTTGTTGAAGGACAACGGAGTGTCCAGCCGGAATATCGACCGGGCGGCGGGGCTCGCGGGCCTCGAGTTTACCGGCGCGGAACGGGACTTGATGCTGGATGATGTGAAGGAACTTCTGAAATCATATGAAACGATGCGGACGTATCCCCTGGACAATGCCGTTGCGCCGGCGCTGTTGTTTGAGCCGGAGGTGGTTGCGCTTCAAGTGGAGCCTGCGCAGGATTCGCTCGATGCGGCAGATTATCCGCTTCCGGTTGTCACCCGGCCGGAAGATTCTACGGAACTGGCGTTTATGCCGGTCACGGCTCTGGCGTACTTGATCAAATCACGGCAGATTACCGCCACGGAATTGACGAAATTGTACCTGGAGCGGCTGAAAACCATCGGCCCCAAACTTGAATGCGTGGTCACCCTCACTGAAGAGTCGGCTCTCGAGCAAGCGGCCAAAGCGGATGAAGAGATCGCCGCCGGCAAGTACCGGGGCCCTTTGCATGGGATCCCCTGGGGCGCCAAAGATCTGTTGGCCACCAGAGGCATCAAGACCACCTGGGGGGCGATGCCTTACAAAGACCAGATGATCGATGTGGATGCCACGGTGGTGGAAAAGTTGCGGGACGCCGGCGCTGTGTTGGTGGCGAAATTGACCAGCGGCGCCCTGGCCTGGGGCGACGTATGGTTCGGAGGCATGACCCGCAATCCCTGGGACCTCGAGCAAGGATCGAGCGGTTCTTCCGCCGGACCCGCGTCCGCCACTGCCGCCGGGTTGGTGGGGTTTGCCATCGGCACCGAGACCTGGGGCTCTATTGTGTCCCCTTCCACCCGCTGTGGAACCACCGGTTTGAGGCCGACGTTCGGTCGAGTCAGCCGCTATGGCGCCATGGCTTTGAGCTGGAGCATGGATAAAATCGGTCCCATCTGCCGCAGCGTGGACGATTGCGCCCTGGTGTTCCAGGCAATCGCCGGAGCGGACGGCAAAGATTTGACTGTCAAAGACTGTCCGGTCTCGATTGATATGCCGGCGGATATCGCCGGTTTGAGGATCGGTTATTTAAAGAGCGAATTCGACAAAGAGTATGATGATAAAGAAAACGATCAACAGGTGTTGGCTGTCTTGCGTTCCCTTGGGGTGGAATTGATCCCTCTGGAGCTACCGGACTTTCCGGTGGAGGCGTTGTCGTTCATTCTCAACGCCGAAGCGGCGGCAGCGTTCGATGCGTTGACCCGGAGCAACGAGGATGATCTCTTGAAGCGGCAAACCCGTCATGCCTGGCCCAATGTGTTTCGCTGGGCGCGGCTCATTCCGGCGGTGGAATACATCCAGGCCAACCGGCATCGCGCGTTGTTGATGAAAGAGATGGTGGAAAAATTGAAGGATATCGATGTGTATGTGGCGCCCACATTCGGCGGCGACAACTTGCTGCTCACCAACTTGACCGGTCATCCGGCGGTGGTGGCGCCCAATGGTTTCAACAAAAAAGGGAGCCCCACCAGTATTACCTTTACCGGTAATCTTTTCAAAGATGGCGAAACATTGGCGGTGGCGCGGGCCTATCAATCCGCCACCTCGCATCACCAAAAACACCCGGAGCTATGAATAATAAATGACATTTTATCCCTATCATGGATTCAATTTTGCGGGCTTTTATTTTATAATGGGAGCTGAAAAGAGAAAATTCCAGGATAGGAAGGTTTTATATGAAACACGCAGTTGAAATTTCCGACAAGATTTATTGGATCGGCGTCAATGATATGGATACCGATCTGTTTGAAGGCATCTGGCCGCTGCCCCGCGGCGTGGCCTACAATGCCTATCTCATCGACGATGAGAAAGTGGCTGTGATCGATACAGTCAAAAAAGGCTACTTGCCCCAGTTTATCGAGAAGATTCAAGCGGTGCTGGGCGACAGACCGATTGATTATTTGGTTGTCAACCATATGGAACCGGATCATTCCGGTTCGGTAAAAATATTACGCACATTGTATCCCGATATGGAAATCGTGGCCAATCAGAAAACCCTTGATTTTTTGAAGGGATTTTATGGAATCGAGGACGGCATCAAGATTATGGGGGACAAAGAGAGTCTCGACCTTGGCGATAAATCGTTGACTTTTTATATGACCCCCATGGTCCATTGGCCCGAGACCATGATGACCTATGAGAACAAAACCCAGACCCTGTTCTCCGCCGACGCCTTCGGAGGTTTTGGTGTGTTGCAGGGGGGGATTTTTGACGATGAAGTGGATCTCGAGTATTACGAGAACGAGATTCTGCGGTATTATTCCAATATCGTGGCCAAGTACAGCCCCATGGTTCAGCGGGCGTTGGCGAAGTTGCAAGACGTTCCCATCAAGGTGATCGCCTCGACCCACGGCGTGGTGTTCCGTAAGAATCCCTCTTATATTGTGGAGCGTTACGACCGTTGGAGCAAGCAGGAGACGGAGAAGGGTGTGGCGATTGTGTATTCGTCGATGTATGGGCATACCCAGACTATGGCGGAGGCTATCGCCCGCTCGCTGGCGTGCGCCGGCGTGAGGCACATCCGCTTGCACAATGTATCGAGATCGCATCTTTCCTTCATTCTCACAGATATCTGGAAGTATAAAGGTTTGATATTGGGGGGTAGCACCTACAATATGAAATTGTCGCCGTATATGGATATGTTGGTATCCACCCTGGACAATGATAAGTTGAAGAACCGTGTACTAGGCGTGTTCGGATCTTATAGTTGGAGCGGCGGCGCGGTAAAAGCCCTGAAAGAATACGCCGAAAAGAGCGGCAACCAGTTGTTGGAACCGGTGGTGGAAGCGAAACACGCGCCGGACGACAATTCTCTGGATATGTGCCGCCGGCTCGGCAAAAATATGGCGGAAAGTTTATAATAAAATAATGAGAGGACGGGCATATCCCGTCCTTTTCCCAGGGCGCCGGCGCGCGGTTCCATGCTGATCCGGGGGGAGTTGGACCAGGTGAACTATAAGGAGTTAAGCATGGTAAAAAAAAGTCGTTCTATTCTTTTGATTCTATTGATGTGTGTTCCGTTGTTGTGGGGGCAGGCGAACACGGATATTGTTACCCCGGAGGAGCATTTCGGCTTCAAACCCGGCGCCGACCGGATGCTCTTTGATTATAATTCGTTAGTCGGGTATTTGAAAAAACTGGATGCCCAGTCGCCGCGATTGAAACTCCTTCCCATCGGCAAGACTCCTATGGGGAAAACCATGTTTTCGGCTTTTATTTCAGCGCCTAAAAATATAGAGCGTCTGGATGCGTTGAAGGAGATCAATCGCAGGCTGGCATTGGATCCGGCGATCCCTCCAAAAGAATTGCAGCGGATGGTAGGCGAAGGAAAGATTTTTTTTGTCGGCGCCCTATCCATGCATTCCACCGAGGTGGGCCCCAGCCAGGCGGCTCCGGTGGTGGCGTATCAATTGTGTTCAACCCAGGATCCGAAGGAATTGGAATGGTTGGATAATGTCGTGTACATGATGGTGCCCAGCCACAATCCCGATGGGATGGATATGGTGGTGGGACACTATAACAAGTACAAAGGGACCAAATACGAGGGCAGCTCGATGCCGGGGGTGTACCATAAGTATGTGGGACACGACAACAACCGCGATTTTGTCTCGTTGACCCAGGAAGACACCCAGGCCATATCGCGACTCTACAGCAAGGATTGGTTTCCGCAGATTCTGGCGGAGAAGCACCAGATGGGTTCGTCGGGAGTGCGTTATTTTGTTCCTCCCTACCATGACCCTATCGCGGAGAACGTGGATGCGGAGGTATGGAATTGGGGCGGGTTGTTCGGCACCAACATGTTGAAAGATATGACGACCGCAGGCCTGTCCGGAGTATCCCAGCATTATTTATTCGACGATTATTGGCCCGGCTCCACCGAGACCTGTGTCTGGAAGAATGTGATCGGTATTTTGACCGAATGCGCCGGTGTTCAGGTGGCGAGGCCTATTTATATAGAGCCCAATGAATTGCGGGTGGGGGGCAAAGGGCTGTCTGAATACAAAAAGAGCGTCAATATGCCGGAGCCCTGGCCCGGCGGTTGGTGGCGTTTGGGGGATATCGTCGAGTACGAACGGGTTTCGACCCTTTCTATTATCAAGACCGCCTCCCGCTACAGGGAAGAGATTCTGCGCTTTCGCAACCGGGTGTGCAAAAAAGAGATCCAAAAAGGCAAGACTCTACCGCCTTACTATTATATTATGCCGTTGGACCAACGGGACCGGAGCGAATTGGTGGGGTTGGTCAACCTGTTGGATGAGCACGGCGTCGCGGTGTACCAATTGACCGGACCGGTGACCATTGGGCGGGAGATGTTTCAAGCCGGCGATGTGGTGGTGCCCCTGGCCCAGCCGTTCCGCGCTTTTATCAAAGAGGTCCTGGAATTGCAGGAGTTCCCGCTTCGCCATTACACCCCCGGCGGCAAGATCATTCGCCCTTATGACATAACCAGTTGGTCCTTGCCGCTGCACCGCGGGGTCGCCGCTATCGAGGTGGCGGAACCGGTGAAGGGGATGGATGCTTCGCTGCGAAAAATCACCATGCCGTTCGGCTTGAAGGACGAAATTCCGGCGATTTATTCTGCCGCGCTGTTGCCGGTGGATCACAACGAAAGTTTTAAGGCTGTGTTTCAGGCTTTTGGCGAGGGATTGACTGTGGAACGGCTGATCGAACCGTTTGGCTCCGGCGATGATGGCGTGCAAGCCGGTAGTTTTGTGATTCGCCGCGACAAAAATAAAGTCCTGGATGGAATTGTCAGGCAATTGAGTGTGACGCCGAGATTTATCGAAGGCGATGTCACAGTGAAATCTAAACCCTTGACGATGCCGCGGATTGCGTTGGTGGAGACATTTTTTCATGATATGGATGCCGGCTGGACGCGGTATTTGCTTGATAAAAACAGCATTGGCTACACAATTGTCAGACCCCAGGAATTTTCCAAAACGGATTTTGTCCGGACATTTGACGTGGTGATGTTCCCGTCGTCCGATAAGAATCTTTTGATGAAGGGACAGCGCAAGCGGGGAGATGATTATTATCCCAGTTATTATCCGCCCGAGTATCAGGTTGGAATTGGCGACGCCGGGATGCGGCGCCTGATGCAATTCCTGGATCACGGTGGAATTATTCTCTCGTGGGGCGGATCTGCCAATTTGTTTATGGATACCTTAAAAATCCCGGCAAAAAAAGACGATCCTGAAGAGTTCCAGCTTCCGGTAAAAGACATTGCCGAGGATTTAAAAAAGGCCGGTCTCTATTGTCCGGGCTCTATGCTTAAACTTAAATTGACGGCCAATCACCCGCTGACTTATGGAATGCCGGATGAAGTTGGAGTCTTTTCCCGCGGTCGCCCGGTTTTCAGCACCAGCCAGCCCTATTTTGATATGGACCGGCGAGTGATCGGAGTGTACCCGGAAAAGGGAATTTTATTGAGCGGATTTTGTGAAAAAAAAGAAAAGCTCGGCAGACAGGCGGCCATGGTATGGTTAAAAAAAGGTAAGGGGCAAATTGTGCTCTATGCTTTTCAACCGCAATTCAGGGCCTCGACGCCGGCTTCGTATAGATTATTGTTTAATGGACTGCTACTGGAGCGGATAAAATAGGAAAATGATGACCTACGATTTTGACCGGAAGGTTGACCGGCAAGGGACCGGAAGTTTGAAATGGGAATTTGGAAAGACTATTCACGGTATCGACGGTGTGCTGCCTATGTGGGTGGCGGATATGGATTTCGAGGTGGCGCCCCCTATCACGGAGGCGATTGTCCGTCGCGCCCAACACCCGGTGTATGGCTATACATTATGGAGAGATTCTTATTATGAGGCGGTTATCGATTGGATGAAGCGGCGGTTTGATTGGTCTGTGGAAAAGGAGTGGCTTGTGTTCAGTCCGGGTATCGTTCCGGCGGTCAATCTAGCGGTTCAGGCGTTTACCCGGCCGGGTGAGAAAGTGATTGTGCAGCCGCCGGTCTACTACCCGTTTGCCAACGCTGTACTGAACAACGGCCGGCAATTGGTGAACAATCCCCTGGTGTTGGATGGGGACAGGTACCGGATGGATTTTGAGCAATTGGAGCAAGCCATTGATAGCCGCACCAAAATGTTGATTTTGTGCAGCCCTCACAATCCTGTGGGCCGGGTCTGGACAGAAGAGGAACTCACGCGCGTGGCTGAAATCTGCTTGAGGCATAAGATTCTTCTGGTGTCGGATGAAATCCATGCGGATTTAGTTATGAGGGGCCATCGCCATTTTCCCATGGCGACTGTCGCGCCTGAATTGAAGGATCTGCTGATCACCTGCACGGCTCCTAGCAAGACCTTCAATCTGGCGGGCCTTCAAGCCGCCAATATTATGATCCCCAATGAAGCGTTGCGGGAGCGTTACATAATCGCCAGTCGCAATTGCGGAACCTGGCTAGGGAATATTTTTGGTCTGGAAGCCTTAGAGGCGGCGTACCGTTTTTGTGAAGATTGGCTGGAGCAATTGCTCGATTATTTGAATGACAATAACAGGCTCCTCTGTCAATTTGTCGAGGACCGGCTTCCAGGAGTCGGGGTCATGCCCCTGGAGGGCACCTATCTGGCCTGGATGGATTTCCGGCCATTGGGCTATGAAGATGATACATTGGAAGACCTGCTGCTTAAAAAAGGGAAGGTATGGCTTGACCGGGGCAGGTTATTCGGCGGCCCGTCCAAAGGGTTTCAGAGAATCAACATCGCTTGTCCACGCGCCCTTTTGCAAGAAGGACTGCAACGGATCGCCGCTGTTTTGGAATAAATAAAAACGAAATAAAAATGGAGGTAAAGATATAAAATGGATTCAAAAGAGAGAATACAGATGCTGGAAGATGTATTCGCCCCCAGAAATGGCGAGAGAGTTCTCTTCCTGGTGGATCTGCCGCATGATGATATCGAAGATAATGCCGAATGGCAGGCCCGCAGGCAAATGGCGGATGAATGGATGGATGATTTCGGCGCTATGGCCAAAGTCACTGGATTTACTATCGACAAAATAGAGTTTCCCGCCACCGGGAAAAATAATGCTAAAATTTCTGAACACCTCATTGATGAAGCCCGTAAATCCAACCTGGTGATCGCTATGACCGAATACTCGGCCACAGCGCCCTTGGGAGGCGTGTGTGACGAAGAGGGAAGTATTACCCGTTGCGCCAGTATGCCGGGAGTGGCGAAGGGAATGGAAGAGACCGCTCTTCGGGCTGATTACAAAAAGGTAAAAATGTACGCCCTGGCGTTGACCGATATGTTGAACAATTCTGTGGGAGCGGAAATTTCTTTTTCTACCGGAGATTCCCTCTTCCTCGACCTTCGCGGTCGTGTGGCGGAGGCGGATTCGGGAGAATGCAGCCAGGCGGGTCAGTGTATCAATTTTCCCGCCGGTGAATCCTTTAAAGTTCCTTATGAGGCTGTGGCGGAAGAAATCGATGAGTTTGGCCCCAGCAAAAGCAAGGGCGTCATGCCGGTGGACTATGATGGGGATCTGGTTAGATTTGTGATCGAAAACAACCGCATCGTCGATATCAAAGGGGACGGTCCCAGGGCAGGAGAAATGAAAGAATTCTTCAGCCAAAACGATAGCCGTCGCAATCTCGCTGAATTGGGCCTCGGGTGTAATCCCAAAGCTGTGGTTAGCGGGAATGTTCTGGAAGATGAAAAGGTGGGCTTGCATATCGCCTACGGGTTGAGTAAGCACCTTGGCGGCAAGGTCGATAGCGATTTGCATGAAGATATCGTGTATGCCAGGGGGTGCCCTGTGGAAGGTGAAACGCTGGCCCTTCTGGACAATAATGGAAATAGAATTGAATTGATTGTAAATTCGCAATTACAATACGATTTGTTAATCAAGACATAAACATATACTTTCGTCCCCGACCGGGTTTCCCGGTTGGGGAGAGGGTGGAGGGAGATTCCCGGTTTTGGCCGGTTGAAAGTTTTCAGAATCGGCATTATATTAGTTGGTTGAACTTCAGCTTTTTATGTAGCCGGGGTTTGTGTTATAATTGGTGATATGTTGAGGGTGATATAAGTGGTTGGGTTTATGGGTGGAAATGGGAAACATTTGAATAACGGGGCATTGCGACGTTTTCTGTTACTTTGCGCGTTGGTATTGATTGCCGGTCCGCAATTACGGTCCGCCACACACCGGGTGATCGAGTTTGAGAAAATTTCACTCGAGCGAGGTTTGTCCCAGGCTACGGTGTATGATATTCTTCACGATACCCGCGGCTGGCTTTGGTTTGGGACTCAGGATGGATTGAACCGATACGATGGTTATACATTTAAAATTTTCCGACCGGAACCGGACCGGGAGGATAGCATATCGAGCCAGGTCATCCGTTCGTTACACGAGGACGATCTCGGATACTTATGGGTTGGGACACATCATGGGCTGAACCGGTTTGATCCATTTACCGAGACGTTCCAACGTTTCTATCACGATCCTGACGATCCCGGTAGCCTGAGCCACGATATTATCAATGATATATGCGGAGATGACGACGGAAATCTATGGATCGCCACTCCAAATGGGCTCAATAAATATATTCTCGGTGGCGGGGGGGGGGTCCATTTTCGCCAGGATCTCGGAAAAGCCGATTGGCTGCGCAGCGCAAGGATAAATGTGCTATACAAAGACCCTCGACACGCGGGGGTTATTTGGGCGGGAACTCCATATGGACTCTATCGGTTCCAATACAGGAAAGGGATTTTCCAGTTATTTGAGCATAAGAATGGCGACCCTACAAGCATTGATGACAATGTCGTTCTTTCGATATTAAAGGCGCCGTCCGAACCGGGAATTCTCTGGGTGGGAACAGCCTCCGGCGGGTTGAATCGCCTGGACGAAGAGACCGGGATCTTCAAGAGTTTCAGGAACAATCCCAATAATCCGGATTCGTTGAGTAGTAATCGCGTGCAGGCTCTTTATGAAGATTTGTTTGGGAATTTATGGATTGGAACCCACGGCGGCGGTTTAAACACCATGTGCCCCCGGCGGCAGCATATTACCCGCTATATGGCGGACCCCCGTGATCCGGGGAGTATCAGCAACAATGTGGTTACAAAAATTCATGGCGATCGTTCAGGCGCAGTATGGGTCGGCACCTTTGGCGGAGGACTTAGTAAGCATGATATCTTGCGCGAGAAATTCATCCATTTCAAACATGACGCTTTTGATTCCAACAGTCTCAGCAACAATTACGTGTTTGCCCTCTATCAGGACCCAGCCGGTCGGATTTGGGTGGGGACGTTCAATGGCGGCCTGAACAGGCTTAATCGCGCCAGAGACCGGTTTGTGCGCTACCTGAACGATCCCCTCGATCCCTTCAGCCTCAATAACAATATGATTAGCGCCATCGCCGAATCAAAAGCCTTGCCCGGTTATTTGTGGGTGGGGACTCAGGGAGGCGGTTTGAATCGCCTGGATACGAAAACCGGCCGTTTTGCCCATTATTTGTACAGGCTCGACGATACGAACTCCCTCGGCAGTAATATGATACGATGTATTTACGAAGCCCCATCCGAACCCGGCGTTCTTTGGGTAGGAACCGACGGCGCCGGACTCAACCGGTTCGATATCCGTAAAAATTCAATAACCCGGTATTACAACAATCCCAATATCCCGACTAGTTTGAGCCATAATCTGGTCAGGACAATCTATGAAACCCGGCAAGGGCAATTGATGGTGGGTACTTATGGCGGCGGTGTCAGCATCTTGAATCGCAAGGATAATACCTTCGCTCATTTTCGTCATGATCCCCATGATCCCGGCAGTTTGTCCAGCGACTACATCCAATGTATTCTGGAAGACCGTTCCGGCTCTTTGTGGATCGGAAGCGGCGGCGGGGGTTTGAATGTATATGAACCGGATTCGAAGAGTTTCAAACACTTCCGGATGAAAGAGGGGCTACCCAACGATGTGGTGTACGGCATGTTGGAAGATAAGTCGGGGCATCTCTGGATCAGCACCAATAAAGGGCTTACCCGGTTCAATCCCAAAACGTTTACGTTTTTGAATTATGACATTCGGGATGGGCTTCAGAGCAATGAATTCAATTTCGGCGCCTATTTCAAAGGACAGGATGGCGAGATGTTCTTTGGAGGTATCAATGGCTTTAATGCGTTTTCCCCTGACAAAATTAGAAAAAACCCCTTTATTCCCCAGATGATGGTAACGGATTTTCAACTATTCAACAAATCGGTTGGGATCGGTACTAACGGCAAATCGCTGCTTCATCGACATATTTCGTTGACCGACAGCATTGAATTGGCCTATTGGCAAAACGATATTACCTTTGAATTTGTCGCGTTGAGTTATACTGTACCTGAAAAAAATCAATACGCTTACAAATTGGAAGGGTATAACCTGGATTGGGTGTATAGCGGGAATGAACGAACCGCTCATTATACCAACCTGGCCCCCGGTGAATATATGTTTATGGTGAAGGGGGCCAATAATGACGGAATCTGGAACGAAAACGCCAGGGTCATTCGCCTGATCATCCGTCCTCCGATCTGGAAAACATGGTGGGCGTATCTGCTCTATGTGGCGCTCATGGTTGTCGCCTTGTGGGGCATCCGCCGTTTTGAGTTGGGGCGGGAACGAGCCCGAGTCCGGCTCATGGAATCGGAATTGAGAGCCCTCGCGGCCGAAGCCGAGGCCAGGGCTGTCAAGGCGGAAAATGAGCGCAAGTCTGTGGAACTGGATGAAGCCCGCAATCTTCAATTGTCGATGTTGCCGAAGTCATTGCCTAAAATCCATAACCTCGATATCGATGTCTATATGAAAACAGCGGCCGAGGTGGGGGGCGACTATTACGATTTTGATGCCGATGACGATGGTACCCTGACGCTGGCGATCGGAGATGCCACCGGGCATGGAATGAGAGCCGGCACCATGGTGTCGGTTATAAAGAGTCTCTTTTGGGCCGGGGCGGCCAAAATGGATATCAGCGAGTTCTTTCTCGCAAGCAGCACGACGATCAAAAAACTTAAATTCTGGAATTTGTTCATGGCGTTGACGATCGCCAAAATAAAGGGGAATGAGTGTGTGATTTCCGCTGCCGGAATGCCGCCGGTTTATTACTACAATGCCCAGAGGAAAGAAGTGGAAAAAATAGCTCTCAAAGGGCCGCCCCTTGGATCTGTGCCGGATTTTTCCTATCGGCAGAAGCGTATCAGCTTGCAAACCGGAGATACTCTTCTGTTTTTGACCGACGGACTGCCGGAATTATTCAATGAGCATGACGAAATGTTGGAATACAAGTGCATTCGGAAATTGTTCGGAGAAGTGGCGCATAAAGGGCCGAGAGAAATCATCGACCATTTAATTGAAATCGGCGACCGCTGGAAAAATGGGGCTCCACCGGAGGATGATATCACGTTCCTGGTTGTTAAAGCTAAATGATTATTGTATAATATCATGAATAAGGTGATGGCGTGAATAATACGAATAATCCTGTTCTAGGAGCTATATTTGATGAAACGTTGTTCCCCCCGGAGGTCAAGATATTCCGGATGTTGGAACGGCATGGTTGGCTTGTGGACTCTCAAAAAAAGTATATCCCCCAAATCCCTGGAGACACATTCAGTCTGGACCTTCAGGCCTCGAAGAAAATCACCCATGATAACGTCAATTACAACACTATATTGTTGATTGATTGTAAAAAAAGCGTTGCCAATGATTGGCTGTTTTTTACTACAAGAAATTCCCGTGGAAACGGAAATTTGTCTAATCTACCGATGGTGAATTGGAGTAGTAATCGCTATCTTGGGTACGCGTTGGAGAAGACTCCCTGGAAGCAAAAGATGGAGAATATGGTTCCCGGGTATGATTTTCTCAAGATGTTGTTTAGAAGCGAGCGCCGGACAGTGGGATTTCGTGAAATGAACAGAGACGGTTCCGCCACTGTGGATGACGGGGGGGGGGAGATCAACTTTTATCTAGATCGCCTGGTAAAAGCCCTGGGCTTTGAACTGAACACCCTCTACCGTTCCGACAAAAGTGACTCGTTTTATAATTTCAATCTGCTGCTGCCGATGGATGAACCTTTCAAAGAGGTATACGCTCCCGGCCATGGCGACCGGGAACCGGTTATCGATTCGCCGGATCATTTGGGGATCGTTCATCGTTGCGTTCTAGAAGGAAAGGAATTTTTGGTAAAGATCGATGTCTGTACATTTCAGGCTTTCGAGAGAAGGCTTTTGTTATACGATCAATTGCACGAGTGGAACAGCACATTTTTCGCCCACCTGATGGGAGATTTTTTCGACGGAATCTTCCAGGACCCCTCCCGCAAGGAATTCCAATTGAAGCATTGCCGGAAAAGCTTCATTCATCACCTGAACCGTGAGATTAGCGGCAACTTCCGCCATATGGAAAACAAACTGGTCAAAGATCTATCACTCCGTTTCGATAACAATCAGGATTTACTGGAAATCGATGTCTATGCTGATGACGATGTGAACTCCTTCCTCAACGAGTCCGAAGAGGCCCGTAAGATCGCCAAAAAATTCCTCAAGGAATGGTTCCGTTTCGACGGCCAATTCAATTTCTCCGAACCCCCCTGGCCCATCAACCCCTTCGATTCAGGTTTTTTCTCCGATCCCAGCTCGTTGTAACAAGCTAACCGGATCTTTGTTGGTACTCCGTTACTTTTTTTTGGCGGAGGGATCTTGAATAGATGTTTGTATTGACAAGAGGGTGTTTTTTGGGGAAAATATTAGATGCTTCAGGTTTCAGGATTAAATTATTCAATTGGTGACCGGCAACTACTCGCGAATGTTGATTGGGTGATACAGCCGGGAAAACGGACTGCCTTGATTGGCCCCAATGGCGCAGGGAAGACGACGATGCTGCGGATTTTGGTAGGGCAATTGGACTATGACAGTGGAAAAATCGTCAAACCCAACCGTTACCGGATCGGTTATTTACCGCAGGAAGAGTTGGAAATCGCTGATAAGCCTGTTTTGGAAACGGTGCTGGAGGCGCAACACGAGCTGAAGCGCCTTGAGAATAGGCTTCACGAACTCCTTGGGATTCTTGGGGGCAGCGGCGGCGCGTCGCCGGAGATTCTCGAAGAGGTGGGCGATTTGCAGCATCGGTTCGAAGCTCTGGGCGGTTATCACATGGAGGCTGAAGCGAAGAAAATTCTGTCGGGTCTCGGATTTAGATCTGAAGATTTCAATCGCAATGTATGGGAATTCAGCGGCGGCTGGCAAATGAGGGTGCACCTGGCTCGCTTATTGTTATTGTCCCCTGATTTGTTGCTTCTGGACGAGCCCACCAACCATTTGGACCTTCCCTCCCTCGAGTGGTTGGAACAATATCTGTTGGGATTTAAAGGCAGTATTGTCATGGTGTCGCACGACCGTTTTTTTATCGACCGTCTGGCGCAAGACATCGTCGAGTTGGACCGGGGCAAACTGATTCGGTACGCCGGTAATTACCACTTTTATGAGCGGGAAAAGGAATTGCGGGAATCGTTGTTACGGAAAAAAATCGAGGAACAAAAACTCGAGCGGGAACGGCAGGAACGATTTATCAATCGCTTCCGTTATAAAAACACCAAGGCGTCCCAGGTACAGAGCCGCATCAAGATGCTGGAAAAAATGGAAAAATTGGAAGATCTACCTCCGGCTCCTCCTAAGGTTGATTTTAGTATCAAGGTTGACACGACGAGCTACAGGGATGTGTTGACGATCGAGGATATGTCGTTTCGGTATGCTGAAGATTGGGTCCTCCGGACATTGAATATGAATGTGTCGCGAGGGGAGAAAATCGCGATGGTGGGTGTGAATGGCGCCGGAAAGACGACATTGACCCGGTTGATTGTCGGCCAGTTGGGTCCCCGGGAGGGGCGTGTTCAATTAGGAAGCGGAGTGAAGGTGGGGTATTACGCCCAGCATCAAGTTGAAGCATTGGACCTGGATGCTACTGCTTATGACGAGATATGTTCGACGGTCGCCACCAGCCAGGTCCCCCTGGTTCGCGATGTCCTCGGTATTTTCCAAATCACCGGGGCGGATGTATATAAGCGGGTCGGTGTGTTGAGTGGAGGCGAGAAAGCCCGTGTTTCATTGTCAAAAATTCTTTTGTCACCTGTCAATTTCCTGGTGATGGACGAGCCCACTAATCACCTGGATAAATTTTCGCGCCAGGCTTTGGAGGACGCACTGGTTAAATATGACGGCACTCTGATATTGATTTCTCATGATCGCTATTTTCTGGACAAGATTGTGAGCAGAGTTGTCGAATTATCAGATGGGCAACTGACCGAGTACATTGGTAATTACACCGATTATCTCGATGCGCGGGAAAAATTAAAAAGTCCTGCGGAGAATGGTTTTTCAAAGCAAAAGGCGATGTCCGAGAGCAAATTGCGAAAAGAATTGCGGCGCCTCAAGGCGGAAGCCCGGCAGGCCGTCAGCAAGGAACGGAGTCGAATCAATCGTGATATCGAAGCTTTGGAAAAGAAGATTGAAGAAATGGAAGCTAGAAAAAAAGAGGTTGAGAACCAGATGACCCAACCGGAAACCTATGATGACGGCCTCTTGACAATAAAATTGCAAAAAGAATATGCCCTGATCAATAAGAACCTGGATGAAAGTATGGGGCTCTGGGAGAATCGGCAAGCTGAACTGGCGGAACTTCTCCGGAAAATTCCCGATTGATTGGAAATAACTTGTAATTTTTTTCAAATTAGTCTATAAAAGTATATTGGAATCACCGTTTTTTGAAACTGGCTTTTAAGACATCTTCACTAGATTTATAGGAGCGCATTTCTATGTCAGAAACTGTACGAATCTTGATTTTAGACGATGAAGAGAGTGTATTGAAAAGCACCAGTATGTGGTTGCGCGGGGAAGGCTTTGAGGTTTTCGCCACAAATACGGTCGAACAGGCCATCGATATTTTAAAGGAAAATGAAATTACCGTGTGCCTGATTGACTTGAGGCTCAGGGATGAAAGCGGATTGAATGTCGCGAAACAATTGAAGGCGATCGACAATCTAATCCGCGTCATTATCATCACCGGCTTCCCCACTTACGATACGGCTATCAAAGCTATGAAGGCTGGAATATTTGATTATGTATCCAAGTCGGCGAATCATACCACGATTCTGAAAAAAATCCAGAATGCCGTCGATGACCGCAACACCCTCTTGAATTGGAAAAAGAAGACTCAGGAAGATTTGAAGAATATTATTCTCATCGGTCACCATTTACTTTTCAAAGAAGGTCTGGAAAGCTTTTGCGCAAAAAATCCCGAATTCAACCTACTCCATAACTATTATTCTGTGGATCACATAAAGAAAACCGATTTTAATTTTCACGCCTCTTTATTGTTAATTTGCGGGGTGTGCAATCATGATTTTATCGAAACCCAGGAGGACCTATTCCAACGGCTCAAAGTATTTTTTCCAAAAGCCAGAATTGTGGTGATCAATTGCAATTGCGAAGAGGTTTTGAAGGAGAAATTGTTGCGCCGTGGCGTCAGGGGATTTTTACCTCCTAATCTCGATAAGGCTCGCATGAAGCGCGCTCTGGATTGCATTTTGACCGGTGAGTTTTGGGTTAGCCGCCGGTTGACGGACAAGATATTGGCGGAGTTGTTGGTAGACGCTGTTGACCGCGAGTACACCAAGCCCCTCAACAAGTTCAGTTTATCGAACCGTGAGATTGAAATTCTCCAGGTGATGGCCTCCGGCCTTTCAAACTATGAAATCAGCGAAAAACTGTATTTGAGTGAAAAAACCGTCAAAACACACATCCATCATATTTTCAAAAAGATGGAAGTGAAAACCAGGACAGAAGCTGTGATGAAGGCGATCAAGAATCATATTATATAATGAGTGGCAGGAGCCCCACCGTCTAGTGGGAGCTCCTGATGTTATTTTATTCTAATATGGCAAATCAGTAAAATATAACGTTTGCCTCGTCGCCGACCTTGTCGCATCCATACGCGATCCACATAAAGCCATTTTCACCCCATCCTGTGCCCCAGGAATTTTTCATCAGCCATGCATTCTTAGAATCGTCCCAACCGACAAGCTGGATGGCGTGGTTGGTGAAGTTGACTCTTCTCTTGCATTTTGTCAGAACACCGCCGGTATAAAGCTGGAACCAGCGATCGACATAGACCCCGGCGGCTACGCCTCCGTAGGTGTAGATGGCCTGTTTGATCTCCTCGACTGTGGGAACGGCCACGCTGGGGTTGACGAACGCCCATCCTGTGGATTGGTAAGGGTATGGGCATGCGTCGTTGCATGGAACGTCCTGAGCTACATAAGGGAAGCAGGATTCCATCATGCAACCGGGATCGACGAACATGTCATTGGCCCAGAGGCCGCCGTTACAGCCCCATCCATAGTCATTGCATGATACTAGATACTGTTCGGAGAGATCGACGGTTACGTTGTCTTTCTGTTTGATGGCGGTTTCGAACTGAGCGCAAATGGAGAATGCCCAACAACTTCCGCAACTGGCCTGGTTTTTGATCGGCGTGTAGATGCCTGTGTATGCCGGCGGTAGAGTGTCCTCGACCTTCGCTTGTAAGGCCTGGACCGCGTGGAGGTTCGGAACGAATAATTCCGGATTCCTTCCGCACAATTGGTCTAGATCGTATTGGGCTGCCGGATTGAAGCCCACAGTGAAATTCCAACCATTGGCGGCGATTTCACTCCGCATGGACTCGATTTCCTGACGCAAGAGTTCCCGTTTGGCTGATGGTTCTTCTAGCTGGTCTTTTTTTGAGATTGCCTGGATTGAGGACATCCAGGTGAAAACCGCCAATAATGTTACAATGAACAGCCCCATTACCCAGGGATTCATTTTTTTGTTCATGTTGCCTCCTTGAAATTTATATATTGTGCGTATAAAATACGCAGTTTTCCATCTCATATTCGTGTGACGCAGGGGTGATGCCAGACGCCCCCTTATGTGCAGTTTCGTAGAATGCTTGCAATTATTTTTTACCCCATTTTTTGGTTACATAATATGAGTTTGGTTGTGGATGTCAATACATCGAAAGTATTATTTTTGATTTTGCGGCATTTGGTGGGGCTCTTCTTTTTTCCTCCACCGAATTTTCTTTGATTCTAATTGGCCCGAGAGCTTGAATTTGCGGTGATTTTGATTTATATTATTCAAAGGTTTGCAATTTTTGTACAAAGAAGTGCGTAAGGTTTGGAATAATATGAAAAAGAGTGCAGAATGGAGGACGCAATGGATAGCGAGGCCGAGATCAAGGAATTATTCGAGCTGCTTAATATCCTGGAATTCGAAAAGATCTTATATACTGAGGCGGAAGCTCTGAAAAAACTGTTGGAAGACAAGATCGACTTTTATAAAAATATAAAAAAGAATTTCCCCGAGCGGGTTTCCGGTGTGCAAGGGGCCGAGGGTGCGGAAAACAAGACGGTTGAAACGGAAATGTATATAAGCGATCGCTATAAAAAGAAGACCGAATCAGCGAATTACAACGAGTTGATCTCTTATATGGAGCGCTTCCCCCAATTTAAGGATCGCATCTTTTCTGAATTCTTTATGAAATGGAAGCCGCTAATCGATAACGGTTTAATCGATTTTACCTCAAGCTAATCATTTTAGGATCAACCTGGAAGGTTTTGTAAGATTCAATTTTTATTTCACCGTTAAACGTTGAGGATGGGGAGTAGATATCGCTGCTTAGATAAATGATCTTTTTCCCGGTGGCCGCGACCCTTGATAAGATTTTTAGGAACTGATTTTCGAATTCCCGCGCTTCATTCTTTATGAAATCGTTTATCACGATTGTGTCTTTTTTATCGGCTAAAGCGACTGACGCGACGATTTTTTTTATCTGTTCGAAGGGGAAGGAGGAGAGCCTATCGTTCAGTTTGCTTTTGTTGATCTTAAACTCTTTTAGATTTTTTATGATTTCTGTCCGTTCAATTCCCTTCTGCCGGCATGAAAAGTTGATGAAAGTGTTGATGGAAATGTCTTCGATGTACGGATCGCGGGAGGACACATCAAGAAGCGTGACTGATCCGTCTTTGAAAGCTTCGAACATTCCTGACTGGCGTTCTGGATTCACTAATAAAAACAGGATACTGTTTTTTGCGAAATCTACTGGTAGGCGGGGTTTTGTTAGGTTGCCATATTTTTTTCTATTCAATACGATTAGCAGTATGACGATGATGATAAAATAGAACCCCAGGAATGAGAGACCCCGATAAAATGATTCTGGGAGCCGTGTCTCCGATTTGTAAAAGTTTTCAGTGGATTTGACGAATGATTCGATCTTTTGATCGGTCGCTTCATATCGTTTGTACACATAAAAACGGATAAAACGATCCTTCAGGTCGAGGATATATTCCACAAAATTCAGGTATTCCCCATAACCTTTGCTTGAGGCTTCCCTGGAAATAAATTGAAAAAAGTCAACCGGTAGGTAATTGGAACGGTGTTCGTATTGGTGGATGACGCCGGCGACTTTGTCATGGAAATTTGATTCGTTGCGTTTATTTTTGGTATATCCGGTTTTCATGAAGTCTTCGCTGAATTCCTTCATGATTTTCTGAATTTTTTCCCGGTCCACCTTTTTTTCTTTTAGGATCATCTTCTGAACGAAGCTTTTCATTTCCCGTTCCCTGCTCAACAGGATTTTCATTTTTTCGAGATTTAACTCTTCGGCTGACGGGATATCGCTCACCCGTTGCATTAAGTGAATTTTGCCAACTTCGGGGATTAGAAACACCAGCGTGAACCAGACGATAAAAACACTGGCCACTGCTTTTTTATGGTATTTGAAGACCGAAGAAATCGTGACCCCGAGAATGAAAAAGAAGCTCAAGAACAGATTGGAGAGAAGGCTGTAGAAAATATAAATTTTTTGTTCCTGGGGCGAGAAGGAAATTCCCAATAATAGGGGGAACAAATACGAGACAAAAAATAGAATGGCAAAGACGATGTTGAGCCAAAAAAGACGTGCTAGAATTGTTTTCAATACAAATCGTTTAGTGAAGAAATCAATCCAGTCGCGCCTGCGGAATGAGGACATTCCCATGAACATCATTAAAAAAGTACCGAAAATTGTAACGATTCCACTGAGGTCTCCAAAATTTTCATCCACAGTGAAGGCGTTTCGTCCTTTGCGGAGATTGTAAATGTTAACCACTTCCGATGAGTCAACGTTGGCTTCGAGATTTTGGACGAAATCGGTTTTTTTAAAGAAAACCATCAGGGGAGAGGGTTCAAAAAGAACTCTGAACCCTACTTTTGCGTATTGGTCATAATTCACGAGGGCGTCGAACTTCTCTTTTTCCAAGTGCGAGAAGTCCGACTTCTTCTTGAGAAACTCCTTGTATTCAGTTACTCCAAGAGAAATGAAATAGAAAGAGGCGATGATCACCAGCGAGTAAATCAGCAAGTTCTTCCAGGAAAAAATTCTTGAAAATTCTAGTCGAAGTGTTGGGATCATCGCTCCACTTTTTAATAGTAGTATCCAAACGCGGTTTGCCCAGCCATGGTCGCATAATTACCGAAGAGAGTCGTGTCGGTAAATTTCTGCAACAGCTCCCAGAGCATTGGCATCGGGGGGGCGGTACCGCTTTCCAATTGATACTTTACATCATTGAGCCGGACTGTCAATTCTTCAATTTCGCTGGCAATCTTATTGTATAGGCCGACTACATTTTTGTTTTTTAAATATCCTTTGACTTTTCCCATTACAGCGGGCATTAAACCGTGCTGTAGGGCCAAATCATCGTAACCGAATTCTTGCAGGCATTGACAGCGGTCAGCATTGTAACCGGCTGTGTTGCCAAGGAGGGCGGCTTCGATGTATTTTGCCTTCGATCGTTTTAAGTACTCTAGCGAGGACATAACATACTCTAGCGCCTGTTGGCTGTTGTAGATGTCCTTTCCATTGATTTCACTTTCGTGGAAGAAACTCATTAGATCGGAGCTTGCCTGAAAGTAGAGGGATGCTCCTTCGATTACGTAACCTTCGATGCTTGCGGAATACACTTCATCGAAAGCTGAACAAATGTCGTTTGCAAAGTGAAAAGCGCCGAGGTTAAGGGTTAACCCGGCAATTATTGTTATCACCATCATTAGTTTGATGTGTTTATCCATTGTTATTTTCCTCCAAGTTTAAATTATACTGTAAATGGGATATTTTTTAAACCTGTTTTCTTTATTCTACATATAAAGGAAGAGGGGAGGCGTTGCGCCTCCCCTTTGAGGGGGATAGGGGGGGAGAAAATTATCTTTTTAATTAATGTTTCACATTCAATTATACAGTTTCCTTTATACACCGTTAATCACCATTATTTACATCTCCGGTTTAGCCGGAATTTTTAAATTTCACCGTTTTTAAAACGTGTTCTTTTACTTTAATTTAATAGATCATTATGTTGGCTTCGTCTCCAACTTTGTCACAATTGTAGGCGATCCACATGAAGCCGTTTTCGCCCCAGCCGGTGCCCCAGGAGTTTTTAAGCAGCCAGGCGCCTTTGGCGTCGTCCCAACCAACAAGCTGGATGGCGTGGTTTGTCCAGTTTATTTTTTTCTTACAACTGTTCAGCACGCCGCTCGTGTAAGCCTGGAAATACCTGTCCACATAAACTCCAGCCGCCACGCCTCCATAGTTGTAAATTGCCTGCTTGATTTCTTCGACAGAAGGAACAGCGACATTGGGGTTTACGTAAGCCCAGCCCTGGGCCTGGTAAACATAGGGGCAGGAATCGTTGCACGGGACATCTTGCGCCACGTAGGGGAAGCATGATTCCAGCATTGCTCCGGGGCTGACGAACATGTCGTTTGCCCAGAGGCCGCCGTTGCACCCCCAGCCGTAGTCGTTGCACGAGACCAGGTATTGCTCGGAGAGATCGATTGTCACGCCATCTTTTTTAAGAATGGCTGTTTCGAACTGGGCGCAAATGGAAAATGCCCAGCAACTTCCGCAACTGCTCTGGTTTTTGATTGGGGAGTAGATTCCTGTGTACGCAGAGGGAAGGGATTCGGTTGTGGCTACCGGCTGAGCCTGGAACACATGTAAATTTGGGGTATTTAGATGTGGATTCCGGCTGCAGAGTTGGTCGATGGAGTATTGCATCGCAGGGTTGTAGCCAACTTCGAACGTATAGCCGTTGGCTTCGATTTCAGCTTGCATACTCTCCAACTCAACTTTGATAGCTTCCCGTTTGAAAACTGGGTCTTCAAATTTGTGCGTTGCCTGAAGGGGTGGGGTGAAGGCAATCGACGACACAATAGTTACTACAAATAAGCCGAGTAACAAGATTTTTGGGATTTTTTTCATCGTGACTCCTTAATGGGAATATTTGAGTTTCCTCTAACATGAGAAGTAAGTGATAGATAAATTAATTGAAACGTGATAGATAAATTGTTAAAAAATAAATTTATATGGTTTGTTTTTTTAAGCTCAAGATTGTTAGGGTAGTGTTTAGGCTCTTTCATAGATTTTAATCATAGGGAACTGGGGGAATTTATTCAATCCAGCAAAAGGTTTAATTTTGGTTGTATAGTGATTTGTGGTGGATACAACTAAAGTTGTATTTTGTGGATGTGGATAAAAAAACCACCGCCGATGTACATCGGCGGTGGTTTTTTTAGGATATAAATTCTTTTAAACTTAGTAAATCATTACGTTGGCTTCGTCGCCAACTTTGTCGCATCCATAGGCGATCCACATGAAGCCGTTTTCACCCCATCCGGTTCCCCAGGAGTTTTTCAACAGCCAGGCGCCTTTGGCGTCATCCCAGCCAACGAGCTGGATTGCGTGGTTTGTCCAGTTGACTCTCTTTTTGCATTTGGTCAACACACCGCTGGTGTAAGCCTGAAAATATCTGTCAACGTAAACGCCCGCGGATACGCCGCCATAGGTGTAGATGGCCTGTTTGATATCGTCGGTTGCGGGAACAGCCACGCTGGGATCGACGTATGCCCAACCTGTCGCCTGATAAGGATAGGGGCAGGTGATGCAGGGCTCGTCGGTTGCGGTATAGGGGAAGCAGGCTTCCATCATGGCGCCCGGGCTCACGAGCATGTCATTGGCCCAGAGACCGCCGTTGCAGCCCCAGCCATAGTCGTTGCAGGAGACCAGGTACTGTTCGGAGAGATCCACAGTTACGCCGTCGGTCTGAATGATGGCGGTTTCGAACTGGGCGATGATGGAGAAGGCCCAGCAGCTTCCGCAGCTAGCCTGGTTTTTGATGGGCGAATAGAGCCCGGTGTAGGCGGCGGGGAGGGCTTCGGTTATTGCGATCGGCTGCGCCTGGACTGCGTGTAGGTTTGGCACCGTGAGGTTGGGGTTCTTTCCGCAAAGCTCGTCGATGCTGTACTGCATCGCGGGGTTGTAGCCTACGGTGAACGCATGGCCTTCGGCTTCGATTTCAGCTCTCATGGCGTCCATTTCCTGTTTGAGTTCAGCCCGTTTAGAAGCGGGATCGTCGAATTTCTGTACTGCTTCCATTGAGGGGATGAAAGCGAGGGTTGCGAATAATGTTACCACAAATGCTGTGAGTAACCAGGTTTTCATAGATTTTGTCATAAGTGACTCCTTTTTTTTGTAAATTTTTATATTCACTTTTATGGAATATATAAAACTAATGACCTAATCGTTTTTAAATTTAACATTTCCCCTTAAGATTACCAATATACGCTAATTGATGTTTTTGTCAATAGTGCAAAAGTAGTATTGTCGGTAGTATGTCCTGGGGAAGGATACGACGAAAGGTGTATTTTGTCTCTGGTGGGGAGGGTTTCAACTGTATAAAAAAAAACCGCCTCCTTTTCAGGAGGCGGTTCTTGGTCACAATTTCTCGGTATTTTTTAATAATTAATAGACGATGTAGTTTGCGCCGTAACCTACCAGGTCACAGTTGTAGGCGATCCACATGAAGCCGTTTTCGCCCCAACCGGTTCCCCAGGAGTTTTTCAGCAGCCAGGCGCCTTTGGCGTCATCCCAACCACACAACTGGATAGCATGGTTTGTACGGCGGGCATTACGTTTGCAAGCGTTCAAAACGCCACTGGTGTAGGCCTGGAAGTTGCTGTCTACGTATACTGCAGCGGATACTGCGCCATAGGTGTAGATAGCGTTTTTGATGTTTTCGATGGAAGGTACGACATTCTGGGCTTCAACAAATGCCCAGCTCTGTGCCTGATAAGGATAGGGACAGGTGACGCAAGGAACATCCTGCGCAACATAAGGAAAGCAAGCTTCCATCATGCAGCCGGGGCTCACGAACATATCGCAGGCCCAGAGACCGCCGTTGCAGCCCCAACCGTAGGTGTTGCAGGAAACCAGATACTGCTCGGAGAGGTCAACAGTGACGCCGTCTTTTTTCAGGATGGCGGTTTCGAACTGGGCAACACTTGAGAAGGCCCAGCAGCTACCGCAGCTAGCCTGGTTTTTGATGGGGGAATAAATTCCGGTGTATGCAGCCGGAAGGGATTCGGTCATTGTGAGGGGGGTAGTCTGGATGACGTTACGGTTCGGGAGCTGCATATCGGGATTGAAGGTGCAGAGCTGGTCGATGCTGTACTGCATTGCGGGGTTGTATCCAACAGTAAAGGTATAACCATTGGCATCGATCTCGGCTCTCAGGGCATCGAGCTGCTGTTTTACTTCTAATCTTTTGGATGCGGGATCTTCAAATTTGGTGATCGCCTGCACTGAGGGTAAAAATACGAATGTTGCGATAATCGCTACTGCGAAAAGACTGACTAACCATTTTTTCATGTTATATGACTCCTTTTTAATTTTAATTTGCTTCCTTAATTTAAGGCTAACGCCTTTAAACTCACTTTACAACGTTGTGGGCATCATCAAGAGTTACATGATAGAGTCTGGGAGAAAAATATTCAATCGGACAAATTAATTAAACTTGGTTGTACGTGATGGAAAATGGCTACAACGAAAGTATTAAAGGCAGAGTATGATTAGATTTAGCTTCGATATTTTTAAGGGTGGAGGATATTTTGCTTGAATATTTTATGCAGCGTTTGTACAATAGGGGTGGAGTTGATTTTTATCAACCGGAGGTGTTTGATGTTGAAAGAGAATTTTGTTCAAATGCTGGAAAAAAGCATTCGAGATCACTGGGTGTTGGCGGTTTTTTCCGATTACAAAAGTGATCCGATCACTTATAGCCAATTGGCGACTAAAATTACCCGCCTGCATGCTGTGTTTGCGGAGAGTGACGTAAAAAAGGGCGATAAAATCGCTTTGTTGGGGAAAAATTCCATGAACTGGGCGGTGACATTTTTATCCGTCGTGTCGTATGGAGCTGTTGTAGTCCCTATTCTACCGGATTTTCCCGCCGGGGACGCCCACCATATCGTGGATCATTCAGATGCTAAATTCCTGTTCGTAGCCGAATCGATCTTCGAAGCCCTGGATCCGGATCAGATGCGTCATCTGGATGCGGTTCTTTCACTGGACTGTTTTTCAGTCCTATTTCACCGTAAAAAGAGTGTATTGAAGGCTGTGGAAAATGTAGAGAACATTGCCGAGACTGTATCGAGCCCCGACCATTTTTCGCTTCCCAAAGTGTCGAATGACGAGATATTTTCCATCAACTATACTTCCGGTACCAGCGGATTCTCCAAGGGTGTTATATTGACCCACAATAGTTTGATGGCGAATGTGGATTTTGCCCGCAAATCCATCCCTTTGGAGAGGGAAGACCGCATTGTTTCGTTTTTGCCGCTGGCTCATGCTTATGGCTGCGCATTCGAATTCCTGTTCCCGGTGGCGGTTGGTTGTCATATTACATTCCTGGGCAAAATCCCTTCTCCCCGCATCATTTTAGAGGCGTTCAAGACTGTGAGGCCCGCCTTGATTTTGGCTGTTCCCCTGATTATCGAAAAAATTTACCGTAAGCAGATTAAACCGATGTTAGGGAAGGGGATGATAAAGATTTTGACCAGGGTGCCGCCAATCGGAAACGCCATCTATAAAAAAATTCGTGGAAAATTGGTGGAAGCGTTCGGTGGAAATTTTTATGCGATCGTAATCGGCGGAGCGGCATTGAATAGCGAAGTGGAAGCCTTTTTGAAAAAAATCAAATTCCCGTACACCATCGGTTATGGAATGACGGAATGCGGTCCGCTGATCAGCTACGACGATTGGAAGACCACTAAACTAAAATCAGTGGGAAAACCCATTACCTATGTGGATGTTAAGATTGATTCCACAGATTCCCAAAAGCAAGTGGGTGAGATCCTGGTAAAGGGCGAAAACGTTATGGTCGGCTATTATAAAAACGAAGAGGCAACAACGAACGCTCTCCAACCCGATGGTTGGCTGCACACAGGGGATCTCGGCCTCAAAGACGAAGACGGCTATGTCTTTATCGTCGGCAGATGCAAGGATATGATCCTGGGTGCGTCGGGCCAAAACATATACCCAGAGGGTATCGAAGCGCAAATCAACAATTTGCCTTATGTTCAAGAATCGTTGGTGGTGGAAAAAGAGAAAAAACTTGTCGCTCTGGTCTACCCTGATTTTGACAAAGTATACGCGGAAAATATCGATGAGAAAAAGCTGGCTGCAATCATGGAGGAAAACCGGGAAGGAGTCAATCGGGAATTACCTGCTTTTAGTAGAATTGCTAGATTTGAAATCTACCCGGAGGAATTTGAAAAGACTCCTACAAAAAAGATAAAACGGTTTTTATATACAATACCGAGATAATAGCGATTCTTTCCGCCGCTTAAAAGTGGTTTTTATCCCAGGGGAGCTTGAATTTTTTGCTCTTTTTTTTCTCCATGCGTTCAATGTAGTCGATCACGACTTTGTCTGTGTCCAAATAGAGGGATTCGGCGTATTTTTTTACCATTGCCTTGATGTAGATTTTTGGAGGTAATTCTGAGTATTTTTCCGCCTCGATGTTTTGCAGATGCTTGAGACCGATGCCGGTATTGAATGCCACTTCCTCGATGCCGATTCCCAATACTTCGCGGGTAAGACGCAGGGCTTCGCCGCCGTATTTTTCAAATTCAGGAATATTCAGGTTCCTGACTCGTGTTTGGGTGGTGTCTTTCTTTTTCTTCTCTTGATGTTCAAAGTAGTCTTTAAGTTTGGAAAATGCTTCTTCAATACTTTTAAGCAATTCTGCGCGCTCTTTTTTGTCGAAAGAATCCGAGATGGACGCGAATAGGGGAGAGTCTGATGAATAGAGGGTTTTAAGATGATGATATGCGCTCTTTATCTCCTCGAATTTGGCGTTTGGTTCCAGTTCCAGGATTTCAAAGTATTTATCTAACTCTTGTTTTTTCATGTTATATATATTTCAACGAATTGACGTTCAGTTGCTTATTCGTCACTATATTGTCGGTGACCCGGATGATTTCTTTCTCGATGCGGGGCGAGACCTGGAATTTTTTTAACGGATGTATAATGCTGAGATTTTTCCAGAGCTTCTCATCATTTTCCACATAACCGGCGTAGATGGAGGGGATGCCCAATTGTTTCCGACATAGGCTCTTGAGTGATATCCCCTGCAGGAGCTCGTTGGTATTCCTGAGTTTGTTCAATACAATGTATAGGTTAAAATTCTTGATTTCTTCTTTTATGCGACCGTCAGGATCGTGGTTACTGAAGATGAAGTTGGATAGATCCGCCACATTTTTTAAGAGATGTTCCTCTTTATGGCGCCAAATTTTTTTTATCGCGATTTTTTGTTTGGCTTCGTTCAGCAATTGCTGCATCTTCCTGAAATAGGCGGTTTTGATAAATTGGAACAGGTTGTCCAGAGCGGTTATATCGGGTATTGTCACCAGAATTCCCTTGTCCGCCACAAGGAAGGTGTCGATAGTATCTGCGTCGGAGCCTGCGGCTAGATCGAGAAGAACGTAATCCGCGTCCAATTTTTTTATTTGCTTGAGAAATTTCCGTTTTTGAGCGTAACTAATTTTGATAGCATCGATGTCGTATTGGTCGCCCCGTATGAGATATAGATTGGGGATGGAGGTGGGGGCGATGAGTTCGTTTAGATTTTTTCTCTCATTGAAAAAACCTTTTAAAGACGTGGATACTGTGTTGGCGTTAAAATACGAATGAAGATTGGCGCCTCCGTAGTCGGCATCGATCATGATGACTCGCTTACCCTTTAGGGATAGCGATACCGCTATTTGGCTCGTCAATAGTGTTTTTCCGGTTCCCCCTTTCCCGCCCCCTATTGCCCACACTTCACAATATTTTTTTTCTTGCCCGGCCATGGTTCCTTATAAATCACGCTTACCGTTAATTTTTAAAGCAAAAAATATTATATCACTTTTAAAAATTTATTACACGTTTTTTTTTATAATGTTACCACTTTTTAAGCCGTGCTACAAAAGTGCGACAATCTTCATCTGTTTTCAGCTCTTTTAATAGAATTATTTGTCTTTTATTTTATCTTCTTTACCTTTAATATCCGCTTCGACTTTCAGAATTGTCAAATACTGGCGATAGGCGTTGGTTCTGATTTTGATGAAGGATGTGAACGGACCTTCATCCATAGCGTTCAGCTCTACTGTAACGTCGATTTCTTCTTTGGGTTTGATCAATTTTTTGGCGAATTCCACTGTCACTTCAGGGCCGTGAGTCACTTCTATGATGCGCAAATCAATGGTGCCTGCATTTTTTATCTTAAATGTTTTCTGGTGTTTTTTGTTTTGTTTGATCCCTTCGAAATTAAGTTTGTCCGGTGTCAGTTCGGCCTGGGCGAAATCTTTCAAATTGACATTGCCGGTAATTTTCAAGACAGTATAGATATTATCCTTATCGTTGGTGGTGACGGTGACGGTTTTAGTGATTTTGCCTCTGTATCCTCTGGAGAAGAATTTGACCGGTATTTCACCCTTTTCTCCGGGATTGTACTCTTTTTTATCCACTTTGGCGACGGTACATCCACATGTGCTACGAATGTTTTTTACAATCAATACATCGTCACCTGTATTTTGGAATTCGAATTTGATGTCAATGGATTTGCCGGCATCCACTTCGCCGAAATCGATAGTGGTTTCTTTGAATTTCATAATTGGGCTTCCTGCGCTCAAAACGATCGTCAGTGAAAATATGGCGATAAAGAACGTAGCGATAGATAGTTTTTTCATTGTTCCTCCATGTGTTTTATTTTTTTTTCGAGCTCTTTTATCTTGTCGATGTATTTGTCAATATTACGTAGGATGACCTGGGATTTCCTCCACCCTCTGATCTCCTGGTGCGGATAGCCGGAGATGATGGTGTTTTCTTTGACGACACTTCCTGTAACGCCGGATTTGGCCGCCACCATAACGCCGTCTGCAACGGATATATGGTCGGCAAGTCCCACCTGGCCTCCCATGATGACATTTTCGCCGATTTCGGTGGAGCCGGATATTCCGGTTTGGGCCGAGATGGCGGAAAATTTCCCGACTTTCACATTATGGCCGATTTGCACCAGGTTATCCAACTTGACATAATCCTCGAGTCGAGTCTCTTCGATGGTGGCCCGGTCAATACATGTGTTGGCGCCGATTTCGCAATGATCGCCGATGATCACTCGACCTTTTTGCGGAATTTTTACCGGCTGTCCGGCGGAGGTGCGGGTAAAACCGAACCCATCGGCTCCGATTATGGCGCCCGGCTGAATGACGACATTATTGCCGATGAACACTCCTTCGCGGATAACGACATTGCTGTATATCAAACAATTGGCTCCAATGTGAACATCTGGATATATGGTTACGTTGGCATGAATTTCCGTATTATCTCCAACGGTCGCCTGGGCGCCGATGGAGGAAAAGTGCCCGACGCAGACATCTTTACCGGTGATGGCGGTGTCATGGACAAAGGCTTGTGGGGAGATACCGTCGTTGAAACGCTCGGTTGGATAAAAATGCTCCAAAAGCGTTGCGAATGCGAGGTAAGGCTCCTCCACGTAAATCAGATTGGCGAATTGCGTATCGCTGCCCCTGGGTACGATCAGCGCGCTTGCCTGGAGAGCGTCGGTTTCGATGGATTTCTTGGTGGAAAATGTGATCTGGGATTTTTGGGCTTTGTTTATCGAGTTGATGCCGGAGATTTGACATTCGGGGTCGCCTTTGAGTTCCCCATCAATCATTTTGCTGATCTGCAATAAATTTAGCATGTTTTTCCCTATCGATAATATACGTTAGTTTTGCTCCATAGAGCATAATTGTCATCGATATTTCCATCCAAAAGCCGAATAGAATGATGGCGATAATAGGCCCCTTGATTTTCCCGATAATAGAAATGTTGACCAGATAATATGCGTAACCGCGTTTGATCAGTTCCCACAATACCGTTGAGATAACGGCTGCTATCAGTGCGCCCTTGGCGTAAATTTTTCGTTCCGGGATCCATTTGTACAATACAAAGAAAAAAAGTAAAGTTATTATAATGGGAATAAGATATAATATCATAAATTCGTTGAGGAATTCAATAAATCTCGGATTAATATGACTGGCTAGAAATTCATTCTCTTCGAACATGCGGGTAAAAAAATGGATAAATGCGGTGGCCAGAGAGTTAAAGATTACGAGGACCCCAAATACAAATAATAATCCAAACTCGCTGATTCTTCTGATCAGGAATCCTTTTTCGGCTTTATGCTCCTGGAGGTGGGTGTCGCACATCTCGTTGATGAATTGAACGATTTTTTTGATGATCAAAAAACCGAAAAATAAGAAAATAACAATGCCGATAATCCCAATTTCCTTAAGTTTTAATGAGATTTCCTGAGCCTTGGAAAAAATACCGGGAGAAATTTTGTTGAAAAAATCGGGTGAAAACGGGGGCATATTTTGGAGAGCTTTGTCGGAGCGGCCCAGTAATCGTGTAAAAATGAATGTTGCGAATGTTAGTAAAAAAAGGGTGGAACTAATTGAATAATAAGCCAATACGCTGGCTTTGTCTATACCGTCATTTTTTAGAAAGTCTTTTAGAGCTTTCCCCAGGTTTTTGCCGAGATTGAATTGCCTCAATTTCATTGTATGATTTGTTCACTATACACGTTAATGAAGGGCGCGGCTCTTAAGGAGCCGCGCCCTTATCCATTTTTCTTAATATGTATAGCTACCCCATTTTACAAAGAAGATGATCAGATCGATCAAGAGCACATAGATAACCAGTGACTCGATCAAAGCCAAACCAATGATGACAACAGTTCTGATTGAATCGGCGGCTGCGGGGTTGCGTCCGATATTGTCGGATGCCACGCGAATGGCTTTGGACTGCGCGAAGGCTCCAAAGATAGCGGCTGCCGCCAATGCGACTGCTCCCACGATGATGGACCACAAAAACAGGGGCGTCGCATCTTCTACGTTTTTCTTAACCGGAGCCGCGTCTTCGGCGGATAAGGTTATGGTGAAAATTAAAATAACGAAAAGAATTACCATTAATTTTTTGTTCATTTATATATATCCTCCTTAAATTAATGTTCTTCCGACACTGCGCCGGATAGATATACCAGCGACAGCATGACGAATATAAATGCTTGAAGGAATGAGGTGAAGATCGCGAATGCCATCATTGGAAGCGGGGCGATAAATGGGAGTAACGATGCGATGATAATGATGACATAATCTTCACCGAAAATATTGCCGAAAAGCCTGAAAGATAGGGACAGGGGACGGGAGAAATGGGAGATGATCTCAATCGGGAAAAAAAGCGGCGCCAACCACCATGCCGGCCCCATAAATGTCTTGAGGTAGCCGAAGAAACCGTGTTTTTTTACGCCCTGGTAATGGTAATAAAAGAAAATAAAAATAGAGCAACCGACCGTGGTGTTGAGATTGGCGGTGGGGGATCCCATTTCAGGAAGAAGACCCAGTAAATTGGATATTGCGATAAAAATACCGAGAGTGGCGACGGCAGGTAAGAATTTACGTCCCTCTTCGCCGATGAAGTCATCAATAAGCGATTGAAATATTTTGTATATTCCCTCCAAAACCAACTGCATTTTTCCGGGTTTTTTCAGCAAGTCCTCTTCGGAATGTGCCCGGATCATTTTTTTTACAACCAGGCGGAAGAAGACAACCGTCATCAAGGTGGCGATGACCGCCATGATGACGTGCGAGGGGATTTCGCCTATATGTATACCGAACAATGAGAAGAGCCATTTAAGAAAGCCGTTTATCAGTTCGACGCTACCCAATTTATGTTCCATTTCTGAAGCTCCTGTAAATTTGATAAAAGCCTTCGACCATAGTGGAAATGACAATAGCCGAAAGCCCAAGAATGTAGAATAGTACCGCTGTATCGGATATTTTTGAAACAGGGTAAAAAACTGCGGCAATGACGGCGAATTTCGCAAACATAAAGGAGAATAAGGCGGCTTTGCCTTCTCCTTTATTAAAGTATTTGTCAACTAGTTTTACCATTATTATAAATCCGCCAATTGTTATTGTAGATGCTAAAAGAGTGATTATACTATAAATGATGCTTTTTGTAAAAGCGAAGACCAATACTGTGATAATGGCCTGTGAGATGGTTGTGTGCTTTTTGATTCGGTTGATGATATCTGGTTTATTGGTTGTCTTTTTTATCATATTTTTTGGAGATTTTAAATAGATTTACAAATGCGGCGACAATGCCGTAAAGGGTCAGAATGATAGTTAAATAGGGTGATGTTTTAAGCGTTTTGTCCAGTATGTATCCGATAAAAAAACCGACCGCGATAGATGCTGGAAACATGATGCCGACAGTTGAAAATTCCGCCCACACCTTTTTTTTATCTTTTTTTCGATCGTTCATAAATTTGCGCGTAAGCCTGATGGTCTAGAAGTCATCGTCATCGTCGTCTCTGATATTGTAACCGTCGTAATCTTCTCCTGAATTCTCGTCGTCAAAATTCGAGTCCTCGCTATAGTAATCGAGAGAATCGAAATCTTCTTCCCCCAATTCGCTTTTGCGCATTCCCATGTATTTAAAAAATTCTTCCTCGTCTTCAAAGTGACGGATATAATTTGAATCTAACTCACTGTAAAATAATTCGAGGTAATCTTCTTCAATATTGCAGAATACAGACATCTGTTCGTCGGTATCGAGGTCGCCGATAATTTCGGTAATTTTAGTGGCGCCCTGCTTTATAGCATCCAGCGTTTTCCAAGAGATAACTTCAAGTTGATCCATTACTTCACTCCTTTAAATTTACACTAATGTTCTATTTATATGATTAGTCATATATTTGTCAAGCTTTTTTTGAATTTTTTTATATAATGGCCGGTTACACTCTCAGAGACGAACTGTAATTTTTCCGGCGAATCCTCAAACGTGAGGAATCCGCCGTCATTTCCTCCTTTAGGTCCAAGCTCCAGGATATAATCGGCGAAATTGATTAAATTTATGTTGTGCTCCGCCGCTACAATAGTGTTACTTCCTGATATGAGCCGGTCGAATAGCGATTTGACCATCTCCAGATCATGCGGGTGCAGGCCGAAAGAGGGCTCGTCAATGAGGAAGAGGGCATGTTGGTAGGAGGTGTTCAAGTATTTCACCAATTTCAACCGTTGCAATTCTCCGGCGGATATCGATTGAAGTCTCTGCCCCAGCGTCAGGTAACCAAGACCATTGGTGTGCAAGTGGGACAATGCGACGCGGATGGCGGTATGCTCCTCGGCGATGACGCCCAGGCTTTCGGAAACAGTGAGGGCCAACAATTCAGAGATGCTGAAATTGTTGTATTTCACTTTTAATAGTTCCGGTTGCAAGCCGGTACCGTCGCAATCTGAGCAGGTAATGCGCACCGGTGGTAAAAATTGCATTTCTATTTCCTGGAAACCGTTGCCCTTGCATGATCCGCAACGGCCTTTGGAAGAATTTGGTGAAAAGTGCCCGGCAGTATAGTTGAGCCGTTTGCTTTCCCCCTGAGCCGCGTAAAGCTCTCGTATGTCTTTATAAAAATCGAAGAAGCCCGCAATGATAGCGTTTGGCCTGAGGCCCGCCAGCCCGGGATCCACAAAAACTATATGTTCAAAATAGCCGGCATTTCGCGCGTGGGGAAGAATTTCTTTTTGCAGCAATGTCGTTTTCCCGGCGCCACTCACGCCGGCTAAGACTGTAAACGCGTTGCGCGGCAACCGGAATTCAAAATTTTTGAGATTATGGGTGTTGGCTTTCGGAAATTTCAGCCAATCTGAAAGTGTACGGGGGTTTTTTTTTGTTTCGCCCTGCGCGTTTAAATATTTCTGGGTAATGGAGGGACTGTCGTTGGCGTTCATATCGAAAAATAACTCTTTGGGGCCGTCGAATATTTTCGCGCCTCCATCTTTGCCGGACATAGGGCCCAATTCGATGATATGGTCGGCATGACGAATGATGTCCTGATTGTGCTCGACCAAAACAATTGTGTTGTTGTTCTCCTTCAATGTCTCCAGAAAGCGGATTAATTTGTTGTAGTCATGAGGGTGGAGATCGCACGAGGGTTGGTCGATAATCAAGAGGGAGTCGGACAGGGTGGAGCCCAGGATAAACGCCAGGTTTATGCGTTGTGTTTCGCCTCTAGATAATGTGAAGGTTTGGCGGTTTAGCTGAATATAGGGGATTCCGCTGTCTACCAAATAGTTCAAACGTTCTTTGATGTCGTGAATCACATCCAGCGAAACGAGATGGTTGTAGGTGTCGAGGGGCAGTGAGGCGAAGAATTGAGCGGCTTCTCCGATAGTCAAAGAGAGAATGTCCGGGAGGCTTTTCCCCAGGATCCGAAACGAACTGGCCAGGGCATTCAAGCGGGAGCCCCCGCATTTCCCGCAGGGTTTGTACGTGGTGTAGCGGCTGATGAACACCCGGGCCTGGATCTTGTAACTTTTGGTTTTCAACCAATCGAAAAAACCTTTGATTCCGTGGAAGCGCCTGTCCCCATTCAACAGAAAGTCGATCTCCTTTTTTTCAAGTTCTCCTACCGGTGTGTGAATATCGATGCCTGCTTCCTGAGCTTTTGACAGGACAAGCTGGCGGAAATCCCTGTTGGTGGGGGTGCGAAATGGGCGCATGGCGCCGTCCGCCAGGGAAAGGCTTTTGTCGAAAATGAGCTCTTTGTCCAATGTTTGAATGTCGCCGAAGCCTTTGCATCCAGGGCAGGCTCCTTTGGGGCTGTTGAACGAGAAGAGGTTCTCATCGGGAAGCGGGTAATCGGTATGGCATTGGGGGCAATGCAGATTGGTGGGGAATTCTATTCTTTTTCCACCAAGGTAGACGAGTACCGATTCATTGCCCAGGGCCAACGATTTATCGAGGGCTTCAAATAATCTACTCTTCTGGCTTTCGTCAATCGTGAGGCGATCCAGAGGGATGTCCACTGGTTTGTCCTTGATATGATGGTCCACTCCCGTGCGTTCCCCGCTACCGGGATCGATGCAAAAATAGTATCCACGATTGACCAGGAAGGCGACATCGCCTGTGTACGGGAAGCAGATGTCGATGACTTCGCCCCGGTGATCGGATAAAATTTTTTCCAGGATTTCATCTATTGTATATGAATATACTTTTATATGGCATGTAGGACAGTTGCATTCCGCAATTCTGGCAAAAAGTATTCTGAGGTAGTCGTAAATGTCCAGAGAGGTGGCGACAATCGATCTGGGGTTTTTGACGGATTTTTTGTGTTTGAACGCGATTGCGGGAGGTAACCCGTCAATGGAATCCACCGCCGGTTTTTCCATTTTGTCTAAAAATTGTCTGATGTAGGGCGAAATGGATTCGATGTATCGAGTGTAGCCTTCGGCGTACAGGGTGCTGAACGCTAGAGAGCTTTTTCCGGCTCCGCTGACGCCTACGATGGCGGTAATCTTGCCTCTGGGAATCTCAATGGTCAAATTCTTCAGATTATTTGTTCGGGCGCCCTTAATGTCAATAAATTGATTCACAATGCTCACCAGGTTTTTTTGTCCACTCACCGGCCTATCCCGGAGGTCTTGAAACGCAGAATACCAAAACCTACCATTATTTGCCGGAAAATTCAAGGGAAATGAGCTTTTTTAAAATAAAGCGGGGGATAGGGGGGCCGGGGAGAGCTGTTGGCTCTCCCCGGGTCGCGCTATTTTTTTAAATTATAAAATGTTGCAATTCCTTTGTAAACGGCGTCGTCGCCAAGCTCTTCTTCGATGCGTAAAAGCTGGTTGTATTTGGCGATCCGTTCGCTGCGGGAAACTGAGCCGGTTTTGATCTGCCCGGTGCTCAAGCCCACCGCCAGATCCGCGATAAATGTATCTTCCGTTTCTCCTGAGCGATGGGAAACAACCGCTGTGTATTGGTTCCGTTGTGCAATGTTGATGGTTTCGATAGTTTCCGAAACAGTGCCGATCTGATTCAATTTGATGAGGATCGAATTGGCGATTCCTAGTTCGAGACCTCTACCGAACCGTTCCGGATTGGTCACAAATATATCGTCGCCCACCAACTGGATACGCTGTCCGAGTTTTTCGGTTAGAACTTTCCAGCCGTCCCAGTCGTCTTCGTCCAGTCCATCTTCGATGGAAATGATCGGGTAGCGGTCCACCAAATCGGCATAAAAATCCACCAATTCACTGGAGGTCAATACGCGACCGTCGGATTTTTTGAATGTGTATTTCCCATTTTCATAAAATTCCGATGCCGCCGCGTCCATGGCGATCAGTACATCGTCGCCGGGTTTGTATCCGGCTTTTTCGATGGCTTCGACGATGACTTTGAGCGCCTCTTCATTGGATTTTAAATTGGGGGCGAATCCGCCTTCGTCGCCTACGGAGGTATTGTAATTTTTGCCTTTCAGTACTTTTTTTAAGGTGTGGAAGACCTCGGCGCTCACCCGGAGAGCCTCGGTGAAGTTCGGGGACGAAACCGGCATAATCATGAATTCCTGTAGGTCTACGCTATTATCGGCGTGAGATCCGCCGTTAATGATGTTTAACATCGGGACCGGTAATTCGATGGCTCCGGCTCCCCCAAGGTACGCGTACAAGGGAAGCTCTGTGTAGGCGGCGGCGGCTTTGGCCGCGGCCATGGATACTCCGAGAATGGAGTTGGCGCCTAGTTCGCCTTTATTGGTCGTTCCGTCCAGCTCCTGCATGATACGGTCGATTCTTTTCTGGTTGAGCACGCTTTCGCCTGCCAGGGCGGGCGCTATGATGTGATCGATATTTTTTACGGCTTTTAAAACCCCCTTGCCTTTGTAGCGGGATGAATCGTTGTCTCTCAATTCGAGGGCCTCGTGTTTTCCGGTAGAGGCTCCGGAAGGCACTGCGGATCGGGCGAAGATTCCCGATTCGAGTTCCAGCTCCACCTCGACCGTGGGATTTCCCCTGGAATCGAGTATTTCTCTTCCTTTGATTTCTAAAATCTTCATGCTAATGTCCTTACGTTAGATTAAATCAGTTTCAACCTGTTACGCTTTTTTTTTCGCAGGTGCGCTTTCTTCGACTTCAGATTTCGCTTCGGCGAGTTCCTGCTTGAAACCTTCCTTCGCGCTGTCGATAAATGTCTTTACCTGTTCAACCGCTTTGTCGGATGTAGTTTTTACGCTATCGATCGCTTTCTGGGCTTCCCGGGTAATTTTTTCATAATTATCTTTGGCGTCGTCGGCCAGCTTGTCACTGATATCTTTAATTTTTTTTCTTGTTTCTTCACCCGTCTGAGGGGCAAATAGCAGCGCCAGACCAGCTCCAATTGCAGCACCTGTTAAAAATGTGAACACCGTTCCTAAAAAAGTATGTTTTTCTTCAGCCATTTATTTCCCTCCTCTATGTTTTTTTACTAAATTCCATCCGAACCGGATTGCCGGAAATATCGCCAGCAAGCCGGCCGATTTTTTTAAAAAATTATGATTTATCATGCCGACTGTGGTGGATACAACTTCCATGGCGTTTTTTGAAGATTCGATGATAACCCCTACTTTATCCGCTTGATTGTCTACTTTTTCCCCGATAGCCTCCAATTGTGACGTCAAGGTTCTAAATTCCGAAGATGTTTTTTCCAGATCGACCAATAGGGATTTTAATTGGTTGATGGTGGGGACCAGGCTTATTACCAGCAGTAGAAAACCTAACGAAACAATTAATGCGACAACAAAAATAATGACTGTAGTAGCTTCCATAAATCACCCTATTTTCTTTATAAATTTAATTATAATATACACAACCGTTATATTCAACAACAAAATAATTACGGTGATATTTTATTCGCTATTCGGCGCCAATTTTTTTCGAAAAGCGTTCCAGTTGTTCAAAATTTTCTAGAGCGGCGGTCACATCTATATTTTTTTTCTCAAAAAAGGGCGCATGGCTGACCTTTATGTTGCCCGGTAGGTTTAAAGTCTTTATGCGGGCTTGCCAGTCCGCTTCCGCCTGGGTGAACATAGGGTAGCGGAGTTTTCCAATGGCCTGAAGTACGGCTTGCTGCGGTTTTTTTTCTTGATAAAACCGCTCGATTTCAATTTTTTTCAGGATCAGCGCTACTGGAGTCTTATCCCGGAAACCGATCTCCTCGAACATTTCGAGAAGGTGCAAGCACTGGCTGGAAGTAAAGGGAATGTGCTGGAATAATTCGATCGTCGCCAGTCGGTCGGCATTTTCCAAATCGCACATTTTTAACGCGGTTTTCAGGTTTACGAGGTCATGGGATAGTAAGTGTTGAAATTTTTTGTCCAGGAGGAGGCGCAATTTTGAGCGAAGCTTTTTATTGATGTCGAGATCGAGCGCCACCCGGCGATAAATGTCTTCCGGCTCGAACACAGTGAGGATTCGCTCTGTGAATATCAGCTTTTCCAATAGGTTGAGGGAAAATAATGCATGGGACAGATTGTAGTTCAAACAGAGAGCCTCCCCTTTGGAGAGTTCCCCGGCACATACCGTCGCCTGCCGAATGCCCCGCGATTGGAAAAGCCGGTAAAATTCAAAGCCGGCGACGATGGTCTTTGCGGGTGAGACGACAATCAGGGGAAAGGCGGCGAACGCTTCCGCCTGCCTGAGCCGGCGCTCTCTGTCTGCGGGGCAGGAAAAATCGAAGAAGTTGTCGGGTTGAAGGGTGCCGAGGTCTACATCCTGGGGCTCGAAGTGTTGGGTAAGGGACTGGACTTGCATGTTCAGTGTACTCCGGTTTGCAAACCAGGCCCGATGTTGATGATGTGGGCCTGTCCCCCGGCGCCGCGAATCGCGTCCGCCACTTCCCGTTGTTTCCCGGGACATAAGGCAAACATACATCCTCCCTCGCCCGAACCATTGATTTTCGCGGATAACGCTCCGGCGTCCAGCGCTTTTTCGATCATGGCTTCTATTTTTGGGGTCGAGATATTTAATTTGCCGCGCAGGATTTCATGATGTCTATTCATGAGGCCGGCTATTTCGCCGGCATCGACCCGGTCTCTCTGTAAGGCTTTCCGGGCTTCATTCGTTATCGAATGGTTTTCCAGCACCGCTTCGAGATATGGGCGCGCGTCCGTCGAAACTCTCCCGAAATAGGAGCGCGCCTCCTGCAAATCGATATCCGCGTTCCTGGAAAATGGGATGAACGCTTGCAACTCTTTCAACCCCTGCTCTTGCCCGCCGCGGATTCGTTTGAGGGTTTTTTGAGTGTCTTTGGGCTGCAAGGAGTCCCCCAATACAAATTGCCCCACCTCATCCCCATAGGGAAGGGGGGTGACGTCCATATTTCGAGAGAAATCGATGTGCACGATTCCCCCCACCGCGGAGGTGTATTGGTCCATTCTGCCGCCGCTTTCCCCGAATTCCACAACCTCCGCCAGGTATGCCAGTTCTCCAACCTCGATCGCCGGGATTTCCATCTTCCGGGGCGCGGCGGCCGCTTGCAAAAGGAAGCCCAACCAGGCGACAACCAATGCGGACGATGACGATGTGCCCGCCTGAATGGGAATATTTCCCCGGATTGAAGCGGCGATTTGTTTGTCTCTAAATAATTGTTTTCGCTTCAATAAGTTGACGCTACTCTTCAAATAATCTCTTCCATTTTCGTATTTTATGTCGTTCGATAAGAAGGATATCCGCCGCTTCATATCTTTGAGGTCCAACTGGATGTTGTTTCCATCTTTTATTTCCCCATCGATGAAGATGGCGAGATCGATGGCGGCGGCGATAACCGGCAGGTCCATGTAATCCTGGTGTTCACCGAACAAACAAATTCGGCCGGGGGCCCGGCTCGTTATTCTTGTGGTCATTTTAAGGCTCTCCTGTTTCAATTGCCTTTGATTCGTTTCTCGTATGCGACGGTTTCACCGTCCCGGACAGTGACGCCCGATAGGTAGGCGAACGGGCCGATCTTGCAATCGCTTCCAATGTCGCAACCGGCGGCAATATATGTGGATGGATAAATCACTGTGTCGTTTCCTATTTGTACATCCAACTCGACGCTCACTGTGTCCGGTTGAAGAATGGTGACTCCGTGTTCCAACGACAATCGCTTGAGGTTTGCCTCGTTGAAGCGTGTCTGCGCCTCTTGAAGTTCCCAGCGGTTATTGATGCCGATGGAAATGATATAATCGTCCGCGGGGGTGGCGAAGATGGGTTCGCCCATATTTTGCAAGATTTTGATGATATCCGTCAGATAGTATTCGTTCTTGGCGTTTTTATTGTCGATCCGATACAAGAGGGGAAACACCTTCTTATTATCGAATATATATATAGAGGAATTTACCTCGCGAATCTCCAGTTCGGAAGGCGTGGCATCGATCTCTTCCACCACATTCACGACACGGCCGCCGGCGTCGCGGATCACACGGCCGTATGGAGGAGGGGTGTGGGGAAAAATCGCCGAAATAAATGTGCAGGCCGAGTGGTTTTTCCGGTGATAGGTCATCAATTTTTCGATCTCGCCGGCGATGATATATGGATTGTCTCCGACGGTGACCAGAAGCTCTCCGTCGAAGTCTTTGATAAAATCGGCGGCGCTCAATAACGCGTGGGCCGTGCCCAGTTGCTGTTCCTGAATCGCGAATTGGACATTTCGCTTTACCGCCGGGCGAACCTGATCGATATTGTCGCCGCATACGACGATGATGTCCTCTTCATGAATCCCGCTTTCCACCAGGCTGTCCAGAAGGAAGTTGATAATCTCTTTTCCAAGAATTTTATGAATGATTTTTGTATGCTTCGATTTCATTCGTTTTGATTTTCCCGCCGCCAGCACAACCGCCTTCGTTCTGATTTCGTTTTTCATGGTATAATTTTATTGGCATTGCTTTGTCTTGTCAACCGGGCCGACAGTGAGGTTTGTTTGATTTTTCGTTTATTTTTCCCGCATAAAATTCTCTTTTACCGCAAATTATGATATGATTTTTATAGGTAAAATTTTATTGCGGAACAATTACGTTAATTATTCGTAATACTTGTTTTGAGGAGGCAACATGAAAAGATTTACAACTATTATGTCAATTGTATGTTTAGTGTTCGCTATGTCGTTAGCGACTGCTTGTGGTGGTGGAGATAAAGCGACATCCGGCGGAGAAGTCAATCTGATGAGCATGATCCCGGAAGATGCTTCCGGCGTGATGACTATCAATTTTAAAAAGATCACCGGCCTTGATTTATTCGACCAGATGATCGAAAAAGCCAAAGCCGAAAAAGCCAAAGAAGGCGCTCCCTTCAAAAGTTATGAAGACTTCGTAACAAAAACCGGCATTAATCCGAAAGAAGATGTCTACTCCATGGCAATCGGTATTATGGGCGATATGAAAGCCGCCGGTGAACCGGATATGGTCGCCGTCATGAACATTAAATATGACAAAGCCAAAATTATGGCCATCATCAACGAAAGAAAGGGCGAAATCAAGGAATTTTCCTCCGAAGCCTATGAAGGAATCGATGTTTATAACTTCAAAGACGACCAGGGAAAAGATGTGGGATTTTCCTTTGTCAGCGATTCACTGGTTGCAATCGGCCGCAAGGGTTCCCTCTTGAAGGTTATCGACCTCTCCAAGAAAAAAGGCAAAAGCGTTCTAGACAATGACGCCAAAAAGGTTCTGTTCAAGCAGTTGAATGGCGATGCCGTGGCATCCTTTATGTTTGAGCTACCCGAAGAAGCCAAAAAAGTTCAGGGCGAAGGCTCTCCCTTTAAAGTCGATCTGTCCAAAGCGGAATCCGTACTTGGTTTTATCGATTACGCTCCCGGCGCCTGGAATGGCGAGATCAAACTGTTGGCCAAAGACGAAGCCACCAATCAGCAGATCGCCCAGGTTTTGAACAGCCTGAAAGGTTTTGGCGCCATGGCCGGCCCCGAGGTTGGAGAATTGGTAAATAATATCAATATCCCCGCCGCCGCCGACCACATCAAAGTGGCCTTTACCATTTCCGACGAATTGGTCAAAAAATTGCAGGAAATGGCCAAGAAAAAAGCCGAATCCATGGTTCAGCCGACCGAAGAAACCGAAACTACTGAAGAATAAGATCGCAACGAATGCTTACTATTTTATGCCCGGGGTCCGGGCGTAAAATAGTATTGTTAACAATTGATTGAAAAATGGCCGTGAGTGTGTTATATATGGAGTATTAAATTTTAGAAAAGGAGAATCTAAAATGAAAATTGGAAAAAGAGAGAAAGGCGGCGTCACAATCCTTGACCTGAAAGGCAAGATCTTAATGGGAAATGGCATTGAAGAGTTGAGAGAAGCTATAAATACAGCAGTGAAAGAAGAAAACACAAAGTTGCTCCTGAATTTTGGTGAAGTTCCTTATCTGGATTCCACAGGCCTCGGCGAAGTTGTGAGGTCTTATACTACCGTGAAAAACGCCGGCGGGATGGTAAAAATTATTAACTTGACCCAGAAAGTTCAGGATCTACTTTCAGTCACAAAGTTGATCACCGTTTTTGAAACGTTTGAAGACGAAGACAAAGCCATCGAGAGCTTTTAATTAATTTTCGTTTCCTTATTTTACTAAAAACGGTTACTGTAGACAGTGGAGAAAGGGATAAGGCATTTTTTCTTCTTATCATTGCTGTTTGTAGTCTTCTTCTCTTTCTCCACTGACCTCTCCCGGAGGCAAAAGGGCGGTTTTTTATCGGATGGTTCATCTTATTTCTCCATTATTCAAAGTTTAGCCTACGATTACGATCTAGAATATACCCGTCAGGATATCATCCGCATCAAAGAAGAATTCCGCGTCGGGCCTCTGGGCTTGTTCCTCAAGAAAGCTGAAGACGGAAAAATTTATTTCTCTAAATCCTATGCGTATCCTCTGTGCGCCGCTCCATTTTATCGACTTTGGGGGACCCACGGCTTATTGCTGTTTAACGGCCTGATGTTGCTCTTGTCACTCTTAATGGGGTTCAGGTCACTGAGTCATTACCATTCCCAAAAGAATAGCTTTACCTTTGCCCTTGTGTTTGTTCTGGCAACGGTTATCCCGATCTATATCTGGTGGGTGCAGGCGGATTTATTCAACTTTTTCGTGATGTTCGCCGGGCTGTATTTCTTCTTCTACCCCTTTAGAAATCCGCGTTGGCACTATGTGTCCGCTGTTTTTTTCAGCCTGTCGGTATTTTCGAAACCCTCCAATTTGATCCCCATCGGTATTGTATATCTCATCCTTCTCTACCGCAAACATTGGAAGCGGTTTGTTATCCTATCACTCCTCTCTGTCTTATTGTGTTCTGCGTTATTGATGGTCAATTATGTCCAAACCGGCGAGTTGAACTTCATGGGCGGGGAACGCCGCACATTTCACGGCCAATATCCCTATGAAAAGCCCGGCAATAAATTCGAAGCGGGATTCAAGATGAGCGCCGACAATTATTGGGAGCGCTTCTACCTGTCGCCGAAAATTTTTGTGTTAAATTCCTTTTATTATATATTCGGACGTTTTACCGGGATGTTCATCTATTTTTTCCCGGCATTTTTTATTCTCATCTTATTTTTCTTCCAACGGAAAATCCCCGAAGATTGGTTCGTTTTAGCGGCCATTATTTGCGCCATCCTTGTATTCATTGTACTTGATCCAGGCAATTATTTCGGTGGCTCCGGTTCGGTGGGGAACCGTTATTTCCTGAGTATTTTCCCATTGTTCTTTTTTCTGGGGCACAAGGACCGTGTGTTTAAATTCGCCCTACTTCCGGTTGCCGTCGCCCTGGTGTTTTTGTCCGGTATTTATGTTGACAGCCTGTATCATTCGGTCTACGCCCGGTCCGCGGGAATTTCCTTTCCTATCGATTTGTTCCCCGCTGAAAAAACCCAATACCAAACATTGCAGGCCAACGAAAACCCTCGGGCATTTGGGCGGCTGGTGAGGGATGGGCAACGGAAAGCCTGGATTCACTTTATCAACGATAATTTCTGGCCCATCGAGGAGAATTCCTTCTGGACCAATGGTGACAAACCTCTCGAATTGTTTTTCGCCGCGCCCCTTGATTTTCAGGAATTTCGAGTGATGCTGAAGAACAGCCCCTTGCCCAATAACACCATAACGGTGCAGATCGAACATCAGACCAAAAAGGTCCGCCTCAAAGGCGATCAAGAAGCCGTTGTGACGTTCAAGAATCTCAATGGATTAAAAATAAAAAATAGAAAGGTTTATTATATCAAAATAAAGAGCGACCAGTCCTATTGCCCCTATTTTTATAATCCTGATAACGAGGATAAACGCTTGTTGGGGGCCAATGTTCATATAGGATTCCAATAGGTGATAATTTATTAAATGTGTGGAATTTGCGGATTTTATCAACATAGGAACGAAGCGGATGATACTGTCTTAAAACGGATGAACGATCAAATCGTTCACCGGGGACCGGATGACGACGGCTATTACTACAACGGCAACGTCGGCCTGGCTGCCCGGCGGCTCAGTATCATCGATTTGGTGACCGGCCATCAACCGTTGCGCTCCCATTCGGAGAACAACTGGATAACTTACAACGGCGAGGTCTATAATTTCAAGCAGTTGCGGGAAGAATTGCGGGAACAGGGATTCCAATTCCGCACCACCGCCGATACCGAGGTGATCGTCAACATGTACGAGGCCTATGGCGTCGATTTTGTCAAAAGGTTGCGAGGGATGTTCGCCTTCGGCATCTATGATAAAAAGAACGACCGTCTCGTTTTGGCCCGCGACCATGTAGGCATCAAACCGTTGTATTATTGCCTGAAGCCCGGAAGCAAGAATTTGGTGTTCGGCTCCGAAATAAAAACCATCCTCCAATACCCCGGCATCGACCGTGAATTGGACCATGAAGGGCTCGATTATTTCTTCACCCTCGAATACATTCCGGCTCCTTTCTCGATTTTCAAAAATATCCGCAAATTACCCGCCGGCCACATACTCATCTACGAAAAAGGCAAGCTCACCATCCGCCGCTACTGGGATCCGGCCCAAGAGGTGGAACCTCTGGATAGCCGTGTCGAACCGGACTTCGATGCGTTAAAAGAACAATTCCATCACTTGCTGCGGGAATCGGTGGATATGCGCATGATCTCCGACGTGCCCCTGGGGGCGTTTTTGTCCGGCGGCCTCGACTCCAGTTCCATTGTGGCCACCATGGCCGGGCTCTCCAACCAGCAAGTCAAAACTTTTTCCATCGGTTTCGAAGAAAAATCGTATAGTGAATTAAAATACTCGAGCATCGTATCCAAACAATTCGGCACCCATCACCATACAAGGGACCTGTCCCCCAATATCGATGAATTGGTGCATTTCATCTCCGACATTATGTGCGAACCGCTGGGAGATTTTTCCAATTTCCCCACCTACCTGGTGTCCAAAACCGCCAGAGAGCAGGTGACGGTTGTTCTTTCCGGCGACGGCGGCGATGAAATCTTCGGCGGCTACGAGCATTACATCGCCCAGAAAATCTCGGGTTTGATCGATTTCTCACTGTTCCGCCCCTTCCATCCCTTGATGGCCAAGATGACCGCCCTCTTTCCCCCGTCGGACAAAAAAAAGGGCTTTGTCAACCGCGTCAAACGCTTCAGCGAAGGATTGGAGAACTCCTGGACCAACCGCCATTTCCGCTGGATGCTCTTTCTCTCCAAATACCAGAAGAGCAAGCTCTACTCAGATGACTTTTTCGAGAAATCCTTCGGCAATCCCTTGCCCAAACGGATGCCGTTCGACCGCTACTTCGAGGAGAGTCTCAAATTCGACGATATCAACCAGGATCTCTACCTGGACTTCAAATCCTATATGGTGGACAACATCCTGGTCAAAGTGGACCGCATGAGCATGGCAACATCTCTGGAGGCGCGGGTTCCCCTCCTGGACAAAAAGATGGTGGAGTTCGCCTTCTCCCTGCCGCCCCTATACAAACTCCGCGGCAAAACAACCAAATGGTTCTTCAAAAAAGCCATGGAAGGTATTCTGCCCGATGAGATCATCTACCGCCGCAAAGAGGGCTTTTCCATCCCCATCAAGAACTGGCTCAAGACCGACCTCAAAGACCTGATGCTCACCACCCTCTCCAAAGAACGTGTCGATGCCTCAGGCCTCTTCGACTACTCTTACGTCAAAAAGATGATGGACGACCACCTCGCCAACAAACAAAACCACGCCCACCGCCTCTGGACCCTCATCCTCTTCAACCTCTGGAGCGACCGCTATCTATAGATTCTCTCGCTGGAGCGCCTGTGCCCGGAGATGACTTAATAATTTTCTAGCTTACTGTCTCGATATGCTCAAACCATGCAAGGCTGAACTGTACCGCACCAGCCATCGCAACCGGTTTGTTCACCTGAAATGCATTTTGGGAAAGTAATTCCGCCTTTCAATTCATTCATTTCAGGCTTCTGCATGTTAGTGATGGTAATTTTTTTGAAATCGATCTTTTTTAGATTGTGTTTTTTCATTTGGTATTCCTCCTGAGGGAATTCTAGTGATTTGCAAAAAAAATGTCAATCGTAAATATAAAAATTAAAAACGTTTGGCGTCAAATCTATTGGACAGTTTGTCTGGGCGGGATTATAATAGTGGATGGAGGAGATATGTTTGAGCATCTTGACGAAATTTTTTCGCGGCCTGAGCCGTTTGAGTATTACACTGCGTCTGAATTGTGGACAAACGAGCACACGTCGAAGCAGATGCTGGCTTACCATTTGAATGGAGAGATAGATGTTTCGTCCCGCAACGCTGCGTTTATCGAGCGCTCGGTAGCATGGATCGTGGAGCGGTTCAATGTTGGAGCAGGAACAAAGATTGCCGACTTCGGCTGCGGTCCGGGATTGTACGCATCGAGATTGGCTCGCAAGGAGGCGGATGTAACGGCGATCGACTTCTCCTCGCGATCGATTCAGTATGCTCGAGAGGCGGCCACCAAAGAAGGTCTCGATATCAACTATGTGAACGAAAATTATCTCGAATTTCAGACAGATAAACGATTTGATCTGATCACGATGATCATGTGCGATTATTGCGCTCTCAGTCCATCTCAAAGAAAACATCTATTGGCTAAGTTTTACGGGCTATTGGCTCCCGGCGGCTCTGTACTTCTGGATGTCTATTCGTTGCAAGCCTTCGCTAAACGGGAAGAGAGTTCCTCCTGCGAACCCGATCAATTATACGGTTTCTGGTCGCCGGAAAAGTATTACGGCTTTCAAAACACCTTCAAATACGAAACAGAGAAGGTGATGCTGGACAAATACACCATCATCCAGCCGAATCGGAGCCGCACTGTATACAATTGGCTGCAATATTTCAGCCGGCAATCACTTGAACTGGAACTGAGAACGGCAGGTTTCGCCATTGCCGATGTCCACGCCGATGTGGCAGGAACCGATTTCTCGCCGGCCAACGACGAATTCGCCGTTATCGCCTCGCCGGCGAGTCTTGAAGGGTGATTCTAGTTTACAATCGAGAGAAGCTTCGCTGCACCATGTACAGCGAAGCAGAATTCATCACATTAAGTCTTGAGTGAGAAGAAGCTTAATGGCAATATCTTGGATTGATGGATGGACATCCGGTTGTACAGATTGCTTCCCCCGTATTGCAGCCGAACTCGGGTTCGGGGCATGAAGCTGTGATATACCCACCGCGGACGTTTTTCATCGTCTGACGTTCAAGATTGGTGATGGTGCTTTTGTTAAGAGATAGTTTCTTGTTTAAGTTTTTTTTCATTTGGTTTTCCTCCTACTAATTCTGCTGAACGATTAAAGTTATTTCAACAAATCGGGGGGCACGAGCCGCAATAAGTATCGGCTCTGCTGTCGCAACGCACCGGATCTGTGCCTCCGCCGGCAACGTTCTTCAATTCCCGGGAATTGAGGGTAGAAATCGTCATTTTGTTCAATTCCAATCGTTTAGTTTTTTTTGGTTCCAAAGTTTTCCTCCAAATGTTAGATTTTATAATAAAAGCATTTTACAACAATTCCCCACCATTTTCAAGAATTAGGGATTTTAGGATTTTAGGGGACAGGCTCGCAATTTGTTTCTTGACTTCCCAATTTCGATGTGCTACTAATTAATTGTTTAGTCCAAAAATTTATTCTGAAAGAAGGACAAAATGGTGAAACTAGAATTAATGGACTTTAAAATCCTTTCTGAAGTTTGCATTGACTTAGGATATCAAACTTTATATTTTTTTAGGAGAAAACCATGAAAAAGAAAAAACTCCCCCTATTAAACTCTGAGGAGATGAAAAACACTGTCGCCTCAATCGATTATGAGAAACCCGGTGTGCATGTAATCGGCGGCGCCCCCGGCGGTTGTACGGACGGCGACGGGAATTTAGGATCCCTGGGTTGTAGCATTGGCTATGATAATATGGGTGAGGGCGGATGTGTTGACGGATTCCAGAATGAAGGCGCACCTTTTCCAGATCCGAAGCCTTGATGGCAATGATTGATTTGCATAAGAATGTTACAGAATGAGGAGATTTTAAAATGAAACCCAAAAAGAAGATTGAAGATCTGAAAAAAATTCTAAACCAATTAGAATACAAAAAACCGGGCTTACACATTATTGGTGGAGTTCCGGGAGGATGCAGTACTGGCGAGGGGAACTCAGGACCTGCCGGCTGTTATGATGGCGAAGGGAATAGCGCTGCTATCGGCTGTATTGACGGTGATGTCAACTTCGGGGTAGGCGGATGTTCCAATGGATTCTCTAATGCGGGAACACCTCCCCCGCAACCTTAATGTGCAAAAACTTGATTTAACCGGGAAGAAATAGGATTTTCAGAGATATTGGGAACAAGTCATGAGCCTGTTCCCAATATCAGCAAAGTCTAGAGAGGATTTTGTTTGGAAGTACGAATGGTGAAACTAACATTTATGGTTGATAAAATCATTCCCGAATTTTGCCAACACTTTAGTATGTCTGACTTTATATTTTTCAGGAGAAAACCATGAAGAAAAAAAAATTCCCTCAATTGAGTTTGGAAGAGCTCAAGAACGTTGCCGTTTCAATTGACTATGAAAAACCCGGTGTGCGCGTGATAGGCGGAGATGCCGAAGGTTGGTGTTGCGCCAATGGCTACGCCAATGAAGGTTTTGAAGGTTGTCTGTATGGCGACGGAAATACAGGCTATGGCGGATGCATCAATGGCAATTCGAATGGCGGCGCGCCTGCGGACAATATTATTCAATAAAGGAGGCTTGAACATGAAATCAAGAAAGAGTATTGAAGAACTAAAAACATTGGGCGAAATCGAATACTGCAAACCCAGCGTGCATATTATCGGCGGAGACGCAGGCATGTGCATGCCCGGTTCTATATTTGATGGTTGTTTCGATGGACTCCTTAACACATGGATTGGCGGTTGTAATTACGGTACTTGCAACTCCGGGGATGGCGGATGTTGGCCAGGCGGCAATAATTTCGATGAACCGAACGTTGTAGTGGACCCCTAAATTTAGGCAACGTTCTAGGACGTTGCCGCCTTATGATCAGGATATCTCTCTAGCCAGCCTGCTGTCGGGGAAGATGCCTTGTTCGTGGGCTTCGCGGCAGAACCAGAAGGGGCTCCAGAGGTCGTGGCCGTCGTAGTAGTTCTGGGCGATGCAGGAGGCGAGGCATGATTTTTTCATCATGCAGGCGCCGCAGACCCCGGTAAGGCGGCTGGGGAGTCCCTCGCGGATGGCGTTTAGCGTCGGGTTGCCGTTCCAGACATCCGCCAATTTATCCTGGCCCGCCTGTCCGAACACCAACTCCTGGATGTGGTTGCCGATGCCGCACAAGGCGTAGGCTCCGTTGGACAGGACACCGAGAATTCCGAATATGCCGCAAATGACACAACCGCCGTTTTGGGCGCTGAACATCTTGTTGAGGGGAACAAATGCCGGCGGCACATGATAGGTTAGCCTGACCTTTGTCGTAGGTTGAAGCTCGTTGTTGATCCAGTTGGCCGTGTCCAGGTGCTCCTGGATGGATAGGGTGTCGCCATGGTCGGTCATGGATTTCCCTCTGCCGGTGGGCTGTATGATGTTGAATTTGATGGAGCCGACGCCGAGGGATTCGCCCAGGCGCACGAGCTCTTCGATTTGATGTTTGTTGGATCTCATCACCGACATGATCAGTTGCGGCCTGATTCCCGCCTGAACGAAATTTTTAACGCCCTGGACCGTCGCATCGAAACAGCCATCCACGCCGCGGATGTGTTCGTGGGTGTCGGCGGTGGCGCCGTCAAGACTGACAGCCACGAATTTCCGGTTGAATTTGGCGAATTTTTGGGCGATCTCCTCTGTGGCCAGGACGCCGTTTGTCTCCATATCGACGGAGATCTCCTGAGTAGAGAGGAAATCGAGGATGTCATGGATTTGCGGATGCATCAAGGGTTCTCCGCCGGTGAGCTTCACCCCTTTCAAGCCAAGTTGTATTCCCTCCTGAACAATGGATTTCATCAATTCGAGGTCAAGCGAACCATAGCTTTTCTCGCTTGTTTGGTGTTTGGGATTCAGCCAACAATGGCGGCACGCCAGATTGCAGCCTTCGGTCAGGTAAAAATAGAGCTGTCTTATTGGGTGATGTTGCTTTGTATTTTCGATGTTTGGGTCTTGATTCATTGTCCTCTCCTATCTTCCGGTAGTTTCCCACCTTCATCCAAAAACCGTCTCAAGCACGAGTCGGGGCTTGGGTGTTCGTCTGTTTGCAATATACTGTAACTGGCGGCCGGGCAATTGCCGGTGCAGTAATTGATATAGTCGCAGCCTTTACAAAATTCAAACTCTGTCAATGGTATCGAGCGGCGCTCTCGCAGCCGGTTCATTTCAGAGCTGTGGAGCCATGTCTCTTGCAAATCGTCATGGTTGATTCTTCCCAATTCAATATTCCCCATTAACAAACAGGGAACCATCACGCCGTCGGCCCGCACGCCGATGGCGTTCATGACGCAGCCGCAAGCGGTGAGAAAGCCCCCGTTGGGCATTGTTTCGACTTTTTCCTTTCTGGCCCGTTCCATTGCCGACCACATTTTGGCGTCCGATAGCGGGCCGGATGTGGAGCTGAGTCTGCCTTTGTATTTGTCCGACAGATCCAGGAGCGTTTGCATGACAGCGGTGCGATCCGCGGTATCCAATTGCAAACTCGATGAATTCTGCCGGCAGAGGCCCATATAGGAAACAGAGTTAATTGAGAAGGACGGTAAGTTCAGGTCTTCCAATAGTAATTTCGCAATATTTTCTATATCGTGAACATTTTGTTTGTGAAGTGTCACCCGGATTCCTATGGGCACCTTGAATTTTTTGAGAATATGGAGGGCGGACATTGTTCCGGCAAACGCCCCGTCGCCCCGGCACGAGTCATGGATGGATTCTTTTGAGCCGTCGATGGAGAGCTGCACGCCGTCGCATCGTCCGCTGGATTTCAGGAACTCCGCGATCTCCTCTGTAATCAGCGATCCATTGCTCAATATGAAATAGCGCATGTTGTTTTTCACGATCCCGTCGATGATTGTGTCGATATCGTTTCGTATAAAAGGCTCGCCTCCCTGAAGGGTGATTTTCATGACGGCGTGTCGCTTCAATTCTTCAAAAAACTCCAGCCATTGGTCCGCCGGCAGGTCCGATTGGACGTCGCCGGGGCTTGAAAAATGGCTGCAATACCTACATCTCAAGTTGCAAGCGCTGGTAATCTCCAGATCCACCTTTCTTGGCGTCAACATTACATTCATCTGAATGTTCCTCGATCAGGCGATGTCGATGAGTTGATTGGCCAACAATCCCTGGACAAATTCCATCACATCGTCGGCCACATTTTCCGGGACGTTGTTGCAATCCGCTTGCACTTTTTCCGCCAGTTCCTTGACCGTTTTTTCCCCGTCTATATTCGCCCAAAGTAGTACGCCCACCGGGTTGAGCCCGAAGCTGACATCTCTATCAGGATCGAACAATAACGCCCATTGATCCGTTTCAACCCTAAAAACTACCGATTCTCTTTTCTTGATCAACGATGTTTCATCGACGTGTATCTCTTGCTTGGTTTCCATAATCCCTCCTTTTGTCGAATTTCCTAATTCTAATCTGGATGTTTCATCCGAATTCATGGCATTAGGTTTCAGCGCTAATTAATTTTGTTAAGAAGGAAAATATATCATATCGAGAAATTTCTTTCAACTTTCTTTTCAATTTTGGTGGGACAGGCGAGAGACAATTGACAAATTTTGTAACCTGAAGTTGAAATGATCCAACCTGAAGTTCCGGCGTTCCAACTTCAGGTTCCGGCGTTTTAACTCTGAGTGACAATTTTGTAACTCGAGGTTGAAATGATCCAACCTAAAGTTCCGGCGTTCTAACTTTAGGTTCCGACGTTTCAACTCAGAGTTGGAATTTTTTAACTCGAGGTTGAAATGATTCAACCTAAAGTTCCGGCGTTCTAACTTCAAGTACCGGCATTTCAACTCAGAGTTGGAATTTTTTAACTTGAGGTTGAAATGATCTAACCTAAAGTTCCGGCGTCCTAACCTTGAGTGACAATTTTTGTCACGAGTAAGAGTTGCGGCGTCGCCGCCGTCGCATGCACGTCTTTCTTTAGGCGGCGACACCGCAACAAAAAGTAGAACGGGCCAGGTTGTCAAAATCTACGGGAAATTCAACTGCAACCATGAACGCCGGAAGGTATCAAGCACAATTAGGATTCTTGCGTATTTTCTTGCGATTTGGAAGACTTCCTGGGATGTGCGAACCGCCGGGAGAGGTCACCCACGATGGTGTCGCATCCCGCTATACCCGACAGGGACGCGTCGCGCACCGACTTGTAGAAATTCCTGGCTACGGCGAACGCTTCGGAGCCGACCGCCCGTTTGGTGTCGCTCACCTTTTCGGCAAGAGGAGCGACGAGTTCCTCGATTGCCATCAATTGCTTGAAGAGATTCAAATCTTTCTTGAACTCCTCAAAGTTGAGGTAACCGGGGAAGAGGGTCGGGTTCTCCTTGGCATACCGGGATGTCGCTTCCACAAACGCCAGGGACTTGTTTCCTAAGAGAGAAAGCTTCATAATGTCTTTCGCTGTGAGGTTCACTGTAAAAGCCAGCGAGCCCTCGATGTCTTTCAGTTTCTGGATGACCTGATTGAATTCATCATCGTTCATTTGGTGAGAGATGTTTTTGTACGTCATTTTTTTCCTCCTAAATGACTCGTAATGTAGTTTAGTGTCTTAGTGTACAATCAAAAATTTAAATCAAAGTTATAAGGAAAGGTCTACATGACCGAGTCGGAAAAGAAAAACAACAACAACCTGACACGAGCATAGGTTCGATGTTTTAACCTACGTTAAATATAATAACGTAAAGGTGCAAATTTTTCAACAAAAAAAGTAACAAATATACACATTTAGTTGTAGCCCGCCTCCCCAAACCAATGTAACGGTTTCGCACCCGCAGAGAAAATCGGAGGGGCCTGTCCCCTGGGTTCTCCTTTTCTTTTGATTTGTGGACTTTGTGGACGTGGTTTTGTCCTGGGTTTTGGTTCTTGTTTGAGAATCGCAAGTACCTGGATGGAGGAAAAAAATAGGGACAGGTCAGTGTGTTAGTTGGGGAAATGGCGGGGTGTTGCACTCTTTGGTCAAATATATTATTATACTTAACGTTTAGGAAAACAAGCGAGGTATCATGGCTGAGAAAGAGTTAAGGGATAATCCCAAAAATATCGTTTGCCATATAGACGATCTGTTTCTAGATCCGAATAATTATCGTTTGGCTGATCAAATGAACGGTCGCCGGGTTTCAGAGGAAAAAATCACCGATCCCAAAATACAGATACGGACTGAGTTGCTAATCTGTGGAAAGAATAATGAAGATATTCGGGATCTGATAAATAGTTTCAAAGAGAGTGGCTTCCTCACCTTTCATCAGATCCATGTCGGTGAACTGCCGCAAGGCAAATACCTCGTGCTGGAAGGCAATCGCCGGGTGGCCGCCTTGAAATATTTGCACAAGGAACATCGCGAAGAAGGCCTGGATATCGGCAAGCTTGACGGTTTTTCCTTTGAAAGTATCCCTGTGGTTCTTCATCCCGGCTATCAATCTAGAGAGTATTTGTTGTCCATGGGATTGAGCCATATCACCGGCCCCAAGAGGTGGAATCCCATCAGCCAGGCGCAATATTTTGAAGATCTTGTGGGAAAACACAATCTCAGTGAAAAAGCGGTTAGTGAAACTCTCGGACTCTCCTATTCGTTGGCCCAATACGGTCGTCTGGCCCTTTCGCTCATCAAAAGATACAAAGCCTGCGAGTATGGCGATCAATTTAATCTCTCAATGTTTCCGATTTTTAATGAGATTGTTCGGCAAAAAGAAATTATGGCGTGGCTTGAATGGAGCGATGAACTCTCATACCCACAAAACCCTACCAACGAGAAGCGACTCTTCTCATGGCTCTCCATGGAAGAGCCCCTTAATCATGGCGATGGTGGAGAAGATTCTACTGAAAAGAAATCACTCTCTCCCATCATTGAAGAGAGTGAAGAAATCAAGCGATTGGCTAATATTATTGGTGACGATAAAAACCTGAAGCGACTTGAGGAATTCAGGGATTTAGATATGGCTTCTACTGAGGATTCGGGATCAATGGAAGCTGATCGGTTTGTTAGAAAATATCTGGAAGCAAGTATGAAAGACATTGATTCAATGCTTAAAATAAAAAATAAATCTAGCGCTGCTTTAGCGCCACTAGGGGAGGTTTTGCGAGATTACTTCAAAAGTAAGGGGATTTTAATTAGAGGGGTGACTGGTGATTTTAAGCATGTCATGGGAAAAAACGCTCGGCATTACTCAGAGGTCTTCATCCACCAATTCCGGGGCCTGGAAGAGGTGACGCTGAAAAATGTAAACCGGATCAATATTTTAGCCGGCCCGAACAATTCCGGGAAAACCTCGATTCTTGAAGCATTGTTTTTATTGAATCACCTCAATGACATCGATGCCTTCTTCGAGATGGAGATGTATCGGGGCAAATTCATAAAAGAACTGAACGCCAATTGGTTGGTGAAGAATTTCTTGAATGACGTTCGTATCGAAGGCCGGTTCGATAACGAAAAAGTTAGCTTAGACCTAAAAGCGTTAAATTCAGATGAAGATTTTGATAAGAGCGGTTACTTGAAGACTTTCAATCTTAACGCTTTATTTGGGGACAGATGGTTTGATTCGAAAGCTCATATCTTTGAAGATAAAGAGTCTGAAACGTTTTATCAAAAGAAATATATTTTGTGTCCGTCGATTATGACCAGCCCTTATAGAGTGAATGACCGCGAGCTTCGGATGGCTCATGACCGGGCGGTGGAGAATAAAGATCTGGATCGGACCATTGAGTTTATTCGCGAACACATCGATAACTCTATTGAAGGGATCGATATGACGAGTTACGGTGGGATGTACCGGTTTCTGGTGAACTCGTCCCGGTTTGAGAAGAGTATTGATATCACCAATTACGGCGAGGGTTTGCAGCGGGTGTTCGAGATCGGTTTGTTTTTCTCTTATGCCCGGAATGGGGTGGTGTTGATCGACGAGTTTGAGAGCGCTATTCATAAATCTTTGTTGGTCGATTTCTCCCGCTTTGTCCAGGAATTGGCGGAAGAGTTCAATGTCCAGGTGTTCTTGACGTCTCATAGCAAAGAATGTATCGATGCTTTTATATACAATAACTACAAAACCGAAGATATCACGGCGTATTCGCTACAAGAAGAGGAGGGCCGTATTCGCTGTAAGTATGTCAAGGGGCCGCGATTGGAAAAACTTCTTGATAGTATCGATGTAGATATTAGAGGTAAGCGATGAAGAAGGCTGTGTTCGTCCTCTGTGAAGGAGGCCATGATGTGGCGTTCTTATATCGTTTATTGAAATCCGCTGGTTTTTCTGTGAATTCAAAGGCTATCAGGGAGTACCCAGAACCGTTGAGTGGTTTTTTATTGAAAGCTTTGAGATCAATTGATTTTGGTGATCAACGACCTGATAGCCGCAATTTTCCAGGACATCTGCCGGATGTTTTAGTGCGCGATGAAAACGAAACAATGGTTTTCCTTTATCAATTAGGGGGCGACTCAAAAAAAGAGGAGCGAAATAGATTCGTTGATAGAGTTATTTGTTTGAAGCCTGAAGAGGCGGATGACTTTGATGACGGAGAGGAGTTTGATTACTCGATTCTCTTCTTTTTTGATGCGAATTGTAAAGGGAAGGAGGCAAGACTCCGGGACCTAGAGGGAGAATTGAGGACTTTGGGAGTGCCGGAGGGGGCTTTTTCGGACTCCGGGGGAAATGGTTTTTGTGAAGTGAACGGGGTGCGCCTTGGTTGTTTTGTCTTTGCCGGCGAAAATGGATCGGGCGCTCTGGAAGATATTCTGCTGCCGTTAATGGAAAAGGGGAATGAAGAAATTTTCGAGAAAGCGGAATCTTTTTTGAAATTGAAGGACGATGAGCGATTGAAACGATTGTCAATCTCGAAAGATGAAGACGGCTCAATCTTTGAAAAGCGGTCCAAAAAAAATTGCAGCTTTAGCGAAGCGAAGGCGAAGATCGGCATTGCCGGGCAATTGCAGGAATCGGGGGCCGCGAATACTGTGATCATAAAATATTGCGATTATTTGAAACTCGATAAAATACAAGCGTCTCCCCAGTGCCGGGAAATCATTGAATATATCGAGTCGGCAATAGCCATTATATAAAGAGCTCCTCCTGGAAGACTCTCTCGTTAGGAGATCCATCATCTACTTCCCGACATTTTCTCGCGCTCAACGAGATGGAGCTCTGCCTTCCGGCTCTCGGGGAAGGGGGTGAGGGTTTTGTGGGGGTGTAAAATAAATTTACACTTCGATGGTCTGGAGATCTTTGATTTAAGTGGCTGTTGGCCCTTAAAAAAAAAGTGTAAAAATATTTTACACATATTTGAGGCGTATCTCTATAGTCTTGTCTCTAAAGGGGTTGGCCGGTTTTTGTAAAGGAAAAGTGTAAAAATATTTTACACAATTTTAACGCCTGGTGTTATTGCTTTTTTTGAAAAGGTGGTTATTCCTGTGTATTAGCCCTACCGGGTGTTGGCATTAAATTTGCTTGATATACTTTGGTTTGTATGGAAAGGTACAGATCACGACATTTAACAATGCCATGAAATGAAGCACATGGAAGTAGCGGTAGCCTGCCTTTTCTCACGCGACCCTGAAAGGGCAGGCGAATCGCGCCTGAAGAATTAGGGACTTTACACATAGATAAAAAAGGGAGATCATTTTAATCATCATATTTAGTTCAGCTTAAGGTACTTTTTTCCGCTAAAAGAAAGATTATTTTAAAAGGAAATAAGGGAACTCTACTTTTATTTCCTCACAAATTTTCCAATTCATCTTTTTTTAGCGGTAGAGCTCTATATTGTCTTATTATTAGGAGAAGCTATGGCGGCAGGTCTAGACAAAAAAACATCGAATGATACTCAGGATATTTACGCGTTAACCCCTCTTCAAGAGGGAATTCTCTTTCACTATCTCAGGGAGCCCGGGAGCGAGGCGTATTGTGAGCAATTGGTCCTGGAATTGAAGGGGGAGCTGTGCGGCGATCGCTTGCGCGAGGCCTGGGAGCGGGTGGTTTCTGAGCGGCAGGTCTTGCGCACTGTATTTCGTTGGCAGGGGATCAAGCAACCTCTTCAATTGGTGTTGAAAGAGAAGCGGACCAATTGGCGGTTTTTAGATCTTTCCGGCGGCGGGCAAAACCCGGAAGAGATACTGCGGAAAGAACGCGGCGCCGGATTCGACCTTCGGGAAGAGGCGATTCGGGTCGCGCTGCTCAACGTGGGGACAGGCAATCATCAGTTTGTTCTAACGTTTCATCATATCATTCTGGATGGGTGGAGCACAGGAATTATTTTGAACCGTCTATTTGAGGTCTATGAAGAGTTTTCCAATGGCCGTACCCCGGAGATTCACGTTCACCCGCCATTCAAAAATTTTGTAAAATATTGCCTCGGCTATGATGCGAAGGCCGAAAGGGAGTTCTGGAGCGACTATCTGGCAAGGGGTGAAGGCCGGTCTCTATTGCCGCTGAAACAAACAGCGGCCGGCGAAAAAAAAAGAGGGGACAGGTACCGGTTGAGTGTGGACGGCGGGTTATGGCTCCGGGCGCAGGAGGAGATAAAGTCGAGAAAGACCACACTGGCCGCGCTGTTGTATTGCGGCTGGGGGTTGTTGTTGCACTATTATAACGGGTATGACGATGTGGTGTTCGGCACCACCGTGTCGGGGCGGAATGTGCCGGTTGAAGGGATTGAAGAGATTGTGGGCCTTTGCATCAACTCGATCCCTTGCCGGGTAAGGGCAACGGGGAATCCCAGCCTCGATGACGTCCTGCGGCGGACCGCCGGCGCTTTGCGGGAGCGTGAGCCATTTGAAAATACACCTCTGGTGAGGATTGCGGAGTACGGGACCTGGGGACAGGCGACTCAATGGTTCGACCATTTATTGGTGCTGGAAAACTATCCACTGGAGCGGCGGCTCATGGAAGGAGATCACGGTCTGCGGGTGGGAGCTTATGATATGCGTGAGGTCACCCATTACGATTTGACGGTGGGAATCGAGATTAGAGATAGTCTGGAACTTGAATTCGAGTATAACCCGGAGGCTTTGGAGCCGGGGGTGATTCGGCGGATGGCCGGGCACTTTGTGAACCTGTTGGCCCAAATCATCGACGAGCCCGAAGCGCGGATCGATGATATCGATGTGTTGAGTGATGCTGAGATGCGACAAATCATCGAGGTGTTCAACAAACCGGCGAATCTTGAATCGACGGATGAGACGATTGCCAGTCTGGTGGCGATTCAAGCGGAAAAAACGCCCGGCGCCGCGGCATTGGTTTTCGAAGACCGGATGCTGACCTATTCGGCTTTGGAAACGCATGCCGGCATCCTGTCCGCTCACTTGCAAGGCCAGGGACTACAGGCGGAAGATATTGTCGCCGGTTTGATGGAACGGGGCGAAACCATGGTTATCGCCATGGCGGCGGTCTTTAAAGCGGGCGCCGCCATGATGCCGTTGGCGCCTGAAGCTCCATCCCAGCGGTTGCTTCACATGGTGAACGACGCCGGTTGCAGGTTGGTGGTGACAGATGGGCGAGGCGTTCTCGAGGCGAGCATTCCTGGATTTTCCGGCTCCATTTTGCCGGTGACAGTGGGACCCGGCGGCGGGGGGCATGATGTGCGGGATTCCGCTCATGGCCCTCAGGTATCGCCCGGTTCGTTGGCTTTTGTGTTTTTTACCTCCGGCACCACCGGCGCGCCCAAGGGAATTTTGGTGGAGCACCGCAATGTGGCGAACGTATCGCGGTGGTATGTCGAGCGGTTCAATATCGGCCCGGGCCGGAAGGTTTTCTGTTTATCCGACTATACCTTTGATCCCAGTGTGGAAGACATTTTCGGAGCCCTGTCTTCGGGAGCCGCGCTGGTGCAGGCGCGCAAGCGTTTGTTGTTCGATCCTTCCGCCTGTTGCCGGTTTATGGAGAAACACGATATTTATTTGGTGAACGGCGTGCCGTCGCTATTGAGGGAATTGCTGCCGGCGGAGAGGCGGGTGCGGGGTTTGAAGGTGATAATCAGCGGTGGAGAGCCCATCGACGAGGGGCTCAAAGACCGGCTGCTGGAGTTGGGTTATACGCTGTACAACAATTACGGCCCTACGGAGGTCACGGTGGACGCCTGTTCCGCCCGTTTGACGGAGGAAGCCGTCAATCTCGGCTTTCCCATCGACAATGTGTGCTGCTATGTGACGAACTCAACGATGCGCCCGCTTCCGGCGGGTGTGGCGGGAGAGCTTTGCGTCGGCGGCGCCGGCGTTGCCCGGGGCTATCTCAACAATCCTGAAGCGACCAATCGTTCGTTTGTTCCCGCCTCTTGGAACCGTGAGGCGATACTCTATCGCACCGGCGACCGCGTTCAATGGATGGACGATGGCCGTATCCGATTCCTGGGGCGATTGGACCGCCAGCTCAAGATTCGGGGCTTCCGGGTGGACCCTGAGGAGATAGAGCAGGTTCTTTTGGGCCATCCGGCGATTCGAGACGCTGTGGTTTTGTATAGGAAACAAACGGACGGGCCGGCGATATTGTTCGGGTTTTGCGTGGTGGAGGATGCTGCCGGCCTCGATGAGGTGAAAGAATTATTAAAAGAGAGACTGCCCGGTTATATGGTGCCGGATGAATTGGTACCGGTTGAACGCGTCCCGTTGACCGCGGTGGGCAAAGTTGATTTTCAGGCGTTGGAGTCATTGGCGCCGGACCGGAAGGTTAAGGTAGATGACCCTCTGCCCGAGACCTCTATTCAACAGCGAGTGGCGTCGGTTTGGCAAGAGATTTTACGGCGGGAGCGTATTGGCCGGCACGAGAATTTTTTTGACGCCGGCGGAAACTCTTTGCTGGTGATCCGTTTGAGCGGCGGTTTGAAAAAAGAGTTTGGCGTCGAGGTCCCGGTGACGGCGCTATTTCAGCACCCGTCCATCGCTTCTTTCGCCGGCTATCTGGATGAGCGACTGCATGGCGGGGACAAAGAAGCCCCGGAAGTGGAACGAGTGGAAAGGGATATGGTGCCTTCTGTTGCTATTGTCGGCATGGCGGGTCGTTTCCCCGGCGCCGCCTCTATCCATGAGTTCTGGAAAAATCTGTTAGAGGGGGTGGAATCGGTCCGCCATTTTTCGCAGCAGGAATTGATTGCAATGGAAATCGACGAATCCCTCTTCCGGTCGGCCGATTATGTGGCGGCCAAAGGGACGCTCAACGGCTACGAATACTTTGACGAGGAATTTTTTGGGTTTTCCGCCCGCGAAGCCGAGATCATGGATCCGCAACTGCGGGTTCTGTGCGAGGTGACCTGGGAGGCGCTGGAGGATGCCGCTTGCGATCCGGCGTCGTTTGATGGAGCTATCGGGCTGTATGCCGGCACTCTGTCCAATTTTCAGTGGATGAGGCGGATTTTTAGCGCGGTGGCCGACCATGCGGATTTTATAGCGATGGAAAGTCTCAATGATCGCGATTTTGTCTGCAGCCGTATTTCGTATGCCCTTGATTTGAAAGGGCCGGCGGTGACAGTGCAAACCGCCTGCTCCACCTCTTTGGTGGCGGTGGGGACCGCTTGCAACGCGTTGGCGGCGGAGCAATGCCAAATGGCCATTGCCGGCGGAGTGTCCATCTCTCTGGAAGACGAGGGCGGTTATCTGTATCAAGAGGGGATGGTGCGCTCGCCCGACGGCCGTTGCCGGGCGTTCGACGCCGGCGCCAACGGTACGGTGGGGGGCAATGGAGCCGGTTTGGTGGCGTTGAAACGCCTGGACCGGGCGCTGGACGATGGCGATCATATGTACGCACTTATAAAAGGGTGGGCGGTAAACAATGACGGCGCACGCAAGGTGGGCTATACAGCCCCAAGTATTTCCGGGCAAATGGATGTGATTCGACAGGCCCAGGAGAGGGCGGGAATCCAGCCGGCCGACATCGGATTTATCGAAACCCATGGCACCGGCACACCTCTGGGCGATCCGGTTGAATTCGAAGCGTTGCGCCAGGTGTTTGCGGGGAATGGGCGGTATGAGTGTGTACTGGGGGCCGTCAAAACCAATATCGGCCATCTGGATGCCGCAGCCGGCGTCGCGGGGTTGATCAAAGCCGCGCTGTCCATCTATCATCGCACGATTCCCCCCAACCTGCATTTTGAAGCCCCCAATCCAAAAATCGACCTGGATCATTCCCCATTTCGCATTGCCACGGAGACGAAGCCGTGGCTGCAGGATGAATCCCCTTTGCGGGCCGGCGTCAGCTCCTTTGGCATCGGCGGCACCAATGCGCATGTGGTATTGGAAGAATACCGGTTGCCGAAGCCCGAGACGCGGCGCCAGCCCTATCATCTGATTCTTCTATCGGCGGCTTCAAATGAGGCGTTGTCCCAACAACGGGATCGTTTGAAGCGATATCTCGTCGAGCGCCGGGATCCAGGGTTGGGCGATGTGGCCTACACGTTGCAGACGGGGCGCAAGGCGTTCCCTTACAGGATGTGGTGCCCGGTCCAATCGAAGGAGCAATTACTCGATGCTTTGTCCCAACCGGATGACAGGGATGTGCGGTCCGCTTTGGCGGCGGAGGACTCGCCCCGCGTTATTTTTATGTTCCCCGGCCAGGGGGCGCAGTATATTGATATGGGACGGGATTTGTACCGGAGCGATTCCCTCTTCCGGGAAGAGCTGGATCGATGTTTCGCTTTTCTGAATCCCTTGATGGGTATTGATCTGAAGCAGGCGCTCTTCGCCGACGAAGGGCGGAGGGCGGGCGCGGAGCATGATCTTCGACGGACGGATATCGCCCAACCCCTCATTGTGGCGTTTGAATACGCGTTGGCCCGCTGTTTGATACAATGGGGGATTCGGCCGGACGCCATGATCGGTCACAGTGTCGGCGAATACACCGCCGCTTTGTTGGCCGGTGTGTTCAGCCTCGAGGATGCGCTCGCCGTGGTTGTGGAGCGGGGACGGATCGTTGGGGCGTTGCCGGAGGGGGCGATGCTGTCTGTGCCTCTTCGAGAAGACGAGGTGGAACCCTTGATTGACGAGGCGAAAGGCCTGTCTCTGGCGGCGGTGAACAGTGACGCGTCGGTGGTGATTTCAGGCCCTGAGGCGGCGGTCGATGAATTGGCGGCGCACTTGCAAAAAAAAGGGATCCCCGCATCGAAGCTGCATACCTCGCACGCGTTTCATTCGCCGATGATGGAGCCGGGGATGCAACCATTCAAGCGCGCTCTTCATGATATCCAACTCAATGAGCCGCGGATACCGTTCATCCTGAATGTGGATGGGGCATGGGCCTCCGGGGATACAGCGGCGCAACCTGACTATTGGGTGGATCATTTGCGCAAGCCGGTTCGTTTCGCCGCTGGTTTGGGGCAATTGATGGCCATGGGCGACGCTGTGTTTATAGAGGTCGGCCCGGGCAATGCCCTATGCGCCCTGGCGCGGAAACACGGCAGTCGCAACGACGGTCACTGTTGCGTCAACCTGTTGCGCCATCCCAAAGAATCGGTGCATGACCACCGCTTCTTGTTGGAAAAATTGGGTGAGGTTTGGTCCGCCGGCGTGGTGGTGGATTGGGAAGCGTTGAATCATAACCGCGGCTATCGCAAGATTCCTCTGCCGGCATATCCCTTTGCCAGGAATTACTTCTGGAAATATGGAAGCGGAGTTCAGCGGCAAATGTATTATACGCCGGCATGGGATGTAGTCCAGCGTCCCGGCGAACCGAAGCTGCCGCTAACCGCAGTTGGATCGTGGCTGATCTTCGCCGACGATTCCGGGCTGGGGCACCGGCTCGGTGAATGGCTCAGAGGTAAGGGACTGCGCCCCACTATGGTCGTTGCCGGTTCCGATTTTATGCAATGCTCTCCCCACCGCTTTGTTGTCAATCCCCGCAGCGGGGAGGACTATGGTAGATTGGTGTCCCAGCTTCAGCGGGACGGCAATTTACCGGCGCGGGTGGTGTTTTTATGGACCGTGTTCGGCAGGGAGCGGTTGGTCTCCGAGGCGCCTGACGAGGAGATGATTCATAGTTCGGGATTCGCGGGCTTGCTGTCTCTGGTCCAGGCTTTTGGAGAAACCGGTGGCGGCGATACGCTAAGCCTTTGCATTGTTACCAACCGTTTGCATCACATTGGAGAGGGTGAGGCTTTTCGGCCGGAGCGGTCGTTGGCGGTGGGGCTCAGCCGGGTTATCCAGCAGGAATATCAAGGGGTCGTGTGCCGGCATATCGATCTGGATGAGGATGTGCTTTCTTTTAATATAGAGGAATTGGTCCTGTTACTGACCGGTGATTTTCAACAAGACGAGCCGGCGTTGGGTATGCCGGAGTTGGCGGTTCGGGGGGAACGGTGGTTGTGCAGGCATTATAAACCCCTGTCTCTTCCTCCGGCTTTTGAAAAAAAAGGTAAGGTGCCCGGACTGAAGACCGGGATGAAGGTGATTATCACCGGTGGCCTGGGGGGGATCGCACTCGATATCGCCGCGTACCTGGGCAAAACCTATCGCGCCCGCCTTGTGCTGGCCGACCGCGTATCGTTCCCCTCGGCTGCGGAGTGGGATGAATGGCTGCTGAACCATGGGGCCGGCGACCAGGTAAGCGAGAAAATCATCAAACTGAAAAAGATAATAGCGGATGGCGCGGTTATTGAAATTTTTCAGACGGACATATCTGCTAAAAACCAGGTGGCAGCCTTGATCGACGATGTTTTTCGAAAATTCGGAGCCGTCGATGGGGTGGTGCATGCGGCGGGCATTCCAGCCGCCGGACTCATCCAGCAAAAAACAATGGCTGACGCGCAAGAGGCGATGAGCGCCAAGGTCCTGGGTACAGGACATTTAGCGCGGGCTCTCCGCCAATTGCCGTCTCAACGGCAGCCCCGATTCCTGATTTTGTTTTCCACATTTAGTACGGTTGTCGGCGCCTTTGGGCAAGCGGCTTATGTGGCGGCCAACACATATCTGGATGTGTTCTCCGGCTACGCGTCCCATGAGACGGGGCTGTCTGTGATGAGTATCGATTGGGACCGCTGGACAGGGACAGGTATGGCGGCCCGGCTGGAGGGCGAGGGCATCTCGCCTGCCGAAGGCGCCGAAGCGTTTGGAACGCTGCTCGGTCATCTGGAACTTCTAGGGAAGCGGGGAGTACGGCGGGTTGTGGTGACACCGCATGCGCTTGACGATTGGGACGACCAGGCGCGGGCGTCCGGTATGGAGGGCATGGTGGATCACATCGAGCGCATTCCTGTGGCGCGTCACGCCGCCGGGAAAAAACGTCCCCGGGTGAGCGTCGCCTATACGCCCCCTTCAACGTCATTAGAGAAGCGGTTGGCTGATTTGTGGAAGGAGTTTCTCGGCATCGAGCAGGTGGGAACTCACGACAATTTCTTCGAACTTGGCGCTTCGTCCCTCGATTTGGTTCAATTCAATGCCCGGTTGAATCGCGCAGTCCAGCGGGATGTCGGACTGGTCCATCTTTACGCCCATCCGACCGTGGCTTCATTGGCAAACTTTCTGGCTGGCAATGGGGGGGAGAGTGCGCCTGTGTCCGAGGCGCGGTCGATGTTAGCGGGAGCGGCGAGAAAATTACGCAAGGATTAAAATACAATGGCAACAGAAGAAAATAACCAAACCGGATTGGAAATCGCGGTAATCGGAATGGCCGGGCGTTTTCCCGGCGCTGAAAACATCGGCGTATTCTGGGAGCTTATTGCCGGAGGCAAAGAAGCGATTTCGTTTTTTTCAAAAGAAGAACTCCTGGAGGCGGGTGTACCGCTTGAATCGCTGGATGATCCGCATTATGTGCCGGCCAAAGGGATGCTGGACGGCATCGAGTGCTTCGACGCCCCGTTTTTTGGATTCACCCCCAATGAAGCGGTGCGCATGGACCCGCAGATCCGCCTCTTTTTGGAGTGCGCCTGGGAAGCATTGGAAGACTCCGGCTATGTGCCCGGGCAAACGGCGGATCCTATCGGAGTGTACGCCGGCGCTTCCATGGACATGACCTGGGCGTCGCTCTCTTTGGCGGCGCAAAAAGGGAGTGGCGCGGAACATTATAGTACGAATATACTAAGCCATAAAGATATGTTGAGTACTCTGGTCTCTTATCAATTAAATCTCCGGGGCCCCAGCATCACGGTCTACACTGCCTGCTCCACCTCTCTTGCGGCAGTTCATCAAGCCTGCAGGGCTTTATTGACCGGAGAATGTTCAATGGCCGTTGCCGGAGGTGTAACCATCACTTTACCCAAAAAAAACGGGTATATTTTCCAGGAGGAGATGATTCTGTCTCCCGATGGTCACTGCCGTCCTTTCGACGCGTCTGCCGCCGGCACTGTGTTTGGCGACGGGATAGGGGTTTTGGCTCTGAAACGATTGGCCGATGCTGGCATTGACAATGACTGCGTGCGGGCGGTGATATTGTCTTCTTCTATGAACAATGATGGGCGGCGGAAAGTGGGCTATGTGGCCCCCAGTGTCGAAGGCCAGGCGGAGGTGGCTCAAAACGCGCTCGCTCTGGCCGGGGTGGAACCGGAAAGTATCGGTTACATCGAAGCCCATGGTACAGGGACCAACGTGGGGGATCCGATAGAGGTTGAAGCGTTGAGACGGGCGTATGAAGCGCCGGGGGCGGAGTTTTGCGCCATTGGCTCGGTGAAGGCCAATGTCGGTCACCTCGATGCCGCCGCCGGCGCCGCCGGTTTGATCAAAGCGGTGTTAATGCTTCAACACAAGGTGATCCCCCCGTTGGTCCATTTTCGGACGCCAAATCCAGAGGCGCGGCTTGCCGGCAGCCCATTCTATGTTTGCCGGCAGGCGAAGCCCTGGATATCGAGAGCCGGGTCCCCGCTTCGGGCGGCGGTGAATTCTTTGGGCATCGGCGGGACCAATGTTCATATGATTTTGCAAGCCGCCGAAGAAAAAGAAAAAAAACAACCGGCGCAAGATCCGGCCTTTGCGCTGATTCCCCTCTCCGCCCGGAGCCGGGACGCGCTGGACCGGGCCAAAGGGCGGCTGGCGGAATTCCTGGAAAAAAATCCCTCTAGTTCTCCGGCGGATGTGGCCTATTCGTTTCAGGTGGGGCGCAAGGAATTTGAGTACCGTTGGACGACCGCGGCCGATAGTGTGGAGCGCTTGATCGGGCAATTGCGGGGCGCCGCGAAAGGGGGATATTATGTGAGCGAAGCTGGATGCCCGCCATTGGTGTTTATGTTCTCCGGTCAGGGCTCCCAGTATGTGAATATGGGGCGTCATCTCTATCAGAGGGTTCCCCGCTTCAGGGAGAGGATGGAGGCGGGTTTCGATTTGATCGCCGATTTCATTGGTGAAGATCTACGCGGCGTTTTGTACCCCGGTTCTTGCGGGGGAGGTGAGGACGCGATGCACAGCTTTTCTCATGTATCGCCCTTGAAGTTTGTGTTCGAATATTCGCTGGCGCGGTTTTTGATGGATCTCGGTATTGTGCCGGACGTTATGATAGGGCACAGTTTTGGTGAATATACGGCCGCGTGTTTGGCGGAGGCGCTGTCGTTTGAAGACGCGGTGCTTTTGGCCTGCATGAGAGGGCGGTTGATGGATCAGTTGCCTGAAGGGGCGATGGTGAGCGTTCCGCTGCCGGAAGCGGATGTGCGGTCTTATCTAGATGAAAACCTTTTCCTGGCGGCGGTGAACGGTCCGCGGATGTGTCTCGTTTCGGGGACGCCGGCAGCGGTTGAGGCATTGGAAAAAAAATTACAGCAAAACGACATAGATAGCTTGCGGTTGAAGGTCGGAATCGCGGCGCATTCGCGCTTGATGGAACCGATGGTGGGGCCGTTCAGGGAATATCTGGAGAGGGTTCGCTTCAATCCGCCCAAAATCCCTTATATTTCTTCCCTGACCGGTACATGGATACAGGCTGGCGACGCCGCCGATCCGGAGTATTATTTGAAGCAATTGACCAATACGGTTCGCTGCAAAGACGGGTTGAGGGAATTGTTCAAGAGGGACGGCGCGATGTTTCTGGAGGTCAGTCCCGGACGGGGCCTGTCCCTTTATGTAAACAAGCACCCGGACAGGCCCAAGGATACCGAGACTGTTTGTATGGTGCGGCACCGGGAAGAGGAGGTGGATGATGATCGCTACACTCTGAGTCGCGTCGGAGAGTTCTGGATGAAGGGCTGGAGGATCGACTGGCGAGTATTGGCCGGGGACCCAAAACCCTCGAGACTACCGGTCCCTACCTATCCCTTTGAAAAACACCGCTACTGGCTGGAGTGGCGAAACAAAGATGTTGGCGCCGGCAGCCAACCGGCGGTGACGATACAAATCGCCGGAGACGGGGACTCGAGCGATGGGTCGCAGCGCCCATCCGGTCTTCGACGAACCGGACTGTCAACTCCGTTTCGTCCGCCGGAGGGTGAGATGGAGGGACAACTGGCCGCCATGTGGCGGGATATTTTCGGCATGACTGAGCCCGGAGCCGATGATGACTTTTTCCAATGTGGAGGGGATTCCCTCAAAGCGTTGGCTCTGGCCGGTAATATCCGGCGGGCCGCCGGGATCCATATAAAAGTGGCGGATGTGTTTCAAAATCCCACGATTGCCGGGTTGGCGTCATTCTTGAGCCGGCAACAGACGTCGAATGTATTTAGCCGCCTTATGGCGGTGGAAAAAAAGGACTATTACCAAACATCACCGGCGCAGCGCCGCATCTTTCTGGCTCAATCGGCGTCGCCCAATACCTCGAGCTACAACGTAACAAGCGTGGTGCGCATTCATGGGGCCATCGCCGTCAATCGTGTCGATGCAATGGTTCGCTCCCTGGCGCAACGGCATGAAGGACTGCGGACCTTTTTCCGGTTGCGTGGAGATGAGATTGTGCAGCGAATTGCTCCGGAGGCGGATGTGGCGGTGCGGCGTTTTAGCGGCGGCGCAGCAAGCGTCGATGATAGTTTGCGGTCGTTTATCCAACCCTTCGATTTGGGTGAAGTTCCGCTGGTGAGGGTGGGATTGGTGGCAGCGGCGGATGATGATTATTTGCTGGCGCTGGACATGCATCATATTATTACGGACGAGGCTTCATTGGCGGTGTTCATCCGGGAATTCATGGCAATTTACAATGGCCGCACGTTGCCGCCGCTCCAGTTGCAATACCGGGACTACGCCGTTTGGCAAGCGACTTTTACCGGTTCTCTTGAGTTCGCCGGGCAGGAATCCTTCTGGAAGAATGAGCTGGCGGAAGAATTTCCGCCTCTGACATTGCCCTTTGATTTTCCCAATCAACGGGAGAGGATGATGGCGGGCGACAGTGTGATGTTCGAGGTTGCCGCCCCGGTAAAAGATGGGTTGACGCAATTGGCGGCGGAGGAGGGGGCGACGCTGTTTATGGTATTGCTGGCGGCTTTTTTCGTGTTTTTGTCAACGATTTGCGGTCAGAGCAAATGCTCTGTGGGAACGGCTGTGCAAGGACGCCGCCATCCGGCGCTCGAGTCCATCATCGGTGTGTTCATCAATATGCTGGTGGTGAGGGTTGATCTCGACCTGAGCCGGACCTTCCGCGATTGCCTCAAGGCGGTCAAGAAAAAAGTGTTGGCGGCGATGGAAAACCAGGATTACCCGTTCGAAGCCCTTTCGCTCGAGTTGGATGTCACCTTCGGGCTGCAAACATTGACGCTGGATAGTTTGGACGGCGACTTTTCGGTTGAACAACATTACCATGAGAGTACCACTGCCAAGTACCCCCTGACAATGTTGGCGATGGAGGGTGAGGATGGATTGAAGGTGGACCTCGAATACGCCACCTCTCTATTTTCCGCCGCCACCATCCGGGACTTGATCGCGGTGTTTCAGGGAATTGTCGAGTGTGTCGCCGGCGACCCCTCGGTGAAAATCGGGGAATTGGATATTTTGCCGCCGGAACAGAAAAAAAAGATCGAACTGGAGATAAAAAAGAACCGGGAGATAGGCGACGTAGGATTCAATCTCTAGCCGCTAATCTATAGATTTTTATCAAGGGACAAAGGAGGATGTGAATGCCGAAGAGGGAGACCATCGATTGTTTGATAATCGGCCATAACGAAACAGCTTTTTCCGACTATTTGTCGGGTGTGGAGAGCATGGGGCGCGGGTCCGGCGCCTATCGGGATTTGAACCTTGGCTTCGTGCGTGTGGATGGGATTCCGCATCATGCGTCGTCATTATACAATCTTGTACGGGCGGAGGAAACGAATGAAAACGGTGGCGAGCCGGGCTGTTTGCATTGCGGCGCCTCCCTCAGTCCGGCGGTGGCCTATCTGGGCACCTATTTATACCGCCGTGGCTTGCGTTTTGACTATATAAACGCGTTTCAAGAAGAAAAAGAGCGTTTGAAAGAGCTGTTGCTTCACCAAAATATTTTGTCTGTGGCGATTACCACAACCTATTATGTATCTGTGTTCCCAATTATCGAGATTGTCGCCTTCATCCGCCGAATCAATCCCCAGATAAAAATCATTGTGGGCGGGCCTTTTATTTCCAGTAAAATCCGTGTGTCCGATCCCATCACCCTGGAATATCTACTCAATACCATTGCCGCCGATGTCTATGTCAACAGCGCCCAGGGAGAAGAGGCTCTGGTAAAAATCGTCCGGGCTTTGAAACACAGAACGCCGCTTCGGGGTATCGACAATACCATTTACCGGGTGGTTGACGGGTATGTGGCCAATCCTGTTTTCAGGGAGAATAACCGGCTGTCGGACAATATGGTGGACTGGCGGTTGTTTGAAGGTAATAAGTGGGACTATGCGTTGATACGAACCACCATCTCCTGTCCTTTTTCCTGCGCGTTTTGTGGGTTTCCCGAACACGCGGGTAAGTACCAGGCGGCAGGTATCGATGCCATCGCAAGGGAGCTCGATTCCCTGGCTGAGGCGCAGCCGGACGGGCGGATACATTTTGTGGACGATACCTTCAATGTTCCCAAAGAGCGCTTCAAGGCATTGCTGGCAGAGATGATCGATAGTCAACGGCAACTCCGCTGGCATTCACAATACCGCTGCCAATTCGCGGACCGGGATACAGTCCGTTTGATGAAAGAGAGCGGGTGTGAAGGTGTCTTTCTGGGTATCGAATCGGGCAACGACGCTATGCTCGAGAATATGAACAAACGAGCGACAGTGGATGAATACAAGCGGGGAATCGAATTATTGAAAGAGGCGGGAATTTTAACCTACGCAAGCTTTATCGTAGGCTTCCCCGGAGAAACGGAGGAAACGGTCGAGGACACCATCCGTTTCATCGACGATACCGGCGTTGATTTTTTCCGCACCCAGGTTTGGTATTGCGAGCAAATCACACCGATATGGCAGGAGCGGCAACGATTCGGTCTTCGGGGGTCGAATTTTGAATGGCAGCATGACACAATGAACTCCGGCCGGGCCTGTGATTTAGTGGAGGAGATTTTTATGGGGCATCGCCAGGCCACCTGGGTTCCGCAATATGGGTTTGATTTTGGAAATATTTTTCATTTGTTGAACCATGGCTTGAGCCGGGACGACATTACGAATTTTATCAGAGCGTTCAATCTGGGGGTCAAGGAAAAACTGATTAATCCGGAGGTTACGGGGATGACCGAGGAGGCGACGGCGTGTGTGCGCCGGAGTTTGGATAAAGGGACCCAAACTGAAACGCCGGCTTTGACATATATTATTGAACAAAACTTGAATGTTGATTTTAATCTCGATTAGGGATGAAAGGGAGGAAAACGATGGTAAGGCATATGGTTGCCTCTTTGAAGGAATTCGAAGAGGCTAAAGACTACTGGCTCGCGGGACTCAAGGGGATGTCGCCGGAAATAAAATTGCTTCCGGATCATTCGTCGAACGGTGATTTCGCCGCCAATTACGAGAAAAAATACCTGGCGCAGGAATGGAGTGACGCGCTGATTCATATGAGTAACGGCAATGATTTGTCGCTATTTATTATTTTACTGACTGTATTGAAGATAGTGTTGCATAAAGTGTCGCGACAGGATGATATTGCCGTCGCCTCGCCGGTCAAGGGGAATGCCGCCAGCACATTGAACCGGTTTGTGCTTTTTCGCGATTATGTTTCTCGAGAGGGGAGTTTCCGGGAATTGTTGATGCAGGTAAAATCGTCTGTCATCGAGGGATATAAAAACCAACACTATCCCCTGTCCAATATCCTTGAATTGCTGAACCTCGACGACTATCATTCGGTGTTTCGCGTCGTCGTCGTGTCGGAACAATTGCATGAATGGGAATGGGTGCAAGCGGCATTGGACCTTCACCAAAGCGATTTGATCTTTTGCTTCAAGAAAAGAGACACCCGGTTGATGCTGCAGATTCTGTATAACTCTAAAAAGTTCAAGCGCAGAACCGCCAACTCTTTTTTCTCGATGTTTCAAGTGGTTACGCGGCAGGTGATCGAGAACAAAGATGTCCATATAAAAGATATCTATATCATACCCGATGATGAAAAACAGAAAGTGCTCTATGACTTCAACGATACTGGAAACGCCGGCGTCAAATATAACCTGGTGCAGGAGATGTTTCAAGATCAAGTCATTGGCCGGGCGGACGAGCAAGCGGTGATTTTCCAGGACAAATCGCTGACATACCGGGAGTTGAACAAATTGGTGAATATCGTGGCCTGGGATTTGCGGGATAGAGGCGTTGGGCCCGACACCCTGGTGGCGTTGCTGGTGGAGACGTCGCTCGAAACAGTTGTGGCCATGATGGCGGTTATAAAGGCCGGCGGCGCGTATGTCCCTATTGAAACGGATCTTCCCCTGAACCGGAAGCGGGTGATTTTGACCGATTGCGCTCCGCGTTTGCTTCTTTGCGATAACGCGAATTTAGCTCAGGCCGGCCGCTTTGCCGGAGAATTGGGGTGTGATGTACTGCCTGCGCGAAATGGGAGCCAGGAATTTGCAAGGTTCAGCGATTTGGAGATCAAGAGCCGTTTGACCGATATGTTATATGTGGTGTACACATCCGGGACTACCGGATTACCGAAAGGCGTGGCTGTGGAACAGCGGGGGTTGGTCAATTATATCCGTTGGCGGCTCGATTCCCACCATTTTCCCCGCCGGAATGTGACCCTTCAATTGCTGTCCTACGCATTCGACGGTTTTGGGTCGAATTTTTTTACCGCGCTCCTGTCCGGGGGTATTTTGGTTATGGTGGCCCAGGAAAAGAGATTGGAGCCCCGTTTTCTCGACCGCCTCATCCAGGAGAGGCGCGTCACTCACACCAGCTTGATTCCCGGTTTGTACCGAATGCTAGTGCAATCGGCGCGGCAAGGGGAATTGGAAAGTTTGAAGGTTGTGGTGCTGGCGGGAGAGAAGTGTAGCGAGGCGTTGGTTAAGGAAAGCAAGCGCCGACTTCCCCGCGTGATGTTGATCAATGAATACGGTCCCACCGAAACAACCGTCACCGCCACCGCCAAAATCAATATCCGCGAGAGCGCCCCCTGCATCATCGGCAAGCCCATCGCTAATTGTTACGCTTATATATTGGATTCTTCCTGCAATCTTGTATCTGTCGGCGTACCGGGAGAGATTTGTATTTCAGGTACCGGCATGGCCCGCGGCTATCTGAATCACCCGGAGCGCACAGCGGAAAGCTTTGTCGCCAATCCTTTTCTAAAAGATAAACGCATGTATCGAACCGGTGATTTGGGACGCTGGAACGCTTCCGGAGAGATCGAGATTCTAGGAAGGATCGATAACCAGGTGAAAATCAGAGGCAACCGCATCGAGCCCGAAGAGATCGAAACCAACATGACGCATCATCCGCAGATAAAAGAAGCCGCGGTGGTCACTCTTTCGACAGGTTCTGCCGGCGATTGCATGTGCGCCTATGTGGTGGCGGAGCGGTCGCTGGAAGAGTTGAATCTGAGGGACTTTTTATTGGATTATTTGCCGCTGTATATGATCCCCTCATATTTTGTGCCGCTCGAGCAGTTGCCCCGCACGCCGGGGGGAAAGCTTGATAAAAAGTCCCTACCCATGCCGGAAGGGGTTGAACTGATGGGGGAAATCAGACCGCCTCGTCACCAAACGGACGAGAGATTGCGCCGGGTTTGGGGGACTGTTCTTGGCATCATCCCGGAAAAAATCGGCATCGATGCCAACTTTTTTGAATTGGGGGGGCATTCATTGAATGCCACAACTCTGGCCGCCGGCATTCATAAAGAGTTTTCCGTGGAGATTCCACTCGCTTTTATTTTTGAGACCCCCATTCTCGGAAGCATGGCCGATTCCATTGGGGAAGCGGCCCCCGGAGGAAGGGAGCCGGTGAGCCTTGTGGAAGAGAAAGACTATTATCCACTCTCTTCCGCCCAGCATGGATTGTTCGTCATGCATCAGGCGGGGGGAGACCAGTGTTTGTACAATATCCCCGAAGCCGCGGTTCTGGAAGGCGATCTCGATATCGATCGATTGGAAGAGGCGTTCAAGCGTATGGTGGCGCGGCATGAAAGTTTACGCACCGGTTTTCTAGTCATGGAGGGTGGTCCTGTGCAACGGATCTTCAAGACGGTGGATTTTCAGGTGCAACGTTTCTCGCGGGTGATGGTGGAATCCGAACGAAAGGTTCAGGAGATTATCCAGCGATTCGTGCGTCCATTCGACCTCTCGAGCCCGCCGTTGTTGAGGGTGGGGATTTTGAAGATGCGGGACCGCGCGTATTTGATGGTGTTGGATCTTCACCACATTGTCATTGATGGAACCTCCGTGGGTTTGTTGCAAGGAGAATTTATGGAGCTTTACAAAGGTGGCGCCTTACCTCCGGTTGAGTTTCAATATAAGGATTTCGCCGTTTGGCAATCGGCTAGAAATGAGAGCCCTAAACTCAGACAACAAGAGCGCTTCTGGTTGGAAAAATTTTCCGGCGAATGTCCGGCGCTGACATTGCCGGCGGATTTTTCCCCTTCGGCCTCTTCTGAATTCAAGGGAGACCGGCTTTTTTTAACAGTTCCCGCCAAGACCATGACCCCGTTTAAAAAATTGCTGAAAGAAAAAGAGGCCACCCTGTTTATGGGATTGTTGGCTGTTTTGAAAGTGTTGCTGTGGCAGTTGTCGGGAGAGGATGATATTGTTGTCGGGACACCGGTGGCCAACCGCAGGAATGTGGATTTTGAAAAAATTGTCGGATTGTGCGTCAATATGCTGGCTCTGCGGACAGCCATCGACTCGGAACTGGCGTTCGGAGATTTTTTGGCCCGCGTCAAAAGCGGGACTCTGGAAGCCTTCGAAAATCAGGATTATCAATTTGAGGAGTTGGTTCTAAAATTACTGGGGCGCGACGATTTCGGCCGTAATCCGCTGTTCAATGTGGTGTTGGTGTTGCAAAACATGAAACTACCTGTGCTGCGGATACCGGGCCTGACCTGGAGACCCTATGATTTTATTTTCGGAGTGTCCCGGTTTGATTTGTCGTTTGTGTTTTCTGAAAACTCCATTACCGGCGACTTCGATGTGTTGCTGGAATATTCCACCCGGTTATTCAAACGGGCTACCGCGGAAAAATATATGGAGGATTTCAAGATAATAATGGAGCAGGCGCTGGAGAATCCGGCGATAAAAATAGGCGATGTTCACATCCCCCATGAATTGAAACATGCGGGAAGAAATCTATTAAAAGAGGAAAACAATGACTTTGGATTTTAAAAATAATACAGAAAAAAGCGGCGGTATTCTACTGGTTCTTCTTCCCTTCTGGGATCCGCAGATCCCTCCGTCCGGGATCTCGTGCTTGAAGAGCTATCTCGGCGGCAGGGGCCACCGGGTCACGTGCGTCGATGCCAACATCATCGGCAATCTCAATTCTATTTACCATGACTATTTCGATCTGTTGAAGGTGGCGATTCCGGCGGATAAACAGGGGAATTATTACAAAATCGGGCATGATGTGCTACGCAATCATTTGATGGCGTTTCTCAACCAAAAGAACAACAGTGATTATTTGGAATTGCTGAAAATTCTGGTGGAACGAACCTACTTTACGAGAATCTCCGATGATTTGGCCGTGCGGTTGCATAATATCGTCGAGATATTTTTTCAGCGGTTGCACCGTTTTTTCCTTGATTTACTCGAGAAAAGACGACCGGAGGTTCTGGGGCTGTCGGTTTACGGAGGCACGCTCCCGGCCTCGTTGTACGCGTCGCGGGTGGCTAAAGACTTCAATCCGAAGATGAAGGTGGTGATGGGGGGCGGGGTGTTTGCCGACCAATTGTCGCCGGGGTCGCCGGATTTCGATTATTTTCTTCAGAAAGTGGACACCATCGACCATATGATTGTAGGGGAGGGGGAGCTTTTATTCGCCAATTTTTTAGAGGGCTCTCTGCCGGATTCCCAACGGGTCTTTTCCATAAAGGATATCGGCGGAGCGACTTTTGATTTGCCCTCTGCCGGTCTTTTGGAGTTTTCGGATTTTGATCTGCAACATTATCCCTATCTGGCATCCTATAGTTCCCGCAGTTGCCCGTTCCAATGCGGCTTTTGCTCGGAGACCGTTCAATGGGGACGTTATCGCCGCAAAGAACCGGCCCAGGTGGCGTGGGAATTGTCGAGACTCGAGGATATGTATGGGGCTCGATCGTTCTTGATGTGCGATTCCCTTTTGAATCCAGTGGTGACGGGCCTCTCACAGGAATTGGCGCGGGCGGACGCCTCGATCTATTGGGATGGCTATTTGCGGGCGGATTCACCTGTGGGGGATGTGGAAAATACAATCCTATGGCGCAGGGGAGGCTTTTATCGCGCCCGGTTGGGGGTTGAGAGCGGATCTGAACGGATACTCGAGGAAATGGGCAAGAAGATCACGCCGGAGCATATTCGCAAGGCAGTGTCCAGCCTCGCCTACGCCGGCATCAAAGCCACCACCTATTGGGTAATCGGCTATCCGGGCGAAACCGAGGCGGAATTCCAGCAGACATTGGACTTGATCGAAGAGTTGAAGGATGATTTGTACACCGCCGACGGCACGCCGTTTAATTATTCCTATTCCGGCCAGGTGAATTCCCAGGGCTGGAATGATCAGGCGAGAATCCTCTACCCCGAATGGGCCAAGGAGATGTTGTTGGCCCAGACATGGTACCGGGACGCCGAGCCTTCCAGGGAAGAGATTTATCAACGGATGTGGCGTTTCGTGGACCACCTTGAAGCGATGGGTGTGCCGACCCCTTACACATTGAACGATGTTCACCGGGCGGACAAACGTTGGGTCCGTTTGCATCCCAACGCTGTTCCGCCGCTGGTGGAATTGAAGAGTAACGGGACATTCACCGATGAACGCAAACATGTGAAAAAACTTGTAAAGGCGGGCAAAACCTTTCAAGACGACGGCGATTTCGGATTTTAAACAAGGGGAGGAACATTAGGATGAGTGAAACCAGAAGCAAGCGCGATGTCTCCCTCGCGGCGGTGTCCAATGTCGTTGAACGGGATTTTTGGATCGACACATTCAAGGGGGGATTTAACCGCTGTTTTATCCCCTATGATTATAAATTAAAAGAGGAAGAAGCGACCATAGAGTCCCAGACGGTGTTGTGCCGCGGCCAATTATATGAGAGTTTGATGAGGCTCTCAAACCGTTCGGATGTCCGGTTGCATCTCATTTTATTGACGGCCTTCATCGCTCTGCTGCACCGGCTGACCGAAGCGGACGATATTACGGTCGGCGTTCCTATTTACAAGCAAGATATCGAGGGGGATCTTGTCAACACGGCGCTGGCGCTGCGGTGCTCCGTGAACGAAGGGGTCACCTTCAAAGAGTTGTTGCTGGGGGTGAGGCAACGTTTGCTGCAAGCCGCCGAACACCAAAATTATCCGCTTGAGGTGCTTTGTTATAAATTGGATCTTCAGCAATCACCGGGCTATTTTCCGCTGTTCGACACGGCTCTGCTGCTGGAAAACATCCATGACCCGGGGTATCTCAGTCATCTTCCTCTGAATACAATATTGAGTTTTCAGCATGCCGATGGGGAGCTGAAAGGGCGGTTACAGTATAATAGCCGGCTCTATGAGCCCGCCACCATCTCCAGTGTCGTCGATCATTTTCTTCATCTTTTGGAAGAAGCGCTGGATGATGTGGATGTCGCTCTCGATGACGTGGACCTGTTGCTTCCCGAAGAAAAGCATGACATCCTCAGCCGCTTCAACGGAACTCAAACTGATTACCCGTCTGTGGCCACCGTGCACCAGGGCTTCGAGCACCAGGTGGAGCGAACTCCCGGCAAACCCGCGATATCTGATTCCGCTCATTCCGTTGAATTGACCTACGGGCAATTGAACCGCTGCGCCAACCGCATCGCCCATTTTCTACAATCAAGGGGAATCGGCCGGGGGGATATTGTGGCTGTCATGATGGAGCGCAACCATCATCTCATCGCTTCCGTGTTGGGGACGCTGAAGGCCGGGGCCGCCTATTTGCCCATTGATCTTAGATATCCGCCCAAACGGGTATCCGCCATTCTCAAGGACAGCAACGTGTCGATGATGTTGGATGTGGTAATGGTGGACCGGATGGACAAGGTGTTGGGGACTTTTCCCGGCGGTAATCCTGAACATAGCAATCATAGTTCCGATCTTTTGTATTTAATTTCCACCTCCGGTTCCACCGGCAAACCCAAGAGCGTGATGGTGGAGCACAGGAATCTGTTGAATCTCATCCATTATCAAGCCCACGACACGCCGCTGGATTTCTCGGGCCGGGTGTCGCAATTCGCCTCTATCGGCTTCGATGTATCGGCTCAGGAGATATTTTCGACACTTCTGGCCGGCGGTCATCTCTTTTTGATTGAAGAGATGTTGAAGCATGATATCGATGGGTTCACTCAATTTGTCCACGAAAATAAGATTGAAACTTTATTTCTACCGCCGGCGTTCTTGAAGTATTATTTCACACAGTCTTCCAGGCCGGAGGGGTTTCTCCCCGGCGTCAAGCATATTGTCGCGGCGGGCGAACAATTGGTGGTGCCCCCCCGCTTCAAAGAATATCTCGCATCCGCGGGAGTGACGCTTCACAATCATTACGGCCCGTCCGAGACTCATGTGGTGACCACGTTGGCTATGGATCCGGCGCGGCCGCTGGACACCTATCCCACTATCGGCAAGCCCATCGGTAATAACAGGATATATATCATGGACAAGCGCGGCCGCTTGAAACCGGTGGGTGTCGCCGGTGAGTTGGTGATCGCCGGGGCCAATGTGGGGCGCGGCTATTGCAATAATATCGAGTTGACCGCCCAGAAGTATCCGGCGGATCCCTTTGTGAAGGGAGAACGGATGTACCGCAGCGGCGATTTGGCGCGATTCTTGCGGGATGGGACCATCGAGTTCCTGGGCCGTATCGATTCGCAAGTCAAGATCCGCGGCTTCCGGGTGGAAATCGAAGAGATCGAAGCCAAACTGTCGGATTTCCCCACCATCAAAGAGGCGGCGGTCATCGATCGTGAAACCGCCGGTGGGGAAACCTATCTCTGCGGTTATGTGACGGCGGAGGACGGTTTGGATGAGGAACTCATCCGGGAGAGGTTGGGTGAAGTGTTGCCTGATTATATGGTGCCCGCTTATATAGTGGCGGTCCCAAAAATTCCCTTGACTGAACGGGGCAAAATCGATCGCGCCGCCCTGCCGGAACCGGACGTCCATAAGAAGAACCTTCAATATGTCGCGCCCCGCGACCGGAATGAGAAGATTCTGGCGGAAATATGGAGCGATGTGTTGGAGGTCGCTTCCGGGAAGATTGGTATTCACGACAATTTCTTCACCCTCGGCGGTCATTCGTTGAAGGCCACCATCATGCTGGCCAGGATCAACCGGAAATTCGGAATCAAGATCCCATTGGCGGAGGTGTTCGAGGCTCCCACTATCTCCGGCATCGCCGCCATTATCTCCCAGAAGGAGTCTCACAAGGGACAGGCCCTTGTTTTATCGGAAAAGCGAGAATACTATCCATTATCGTCGGCTCAAAAGCGATTGTATGTTTTGAGGAATATGGAGCAAGACAGCGTGGCCTACAACCTGCCGATGGCGTTGGTGTTCGACGGCCGGCTCGACCGGGAAAAACTGACGGTAGCGTTTGAGCGAATCGTGGCGCGGCATGATAGTTTGCGCGCCTACTTTGAATTGAAGGACGGGGAACCGGTGCAACGGATCAAAGAGGATGTGGACATCGAGGTTGATTTTTACGATTGGCAAGGACGTGACGAGGGGATTGAGGTTGATCCGGTGGCGGAGCTGATTCGCCCCTTCGATTTATCCAATCCGCCGCTCTTGAGACTGGTTGTGGCACGGCTGCTTCCGCGGAGGCATGTCTTCCTGTTGGACATGCATCATATTATTACCGACGGCACCAGTATGGGCATTATCGTGGAGGAGTTCATGGAGCTTTACGCCGGCCATTCGTTGGCGGCGGCGGATTTTCAATACAAAGACTACTCTGTATGGCAAGACCGGGAAATAGCGGCTCATTCGTTCCGGTCGCAAAAAGAATATTGGCGGCAAGAGTTTGAGGAAGAGGTTCCGGTTCTGGAATTGCCGGCGGATTTTTCCGGCACAGGCGCATCCATGTTCGCCGGGGAATCGCTCTTGTTCCGTCTGGAAGGGGATGTCGTGAAACAGTTGCGGCAATTGGCGTCGGATAGGGATGCGACCCTGTTTATGGTGGTGAAGGCGCTGCTCCATGTGTTGTTGGCCAAACTCTCCTCACAGGAGGATATTGTGGTGGGCACGGCGCACGCCGGCCGCGGCGCTCCTGAATTGGAGCGAGTGGTGGGAATGTTGGTCAACACTCTGGCGGTGCGGAGCCGTCCGCAACCGCAAAAGAAGTTTTCAGCTTTTCTAGAAGAGATCAAGACGAAGGTCCTGGCGGCGTTCGACCACCAGGAATACCAGTTTGACGATTTGGTGACAGAGCTGGGTTTCGACAGGGCCGCCGGCGGAAATCCGTTGTTTTCCGTCATGCTGACGTTGCAGAACATGTACATTCCTGAAATGGAGATCCCGGGCTTGCAATTGAAACCCTATGATTTTAAAAATAAAACCGCCATGTTCGATTTGACTATGGTGGTGAACGAAGAGCCGGAAGAGCTCGCAATTTCAATCATCTACAGAACCTCTCTATTTAAAGAGGAGAGTGTGAGGCGGTTTTTCGGCTTTTATGAGGCCATTGCCCGCCAGGCGCTTGACAATCCGCATGTCCCTTTAAGAGATATCTCATTGTTGAGCGATTCCGAGGAGAAGATGATTCTCGATGAGTTCAATGATACAGCGACGCCATATCCGGCGGATGAATCCGCGTACCGGCTCTTTGCCCGGCAAGTTGAAGCGGCGCCCCACCGGGTGGCGGTAATTTATAATGATATACAGGTGACGTACAAGCGGTTGGGCGCTATGTCCGCCGGAGTCGCGAATATATTACGGCAAAAAGGGGTGGGGGCCGGAATGATTGTAGGCGTCTTGTCGGGAGCCTCCCCATTGGTTCCGGCGGCTCTTATCGGCATATTGCGGGCCGGGGGCGTGTATTGCCCCATTGACGCGTCCGCGCCAAAAAGTCGGCAATTGGCTCTCTTATCCGATTGCGGGGCGTCGCTTCTTTTCGGTCAAACAGAGCTGCTGGATAATTTTTCCAAAGAAGAAACCAGTTGTGAGATGGTGCCGTTCGAAGATTTCCCGGCTCTGGAAGCCGTCGATGGCGATGATTCGTTGGCCGTTGATGCAGATCATCCGGCCTATGTGATGTTCACCTCCGGCTCCACGGGGATTCCCAAAGGGGTGTTGGTCAAACACCGCAATATCGTTCGCCTGGTGAAACACACAACCTTCTGCGACTATACCGCCGGGTGGAGGCTGTTGCAAACCGGGGCGTTGTCGTTCGACGCCGCGACATTCGAGATTTGGGGAAGCCTCTTGAGCGGCATGACCTTGTGTTTGGCCGACAAGCCGGATATTCTGGCGCCGGCGGTCTTGAAAAGGAAAATCGATGCCATCGATATTCGGCTCATGTGGATGACCGCCCCGTTGTTCAACCAAACAGTGGAGGCGGATATCGGTTTGTTCCGCAATCTGGGGGTTTTGATTGTAGGCGGCGACGCGCTGTCTCCCTCCCACGTCAACCGGGTGTTGGAGAGATATCCGGGGCTTCGTTTGCTCAACGGCTACGGGCCGACGGAGAACACCACCTTCTCCACCACCCATTGGATCAAACAATCGTACCAAAGCCGCATCCCCATTGGGACTCCCATTTCCAATTCAACCGCCTATGTGGTGGACTCCATGGGGCGGTTGTCGCCTGTTGGAGTGCCGGGCGAGCTCTGGGTCGGCGGCGACGGCGTCGCCCTGGGTTATTTAAACGACCCGGAACTCACCGCTGAAAAGTTCATGAACGGCGTTTTCCCAACAACCATCTATCGAACCGGCGATCGGGCCAGATGGCTTGCGGACGGCACCATCGATTTTCTGGGGCGGATCGACCAGCAAGTGAAGATACGCGGTTTCCGGGTGGAACCCGGTGAGATCGAGGCGCGATTGGTGAGTCATCCGGCGGTTCGAGAGGCTGTGGTTACTGTCCTGGATGAGGGGGGCGAAAAGGTCTTGTGCGCCTATCTGGTAACCAGGGGCGAGTTACCGGGAGACGACGCGCGCCTCTACCTGAAAGGTAAGCTGCCGGACTATATGGTGCCGCGCCATTTTATCCGGATGGAGGCGATCCCCTTGAACACCAACGGCAAGGTCGATTACAAGGCGCTTCCACACCCGGAGCCTCGAGAGAGCGGGGCCGCGGTCATGCCCGGTGATCCTGTGCGACGCCGCCTGGTGGAGATTTGGTCTTCTATTTTAGGGATAAAGCCGGAGGGGATCGGTAGTCAGGACGACTTTTTCTCGTTGGGCGGCCATTCGTTAAAGGCGACAATCCTGGCGGCCAAAATCGAGAGCGCCTTCGGTGTCGCCATTCCATTGGTGGAATTGTTTGCCGGCCCCACTGTGGAGGCTCTGGCGGCTTATATCGAACGGATGAAACATTCGGTCGAGATGCAGCCGGAAGCGGTTGAAGATAAAGAGTGTTATCCGTTGTGTTCGGCGCAGGAACGGTTGTTCGTGATGTGGAAGATGGATCCGGGGCTGGAGCTTTACAATATGCCGTTTGTAGAGCGGTTGACCGGTCATCTGGATGTGACGCGCTTGAAGACGGCGCTATCGGACATCATCCGCCGCCATGAAGCGTTACGCACCTATTACCATGAAAGTACCGGGGGGGTGAAACAGAGGGTATTGCCGGCGTCTGAGTTTGAACTTACAATCGAAGAGCTCGCTGTTGACAACGGTCTCGCTTCAGATGACGCGGTGATGACTTTGTTCAGGAAATTCGTCCGCCCCTTCGATTTACAGACACCGCCGCTGTTCCGGGTGGGATTGGCGAGGTTTGACGATAACAACCACATCTTGCTGGTGGATATGCACCACTCCATTTCAGACGGTACGTCCATCGGCGTGTTCCTCAAAGAATTTATGATGTTGTACGCCGGCAATGAATTGCCGCCTCTGGACATTCAGTATCGGGATTACGCGCTGTGGCAACAGAGGATTCGCAAGTCCGGCAGCCTGAACGCCCAGGAGGAATTCTGGTTGGAACGGCTCAAGGGTTGCACCGCGCCTGTCCCCTTGCCGGTGGATTTTCCGCGGCCGGAAGACAAAAATTTCCTGGGCGGACACCTGTTTTTTCATCTTGACCTGGATGTGGCACGTAGGATCAGGGCTTTGCTGGAAGAGGAGGAGGTGACGTTATATATGTTCCTCCTGGCCATATACAATGTCCTGCTGTCCATTGTCACCGGGCTCGAGGATATTCTGGTGGGCACCGCTATCGCCGGCCGCAAGCACGCGGCTTTTCAGGATATCATCGGTATGTTCGTCAATATGCTGGCGATGAGGAATTATCCGTCGGCGAAAAAAACCTTCCGCCGGTTTTTATCCGAGGTCAAACATAACACCGTGACAGCGTTTCAAAACCAGGAGTGTCAATTTTTCGACCTGGTACAGGCGTTGGAGGTCCAACGGCAAGAGAGCGGCAATACATTGGTCAATGTGACCATTGTGTTGCAGAATATGGAGATTCCCCAATGGGATGTTCCGGGGCTGCAATTGCAATCTATGGATTACGAATACAATATCTCCAAATACGATTTGTCTTTCATTGTCTTGGAGACGGACGACGGGATCGATTTTGTCGTCGAGTACGCGGCGGCTCTGTTTAAAGAGGAAACAATCGAGACACTGGTCTTCAATTACAAAACCATTCTTATGCAGGTTTTGGACGATAAGAACATTGCTCTAGGGGATGTCGAAACCTCCTACAATGCCTATATTTCAGCCGGAAATTCCTGGCGGGAGGATGGAGGGACTTTCGATTTTTAGTTAGGAGGACATATGAAGCAATCAGAAACAATAAAAAAAACCGCGTCTGCGTTCCGGCAGATGGAGGAGTGGGATTATTGGCGGGAAAAACTCAACGGTCGCCTGGTCAGGTCGGTATTCCCTTACGACTTGAAGTCGGCGGATCAAACCGGAGGCGCCCATTGCATTGAACCGATGGAAATTTCCCCCGAGGTGTCCGCTCAATTGCTGGCATTGAGCAACCGGTCCGATTACCGGCTGTATTTGGCGCTGCTGGCGGTCTTGAACCTGTTGCTCTATAAATACAATGGCCAGGAAGACATCATTACCGGTACTCCAATATTCAAACAAGAAACCGAAGGAGATTTTATCAATACAGTGCTGCCCTTGAGGAACAGTGTCTCCGGGGGCAAAACATTTAAGGAGCTTCTGCTCCATGGTCGTGAAACCGTAAAAGAGGCGACTGAGCATCAAAATTATCCTATAGATGTGCTGGCCTACAAATTGGGCCTCGACGCTCCGGAAACAGGATTCGCGTTATTCGATGCGGCGTTGGTCTTTAAAAATATCCAGGAGCTCCACCGTCTGGAGCCTGTCCCTGTAAATGTGGTGTTTGTCTTTTCCCGTGACAATGGGACATTGCAAGGGGGGATTCGCTACAATCCCTCGTTGTACGAGGCGGCCACTATCCGGCGCTTGGGCCGTCATTTCGCCAATTTGGCCCAGGCGGCGTGCGCGACGGTGGATCGGCGGTTGGCGGATTTGGTTATGCTGGATCAGGACGAACGGGATGAGATCTTAAAAACATTGAACGACACATCCGCGAGTTACCCCACTGAACCGACATTGGTTGAAATGTTTGAGGCCCAGGTGGAGATAACGCCGGAACGAGCCGCGCTGTTGGATTCATTGGACAATCACCCGTTGTCTTACCGGGAAACGAACCGTAGGGCCAACCGGTTGTCGCGATTCCTGGCTTCCAGAGGGATTGGGAGAGGTTTCGTGGTGGCGGTTGTGATGCCCAGGACTGTGGAGTTTGTGGTGGCTATCCTCGGTGTTTTGAAGACCGGGGCCACCTATCTGCCGCTTGATATCAATTACCCCCGCAAACGGGTGTTGTCGGTGTTGAAGGACGCGGCGCCCGCCCTGGTACTGACCACCGACCATGTGGCCCGGCAATTTTCATTCGTGGGGCTCAAAAATCTAGGTTTCGCCACCCTGGATACACAGCCGGTGGTAACGGCCACGCGGCCGCAGATCACCGATTTCGAAGCCATCCCGTCTCCTGACCGGACATTGGTTGACTATGGCAAATACCACAACCATATCGGCATTGCCATGGCCAAGCACACGGTGGCATTGCAGACCAGCCGCGGCTGTCCCTTTAATTGCGCCTATTGCCATAAAATCTGGCCCAAGCGGCATGTGGTCAGAAGCGCCGAAAACACCCTCCAGGAGATGCGGCAATGCTACGACGCCGGCGTGAAGCGGTTTGTGTTTATCGACGACATCTTCAATTTGGAACAGCGCAATAGTAAAAAACTGCTGCGCTCCATTATCGACGCCAAAATGGATGTGCAGTTGTTCTTCCCCAACGGTTTGCGGGGCGATATCCTGACCAAAGAGTTGATCGACTTGATGGTGGAGGCCGGCACCGTCAATATCGACCTGGCGTTGGAAACAGCGTCGCCGCGGCTGCAAACATTGGTGCGCAAGAATCTCAACCTCGAAAAGTTCGAAAAAAATGTTCGCTATATTACCGAAAACTACCCGCATGTGTTGTTGGAGATGGAGTTGATGACAGGCTTTCCTTCGGAGACCGAAGAGGAGGCTGAGATGACCCTTTCGTTTTTGGAGCGGCAGCATTGGCTCCATTTCCCCAATCTGAATATTCTGAAAATTTTCCCCAACACGGATATGCACAAGCTGGCGGTGGAAAACGGCGTATCCGAGAAAGCCATCGAAATGTCCACCAACCTGGCGTATCATGAGTTGCCTGAAACCCTTCCTTTCTCTAAGGATTTCGCCCGCCAATACCAGGCCCGCTTCATGAACGACTACTTCTTTTCGAAGGAGCGGCTGCTTCGGGTATTGCCCTATCAGGCGGCGATATTGTCTGAAGATGAATTGGTGCAAAAGTACGACAGCTATTTGCCTACCGAGACCAGGACATTCGACGATATTCTCGACGTTGTGGGCGTCACCAGGGAGGAGCTGGGCGATATCGGCTTGACTGCCGAGGAGCGCCGGGCCGCTCCCGACTTCAACCGCCTCATCGCCGATATCTATGACCGGCAGGAGTCATCGCCCTCGGAAGATGCTTTGAAGGTCATGTTTCTCGATTTGTCTCTGGTTTTTTCGAGCGATAGCCATTCATTGTTGTACGACACCATCGAAGCGCCCTTAGGCTTGATGTATCTGGCGACCTATCTGGAGAAGACGTTCGGCGATAAAGTTGAATGCCTGGTCTTGAAGTCCCGCGTCGATTTCGACTCGTACCGGGAGCTGGAACAGCGCATCGAAGAATTCAATCCTCATGTGATCGGCATTCGCACATTGTCGGTGTTCAGGGATTTCTTTCACCGGGCTCTCTCGTTTATCAAAACCTGGAATCCCGATGTTCCGGTTATCGCCGGAGGACCCTATGCCACCAGCGATTACCAGCTCATCCTTCAGGACCCGGCTGTGGATTTGGTGGTGTTGGGTGAAGGGGAACACACCATGGGCGAGTTGGCGGGCAAGATGATCGAGAACGGAAATCTCTTGCCGGATCGAGCGACGTTGGAATCCATCCGGGGCATCGCGTTTTATGACCAAAATCAACGGGCGGAATTGCGACGGGAAAAGCACGATGTTTTGCTGCTGGATCTTTTGGCGGACCATATCGCCGGATTCGATGGGGAGAATCCCCCAAGCGCAGGCTCTGCGGACGACGTGTTGTATATGATTTCCACCTCCGGCTCCACCGGCGTCCCCAAAAGCGTGATGGTGGAAGGGCGCAATCTGGCAAATCTCCTCCATTTTCAGAACCGGGATACATCCATCGACTTCAACGCCAATGTCATGCAATTCGCTTCCGCCGGCTTTGATGTCTCTCTGCAGGAAATCTTCTCCACTCTGCTGGCGGGCGGGACATTGTGTGTGGTGGATGACTCCAAGAAGCACGACCTCGACGAACTCTTCCGTTTTATCCGCCGACAGGAGATTCAGATTCTCTTTATCCCGCCGGCGCTTCTAAAATTGGTGTTCAACCAACCGGATTTGGCCGCGGATTTTCCCGCCACCGTTCGCCACATGATCGCCGCCGGCGAACAATTAATCGTGCCGGAACCATTCAAACGCTATATGTGGGAGAACAATGTCGTGCTGCACAACCATTACGGTCCCACAGAGACCCATGTGGTGACGGCTCTCTCCATGGATACGGAGGTACCTGTCCCCTCCCGGCCCTCTATCGGTACGCCCATCGGCAACAATAGGGTGTACATCATGCACAAGGACGGCCATCTCCTGCCGCGGGGGATTCCCGGTGAATTGGTGATCGCCGGCGCCAATGTTGGGCGCGGCTATTGCAACAATCCGGAATTGACCGCCGACCGTTACGGGGAGGACCCGTTTGTTTCCGGTGAACGCATGTATAAGACCGGAGATCTGGCTCGTTATCTGGACGACGGCGCCATCGAATTCATCGGCCGCCTGGATCACCAGGTGAAGATTCGCGGCTTCCGGGTGGAGTTGGGGGAGGTGGAGACCAGGCTTCAGGCTATCGACGGCATCGAGGCCGCGGTTGTGACGGATCGCCGCGACGGTAACGGCGACACCTACCTCTGCGCCTATGTGAGCGGCGATTCTTCCCTCGATGAGCACACGCTGCGGGAGATCATTCATGAAGAGCTGCCGGATTATATGGCGCCCGCCTATTTTTTGATGGTGCCGGAACTCCCTCTCACCCCCAGCGGCAAAATCGACCGGGCGGCGTTGCCGGAACCGGAAGAGGTGAAGCGGGAAATCAATTATCTGGCCCCCCGCACCGGTACTGAGCGCAAACTAGTGGAGATCTGGAGCGCTGTGTTGGAGATTCCCGCCGACCGCATCGGGATCAACGATAATTTTTTCGCTTTAGGCGGACATTCGTTGAAAGCAACCATCATGCTGGCGCGGGTGAATCATGGCTTCGCTCAAAAAATCTCCCTGGCCCAGGTGTTCAAGACCCCTACAATTTCAGGTCTAGCAACATGTATCGACGGAACTGAACAGGCGACGGATACTGAAATTACAATAGGGGAGAAGCGGGACTACTATCCTCTCTCATCCGCTCAAAAAAGGCTGTATGTGCTGCGTCAACTGGAGGAAGACAATATTTCCTACAACCTGCCCATGATCATGGTTCTGGAAGGGGAGCTGGATCTCGCGCGGTTCGAAGCCACGATGACTGCGTTGATTCAGCGGCATGAAAGTTTGAGAACCTATTTTGAATCACTGGATGGTCATCCGGTGCAGCGGGTGGCGGACCGGGTGGATTGGCGATTGGAATATTTCGACGCTCCGGGGGAGAGCTTCCCGACCTCCGACCATCACCGCCTGGTGGCTGATTTTATCCGGCCTTTCGATCTATCGGCGCCTCCGTTACTGCGGGTGGGCATTGTACGGGCTGCGACGGAGAGGTATGTATTTATGGTGGACATGCACCATATCATCACCGACGGCACCTCGATGGGGGTCATTGTCGAAGAATTCATGGATTTGTACGACGGCGCCAAACTCCCGCCCATTGAAACCCAATACCGTGATTTCGCCTTGTGGCAAGCGGCTCGAATCGAGCGGGACGCGTTCCGTCCCCAGGAAGAGTTCTGGATGGAACAATTCGCCGGGGAGCTGCCGGTCCTGGATTTGCCTCTCGATTTTCCCCGTTCCAGTGGTATCACGTTCGACGGTGAAGCCGTCACCTTTCAGTTGCCTTCGCGATTGGCCGAAGACCTGAAAAAGTTAGCCGGAGACCGGGACGTCACGCTGTTTATGGCGCTAAAAACAATATTGCACGTGCTTTTAGCCAAAATAAGCGGGCAGCGGGAACTTATCGTCGGCACCGCCCACGCCGGAAGAGGTAGACGGGAACTTCAACGGGTGACAGGCATGCTGGTCAATACTCTAGCCATCCGCAGCTTCCCGTCGCCCGACAAGACATTCTCTGGATTTTTAACTGAAATAAAAGACAAAACACTGCAAGCGTTCGACAATCAGGATTTCCAATTCGAAGACCTGGTGGCGCGGCTTGGCCTGGAACGGGAAGCTGGGCAAAATCCGCTGTTCTCCGTGATGTTCGTGGTGCAAAACATGCATATCCCCGAGATGGAGATTCCCGGCTTGAAGCTCAAGCCGTTCGATATGGAGATTGCCACATCGATGTTCGACCTATCCGTGATTGTGATGGAAGCTGAGGATGATGTCAATCTGACCTTTATCTATCGCACCAATCTATTCCGTGAAGAGACAATGCATCGCTTCTTCTCATTCTATCAAAGAATCGCCAACCAGGCGCTGGGGCAACCGGATGTCTCCATCGGCGCTATCAGCCTGTTGACCAATGCTGAAAGAACCAACATTCTCGATCATTTCAACGGCGAACCTGTCCCCTATCCCGCCGGGATTCCCATTCACCTGCTTTTCGCCGAACAAGCGGCCGCATTTCCCGGTGGCACAGCGGCTATATATTACGACAGCCACATCACTTATAAAGAATTAGAGGACAAGTCCGATCAGTTGGCTTCTCTCTTGAGAAAGCATGGGATTCATCCAGGTGTGATCGTCGGCTTGATGAGCGATTACTCTATCGAGGTACCGATTGTCATGTTAGGAATTTTGAAAGCTGGAGGCGCCTATTTCCCCATGGATTCAAATTCGCCGCCTAAGCGGACCGCGTTGTTGTTGAAAGATTGTAGCGCGGCATTGTTATTGATTCAGGCAAAATACCAGACCCTTGATTTACTGGAGAAGACTATAATCATTGAAGAATGTCTCCAGGGAGGCGGCGCATCCGCGCACAGCTCCTTCGATATCAGCCGCAATCCGGCGGGAGGCTCGGATGTGGCTTATGTGATGTTTACTTCCGGGTCCACCGGAACGCCAAAAGGAGTGTTGGTGGAGCACCGCAATGTTGTCCGTTTGGTGAAAAACTCAAATCTCTTGAATCTGAAACACGGACAACGATGGCTCCAGGTCTGTTCATTGTCGTTCGATCCCTCCACGATGGAGATGTGGGGGACGCTTTTGAACGGTTTGACCTTGTGTTCGGCAGATAAGGATGATCTTTTAGATCCGTCGATTCTTAAAACTATAATAAGAAAGCTAGATATCTCGTTCATAGATATAGCTTCCGCATGGTTCCACCGCTTGGCGGATGCGGACCCGGAGGTTTTTGGTACATTAGTGGACCTTTTAGTCGGCGGAGATGTGTTGTCTCCTCCTCACGCCCAATTGATGTTGCGGTGTTGTCCCGGCGTGCGGCTTCTCAATTGTTACGGTCCCACAGAAAACACTTCTATCTCTACTTTTTTCCAAGTCAAGCTCCCAATTGACAAATGTATTCCCATTGGTCGGCCGTTCAGCAACTCCACAGCCTTTATTGTGGATCGACAAGACCGGCTGCTACCGGTCGGTGTCCCGGGAGAATTATTGTTGGGCGGGGATGGCGTGGCTCGCGGCTATTTGAACCGACCGGAGCTAACAAAGGAGAAATTCCTACCGGATCCGTTTACAAAATTTGGGGACAGGCGCCTATTGTATCGGTCCGGTGATCGCGCCCGTTGGCTTTCCGACGGTACAATCGAGTTTTTGGGGCGTCTCGATCAGCAGGTCAAAATCCGTGGCTTCCGGGTGGAATTGAAAGAGATAGAAGCTCAACTGGCGGCAATGCCCAATATCCGGGAAGCGGTGGTGCGTGTTATACAAAAAGGTGGCTCACACAAACGTCTATGCGGCTATGTGACTGTGGATGAAGGATTTGATAAAGCGGTGGCGCGGCAAAGGCTTCTGGAACTATTGCCTGAATATATGGTGCCGGAGCACCTGGTGGAACTGGATTCAATCCCTCTAACAGCCCAGGGTAAAGTGGACGCTAAACAGTTACCGGATCCCCAGTGCGAGTCTCCGAACGAATATAGGGCTCCGGCTAATCGGTTGGAAGAGAGACTGGTTAAAATATGGTCTCAGGTTCTGGGAAAAGATGCGGCGGCTATCAGCGCAGACGCGGACTTCTTCGAAATGGGAGGCCATTCGTTGCAAGCAACCACGATGGCGGCCCGCTTAAAAGAGATCTTCGCGGTGGCTGTCCCTCTGGTCCAGGTGTTTAAACACTCCACCATCAAACGAATGGCAGACTTTATCGCCGCAGCCGAACAGAGGGTGGAACATTCCGCCAAAAAAGACGACCCGGTGATGCTGAGAGAGGGTAGTGGGGAAGATGGAGCTCTGCTCTTTTTCCATGACGGAACCGGCCGGGCGGAGGCCTATGTCGAATTATGCGACCAGCTTCGGGTGAGCGGTCCCTGTTGGGGGATCAACGCTGTCGCTTGCGACGGGATAGGCCCGCGAGAGTTGTCGATGTCCGCCGCGACCGCCGGGTATGTGGAGAAAATCGAAGCGTTGAATCTCGGCGGCCCCGTCTATTTGGCCGGTTGGTCGCTGGGGGGGATGGTGGCGTTTGAGGCGGCGCTTCAGTTGGAGCGGTTGGGGCATGAGGTCGGGGCTGTGGTGATGATTGACAGCGCGGGACCTCCGGCGGAAGGGCAACCAAACATCGAAGTTTTCAATCCGCCGGACGAGATGGATTTTGTGCGCCGTCATGTAGCGGCCTATTCTGAAGGTACCAATCTCCCGGCGCCGGACAGTTGTGAAGCGGTTTGGGAGTCGGTGGTTCAATGCCTGGAGAAGCAGGGAATTACCGCCGCCAGTTTACAAACCATGCTGGTGCGGGAGGGATTCGAATTGTTTTCGCTTCTGGACACTATGGATCTCCGGCGGATGATTCGTTGCTTCAATTCTATCCGCTCATGGGATCGGGCGCGGTCGCTTTATGTACCCTCCGGGACGTTGGCGGCGGCGGTTCATTTTATCAAAGCCGGCCGCACGGCTCAAGATTTCTCGCTTCAATGGCAACCGTTTTGCGAAGAACTCATTAAGCTCTCGGTTGTTCAGGCCGACCATTATTCGATGCTGCAAACCCCTGGAGTCAGCCAGGTGGCAATCGTGGTGGATGATGCGGCAGGCAGCGGCTCCGTTTGACGGAGCCGCCGGTGTTTTATATCATTCTAATTATTGATGCGGGTATAGAATTACTTTGAGCGATTCCTCGTGCCCCTCGGACATGAGCCGGAAGCCTTCCTGCGCGTCGGCGAAGGGGAGGCGGTGAGTGACCAATTTCGTCACCGGGATCCTGCCGGAGCGGATGAGCTCGATGGCGATGACGGCGTCCTGCGGCGCGTTGCCGTAAGAGGGCATCAGCTTGATTTCGTTTCTCCAGAACTCATTGACCGGAACAGCCACCTCCACCCCCGGATCGGTGGTGGCGAAAAACATGACGGTGCCGCCGCGGTCCACTGATTTGAACGCCTGGTCGAACGCCGATTTGGCGCCGGTGCAAATGATCACCAGATCGACCCCTTTGCCGCCGTTCCGCTCTTTCACCAACTCCGGGATGTTTTCCCGGGCGTCGAACACAGCGTGAGCGCCTAATTCATTCGCCTTTTCCAGCCGGAAGGGGTTGATATCCGTGCAATAGACCTGGCCTGCGCCGGAAGCCTGCGCCGCCATCAGGTGCAAAAGACCCGAGATGCCGCTGCCGAGAATCAACACGCTCTGGCCGGGCTTCAATTGCGCCACCCGCTGACCGCGAATCACGCATGCCAGAGGCTCGACGAACGCCCCTTCGTCATGGGACATTTCGTCCGGCAACAGGAACACGCCGCGGTCCACATTCAGAGCCGGAACCCGGAGATATTCGGCGAATCCGCCCGGATCATAGTTTGTTGTGTGCAGGGTTTCGCACGCGGTGTGGTAACCGTTCAAGCAATAGTGGCAGGTGTTGCAAGGGATATGGTGGGAGACGAATACCCGGTCGCCCACCTTATATTTATCGACCCCATCGCCCACCGTGACAATCTCGCCGCTAATTTCATGGCCCAAAACCTTGGGGGCCTTTTTGATACGATACCACTCCAGCACGTCGCTGCCGCAGATCCCGCTGGCCAATACTTTCACCAACACTTCCCCGGCGCCGATTTCCGGCGCCGGTTGTTCTTCGATCCGCACATCGTTGTTGCGATAATACATTGCTACGCGCATGGGAACCTTTTATTTGCTGTTGACTGTTTCGTTGAAGATGTCCATTGCCTGGGCGACAGTGAGGTTTTCGTGAATCAAGGCGTTGAGGGCTTTGGCCATGGGGACCGGATTCTTGTTCTGCCAGACGTTGCGGCCCAGGTTGATGCCTATGGCGCCTTTCTGCAAGCCGTCGTGGACAAATTCCAATACTTCCTTGTCGGTTTCACATTTGGGTCCGCCGGCCATGACAACCGGGACGGGGCAACTTTCCACAACTTTGTCGAAGTCTTTGGCGCACCAATAGGTTTTTACCACTTTGGCGCCCATTTCGGCCGCGATGCGGCAGCTCAACGACAGGAAGCGGGCTTCGCGTTTTTCCGTCTCTTTACCGACGGCGGTTACCGCCATGACAGGGATTCCGAAGTCTTCACACTGGTTGACCAATTGAGCCAGATTGTCGATAGTCTGGGTCTCGTAGTCGCTGCCCACGAAGATCGACAGGCCCACAGCCGCCACATTGAGGCGGATGATTTCTTCGATGGACGTGGTGATCACTTCATTGGCCAGATCGTCGCCCACAATGCTGGGTCCGCCGGACACACGCAGAATGATGGGTTTTTCGATGGCCGGGTCGATGGCCGCTCTCAACATGCCGCGCGTGCAGAATAATGCGTCGCAATAAGGCAACAGCGGCTCGATGGTTTCCGCCGGTTTTTCCAGGCAGTGGGTGGGTCCCAAAAAATAGCCGTGGTCGATGGGCAAAAAGAAACAGCGTCCATCCTCTTTAATTACTTTGTTCAAACGATTTTGCATTCCCCAATCCATGAGAGATACCTCCTTCTAGAGTTTTAGTTTTTTTTTAATGCTTGGTCCCGCTCGCTATTTGGGACGAACGATCAAGTAACCTTTACCGATCAACCAGTGATGGAATTCATAGGTGGTGCGGCGGCAGGCGGTTTTGCAGATGGCGCGGATTTTTTCATACTCTTCCGAGCCTGCTTCTTGCGCTTCCAGGTCCAACTGCACCGGACATTTGATGTCTTTGCAATATTCCCGTCTCTGGTAGTCGATATATCCTTCAAATGACGACATAATGATACCTCGTTGAAAAAATTTGTTCCCAGGCCGCCGTCTGCTTCCAGGTTGCCTGGCTATTCACCAAAAGGGCTTGAGTAAGAGTATTTTATATAATGTTATCCCCCAAATGTCAAGCGCCGAGGATTCGATAGGGGACGCTCGTTTCGGGAGTGTGTCGATGATGAAGATGTGCTAGAAATTGAAGATTTTGTGCTGTTTTTCTTGTGATTTAGGGCTTCGGTGATGGTGAGATTGGGATGTGGAGAGAGCTACTGCTTCTTGGGCGGGAAGCCTTCAGGTAAGTTGGGGTGATGCCGGTTGGGTAGAGGTTGCGGTCTTTTTTGAGAATCGCTGTGCCGGCGAAGGTTGCGTAGGCCTTAATCAAGAACTCTTTTGACCCTATAACGGCTCCGTCGGTGAAATAGCGGATGCGGCCCAGTAATTTTTCGGTACCGCGGTAGGCCCGGTTGAGCGCCGCCTCCGATTTGGTCAGCAGGCGCTCTTCTGCGAAGAGGCCGTCGAAGCTGCAGAAGCGGTCGCGCTTGGGGGCGAACTGGCCCGTGACTTTCAATTTAAGCGCCCAACGTATCTAACAAGATAGAGTTTTCGGCGGAGTGTAAGATAACCGAAACGCTTTTGGCGATTGCCTTTTACGATTTACCGTCGAATGTCTTAATTTTGGATCTATCGACATACATGGGCAAAAGATTTTTTA
>CAZBHS010000019.1:0-44789 GCA_964491915.1 uncultured Clostridia bacterium
ATTATAGTTTAACACCACCTTACGGTGTTGTCTAAATTTAGGGGACCATTATAACTATAGATGGGTATGTCGTTCGCTAGGGGAGGTGGTCGAGGTAGTCTCGTTTGATGGTGGAGATTTTTTTGCAGAAGTTGCGGTAGGAAACGAAGCCGGCGATAAGGAACGCGCCGCCAACAGCGAATGAAATCCCGCCGAGAATGTGCCATGTGATGGAATGGAAGAAATGGATGAGAGCCAGGGCCAATGCTATAAACGATATTCCGGTGCGGATGTAGGCCAGGAACGTCCGCCAATTGGCCAGTTTGGTGCGCTCCATTGCCAATAGGCCCGTCAGCGTCATGTCCACTGCTTTATTATTTCCCGGATCTTCCATTGTATTGTAATGATATAGCTAAACCGTGAGCATGTCAAATTGGCGTTTGACAATAATATTTCATTTGTTATAATCAATAACGAAACTAAAATTTTCGAGGTGAGTCAAATGAAGAAAGTACTATTTATTTTCACTCTAGTTCTATGTTTCCTGGGATTTGTAGCTATCGGTATATCTCAAACCAGCGGCCCCAATCCCGACCTTCAGTTGTCCCAGATCAAGGCGTTGCACACACAGTTTTCCGCTGATGTCAACACGGTGTACAACACCTACACCCCCGATTACCACCCTTATTATGGTTATGTCGGTATCGACGATATGCCTGTCCACCCCGGCGGTTGGGACGACCAGTACATCCAGGAATTGTTTCCCGGACAGATCATCCAGAGTTTTGAAAAAGAGTTGGTCTATCTTTCGGGCCGTGTGTTGATGAAACACAAAGATGCCTATGATATGGAGTTTTATGTCTGGCATGAAATCCAGAATGAGCCGATGTATTATATTCGCGCCAACATCTATGGTTTCTGGTATGAGGTATGGCGTTTGGCCGGATACGGTCGCGGCGGCGATGTGGCAGTCTACATTGACGGCATGCACATCGGCTATCTCAGAGACGGCCAACTTGTGCCCGCATTTTAATCTCCGGCTAACGTAATACTACGTTTTATTGTGTGGAAAAAAGGGGAAGAATTTAATTCTTCCCCTTAATCATTTTTTATAGAGGTGAAGTAAATGAAGAAAGTAGTATTTATCTGTACCCTTGTACTATGTTTACTTGGATTTGCAGCCATCGGCGTATCCGATACCAGCGGCCCCAATCCCGACCTTCAGTTGTCCCAGATCCAGGCGTTGCACACACAGTTTTCCGCTGATGTCAGCGCGGTGTGTAGCACCTACACCCCCGATTACCACCCCTACTACGGTTATGTCGGTATCAACGATTTGCCGGTTCATACCGGCGGCTGGGACGACCTGTACATCAATGAAGTGTATCCCGGTCAGACGGTTCAAAGTTTTACAAAGGAATTGGTGTATCTGACGGGCCGTGTGCTGATGCAGCACAAAGACTCCTATGGGACCGCGTTTTATGTTTGGCACGAAATCCAGAATGAGCCGATGTATTATTTCCGCGCTTCCGTCTATGGTTATTGGGTGGATTTGTGGGGCCTCGCCAGACCCGCTTGCGCCAATCCCGTAGGGGTTTATTTAGACGGCGTATTCATCGGATACATCTCATTCAGCCAGGCTTTTTTCTTGTAATTTAGTGTACGTTGCCGATGGCGACGGATTCAAGGTGAAGCGAGTACCGGTTTGACCAAAAAACTCTTACCTGCTATAATTTTTAACTACTATATAAAATGGAGGTAATAGCATGAAAAGAGTTCTATTCTCAATTTCCCTTGTTGTTTTATTTTTGGGTGTTGCGACACTCGGTTTTGCCGGCGCCGACGATCCCAATCCCGATGTCCAGTGGACGCAGGTTCAGGCCTTGCACGACCAGTATTCAAACGACGTGAGTTCCACAATCACAGAGTATACCCCCGATTACCACCCTTATTACGGCATTGTCGGCATCGACGATATGCCGGTTCACAGCGATGGATGGCAGAATCAGTATATCTCGGAACTCTACCCCGGAGAGACAGTCGAAAGTTACTTCGTGGAGCAGATCACCATCAGCGGCCGGATCTTGATGAACCATATGGATCAATTGGGCAATGAATTTTTTGTCTGGCATGAAGTTCAGGACGAACCGGTGAATTACATCATGGCCAAACTGATCGATTCAAGACTCTATCATGGACGCATTGTAGGTCCGAGATGCGGCAACGCCATCGCGATTTATGTCAACGGTTTTTTTAGAGGCTGGGTCCAGAACGGCGAGTATTTTCCTTACTAGGAAACTACAAGTAGAATTAATATGAAAACTCGTCCAGAGGCGGCGCCTCTGGATGGGTTTTTTTACAATAGCGGAACTGTCAGCGTACCGTCTATCAGAACGAGCATCCGGGTATCCTTGCCCTTGAGCTCGACGGCCTTGTCGATGGCAGCCTGGATTGTCGGAAATTGGGTGAAGAAGGTTTTGGCGATATCCGCATCCGGAAGGCCGGTGACGGCGAAACAATGAGCCCACTGGGTGGTATCCGCGATCAAAGAGGCTTTATGGTAGCCTAATTTGTAATTGGCCGCCACCATTTGTTTGACCTCTTCAGGAGAGGAGCAACTGCTCAGCAAATCAAAGAACTTACTGGGACCGATCCCTTCATGACAAGCGCACACCCAAATCACGACGCCGTCCTTTTTAAGGGCTAGCTTCGCATTCTCGAGGGCGTGCTGGGCCTGGTAGAGGTTGATGTCCTTGGGAGGCCGCACCAATGTCAACACGATATCCGCTTTGCCGTCCACCTTGACTCCAAAAACCTCGTTTGCCTTTTTCACCGCTTCCAAAAAAGAGGCTTCGATGTGGCCGCTAACCGCGCCGTAGACCCGTTTCTTTTGATCCAATACAATCTGGATGGAAAAGATTTTGGCCGGATCGATTTTTGCCGCCGCTTCAGCCATGTCTTCGCTGACAGCGTTACCTTTCAGAGCGGTGGGGGCGACGCCGGGCTCGAGGGCGTGGCTATGGTTGCGCTCGATGGTCTCGTAACCCGCTACTCCGGGTAAAAAGGATTTCCGTCCGCCGGTGTATCCGGCGAAGTAATGGGGCTCCACCGAATTGACGGCGATGATCCGTTCGGCGTTCATAATGTGCTTGTTGAACGTCACCGGCGTTCCCCGGCTGGTGTCCCCAAGAGGCAGTAGTTCATCATCATTGCGGCTGTCATGAACAAATATCCGCTCCTTCAATTCATGATGCAAATCCCCGAAGATCTTATCGAGCTCTTCCTCAGTCGGTTCTCTGTGGGTGCCGGTGGCCACCATGAAGCGCACATGCGTGTGTTTTATATAAGGATAAATCAACGCCAACACCTTCGCCGTCGGAGTCGGCCGCGTCCCGTCGTTCACAATCACCCAGGTATCATTGCTACCGGCGACAAACGTCGCTAACGACGATGAGTCGATCGGGGAGGCCAGAGCCGCCTCGATAATCGCTTCCGCGTCCCCAACGGTAGTCTCGTTGGGCTCGACGATCTCCAACCGCACACCGTCATCCACACTGACATCAACGTCATCATATCCATAAGGTATCTTGATATTCATACCCTCTTTATACTATCGAATCCACTAAAACTCAAGGCGAGGTTCACGAAAAAAAATAGCTAAAACCTATAAAAAATTTGATTTCTTGGGAAATTTTGTTAATATAATTGAATACAACACTCTGTGTGACCCATTCGAGGACAAAACCGCGAATGGTAGATTTATACAGTAAAGGACGAACGAATGAGTGAAAAGAGAAAAATTCTGGTGACCGCCGCCTTACCCTATGCCAATGGGGATATCCACCTCGGCCATTTGGTGGAGTATTTACAAACCGATTATTGGGTCCGCTTTCAAAAAATGCGGGGCCATGAATGTTTGTATATGTGCGCCGACGACACCCACGGCACCCCCATCATGATCAGCGCCCGCAACCAGGGAATCACCCCCGAGGAACTGATTGGCCGCAATCATGAAAAACATGTGAAGGATTTCGCCGGTTTCGAAGTGGAATTCGACAAATTCTATTCCACCAACAGCCCGGAGAACAAAGAACTCTCCGCCGAGATCTACAACCACATGGAACAAAACGGTCATATCGACACCCGCAACATCAAGCAATTCTATTGCCAGCACGACAAGATGTTCTTGCCCGACCGATTCGTCACAGGGACCTGTCCCCGTTGCGAAGCCGTCGAACAATACGGCGATTCCTGCGACGCCTGCGGCGCCACCTATTCATCCTTCGAAATGAAGGACGCCGCCTGCGTGCTCTGCGGAACCCCGCCGGTTGAAAAAGAGAGCGAGCATCTGTTCTTCAAATTGAACAATTTCAAGGATTTCCTCAAACAATGGGTGCGCCAGCATACCCCCAAAGAGGTGGCCAACAAGTTGGACGAATGGCTCAACGAAGACCTCAGAGATTGGGACATCTCCCGCGACGCCCCCTATTTCGGCTTCGAAATCCCCGGCAAACCCGGCAAATACTTCTATGTCTGGGTAGACGCCCCCGTCGGTTACATGTCAGCCACCAAAAAATGGTGCGAAGAAAACGGCCGCGATTTCGAGGAATTCTGGAAAGGCAACGACGCCGAACTCTATCATTTCATCGGCAAAGACATCGTGTACTTCCACACCCTGTTCTGGCCCGCCATGCTGCATAACGCCGGTTACAAAACCCCGGACCAGGTATTCGTCCACGGTTTCTTGACCGTCAACGGCGAAAAGATGAGCAAATCCAAAGGGACCTTCATCAACGCCCGCACCTACCTCGACCACCTGCCCCCCCTGTACCTGCGCTACTATTACGCCTGCAAAATGGGACCGTCGCTGGACGACATCGATCTCAGCTTCGACGACTTCATCCTCAGGGTGAACGGAGAACTCATCGGCAAGATCACCAATCTAGCCTCCCGCGCCGTACAAATGCTCAACAAAATCGACAGCACCCTCGGCACAATACCCCCCGAAGGAATGGAACTCATCGACCAGGCAAAGGAAAAATCCGAAACCATCGCCAAACACTACGAGAACCGCGAATTCTCCAAAGCCACCATCGAAATCCGCAACCTGGCGGACGCAGCCAACCGCTTTTTCGACGCCGCCGAGCCCTGGAAAACCATCAAGACCGACCCGGAAGAAACACGGAAAGTACTGACCACGGTCATCAACATGTTCCGCATGATCACCGTCTTTCTCAAGCCCGTACTCCCTTCCTACGCCGCCAAAGTCGAAGCCCTGTTCGTCGAAGAACCCTTCACCTGGGATTCGGCGCAGCAGACCATCGAGAACAAACAGATGGGGAAATTTGAACATCTAGCCAAACGGCTGGACAAAAAACCCATCGACAACATCATCGAAGACAGTAAGGAGACAGTAAACATGGATGCCAACAAAACAGAAGAGACAAAGGTCGAAGAGACAAAAGCCGAAGAAACCATAGAAGATAAATACGAACCCATCGCCCCCACCATCGACTTCGAAGAATTCATGAAAGTGGATCTCCGGGTGGCCAAGATCGTCGAAGCCGAACCAATCGAAGAGGCTAGAAAACTCTTACGCCTCAAAGTGGATATCGGCGTCGAGACCCGCACCATTATCGCCGGCATCAAAAAAGCCTACAACCCCGAAGACCTCATCGGCAAACACATTATCGTGGTGGCCAATCTCCAACCCCGCAAAATGAAATTCGGAACCTCCGAGGGCATGCTCTTGGCCGCCGGCCCCGGTGGAAAAGACGTATTCCTCCTCTCTCCCGCCGAAGGCGCGACTCCCGGCGAACGGGTCCACTAACAATCCCGAACCAGCAAACAATAAAAATAAAGGGGCATCTAAACAGATGCCCCAATCTCCATTTTTAAATCTCCAATCCGTATTGGTAAGATGAAACGGATCGCTATCTTCATTTTTATCTTCTTATTATTTGCCTGTACCGGCCTGTTTTGCGATAGGGGAGAGAGCGAACACTCCCTTCTGAACACATTAAAAACAATCCCCGGCCTTTCAGTGGTAAAAGTCCTGAAGCCAAACCTCCACTTCAACCACATCATCCAACTCGCCATCACCCAACCCCTCGATCACCAAAACCCCAAAACCGGAACCTTCCGGCAAACCATCTTCCTCTCCCATGTGGACAAAAACGCCCCCACAATCTTGGTCCCCGACGGGTACGGCGCCTACAAGAACCGCCTCTTCGAATTGACAGCCCTCCTGAAATGCAACCAGGTCTACGTCGGCCACCGCTTCTACCACGGCTCCAGCCCCGACAAAGTGAATTGGAAACTCCTTACCCAAAAGCAAGCCTCCGCAGACTACCATCGCGTCATCACCTTACTCAAGCCCCTCTATACCGGCAAATGGCTCAGCGGCAGCATCAGCAAAGGCGGCCTCGAATGCCTCTTCCACCGCCGCCATTTCCCCGCCGACGTCGCAGCCACCATCGCCTATGCGGCCCCAGCCGCCCTCAGCCCCCACGACCCCCGCCTCGAAGAGTTCATCCTAAACAAAGCCGGCACACCCAAAATCCGCTCAGCCATCACAACCTTCCAGCGAGCCGTCCTCGAGCGCCGGCAGCACATCATCCCCATCATCAAAAAAATGTGCGAAAAATCCGGCAAAACCTATCCCATCAACTACCACCAAATGCTGGAATACCACGTCCTGGAATACCCCTTCTCCTTCTGGCAATACAGCGACGGCGACCCGTCATCGATCCCCGGCCCCGATTCCTCCCCCCAAGAACTCCACAAACACCTTCTCACCATCCTCGGCCCCTACACCTGGTACACAGACGCCGCCATCAAACGCCGCTACCCCAATGTCTACGAATCCTTCACCCAGATCGGCTACTACCGCTATATCACCACCCACCTAAAAGACCTGCTCCAATCAGTCCCCCCCAATCCCTCCGACAAAGACTTCGCCCCCCCAAACATCCCCCTAAATTTCGATCCCCAACCCATGAAAGACCTGCTCCAATGGCTAAAAACCAAAGGCAACCATATCATCTGCCTCTACGGAGCCCGCGACCCCTGGACCGCCTGCGCCGTCACCCTCAACCCCAACAACAACACCATCCTCCACATCGCCCCCAACCAAAACCACTCCCTCCGCTTAAAAAAACTCCCCCAACCGGTACAGAGCAGAATTCTACAAAGAATAAATTCCTGGTTATGCAATCCCCCCGCTTCCCGGCAAACAGATCAATAATAAGGTGAAGGTCAAACTGTATATGGATGCAGATCCCTCTCCGAGTAGAGGCCGAACACATAGAACGGCGCATGCTCCGCCACCCTCTCTTCCGTCATCTCTTTAAATTCCAACGCATGGTCTAGATCCCCAATCAAGCCGAATTCATTGAGCCGATCCTTCCAAACAGGCCCCAACTCCCGGATCTCATCCTCAGTGTACCCACAATTGGACAACCCGCTAATATAGCCGCCGTCCGCCACATCATACCCCAAAAAATGAAAATCCTCCGGCATCTTCAACTGACTATGCCCGTCGGGGGCGAAAATATTGCTCCAATACTCATACTCCAACAACGGCTTTTCCGCCATCAACTCCACCCCGATGACAATCCCTTCCCGGTCCTCGATCAGCCTCTCGAAGCATTCTTTCATTTCCTCCAAATCCTGCCACAAATACAGACAATCATGCCGGAAATCCGCCGAAGCGTCTAATACGATATGCCTCTCCAAAACTTCCTCGTCATAAAAATTCGCTACGGATTTGGGGATAAAATAGGAAGGCCAGGCCATTGTATCCACCGCCAACACCCAGCGAATCCCGGGATTCAACAAAAACTGTTTCCGGGCCTCCTCCGGCCAATCATTTGCTCTATAATTGACAGGCCCATACCGCACATCAAACCCAAACATTTCGCGTTTCATTCCCAAAGTATAGCACCCGGTTCCCCAATTTTCAATTTTAGAATTCGCGTCACAACCGCTCAATGCACCCGCTTCTCCTTCAGCAATATCCAACCCTCTTTACCGTACACCGACGGCTCGCTCCTGGAGGAAAACCGCCCCTGTTCCACCAAATACTCCGCGATCATCCGGGTTTCGTCCATCTTCACCCCGCTGGTCTCGATCCGAATGGCGTCATAATCCTCCGACACAAACACCCGGGTCAACCGGTATTCAATATACCGCTCATCGATCAAAAACTCCCTGGCCTCGCCCTTACCCCTCTTGACCACAAACCAGGTCTTGTACTCCGATATCATCATCCTGGTATAATGCTTCAATTCCCAAAGCTCCACCCTCAAATCGATTTGCGGAATGTCGCACACCATCACCCTCTGCGCCTTCCCGCCGCAATGCAGAAAAAAACCGATGAACATCACGAAACAAATGGATTTCACCAAAAAATTCATACCCCCTCCCTGAAAACAAATATATCACATTAGAGCTTTGATTTTTTCCGGGATCTTGTATTGAATTTCGACAGCGCACTCCCCGCTTCGCGCACGTTGAACGCTTCGCTGTCAAAAGCGCCGCCGTACCACTTCATCAACATATCATGTTGGTCATGGTTTGGATTCTTCATCGCCTCGCAAAATTCATAGTAACCGGGAACGCCACCCACATCTTCAGGCGGACAGGCTCGTTCTCCACTCAAGCAATCAAATGGGTTACCAAACGCCGAATGCCAATCATCGATTCCCAGCACCTTCAACTTGTGCCGCCACGAATCGCCGAAATCGTACACATATTCAAACGTCCGCCCTTTTCGTTTGACCAGCCCGCCCAGACTGTATCTGCTGCTTTCCAAACCATCATCGTAATCTTCCGGATGGCGCGTGTATTCCTGATGGTCGATGATGAACGAATAGAGATGACAATCCCCCCAACCCATCACAACCTGGATGACCTCATGCAACCGGCTCAGCCTGATTGTACTCGGCACCATAAACCGACGCCAGATTTTCGGTTTGATGTCCATCAACTGAATGTCCAAAAAATATACCTTACTCATAATTTTACCTCTTCATCATGAAATAGGGGAGAGCCCTTTTCCGAAGTATAACACCCGCCACCACAAATCTCAACACAGAAACCGCAAAAAAAGAGTATATGTCGTTAAAATCCTCACGATTGAACGCCGCCACCCCGTCATCGACAAATTTACCCCCGCCTAAATTCCCCGCCGCCCCCAATTTACTGTTAAAATCCTCACGATTGAACGCCGTTGCATCGCCATCAACCAATGTACCCCCGTCAACGAAAGCCACCGCCCCGTCATCAACCAATTCACCCCCGTCATCGAAAGCCGCCGCCCCGTCGTCAACCAATTCACCCCCGCTATCGAAAGCCCCAGCCCCGTCATCGACAAAAAATTTGACACTACCCCAAATCTCCATCGGGAGATTTAAAAAAATAGCATCGAGATTTAGAATCTAAACCATCAGAATCCCAATAGTCATCACCAGATCCCAAATATCCACCAGGAGATTTAAAAAAACAACGTCGAGATTTAGAATCTGTATCAACAGAAACCCAATGATCATCACCAGATTCAAAATCTCCTCCAACTCAACCTCCACCAACCAAAAACTCATCTCAATCACGATCCGCCGCACAATATTTCCCACATAACACTTGACAAAAATTTTCCTAAAAACTGCGCTTGGCCAACCGAGATGATGGCATCAATCGCTTTTCATTACTACGATTCTGTCTCCTGGGGCTCGTCGTCGCGCTCTTTCCAGAGTAGATATCTGTCGCGGGACCAGCGTTGATATTTGGTTAGTTCCCAATTCACGGCGTCAACATCGAATGCCTCGGTGGTGACGTTTTTGTTGTACCACTCCAGGGAGTCTTCATGATCTTCGTGCTCAGGATCGTTCAATGCTTCGAGAATTTCGCGATACTCTTTAATCCCTTCGAGCTCATCCGGCGGACATGCTCTGGCTCCATCAAGGCATTCAATACCGAAATGACAATCGCTACCAGGATAACGAGAATTTTCGATTTCCAACTGGTGTTCCCAGCAATCTTCAAAACCGTACAGATATCTAATGGATTGCCCTTTTCGATTGACCAGGCTTTTCAAACGGACACATCCGCAAGCAGGACCGTCCGTTTCCCTTCTTGGGTATTCAGTGAAACGTTTTTTATTGAAGAAGAATTCGTGGAAATCGTTCTCGCGCCAGCCCATTACAATCTGGATAACGTCGTGAAGCCGGTCCAGTGGAATATCGGCGGGCACGACAAATCTCCGCCAGATTTCAGGCTCCACATCGAGAAGTCTGATTTTCAACAAAAAAAACCGTTCACTCATTGAATTACCTCTCTTGAAAATATCTATCCCAGTATACCATCCCGCCTACAAACATTTCAATCCAATTTTTGGCGGGAATCAATGTCTCTTAAAAAAGCGAAGCAGTTCTTTTTGGGATTCTTTGACGCAATCGGCGATGAGGAGGGTGAACTCTTTGATGTCGCCGTGGTTGGCCTTTCGAATGGCCGCGATGTATTCGGATCTGCGGATCGGGGGGATGATGGTGATGGGGTAGTGTTGTTTGAAGAGTAGAAGATTCATGAGCAGCCGCGCCACCCGGCCATTGCCGTCCACAAAAGGATGAATGGTAACAAAATCCGCATGAACGTTCGCCGCCCATTCCACCGGATGCAAGCCTCGGCTTTTCTGTTTCATGGAGGAGATGAATTCCTCCATCCTAACCGGAACTTCGTCTGGCGTTGGAAACACGAAATCGGTCCCGGTAACCACAACCGGAGACTCCCGATACTTACCGGCCCCGCTTTCATCCAAATAGCGGTAGAAGAGATAATGCATCCGCAAAATATCTTCCTCTTCAATCCCGTCTTTCGCCACCAAAGCATACAACCAATCATAGGCGTCACTATGCCCCCTGGCCTCCAGATGATCCCGCAACGGTTTCCCGCCGACAGTCAGCCCATCCTCCAACACCACCTTGGTCTCCGAAAGAGTCAACGAATTTCCCTCGATAGCATTGGACGAATAGGTCAACCCAACCCGGTAATACTCCTTGAGCTGCCTCCGCATGTGTTCCGAAAACGGCATCAAGTTAATGATTTTTGTTTGCAAACTGTCTATTTCGTCAAACAAATTATCTCCAATCTGAGGTAAAAAAATAATCCTCCCGATTGGCTATATTATAGCTCAATTGGGGATTTCTGGCAAATAGATTCGGTCAACAGATTTTAGGGACAGGTTTACGGGAGGTCGATCTCACGTTAGAGATTTTGAGAGCTTTTGGGGACAGGTTCATGGGAGGTGGATGTCTTGTTATGGGGGGGGTGACGTTCGGCGGATTGTCCAAATTGTCGAAGCGAATGCCGGTGGTATCGATTTTTGACTCGCTTTTTCTGAAATTTTGGTTTCTTTAGGGAGTGGAGGCGGGAAAAATCGGGTGAAAGCCGGGGTTGGGAGAGAGGTCTCCTGCTTTTGGGCGGGCAGTTGGCGATTCAGGTGTCGCTTAACTGTGTTTGGGCCGCAATCGTTTGATTGAGAAGCTTTGGCCGATACCTGTTGGGTAGAGAGTGCGGTCTTTCTTGAGAATGGCTGTGCCGGCGAAGCGGGCGTAGATTTGGATAAGGAAGTCCTGGGAGCCGATGACCACGCCGTCGGTGAAGTAGCGGATGCGGCTTAGCATCAGGTCGCCGGCGGGGGGCTTGAAATGGCGGCGGGCGGCTTCGCTGTACAACTCGTCGCTAATGGGACTTCTGGCTTCGTCGTCGCTGCGGCCTTCTTCGAGGTCCTGGAGGGTGGTGCGTTTGATGTTGCCGAAGTAGTAGACGAGGGAGCGGTATTCTTTGAGGAGGCTGGCGTCGGACATTTGGTTGGAGGGATCGGAGAATACGCCGTCGAGGCTGCAAAAGCGGTGGCTGCGGGGGGCGCATTGGCGGTTGTGCAGGCTGCTCCAACGATAGGCTTCGGGTTTTTGGACAATGCCGGCTCTGACGGGATTGAGCTCGATGTAGGCGCAACAGCGCTGTATGATTTCCTGGTTGCCCAAGTACAGACTCTTGAAACGACTGCCCCACAAATAGCCGGTGCGGTTGCGGGTTTTGTTGTACCAATTGGAAAACGTTTGCTTGAAGGATTTGCAAAACTCCGATATATCTTCCAATTTTTCCCGGGCTTCGCGGATGTCTAAAGGAGTGATCTCTCCCTTTTTCTTTTTGTCCTTTTGCATGAACACCTTGATCCGCTTGACCACCTCGTCGTCGCTGAACAAATGTTCGGGCAACGACCGGATGACCAAATGGAAGTGGTTGCTCATAATGCAATAGGCGTTCATTTTGACGAAATACATGTGAGAATAATAGCGTATGATTTCCACCAACGCCTCTTTTTCAGGGTTTCCCAACAAAAATTGTTGGCCGACGGTTCTTGAAATGATGTGATAATGGGCGATTTCACCCTTGACTTTCATTCTTCTGTTTCTAGGCACTTCTACTCCTTAAAATTTCTTTAAGAAATAACAATTTAAGAGCCTCCCGAGGTTGCCGCGATGCCGCAAACACACCTGCGCAGTCTCGGCCTTAAACTACAGTTTAACCCAACCAAAATTCCGTTTCAACAAAAAAAAACGCCTGTCCCCAGGATTTTTTATCTTGTGATTCCCTTTACTAATAATAATCTGCTTTTTCTGCGTGAGATTAAAATCCTCGAATCTCACCTTTAGAAAATAACTATAGAATTACTTTCAGAAAAAATCAAGAGGGGGAAAGTAAAAAAAAATACACTTTGCTGTTGAAATTAAGTTAACGTTGATTTTTTTCGATTTTTATATATCTAATTAGTAGGGGAGAATAAGAAACTAACTCAAAAAATTTAATAAATCGTAACTTTATTAAATAGAAAAAAATATATTGCTGCTTTAGATCTAATATGTTTACTAACCCTATGAGGTGGATTATTTTTTCGACAAAGGAGAAAAAAATGTTGGGGAAAAAATTAAAAGGTTCAACTGAGGAAGAGTGGGAGCAAAAAAAATCGGCGGATGGAAAAGAGAAAAGAAAAAATGGACATAAAGCTACCAAATTTGTTATCTACCTCTTTACATTTGGATTTGTTCTATTTGTTTTGGGTGGGCTGCTTGAGAGGTTTGAATTTATTTTATTGAAATTTCTAGGTATATTGTTTCTTCAAATTGCCGGTACATTAATGATTGCATCAGTTGCGATTGTGTTTTTCAATTTAAAAGAGATTCAAGACCAGATTTCTGCTGCCTTTATGAGATTTTTTACAACGGAAGAGATTATGACTGTTTTATCTGAGACATCAAAGAAAAAAATTGAGCAAAATATTGTAAAGTGTAGAATTGCTGATACAACCTGCGGTTTAAAATCAGGGCTCTTCGACGAAACAACCAAAATTAGAGATCAATGCATGCAGGCATTTTGTCAATATAACTATTGCGAAGATATTGTAGTAGATGATGATACAGATCATACACAGTTTTGTATCCACGAGTGCGTCAGGACATTTAGACTATCAAGCAAACACTTAGCGAATTCAATGTGTACTTTCCCGCTGCGATATGTCGCTCGGCATTCAATCCCTTCTAATCTTGGGCTGACAGCAGATGATTTTTTATTGGAATTTAAGGCAAGTGCAGGTGACGTTCAATTTAGTAAAGATGATGTAGATCGTACTGTGACGCAAATGGATGGAAGACAGATTATTACGATAGAATTTAAAAAAGATATTTCTGTTCATGATACTTTGGATATTATGATTGCTGCAAAAGAGTTGCATTGGAAAGATGATAATGTGCTGGAATATTACGTAAGATATCCTACCTGCGGTTTTAGTGTTTGTCTACGCTATCATCTCTTTTTTCAATATAATGCAACCTGGTTTAAGGCTACAAAGCCAGGTATTGGGTTTGAATATGGAGATGCATTTCAGTCCAGCTTTGGAAATGGCATCAAGGCTTTCATGAATGGTTGGGTGCTTCCGGGAGAAGGGGTAGTAATATCATGGTTCCCAAAGCATTTAGGAGAAAAAAAGGCGACAGGTAAGTCATTATTCTTTTCCCGCCCTTTTGGTATATTGGGCAGGAAAAAGGCTAGAGTTGTTACTTGAAAAAGCGGAGGAGTTCTTTTTGGGATTCCTTTACGCAATCGCCGATGAGAAGGGTGAACTCTTTGATATCTCCATGGTTGGCTTTGCGGATGCTTGCGATGTATTCGGACCTACGGATGGGGGGGATAATGGTAATAGGGTAGTTTTCCTTGAACAGTAGAAGATTCATTAGAAGCCGGGCCACCCGGCCGTTGCCGTCAACGAAGGGATGGATAGTGACAAAATCCGCATGCGCTTTCGCCGCCAATTCCACCGGATGCAAGAGCCGACTGTCCCGCTTCATGGAGGAGATGAATTCCCCCATCCTAGCCGGAACTTCGTCTGGCGTTGGAAACACAAAGTCGGTGCCCGTGACAACGATGGGAGTTCGCCGATATTGACCCGCCTCGTTTTCGTCCAGGTAGCGATAGAAGAGATAGTGCATCCGCAAAATATCTTCCTCTTCAATCCCGTCTTTCGCCACCAAAGCATACAACCAATCATAGGCGTCACTATGCCCCCTGGCCTCCAGATGATCCCGCAACGGTTTCCCGCCGACAGTCAGCCCATCCTCCAACACCACCTTGGTCTCCGAAAGAGTCAACGAATTTCCCTCGATAGCATTGGACGAATAGGTCAACCCAACCCGGTAATACTCCTTGAGCTGTTTGAGCATGCTTTCCGAAAAAGGCTTCAATTCAAGGATTTTTTCCTGCAAGCTGTCTAGTTCATCAAATATTCTATCTCGTGTCTCAGACGGCAAATGAGCCTCCCGTATGGCTATATTATAGCTCAATTGGGGATTTCTGGCAAATAGATTCGATCAACGGGGATTTCAAGGAAGCTGCCTTCGTTGAGGGAAAAGAGAAATGTCGCTATACAATCGTCTGTTTTATTTCCTCTAAAGCTTTTATATTTTCTTCTGTTGGAATTCCTATCTTTTGTTTCAATTTAATGGATTGATTCCAAGATGATATTTGTTCTTCTTTTTCCCCCATTTCTCCATAAATGCTACCTATGTTCCACCATGAATCTGCCAGTCCTTCATGATTTTTAAATTTCTTGTGGATTTCTTCGCATTTTTTTTGTTTTGATAATGCCTCGGTAAACCTGCTAAGATTTTTAAGGTGGATGGCATTAATTGTGTAACATCTGGCTAATGCTTTATGTTTTCCTAATTCAATATATATTAGTTCCCGTTGTTCTAATAATTCGAGGCATTTTTCACCCTTATTCTGGTCTTTATAAATTGCAGATTGCGTAAGATAGCAATCCGCTAACGCCGAGAGCCTACCATTCTTTTTGAGAATATCTTCCAACATTTTAAGTTTGGTTATACTTTCATCATATTTTTTTTGGCCTCTTAGAATGGCGGCTTGAATTGTATAACTCTCTTTTATCCCATTTATGTCTCCAGCTTCTAAAGAAGAGGCTTCAATTTTTTTGAGCATGCCTAGAGCCTCATCATAGCGGTTTTGGAGTTTATAAATTCCAATTTGGCTTTTATTGCATGCCGACAATGTTTTTTTCCATCCATTTTTTGTACAGATTTTCTCCTGTTTTTTAAGTTTTTCTAGGGCCCCATCATATTTATTTTGAGCTTTTAAAATGGCAGCCTGATTTTCATAGCAATTTGCCAATTTACGTTTATCATCTAATTCTAGGCAGGAGCTTTCCATTTTTTTTAGCAATTCGAGAGCCTCATCATAGCGATTTTGGAGTCTAAAAATTCCGACTTTCCTTTGATAGCATTCTGTCAATGTTGATTTCTTGTTTAATTCTTTGTATAATTGTTCATATTTATTATATATTATCAAAGCCTCGCTTAACCTTCCCAAGCGGCTTAGAATCTCAACCTGTTTGCAGTAACAAGAAGATAAATAGCTTTTGTTTCCCAACTTTTTTTGTATCTCTCCCTCTTTCTTGTACATCTCCAGTGCTTCACTGTGAAGGTACATCTTGTTTAATATTTTTCCTGCTCTTTTATAACAGATTCCCAATCCAGCCATGTTTTTCGAATCCTTTTCTATCTGTTCAGCTTTTTTACTTAATTCTAATGCTTTTTGTAATCTATTTGCTTTAATAAGAGTTTCAACATGATTATTGTATGAAAATGCTAACCCAGCTTGATTCCCAGTTTCTCTGTTAATTTTTTTTGCTTTTTCATGAAATTTTATAGCTTCATCAAATTTATTCTGGCGACAAAGAATACTTGCTCTTTTATTACTACAGAATGCCATACCCTCTAGGTTTTTTTTTTCATGGATTGCTTCTGCCTTTTCCAACATTTGGAGGGCATGCTTTGGATTATTAAAAGTCTTTAATAAAGAGGCTAGAGTATAATAACAGGTGGCTAAACCATTTTTGTTTCCCGATTTTTTTACTATCTCTATTCCTCTCTCAGAGAGCCGCATGGCTTCTTGCTTTTTACCTCCCTTGGAAATTAATAATACTTGTTCGCCTAGGCAGGAAGCAAATCCTTCCATATCCTGTAATTTCAGATATATATCTTCAGCTTTTTGAAGTAGTGCTAGTGCCGTGTCATATCCGCTCTTGCTTTTCTGGATTTTTGATTGTTCAGAGTAACACGAAGCAAGATGTGCGTTTTCATTTAAATCAATGCATACAGTTTCAATCCTCTTGAGCATTTTCATAGCTTCTTCTCTAAGCCCTAAACGGTATTTTACTTTTGCTTGTTGGAGAGAGGCAACAATAAAGAGGATTTTGTCTTTCGGGAATATTTTTATAGCCGACTGGCTCAATTTGATAAATAAATCTCCATAACCCCGTGAATAGCAAAAATCGAAAAGTTTATCAATCAATTCCTTTAAACGCTCGTCTTTTTTCTCTGCCGCAATCCTAAATGCGACTTCAAGTTCTGGAACCAATGGATCTTTTACTGAAAAATGAACTTCTTCGTCAGTGAAAATTTTATGCACCAATTCGAAGTATTCCATAGCGAATTTGTTTTTAAAACGTGTACGGACTAATTCGCGGACCAGTTGGTGAAGTCCATATTTACGCTCTTTTTGGAATATTTGCCTCTGACACCAGGAACGAGAATGTAGGTATTCGAGATCCTCGCGGACATTTGGATTTTTTGTGAGCTCTACAAGAAATTCGAGGGGTATCGGGCCTGGAGAACAGGTTGCCATGTATTGTAGAATTTTAAGATGTCTTGGCTTAAGTAAGTTGGAGGAAAGATCGAATACTACTTCGATAGAGCGATTTTCTTCTGTAGAGTCTAGCTGGTGGCCTTGCCGGAGTAAATCGAGACGTTCATCCTGGATTAGTTTATCTCGGAGTTCTTGGATAGTATAATTCTCACCGAATAATACAAGCATGAGGGCCTGGCGTAGCGCGAGTGGGAGGAAACCGAGGCTTTTAGCAATATCGAGATAGAGATGGTGGTCATTAGGATTATAATTGTCAAGCATTTTTCGGAAGAGATCTTCGACTTCAGGTTGAGTGAATATTTCCAAAGCCAGCGATTCTTTTTTAAGCTTATCATTTACGTTGATTCTTATACGCTTGGCAATGTCCCGGTTTCTTGTAGTGAGGAGTATTGTGGAAAGTGTCTCAGAAGGAAGCAGGTATTTGAGGTTGTCCCATTCGACCACATTATCGAGGATAATGATAGCCTGTTTTTCTCTGAGGATATTGGTAATTGCCTTTTGAGCGGCTTCCTTACTCTCGGGCTCCTTAATGAGTATATCAAAATGATTTGAAAGAGAGTTAGCAAAAAACTGAGGAGATTGTTCATCCGCACGTATAGGTCCAATGATGCCGTCAGGGAAACGATCAGGAGAATAGAATTTTTTTACTGCTTCGATTGCGAGTGTCGTTTTGCCAATTCCACCTGCGCCTTCAAGCACGAAAATTCTACCAGAGGGTACCTGTAATTGGTCGCTTTGGCTCTGCCAGTCGAACAGGGATTCCTTCATCTGCTGTAAATGTCCTTCGCGACCAACAAATGTTATGCCATGTTCAGGCATTTGAATGTCTTCCTCTTCCGGTGCCAGCATTTGTAAAAGTTCTTCAATTTGCTTGTATTTTTCTACCCATATAGGTGTAATTCCATGTTTTGAACAGTGTCTTTCGATTTCAAGTTTTTTATCCTCGTCAATTTCAGAATTCTCACCGTTTTTGATTTTGGTAGGAATTTCCCTGATTGCGAAATGAGGGCACTCACTTTTATGGTTCTGTAAAACCATAAGAAGTCTGTCAGCTTTAAGAGAGCACCCTATAAACAAAACAGAGCGAAGAGTGAAGAGGAGAGTCAAAAATTTTGGTAACGGTGCGTCATTGCTGAATGAATCTTTGGATCCGTAAAATTCTTGATATTGCTTCCGGGTGAGAATGATAGAGTCTGGATCATCAAGACCTCCATGGATCTTCACCAGTGCATTCGTTTTTTTATGAGGGGCAAACAAGTAATTCAGAGCTTCAGCTTTACTAATGTGGATCACCGGCACTGAAGGGCCAAATGGATTATCTTCGATGAGTTTATCAAAGTTTGATGTCACCTTAAGGCCGGGAAAGGCTTTGTGTAGTAATCGGAACTTTCTACGCATGCCAAGCGGCAGTTTTTTGTCAAACTTCGCTTCGATTTCCTCATTGAATCGCCGCCTTTCGCAACAACGTTCAAGAATATATGCCATATCTTCAAGGCGAGTCGGCGCATTGCTATTTTGCGCTTTCTCAAAATTCTTACGATCAATATCTTTCATAAAAATATTCTGAACTGATTTGTAATACTGGTCTAAAAAATCTTTCCACATAGGACAAACAGGATCGCTAAATCCCGCCCCTAGGAAAGGGGTCACATTGCCATCCTTTTGCCATTCCATCAATTTTTTTAGACTTTCTCTATTCCCCTTAATTTCACCAATTTCCATAGATTCAGTATATAAAAAAACTTAAATTCAATCAAGATGTTGGAGGAAAAAATTATTCATACTTCTTGATTGACGGTTGTCGTTGAACAGAGGCTCGGGGAAAGTTGAGCCATAACGCTGATGCTGCTTATATGAGGACTATTTAGTCGCATTTAAGTTAATTGGTGAGGATATTCACTGCTTTTTTCTGGTTTTTTCGAACAGGGATTTCATTTGGGAATAGTGGCGTTCATCCTCGTTCTTGATCAGTTCAAGTAAATCCTTTAATATTTTTTTCGTTTCTAGAAGAATTGATGGATCATGTTCTGGGTCGGCAATTTGATCTGAATGAGAGTAAGTATGCAGAAATCTTAGGAGTTTAACTTTTTTCCCCTCATCGTATTCAATTGAGTTGATTTTTTGCGAGAGCGCCCCTCTTTCCGCAGGTTGTCTAAATGCGAGAAACGATTCTAAAAATCTACGAGCAATATTAGGTAAATGATAGAAATTTTCAAGGCTATTGTTTTCGACAGAGTAAACGGCTTTGTAAATTAGACTGAAAAGGTAATGATAATCTGATTCATAATTACGTAGTAGTAGGTCTAATTCTACTATTGAAGAAGTTCTGGGATTTGTATTTTGGCTGCATCTGAGCATATAGTATCTAGCTTTTTGATTCTCATATTTGAACCAGTTTTTGACTTGTCTGAAAAATGAATGGTTGTGGGTGAGAATGAATAATTGCCCGGCATCTTTTGTCCGATCCTTCATAAATCCAAAAGCGGAAAAAAGTGAGTTTGTATCAAGGCTAGAAACAGGATCATCAACGACGACGATCCCATTTGATAATGAAAAGGTATTGTCCTTAAGTGTTTTTAGAAAATACAGGAATGCAATAGCGGTCTTTTCCCCTTCGCTTAGGTTTTGGGCTAACTCTTTAGACCTAAAAATTTGGTAGCCATTTTCTTTCAATTTAAAAGTTAGCTCATCCCTACCTAGATACCCCTGAAGGTCTTTATTAAGTTCATCCACAGCGATTCGGTGATCAGAAATTTCTTTTTCTATATTTTTCATTTCAGCTTCCAACTCGTCAACTCTCTCTTGTTTGCTATTAATATCTTCTTCAAGCTTTTCGCATGCATTAGTAAATTGCTTGTAAGTTTGTAAATTCTCAGCAACTTTGGATTCCTCTATAGCCTGGCAGGCATTGTTAATAGAAGTGGTAAAGTCATCTGTTCTAGTATTATGCCGATTTATAATGTCGTTTAAATATTTGGGAGTCTCGCTTGATAAGCTTACTGGTTCAAAATTCTTATTTATTTGCTGAAAAGGCTGACTTGATTTTTCTTCAAGGCTTTTGGTGAGTTTTTTCAAATATTCAGTGACACGAGCTTTTTCATCAAAAAACTTGACTGTTGCATCCGAATATTCTTTTTGCAATTCGTTGTATAATTCAAATTGCTTTGGTGGAAACTTTTGTTCAATCTCTTCGATTTGTGATTCTATATGGGATTTTAAAGAGTTGATTTCTGAATTCAAGGATTTATATTCTGCATTAAAGTGCGCCTCGAGTTCATTAATTCGGTTCTCCGGTAGTGGCTGTTCGCAAAAAAGGCAGGTAGTGGATTCCTCTTTTTTATGCTTCTCAAGTCCTTGTTCCATCCATTTTGAAAGTTCCTCATCACTCTCTAATTTTTTAATGGTCTGCGATACGACTGTTTTTTTTAAAACGTTTCTAACTTGTTCAGTTAATTGGAGTGTATCAAAGTATGAAAATTGAAACGAAGGTAGTTTTTTTTTAGGCTCTGCTTTTGCTTTCGTATAGTTTTCATTTAGAGCTTCCGCACTAAGTATCCTGGTTTTCTGATCCTCCAATGGGAGTTCTAGTATTTCATTGCATTTTTCTCTGAATTTTCTTTTATCATAATTATTGTAATTCTTTGCTCCTCCGGTTTCGAGCATGTAATCTTTAATCGATTTTCCCTGCTCTTTGCAAAAATCAACAATCTCTTTTTCTTTTCGGTCCTTTTGTTCTTTTAGCTCTGAAATGGCTTTAATTAGTGGTCTATTCTCATTGATCAAACTTTTGAGCCTTTCCTGTTTTTCAATGTTTTTCTCGCCAAGAATAACGATTGGATCGACTTCATTTGGATCGACTTCATTTTTATCGGAAAAGACATTATGATCAATGAATTCTTTGTTGAAAACTCTTACTTGTGGGAGATCAGAGCTCTTATCCAGATTCTTTCCATCGACATCTTTTCCTGAAATTTTAAAGCAGACCTCAGCTTCAGTGATGGGTGTACGTTTCTCAATTGAACGTAGCATATTTGAAATGGTCGATTTACCACTGCCATTCCAACCGTAAATAAGATTATATCTTTTAAAATCAATGAGATTTTTAGGCCACATAAAATCATGGAATATTCTAAAGTTTTTTATTTTTTTGATTCTCTCTATGCCAGTCATTTGATTTCCTTAAACTTTTGATTAACAGTGAACCTGACTTTTATCATTGTCCTTCACTTTAGATTTGTATTGATAGTTAAATCTATTTCCTCTACTTTTTTTTTCTGCGTGAGATTTAGTCCTCTACTCTCACCCTTAGAGAGTAACTATAGAATTACTTACAGAAAAAATCAAGGGGGAGGAAGTAAAAAAAAATACATTTAGGTGAGCTTAGAGCAATAAAAATTGGGGACAGTTACGTTGAAAAATTGCTTTGTTCACCGCTTTGCCCGGTGACGATGAGGCTTCCAACCGTGCTGTTACGAATCGATTATTTTCCTTTGCTTAGATTCTGTCTATTAGACTTAGACATCGTACTCATCCCAGAGCAAGTTTCTGTCCCGTGACCAGCGTTGATATTTAGTTAGTTCCCAATTAACTGCGTCAATGTCGAATTTTTCGCTGTCATAGTTTCCGCCGCACCACCGCATATAGCTTTCATGTTCTTCATGTTCGGGATCTTTCAATGCCTCGCAAAATTCACAATACCCCCCAATTCCGCCGACATCCTCTTGCGGGCAGGCTCTTGCTCCATCGAGGCATTCAATACCAAAATGCATATCCTGGGCTGGATAACGAGTTTTTTCAATTTTCAACTCGTGATCCCAGCTATCCCCGAAGTCGTATAGATATCCGAAGGTTTGGCCTCTTCGATTGATCAGGTCTTTCAAACGGTAATCGCCGCACGGAAGACCGTCCGCCTCTTCTTCCGGGTATTCAGTGTAACCTTGATTCTTGATGGTGAACTCATGGAGATGGCTGTCGCGCCAGCCCATTACAATCTGGATAACGTCGTGGAGCCGGTCCAGCGAAATATCGGCAGGCACGACAAACCTTCGCCAGATTTCCGGTTTGATATTTAGCAATCCTATCCTCAACAAAAAAAACTGTTCACTCATTGATGTACCTCTCTTTAGAACACTGGATAAGTATACAACCCGGCGGTTAAAAATTCAATTCATCACGCCTTGGTATTGCCTTTTTCCTCGCAGTCACGTTCGATTCCCCAGACACCGTAGTTGACACGGGGTGGGGTTTTTTTTAGAATGGGGGGTGGTTTGGTGGAAGTTTTTTTGCCGGATTGCGCTGGCTAGACGAAAATTTAGAAGTTGAGGATGATGACGATGAGCGGAGTTGTGCATGTGTTGCGGAAGGGTATTGGTGTTGGGTGCCGGCAGGTGGTGATGTTTCCGTTTGGCGGGGGGAATGGGTTTTCTTATATGGGGTTGGCCCGGCAGGTGGAGGCTGGGGTGGAGGTGTTGAGCGTTCATCCTCCGGGGCATTTGTTTGATGGGGCCGCTCCTTTGGAAAGTATTGACGAGATGGTGGATTTGTATGTGGAGGAACTCAGGCCGCTATTGAGGGATGGGGTGTTGGTGTTTGGGCATAGTATCGGGAGTTTTGTGGGGTATGAGTTTTGTAAGCGGTTGGAAGGGGAGATCGGGATTCGGAAGTTGGTGGTCTCTTGTGTGAACGCGCCTCACCGGGTGCTGGAGGACTTGAATATGGACTCCGGGATGGCGGATAGTCAGATTGTGGAGAAGTCGGCCAGCGTTGGCGGGATGCCGGAGATTTTTATGGAAGATCCTGATTTGTTGGATATGTTTGTACGGAATTTGAGGGCGGATTTGGTGGCTCTGGAGAGATATAGTAAGGGGAAGCAGCCGGACGGGGAGATGATCGGGACTCCGGGGGTGGTGCTTTATGGGAAGGACGATTATACGCTGTGTGAGGAAAAGATAGAGGAATGGCGGCTGTTTATGGATTGTATCGAGATTTTGCCGTTCAAAGGGAATCATTTTTACTTGTTGGACCAGGAGAATGTTGCTGCGGTCGGCGAGGTGATCAACCGGTATTTGGGCGGTTGATGGAATTATTGATTTTTAGTTTCCGAGATTTTTTCGTGGATGGTGACGATTCCCAGGTAGCCGTCTACTGTTAGGTGGACGCCGGTTTGGATGAAGTCCAGGGCGTTGGGGACGCCGGTGACGCAAGGGAGGCCGTATTCGCGGGCGATGATGGCGCCGTGCACCAACATGCCGCCGCGACGCTCGACAATGGCTGCCGCCAGGGGGACGATGAATGTCATGTTGGGGTCGATGGAATCGCACACCAGGATTTCTCCTTGTTGGAAGGCGAATAGGCTTTTGGTATCGGAAACGATGCGAGCGGGGCCTTCGGCCAGGCCGTTTCCCGCCGGTTGTCCGCGGATTTGGCGGGCCTCGAGGCTGAAATCGCCGGAAGTGGTTTTGAGACTGGGGCGGGCGAGATTGGGGATTTGGTGTTTGTCCGAGGGCTCGTCGATGGATTGTTCGAATGTTTGGATGGACGGTTGGAAATTGGGATCTTTGAGGGATTGGACTAGTTGGGGGGTGTCCAATTGGTGGGCGATGGGAGTGTCGAGGCGGCGTCGGGCTAGATCCTGGGCTTCGATGAGCCGGGCTTCGATTTTGGCCAGGTGGATATTGTCGTTGTCCCGGAGCTGGTAGCTGGAGCGGGCGATGTCGATGAGTTCTTGGGCGAAGTTTTGTTTTTCCGGGGGGAAGGCGTCGATGAATTCCTGGGTGAGGCGTTTGATGTCTGTTTCGTCGAATTGTTCTTCGCGGATTGGGGCGGAGGCGACGCGGGCGAGCCAGGTTTTCCATTGGTCCGGGTGGTCTCCTAAGCGGGAGTTATCGAAGGTGAGGTCGCCGAATTCCTGGAGGAAGGAGTCCAGTAAATCCTGGGAGGGGTTGGAGAGGTAGCCGGAGGCCAGTTGTTGGAGGCGGCGGTTGCGACGGAGGCTGGTCATGTCGGTGGCGGCGAGGAGATGGGTGAAGGCGAAGGGGTTGTCGGGTTTTACGGTGTCATTGTAGATCTGGCCGAAGAGTCTGGCGCCGTGGGCGAAGGGGATCAATTGGCGGTGGTAGGTCTCGGCCCAGTGGCGGTAGATTTCGAGGCGCCGGTCCAGTTCGTTTGCCAGGGCGTGATTATCGAGGGCTTCGAGGTCTTGATTGGCGAGGTCTTCCGCCTGCCTGTCCATTTGAGGGAGCAATTGCTCTTCGATTTTGGTTTTGAGGACTTTGAGGTGATGGAAGCTTTTGGTGAGGGTGAGATACCAGGGGCGTTTGTCGTCCGCTTGCCATGGGGTTTCGTTGGGCGTTTGCCCGCTGGTGATGGGGCGCGATTGGAGGAGGTAGAGGGTGTCGTTCGCGAATGTCCATTCCACGTCCTGGGGGGAGCCGAAGAGGCGGCTACAGTGTTGGGTGGCCAGAAAGACGCGGTTCAACTGGCCTGGGGTCAGTAGAGAGCTGTCTGCGGGAGTGGAGGATAGGATGTTACCGGTGGGGTTGTCCAGGAACCAGCGGTGGGGTTGGAGAGAGCCGTCTACCAGGGCCTGGTTTTGGCCGGGGACCGCTTCGATGACGGCGCGGTTTGGATTGGTGGGGTCTTGGGCGAAGGCGACGCCTGAGGTTTGGCTGTCGATCCATTCCTGGATGACGACGGCGATGGCAGAGTCTTCGGGGGAGAGGTCGAGCTCCTTGAGATAGAGGAGGGCGCGGTCGGACCAGAGGGAGGCCCATACCAGGCGGATATGGTCGAGGATTTGGTCGATTCCTGTGATGTTGACGTAGGATTCGTGCAGGCCGGCGAAGGAGTGTCGGGCGGAATCTTCCCGGGTGGCTGAGGAGCGGATGACCATTGGGGTGGCGGCGAAGGGGGCGAGGGCGTTTCGCAGCATTGTCTCTATGGTTTGGGGAAATGGGGTGGTGATGAACATGTGGCGGATGCGCAAGGCGGCATCCCAGAGTTCTTCCCAGCGCATCTCATTGAAGGGCTTGCGGTTGAGCTCGATAGCGATGCGGGGGGCGATGTCGGTGGAAGTTGTATAGTCCGAATAGACGGAGGTGGTGATACAGAATCCGGGGGAGATGGTAAAGCCCTGGCGATGGAGTGTGGCCAGGTTGGCGGCTTTGCCTCCGGCGAGGGGGCGGTGGGCGTCTGTGATGTCCTGAATCGTGAGGATTGCGGGAGCGTTTCCCATTCTGGTCCGCCTTATGGGGAGGTTTTGATATCAAGAGTGACGACGTTTTGGAATTGAGTGACGACACGGTAGCGGAGGGCTTTTACTTTGACAAATACGGTGTTGGGGGATTGGAGGAATTCCCGCATGGCGGGATTTTTTTCCAGGTAGAGCTCGATCCTCGATTCCCGTTCGGAGTTTGCGATTTCTTCGGCGATTCCGTCCACTGTGACTGCCATGGCTGTGGCTATGTCTTTTATCTCGTTGCCGCGGTTGTCGATGAGCAGGGACACGCGGCAATCATTGCTGATGTTGGCGAATTTTTGTGTGGAGCGGGGAGTGGCGAAGTAGAACCATTCCAGGTCATGAGTGGTGGCGAAGGAGACCAGGCTGGTGTGCGGGCGGCTGTCCCCTGTGGTGGCCAGCACCATGAAGTATTGGCTGTGGAACAATTCCCGCAGCGATTGTTTGATGTCTTCGATGTTATTCACGTAATTGTTCTCCCCGGTTTAGTATTTAATATAAAAAGTGGATGTTGACTACTTTTTATTTGGAAAAAAATGGATACTTAGCTGTTGCTGCGGCCGGTCAGGTGTTCTATGAGGTTGGGGATTCTAGTGGCGGTGGTTTCCAGGTCGAGGATTTTTTTGCGCTCTGTGGTGGAGACTCTTTCGGTGTAGGGGAGGTAGATGATTTTGACGCCGACTGTGGAGAGTTTTGCCTCGAATTTTTTGAAGCGTTCGGTATCGAACCAATCATCGCCGATGAACATGACGTCGAATTTCAGTTTTTCCCACATGGTGTATTTGTCCAGGTGGTTTTGAGGGACTGCCAGGTCCACGCATTTGATGTTTTGCACGATCTCCAGCCGCTCTTCGAAGGGAACGATTGCCTTGGCGCCTTTGTAACTGACGAGTTCATCGATGGTGACGCCGACGATCAGGCGGTCGCAGAGGGATTTGGCTCTTTTTAGAATGTTTAGATGTCCGATGTGGAACAGGTCGAATACACCGCTGGTATAACCGATTGTCTGCTGTGCGCGTTCAGCAATCTCTCTCATAGCCTACCTCCAAAACTTCCGGTACAGGTTCGCCGGAATTTTCGATTGTGAATTGTTCATATGATAAACTAAACGTCAGTATTCTGTCAACATGAAATTTGGCTTTTTTGTTCAAACTTTAAACAAGTCCTTGATAATTTGCCGGATGTTTACTAGAATATGTCAATGGAAAAAAGCACTGAATTTAGTTTCGAGAAATCATTGAAAGAGGATGCCAAATATCCTGTTCTGAATTATTTCCGGGTGGAGAGGTATTTTACCCGGCCGCTGGCTTCGTTGTTGGTGAGGATGGTGTTCAAGACCAGAGTGACGCCTAACCAGTTGACTGTGATCGCGTTTTTTATCGGTTTGGCGGGGGCGTTTTTATATACCCGTGGGGAACCGGTTTATTTCCTGTGGGGTGGGATCCTGGCGCAATTGTCGTCGATTGTCGATTGCGCCGACGGCATGCTCGCTCGATCCAAGGGGATGTGCAGCAAGTATGGGGCGTTTTTGGATCTGTTTTTGGACCGTATTACGGACTTTTTCTTTTTTAGCTGTATTTCTATAGGGTGGTATTTCTATTCCGGCGATTTGAAGCTCTTGATAGCTTGCTTGTTGGGTATCGGATTGTATTTCTTGCAGGTGACGCTCTATTATTTGACCCGCAATTATCTGGAAATTACCAAAACCGGGGAAGCGGCTGAACCGCGGGGATTGTTGATCTTTTTGATTTTGGTGTTTTCGGTGATCAATCAATTGGATATATTGATGGTTATAACTATTGTAGCGACGGTTATCAATAATATTATCAAGGTGGTGAATCTAATCCGGTTGGGGCGTAGCGCCGCTTGAGGGGGAGTTTTTAGCGGAGCGTTTTTTCATTTTTAGCATGGGGACGAGGCCTATGACCGCCCACAGGAGACCCATGACGCGGCGGACCAATACCTGGGCCACACCGAATTCCACTTTGATGCCCAGGATGGCGAAGACCGAGAGGTAGGTGACTTCGTAGACGCCGATGGAGCCGGGGATGCCCGGAAGGACGAATGCGAAGGATCCAAGCACCACCACCAGGAAGCTGTCGATGACCGAGATTCCGGTGGCGCCGATAAATTGGAAGGTGAAATAGATTTCCAGGGTCCAGACCAGCACCTGGCCGATGTAGGAGATGAAGAGGGCGATGAAGGTGCGCTGATGAAGGCGGTAGAAGGCTGAGATGTGGCGGTCGGTCTCCGCAATGGTGTCCCGCTTTTTTTCCAGGAATTTGAAGGAGATTTTGATTTTTTTCAATCCGTCGATCATCCAGATGAAGAAACCGCTCCGTTGTTTTTTGATGAAGAAGACGATGAAGAGGAGGGAGCCCAGGGCAAGCAGGAGAAAGGCCCATTGGTGTTTGGCGGAGAGGGTGACGCGGCTGATGGCCAGGAGCACTCCCAATGTGATGAGGGTGATGGTGGCGCACCATTCGATGGTTTTGTCCACCACAATGGAGGCCAGTATTTTTTTGCGGTCGCCGGTGTTCAGGTAAATCACTCTGACGGCTTCGCCGCCGATTTTGGAGGAGGGGGTGAGGTAGCCGACTGTGTGTCCCACCACCCGGGCTTGTAGTAGTTGCCATAGGGAGTGGGGGGCGTCGTAGCAATGGAGCACCGCCTGCCAATTTATTGCCCGGATGAGCCAGAAGAGGAGGCGTAACAAAAAGAGGATCAAAAATTGCCGCCACGACATCCGCTGGAGGATTTGTATGATTTGCGCCGGATCGATGCGAATGATGATATAGATGAAGAAGCCCAGGCTCAGCAGGGCGACGGCTTTAATTATTTTTTGCCGCATATATGTTCGTTCAAGGCTGCCAGCGCTTCTAGCGCCCCCATGTCCAGACCGATCTGGCCTTCCGGGACTTCCGGTTCCCGTGTGTTGAGGCGGATCAATTTGGCTCCGGTGCGGGAGGCGATGTGTTCGGAGGTCATACGCACTGTGGGGACGCCGGTGCCGGCGCCGCATTCGATGATGACGATGTTGGAGTCGTCGTTTTTCCTGAACCATTGATTCATGGCTCGTTGTTGTTGATCGCTGCGGTCGCCGATCCAATTCCAATCGCCGAACATGAGGATGTTGGGCCTGGCTACGTGTCCGCAATTGGGGCATTGGGGGAGGGGGTCGCCGGCTCGCATGGTCTCTTCGTCCAATTCTACGGCGGCGCCGCGTCCATCCCAGATCGAGTCGCGGCAGGGGCGGGCGCATTGCATGTGATGGATGGAGCCGTGGCATTCGTTGATGGCGTCGGCGGAGAATCCGGCTTTTTGGAATTGGCCGTCCACATTGGAGGTGAAGACAAAGTAGCCTCCGGGCTTTTGCTTGCCCCATTCCAGAAGGATATGGAAGCCTTTGTGGGGAATGGTCTTTCGATACAGGTTCATGCGGTGTCCGTAAAAGCCCCAGGCCAATTGCGGGTCGCGGGCAAACCAATTGGGGTTGGCCATGTCGATGAAACTATAGCCCAATTTGGCGAATGGCGGATAGGCTTTCCAGAAACCTTTGTTACCTCTGAAATCCGGGAGTCCCGAGTCCACCCCCATGCCGGCTCCGGCGGTTATCACCAACGCGCCGGCGGATTGGATCCACGCGGCCGCTGTTTGTAATGCTGTGTCCCTTTCACTTTTGTTTGTGTTTGTCATTGTATTGTTGCCTAAAAAAACAAATTTTAAACGAAACATTGCTGAATTGCAACCTTTCCCCTTGCATGATGGCGGGAAATTCACTACAATAGTGTCGGGGAGTCGTTGGAACAAAAAATTATATTCAGTCCCCAGGAGATATAATATGACAGGCTTCAGAAAATTTATTGCTTTACTGATGTTAATTTTAATAGGCATTCCTATGCTGTTTGCCGTGATCTGGGCTGTTGGAATGACCCAGGCGGTGATGTCACCTGAATTTATTACAGATTTGCCCAGGGAAGTGATCGATGAGGTGCCGGGAATCATGGAGGCGGTGTTTGTGGCTGCCAAAGATGAATCGGCTGATATAGACGAAAATTCCCGGGCCTGGTTGATCGCCTTCGGCGAAGCTGATGTGTCGATACGGGATTTGATGGCGGAGACCGGGGTGAACGATTGGTTGGAAAATCAGTTGGGTGATTCGTTGGACGCGGTGGCCGCGATTTTGCAGGGGCGCCGGGCTCCGGAAAAGATCCGATTGGATTTCAGGCCTCTGAAGGAGGCGCTCAATCATCCTGCCATCGATAAGTATATGCTCGAGGTCCTGGACCGGTTGCCTCCATGTTCGCCGCAGCAGATGGAAGAATGGAAGGATGCGGTCTTGCGTAGGGGGGACATCGAAGAGTTGCCTGCTTGCAGACCTGAAGTGGAGTCCCTCAGCGAGGCTGTGAGCCTGGTGAAAAAGGAGATCGTCAGCGATATGCCGGATGAAGTGGATATGATCGAGGGTCCGGAACACCTTCCGCGTGGGATGGATGTTGCCCGAACCATGGTCTCGTTATCGATTATTTTGTTCTTGTTCCCGGTGTTGGTGATTCTATTGGCATCGTTGATCGGCGCCACGTCAAAATCAGGCTTTTTTACCTGGAGCGGGGTCTCCACCATGATCGGCGGACTGGCGGCCCTTGGGCTCTCGTTTTTTGTAAAGAATTTACTCAGTGGATTTATGCTGGCACCGGACTATATCCATCTCCATCACCATGAGATGACCCAGGTGGAAGAGTTGGTGTTTCAAAAGGTGTCGGGCTTGACCTCAATTCTGGGCGAATATCTGTTCCAACCTGTGGTCATGGTGGCGGGAGTTGTTTGTATTGTCGGTCTGGTGCTGTTCGCCTTCTCGTTCGCGTTTACTAAACCGCCGGCCCGCCGGTCCCAGCCTCCTAGAACAGGTCAGCAGGCGCAGGGACCGATGCCCGGCGGTGAAGCAGAGGTCAATCGTTAAGCTTTTTTAATTGTCGCAGCACCCGCTTCACCAATGGCGAGGCGTCGTGTTGCAATGTTTCCAACCGGAGGAGGGTGTCTTGCGCCTTCTCCGGGCGGCCCAATTTTTTATGACACCGGGCGGCGATGTGGTCTTCCAATCGTTCGTCCGGGTCGAAGGGCTTTCCGGCCCCCAGGTTTTCAGGCCACAGCCGGGCTTTGTCCACCGCTTGCAGAGCTCGCTTGTAATCGCTCTTTTTCATGTGATCCACAGCGGTGAGCAAACACGCTTCCCGGTAGATATCATGACCTTCCCGCGCCCCTTCAAAGGGCAATACATTGACCTTGCGGAGAACGGAGAGACATTCCCTCAATTTGTGATTGCGCAGAAGCGCCCGTGCGTGGTCCAGGGCTATGATATAGTTGCCGGGGGCGATGTTGAACATTGTCCGGGTGGCTGTCAAGGCCTCCTTGAAGTTTTTCCGCTCCAGATGAAGTTGTGCCGACAGATGCCAGCCTCGCCATTTGCGGGGCTCCATTTTGGTGGCGGTGGTGAAATCCGCGATGGCCCGTTCGATTTGATTCAACTCATGGCGGAATGTCCCGCGGGTCAGGTAGAAGGGGGCATAGTCGGGATAGCTCCGGCAATTCTTGAAGAGCTCGGCGGCTTCAGTCATACGGCCTTTGTTCCAGAGGATCAGGGCCAGGTAGTAGTTGGGTTTCCAGTGGTTGCGGGTTTGTTTCACCGCCCAGGAGAATATATCGATAGATTCCCTTCGGAAGGGGAAGACGAGGTGGGGCGATGCTTGTTGCGCCCGGTCGAGATAGCGGTGGCTTTTGGCCGGGTCGGTTTGGCGATGGAGGTAGGCCCGCCAATAATTGATGAGCGGATGCTTGGGGGCTTCGGCCAAAACCTGATCCGCTGTTTGGGTTTGCCCCATGTCCAGGTAGGCGAGGGCCAATTCTATAAAGGTTTCGTGGGGTAACTCGTTGCGGATGGGGGCGTGAAATCGCCGTAGATTGTCTTCCGATGGATCCAGCAGAAAGGCTTCGAAATTGGCGAAATGATGGAGGGGATCCATCTCGAGTAGCCGCTTGATTAAGAGCTTCGCCTCTTGTTTTTGGCCTCGCAAGCGGTGAAGGACAGTCGCCAATCGGATGGCGCCGGTGTGGCGGGGGAAGTCCCGCAGGCATTGGTTGGTTAGGGCGAGAGCTTGCTCCAGGCGGTTTGCTTTGAGGTGTAGGATGGCCAATTGCACTAGCGCGGGGGCTCTGTAAGTAATGGATCTGGCGGCCCAGCCGAATCCGTCTTTGGCATCTATCATCCGGTTCAATTCTTTATTGACGAGACCGTAGATGAAATTGGCGGTGTCGTCGTAGGCGTTGATGGAAAGGATTTTGCGGCAGTAGTCCAGGGCTCGATGGTAGTTGCCGCGGCGGTAGTGGAGTTCAGCGACGGCATTGAGAGCGCCTCGATGATAGGGCTCTTTTTCCAGTACCGCGAGATAGTGGGGTAACGCTTTTTGGTATTCCCTTTGGGCCGACAATTCCTCGGCGGAGACGAACAAGCCTTCGCTGGAGTTCCAGTCGAAGTCGTTGGGGGTCTCGAGGGGGCGGTTGAGTGTGTTGTCTTTGGCGTCTGTGCTCTTGTAGAGTAGTTTGTCTTTGCCGATGCGGATGGTGTAGGGTGATGCGGCGTTCGGTTTGGGGATGGAGATGTCGATGATCTCCATGGGAGCCGCCGATATGTTTTGCTTGTGGAGGAGAGTGCCGTTCGTCGAGACCTGCAAAAGATCTTCCAACGGCCTTAAGGGGCAGATGCGGATATGGAGGTTATCGCCTTCTGCCGTGACGTTCATACTGGCGTGAGGGGAGGCTGCGCCGATGCCGCCGATACCTTTGACGGGGAACCAGTGTTCGGTCCATTGGTTGGCGGAGAAGGGGGGGAAGAAGGCGTGCTTGAAGGGGGTGCGCGAGCTTTCGGCCGCCGCCTGGTTCAAGAGGGAGCCGCTCTGGAATTCCATGTATTGGTTGTTGTCTCCGTCCGTCAACAGGTCTCTCCAGATTTCTCCCTGGCGGGACAATGCCCAGAGCCAGAGCTTTTTGCCGGGTTTTTCATGGTAGGGAGCCCAATGGCCGTAGCCGGTGTCTTTTTTTTGCCGGTAGCCGCCGAAGAATTCTGTGTATTGGCCCAGGACATGATAGGATTTATGGCTGCCGAAAGTGTTGCCGGCGTAGAACGAGATATCGCGGCCTTCGCTGTCGATGGGCCAGGGAAAGGCGTTGCCGTCGTGGTCGATGTGATGGTTGCCGGGGTAATGGAAGTGCAGGTCGCCGGAAATATCAGCCGCCGCGTTGGTCCAATGGTAATAGGACTGGCGGAGGGGCGTCGGGTTGTGCCACCACGACGATGTTTCGAACGAGGCTGCGTCGCGGGGCAGGCGGATATGGACGCGCCATTGGGTGCGGGAGGGAAGGTCGATGGCGCCGATGACGCAACTGACACTGCCGTCCTCGTTTTGGCGGGTGATGTAGTCTACCGGTGTCGAGCAGGTGGGGGCGTGACCGATGGCGCCGAAGTTGAATTCGATGCCGCCGGAGGTCCAGGGGCCGCGCATGGCGATATCGCGGAATTTTACCACTTTGTTTTCGTAGATGAAGGCGGTCCCGGTTGATTTTTCCCGCGCGCCCCAAACCTTGCCGCCGATTTCAGGCGTTATAGAGACGGAGATGTAGGGATTCTCCATGCGGATGACCGCCCATTGTCGGTCGGCTCCTTCGGGGCTGTAGCCGTCGAAGCGGTAATAGGGGTAAATACGGCCCGGTTTGGCCACTGGGTCCGGGTCGCTGTAGGGATAGGTTTTGAAGACTTTTTTCTCTTCCTTGATTGTCGCCTGTCCCTGCATTCCGGCTTCCATTGCCGGGAAAATACAAATAAATAGAGATAGTATTACGATTGGTTTGATGTGTCGAGGCATACCGGCTCCTTTGTCCATGTCTTGTGTTCCAGATAGATTTTAGCAAACGGCCGGTTATTTGACAAATAGTTGGAGCTTTTTTACAATGACGGCATACATTTTTTTTGCGAGGAGTGATTATGAAGAGACGGCTTGGTTTTTTATTTTTAATATTATTCATGATGACGAACATTCCGGTGAACGCCTCCAGCGAGATTGCATATGGCGTCGGCGACTGGGATGTCGAGGCATTCGGCAATCACCGGGTGGTGATCGAGGTTGAACGAAAGGCGGAAGCTGTGGCGGTGGAGATTCCCTGGCGGCGGCGGGACCGGGAGCCGGAGAAGAAGAATCTGATACTTGTGGATGCGGCTACCGGTAAGAGAATTCAGGATATATTTCCGGTGACGGTGAATCGCGAGATGGCGCAATTGGTCTTCCGGCCGGTGACTGTGCCGGGCACGTATTATCTATATTATATGAGATGGGTGTCTGAAGGCTCCAAACACTATCCAAAAGTGCATTATCCGGGGCCTGATTACAAAGCGGATCCCCAATGGCTCCGGAAGCATCGCCTCGGTTCCGCGGCTCAGGCTATGAAACGGTGGAAGAGATTTTTTAAAGCCACGGTCAAGGAGATCCAATCCATCGACAAGTTCAATAGTTTTTATCCGATGGAGGTGATTGCCACGGCCTCTGAAGTGAAGGATTTGCTTGGCCGGCACAAAGGCGCTCCCTATCTGGTGTTTCCCGAAGACCGGCAATATCCCATCCGTATGACGCGGGATTTGCCGTTTCGTTGGATCGAGAAGGGGCCTGTCCCCCGGTTTGAAGGCGCGGCTCTGCGGGGCGAGTTTTATTCGTTTCAGTTGGGGCTGTGGGCGATTGCCGGTGAGATTGCAAATCTCGAGGTGGTATTTGGGGATTTGAAGATGGCTGACGGCGTGGTGATTCCGGCGTCCGCGTTGCGCTGTTTCAATACCGGCGGTGTGGATTGGACCGGTAAGCCGTTCAAAAAGGTGTGCAAGGTGAAGCAAGGCCGGGTGCAACCGTTGTGGTGCGGGGTGCAGGTGCCGAAAGACGCTGAGGCGGGTGTCTATTCCGGGGCATTGCGCATCGCGCCCCAGGGATTTCCGGCGTTTGAAGTGGCTGTGGAATTGGAGGTGAAGCCCCAAACCATTGCTGTTGCAGGCGACGATGAACCGTGGCGTCATTCCAGGCTTCGTTGGCTGGATTCCACCATCGCTCTGAACAATGATGTGACGGCTCCGTTTACCGCCCTGGAGGTGGAAGAGGAAGCCAACGCGGTGCGCTGTCTTGGGCGGCGGGTGGTGTTGGGGAAAAACGGTCTTCCTGCGAAGATTCAGTCGTTTTTCGCCGAAGAGATGACCCATCTGGCAAAGAAAGAGCGGGAGGTTTTGGTCGCGCCTCTGGCATTTGAAATCGAAGGAAACGATGGATTGCTGGAGAGTTCGGTCGATTCGGAGCTGCGGTTCGTGAAGCGGGATGCCGGTCTGGTCAGTTGGGAAGCCATGAACCGGGCGGGCGATGTATCGATGCGGGTGCGGGGGGATATGGAGTTTGACGGTACTGTTGAATACCAGGTGGAGCTGACGGCAACGGAACCGGTGGATGTGAAGGATATCCGCTTGAGGATCCCGGTGAAAGACGATGTGGCGCGGTATATGATGGGGCTGGGCCGCAAAGGCGGCGTTCGTCCTGAGAGCTTTGATTGGACATGGGATGTGAAGAAAAACCATGATTCCGTTTGGGTGGGGGATGTCAATGCCGGACTGCAATGCAGTTTTAAGGACAAGAATTATTCCCGTCCGTTGAATACCAATTTTTATCATCTCAAACCCTTGAACATGCCGCCTTCCTGGTACAATGAGGGCCATGGCGGGGTCCATATAAAAGATGCCGGCGATAACGGGTATGTGATTTCAGCGTTTAGCGGACCGCGGATTCTCGAGGCGGGGGAGGTTCTCCATTTTGATTTCCGGCTGCTGCTAACGCCGTTCAAACCGATCGATACGGAGGCTCAATGGAGTACCCGCTATTTCCACCGTTTCGAGCCGTTGGACAAGATTGTCAAGACCGGCGCCAATACTGTGAACGTGCACCACGCCACAGATATCAATCCCTTCATCAACTATCCGTTTATCCGGCCTGAGGAGATGAAGGAATATATCGATGAAGCGCATGATAAGAATTTGAAGGTCAAGATATACTATACAGTCAGGGAGCTGTCCAATATCGCCGCGGAATTGTTCGCTCTCCGCAGTTTGGGGGACGAGGTTTTGTCCGGCGGTCCCGGCGGCGGATTTTCCTGGTTGCAGGAGCATGTTGAAGAGGATTATATCGCCGGCTGGTTGGTGCCTGCCCTGGATGACGCGGCTCTTATCAATAGCGGCGTGTCCCGTTGGCATAATTACTATTTGGAGGGTCTGGCCTGGTTGGTGAAGAATGTGGGGATCGACGGGTTGTATATCGACGATGTGGCCTTCGGCCGCGTTGTCATGAAACGGGTGCGAAAGATACTCGATAGCGGCAGGCCCGGCGCTCTCATCGACCTCCATTCCGCCAACCAGTACAATGTGCGGGATGGATTCGCCAATAGCGCCAATTTGTATATGGAGCATTTTCCCTATATCAACCGCCTCTGGTTCGGCGAGTATTTCGATTACGGGTCGGCGCCGGATTTCTGGATGACTGAAGTGGCGGGCATTCCTTTCGGTTTGATGGGGGAGATGTTGCAAGATGGCGGCAATCCCTGGCGGGGCATGGTGTTCGGTATGACCGCCCGTTTGCCCTGGGCCGGCGATCCGCGGCCGGTGTGGAATATCTGGAACGAATTCGGCATGAAGAATACCCGGATGATTGGTTTTTGGGTGAAGGATAGTCCGGTCGAAACTGGGAATGAGGATGTGTTGGCTACAGTGTACGCCAAAGAGGGCCGGGCGATGGTGGCTCTGGCCAGTTGGGCTTCGGAAAAGGCGATGGTGATGTTGGATATCGATTGGAAACGGTTGGGGATCAAGAGGTCGAAGGCAATAATCGTAGCCCCCGGTTCCGAGGGGTTCCAACCGGCGGAAACTTTCGCCGTCGATCAACCGCTACCGCTGGAGCCGGGCAAAGGGTGGTTGCTGGTTATCAGTGAAAAGAAATAAGTCCACGGCCGGCATTTTATAAAACCGGCTGATATCTAAAACACCGCGGCCTTTGTCGCGGTGTTTCCCGGTGCGAAAGTTTATTGCCCGGAAAAGTTGAATTTTTGGGGTTTGGGATTATATTATAGATAATATGTTTATTGCGGAATGATCGCATTCTGCAAGGGAGGAAGATGATGGGGTTTTTAACCACCACGTTGGCGCGGGTGCTGTATGGCCTGCCGTTTGCCGTTTTCGGCTTCAATCATTTTATGTATGCGCAACAGATGACCGGGATGGTTCCCTCGTTTATGCCGTTCAAGATTTTCTGGGTCTATTTGACCGGAGCGGCGTTGATTGCCGCGGCCATCAGTATCATCAGCACGATCCATATCCGTCTGGCTTCGTTGTTGTTGGCGTTGATGCTGTTCATATTCGTCGCCTTCATCCATCTGCCGGGAGTGTTGAATCAACAAACCATGCAGATGGCGATGGCGGGGCTCCTGAAAGATCTCAGTCTGGCGGGCGCGGCATTGTTTATCGCCGGAAAATACGGGAAATAACGAGTTTATTGATTCCCGTGTTTTTTATTTTATTTGCGCCGGGATTTGCGGACGTATTTGTAATTGCGTTTTACAATACTGAGAATCCAGGAATATTTCTTCTGCATCCGGTCCAGGAGCTGGATGTTCGCCTGCTTGCCCGCCTCTTCGGCCTTGGCCTTTTTGTTCATGGCGAAATCCAGAATGCCGTCGGAGTCGGAGTCGCCCAGAAGGTAAACTGAGCCGGACGGGACCTTGACCTTTAAGTCGATGACATCGGACGGGGCGTCTTTCATCAAATCGGCGATTCTGGCGTCTCTTTTGCCGGCGAATTTCGACGTGCTCCAGGTGATGGTGACCCAGTTCCCTTTTTCGTTCATATCCAGGGTGAACGCGTCATAAAACCATTCGGGGCTCCAGGAGGTGAGGGTGCCGCCTCCGGTGTTCCGTTTATATTCGTTGTACGAGATGCTTTTTTTTGTTTTGCGTCCGTAATTTTCCAGAACCTTGAGCGCCTGGTACATGGTGGCGTCTTTGGGGATCTCCTGCTGCCAGGTCTGCAATGGAGTCGGTCCCGGCTCTGCCGGGGGAGGCTCTGTTACCGGGGTTTTGGGGCCGCAGCCGATAGCGGCCGCGAATGCGACGATGACCAATGATTTGAGAATTCCTTTAAACTGAATGTGCACTTGATACTCCTTACGCTTATTGTTTGCTGTTTTCTTTTTCTTTTTGCCGGGAGAGCGCTAGTTCATTACAAGAGCCGGTCAAGAGGAGAGCCGCCGCGCCCAAGAGGGCGAGGTAAAGCCCGAATCTGCATTGGGGGATGATATAGCGGCTTTTGAAGGCCAGGACGATCACCGTTACCACCGGGATCATGCCGGTTATCATCGCCAATGTGCCGGTAGATTTTTTGAATGCGTTCATGACAAGAAGAATGACTGCCCCGATAGGTACGAACCAGATGATAATGGTAATAATCATGGACACTGATTGAAACGCGTCAAAAAAATTCAGGAAACGCTTGATGTTGTATCCTCCGGCGGTAACCATCGGATTTGAAAACCATGGTAAAAAGAACGCTAAGATCAATAATACTGCGGCTGCTATTTCCATTCTTTTTAAAAAACTGTAGAAACGGCTCGATTGTTCCATCCTATTTTTTTCCTGTTTGGGTTTGGATTTAGGTGTATTTTATAACATTTTTAGACAGGAAAATCAATGGTGGATCGATAGCGGCGACGTTTCAAAATTATCTTTTATTTTAGTTTTTTTCGTTGATAATAAATTCCTCGTATGGTATATAGAAACAAGAATTTCTGGTAAGGGCTGCAAAATGGATAGTAGAAAGGCGACAAGGTTAAAGACGAACGGCATCGAGGTCATCCTCATCGATGATAACAATCATTTTCCCGCAATTATTTTAGATGTATCGGAAAGCGGAATGTCAGTGCATTGCACCCATGTATTTCCCACCTTTAAAGAGATCGGAATTTTATTTAACTTCAATCGCCATAAAGTGGAATTGAAAGGAAGTGTCCGTTGGGTGAACGAGCATGTGGGGCGGTATAAAGGCAAGATGAAGGAGATTGGTATCTCACTCCCTCATCCCCCGGCGGAATATCTGGATTTTGTCAGGGAAAATATCGATAACGGGGAATGAACCGCTTGCTTATATTCTAATTCTTGGTTAAAATCCTCTTTTGAGAATGTGTCTCATAAAGAAGGAGTGTTAATAATGATCGATGAAAACGCACTGGTGAAGACCTTGCAACAATTGGTAAGTATTGAATCTGTCAATCCATCTCTTGATTGCAATGGGAAGGGTGAGAATGAAATCTGTCTCTATCTGGCCGGTATTCTTGAAGAGATGGGCGTCGAGACCGAGATTTTACGGTTTGGAGACAATCGCGGCAGCGTTGTTGGGGTGATCAAAGGCAGTGGGGAAGGGAAATCCATTATGTTGAACGGTCACATCGATACCGTCGGCATCGCCAATATGGATATTGATGCGTTGAATCCAAAGATAGAAGAGGGCAAGCTCTATGGCCGGGGCAGCGAAGACATGAAGAGCGGGGTTGCCGCCATTATCGCCGCGGCCCGCGGCTTGTTGGCCTCCAATGCTGAATTGAAGGGCGATGTGGTGCTGGCGTTGGTGGGAGATGAGGAATACAAAAGCAAGGGTACTGAAACGGTCTTGGAAAAATACAAGACCGACGCCGCCATCGTAACCGAACCCACAGCTCTGACGATCGCTTTGGCGCACAAGGGCTTCGTGTGGAGCGAGATCGAGGTGTTCGGAAAAGCTGCGCATGGCAGCCGGCCGGAAGAGGGGATCGACGCCATCATCAAAGGGGGAAAGATTTTGGCGGAATTGGACAAGTACCAGGAAGAGACTCTCAAACAGAAACAACATCCTCTCGTGGGGCATCCGTCGGTTCACGCCTCGATAATCAACGGCGGCCGCGAGATCAGCACCTACCCGGAATACTGCAAAATCGAATTGGAGAGACGCACCATCCCGGGCGAGGAAGAGCTGGCTCTTCACACTGAATTGACCTCCATCATCGAGCGGCTCTCGGCAATCGATCCCCAACTCAATGCTAAAACAAAGGTTTTGTTTAGCCGCCCCCCGATGGAAACCTCGAAAGATGAAGACCTGGTAAAGGTTTTACAGAAATCCTTCAAAGATGTGACCGGATCGGAACCCAATCTTGGCGGCGCTTCATTTTGGACTGACGCCGCTCTTATCGCGGCTGAAGGGATCCCTACCGTCAATTTCGGACCCACGGGCGGCGGCCTTCACGGAGCGGTGGAATATGTGGACATCGAAAGCGTCAAACAAAACGCCGCGGTAATCCTCGACTTCCTTCTCAACTTCTGTTGCTGAATTTCGATTGGCCCGCCGCCGCAGTCTTTGCGCCTTTATTTTAAGAGGGGCGGCGCGCTATACCTCTTTGGAGTAATGGGTCATTGTGCAGCCGAAATTGTCCACGAAAAAATTGTCCATTTCATCGGCCCGCAATGCCAGAATCGCCAGGTTCTTTTTGATGATGTCTTTTTTGGGGGAGAAGATGTCCGAAATGTGCGCCCTGTAGGAGATGTAGATGGTGTTATCGAGAACTCCCAATTGGTACGGACTGAGAGGATCGGAAAGCAAGTAGCTGAATAGGCGGTCCAGTCCGGTGGCGGGGAGTTCGTTCAATGGGGAGGTGGCGTAGATGTATTGTTGGTTGAAGAAGAAAACCCTGATCAATGAGGAACCGTGGTGAAATTCCCAAAAATCCTGTCCGTTTCTGGCCAGAACCGGGTCCATCCCCAACATCTTGAGCGCGCTTTCCACAAACTCCGCGGTCTCGTTGAGGGATACCTCTTGGAATGCCTGTCCATCGATGGTATTGCCGCAATTGGTACAATAGGCGGTTTTTTGGGAAATCAGGGTCTTGCACGAGTCGCATTTGACACAATAATCAAGGCTTTTTTTGGCGTGGAATACTTTCAGGTCCTCCACCAACACTTCGGCTGGTATCGCGAAGCCCACATTGTCGGCGTTGCTGAATTTTGATGTGGTCACTCCGATGACCTCCCCTTTGGCGTTGACCATGGGGCCGCCGGAGTTTCCGGGGTTGACGGCGGCGTCGGTCTGGATATAATGCCGCCCGTCGAGGAGCTGTTTTTCGGAGGAGATGATGCCTTCGGTTTCAGTATAGGGCATTCCAAAGGGGAATCCAAGCACCAGTACTTTGGCGCGGCTATGGATACGGGCGAATCTCAAGGCCGGGAGTTCCTGGTTTCCCAATTTGGCATCGGTGTGGAGGAACGCCAGGTCGTTTTTAGGATTCACGAATACAACTTTAGCCAGATAACGCTCTTTGTTGTGATCCTCGATGGCCACTGTTTTAAAACCTTGCACCACATGATAGTTGGTCACCAGGATGTTGATGTTCTTCACGAAAAAACCACTGCCGCTGCCGGCCGATGTATTGATTTTATAGATATTGCGAGATATGTGATCGGGCGCGTGTGTCATTGTTTGTCCTTAATTCCCATTCTTACTTTCCGAATAGAGCTCCAAAAAATCCTTTGGATTTCTTCTTGTCCTTTTGGTCCTGTATCTGGTCTTGTTCGTCCCATAATAGAGAGCTGAAGAATCCTTTTGATTTTTTCTTGACTTTCGGATTCATGATCTCGGATATCGCTCTCCACAAGAGGCTTGCCGCCTGGTGCCACGGTTGGCGGTTGGAGGCCACCAACGCGTTGGTGACGATGCGCGAGATATCTTCGGGGACTTGTGTGTAATAAAACAGACTGAAGAACGCGCTTTCTATTGTCAATACGGCGCCGATAAAATCTTTGCGGTCGATTTCGGCTCTGGCGCTATTGTAGTACCGTTCGAAGTTGGAGTGGATGTTTTCATATGTACCTCTGGTTTTAAAGGGTATAAAGACATTGGCTGTGTATAGGTCCTTCGAGAATTCGGAGCCGTTGAGCGCTTGCAACGATTTTAAGTACTCTCTGCCTTTGGCGATTTTATCGGGAATTCGGATCTCTTGCGATTGGAGGAAGGAGATATTCCGCTCCAGGTCTGTGCGCATGACCCCCTGGGGGGACATGTAATAGTCGATCTTTTTGAGGGTGATGTCGATGATATCGAGGCAGAACTCATAAGCTCTGGCCCTCTCGAAGTAATTCAGGTATTGCAATACCTCTTTGAGATAGACATGAAATTTGTTCCAGGCGGTGATCAATTGTTTTTGGGTGAAGCGCTGGATGCGGGGGGGCTGCAGATGAGCGGCGCCGAATTTTTTAATCAATTCATCGTCATAGGCGTCGGCGTAGGTGCAAATTTCCTTGAGCGCCTCATAGATTTTGTAGGGTTCGCAAAGGTCGAGGGACTCGTTGTACTTGAAGCGCAACTCATTTCGCTCCAGGGTGATTTTCGCCAGATTCAAAGGGTAGAAGTTCAATTCCACCACCTGGCGGAGTAGGGGGACGTTGGCGGGCGCCGGTATCTTCAGGAATGGCGCGATGATGTTGAGATTGTCTCCTTCGATCGTCAGGTACAAAATGATGGAACCGTGAGGGATGACAAATTTCGACTTGCCGTTGTTGTTTCCCTGGACCATGGATGAGTCGATGCTTTCCAATAGACTGATGATCGACTCTCTGTAATGTCCCTGCTCGAATAGGTCTACAGTCATGTCCCATTTGGATGAGTCGATTTGACGTTGGCGTGTACCCGGAAGGGCCGAATCGAAGGATGGTGCGTGATTTATCATAATTTATCTCACTTAAGTTCCCAAGAATTTTTTCTCATTAAGGACTGAATAATCATTGTATAGAAATGAAAAAAACTTGTCAATATTTTTTTTTAGAACAATCGGATATTCGCCTGTTTAGTCGAGAATAGAGGGGAGGATGATCCACTGCGCCGCCCATTTCCCGTTGTTACCTTGCAGGCAGACAATGCCGGCGTTGTGGAATTGGATAGGCATGCGGTCCCGGCACCCTGTGAGTAACAATGATGCCAAACGGGCCAGATGGGGGAGATGGCCGACAATCACCAATTCGGGAATATCCAACGCTTCCAACTCGATGGCCATGTCGCCCACCGGATCCAGAGGATTCAGATTCTCGTGAACAATGAGTTCGCTGCCGGGGCAGACGATCTTCCGTAGAATGTTCGCTGTTTCCAACGCCCGCGGTTTGCCGCTATACCAGATCTCTGGCGGATCGGGATGTAGTTGTTTGAAAAAGGACGCGGTCTTTGTGATTCCCGCTTTCCCGGCTTCCGTCAATGTACGTTCCGGATGATCTGTAGTACTTTCAGCTTCCCCATGCTGAATCAAATACAACAACATTTTATCACCTCTTATATTTTTGCGATTTAAAACGGGGAGAATGAATCATAATCCAATTTTATCATTGATTGTATGGGAGCGCAATCCAATGCACTTGACGTGGGGGGGGAAAAGTATTAATTTACTATTTTTAGTCGTTTTATTTGTTTGACGAATGAGGAGGTATATGAGGATGAAGATTGATATGAACGGTATGAATGTTGTGGTGACTGGAGCGAGCCGGGGTATTGGCCGGGCGATCGCGTTGGGTTTGGGCAGCGCGGGGGCCAGGGTGGCGGTGCATTACCGGGAGAATGAAGCGATGGCTCTGGAGTTGGCGGGGGATGTCGGCAATGGTTCGCAGGCGTTTAGGGCGGATCTTGGCGATATGGGGGAATGCAAGCGGTTGTTTGCCCAGGTGATGAACCGGTTTGGGCGTATTCATGTGTGGATCAACAACGCGGGTATCGCGTTGAAATCTCCCGAAGGGATGGATGAGGAAGATTGGATCGCCAATTGGGAGAAGACCATGACTGTCAATGTGACGGCCAGCGCTTTGTTTTGCCGGTTGGCTGTGGAGCATTTCAAACGGCAGGGGGGCGGCCGTATCGTCAACATCGCTTCGCGGGCCGCTTTTCGCGGCGATACGCCTGAATATCTGGCGTATGCGGCGTCGAAAGGGGCGATAGTGTCTCTCACCCGTTCCATTGCCAGAGGGTACGGCAAGGCGGGGATCAAGGCCTTTGTCGTGGCGCCGGGATTTGTGCGCACCGATATGGCGCAGGAGTTCTTCGATGAATATGGGGAAGATTTCGCGTTGAACGATATCGCTTTGCCGATGTTGACCGAACCGCAGAACCTGGCTCCGATGGTGGTGCTCCTGGCGAGCGGGATGGCGGACCACGCAACCGGATCAACGATTGATATCAATGCCGCCAGTTACGTTCATTGATATTTCTCTTTACTTTGGAGCGGTCTTTTTATACAATACAGGATGAATGTACTAAACAAATACTCATTATTAGCGGAGGGATATAGTGGAAACTATTAAAAGCAATTATGCGCACGTATTCGGGAGGCGGGAGGAATTTCCGTCTCTAAACCGGCGTTTCAACGATTTTCCCCTGGCCTATTTCGACGGCCCCGGCGGGAGCCAGGTGCCCCGTCAGGTATTGGAGGCCATGAACAATTATTATATGAACAGCAATGCCAATAGCCATGGAGCCTTTGTCACCTCCGAGGAAACCGACCGTTTGCTGGAGGCGGCGCGGGACGTGACAGCCGTGTTTTTGGGGGCTGAAAGCAGTCGCTGCATATCGTTCGGCGCCAATATGACAACGTTGAATTTTTCGTTGAGCAGGGCCATCGGTCGCTACCTGGAACCGGGAGATGAAATTTTAATCACCCAATTGGATCATGAAGCCAACCGTCAGCCCTGGCTGGCGTTGCGGGAATTGGGGATCGTTGTCCGCGAGGTGAGGGTGACGGACGATTATACCCTCGATTATAACGATTTGGAAAATAAAGTGAACGAAGACACCCGGCTCATTGCGGTTGGTTATTCATCCAATGCTTTCGGAACTGTGAACGACATTCCGCGGATCCGGGAATTGGCTTATAGTGTTGGCGCGTGGGTGTTGGTGGACGCCGTTCATTACGCGCCCCATTTCCCTTTGGATGTGAAAACGTTGGGGATCGATTTTTTACTCTGTTCAGCCTATAAATTTTACGGACCCCATGTTGGAATTTTATATGCGAAGGAAGGGCTCCTGGACCGGTTGCCGACGGATCGCTTGCGGACCCAAGCGCAAGCCGCCCCCTATTGTATCGAAACCGGAACCCTGAATCACGCGGCCATTGCCGGTGTCAATTCC
>CAZBHS010000019.1:44799-90678 GCA_964491915.1 uncultured Clostridia bacterium
AAAGCGGCGATAGAGTATATCGCCACTTTTGGAAGCGGTGATGGTATGCGAGCCGCTGTAGTCAAGGGAATGGGCGAGATCGCGGCCCACGAGGATGAGATGGCGGTAGCTCTTTATGAGGGGCTTTCAACCATTTCTGGCCTGACGTTGGCTGGGCCCGCTCTCGATGCGCCGCGCCGGGCGCCCACGGTTTCGTTTACCATTGACGGCATTGATCCGGCTTTGATTTGCCGGAGGTTGGGCGAAAAGGGAATCTGTAGTTGGGACGGGCATTTTTACGCCATCCGGCCCATGGAGGTATTGGGATTACTGGAGCGCGGCGGCGTGACCCGGCTTGGCGTATCTTTATACAATACTCCGGAAGAGGTCGAACGGGTTATCTCCGAGGTGCGCAAAATAGGAACAAGTTGAGTGATGATTGATTTTCCCTTTTGGTATACTGCGGTTTTATTGGTCTTGATGACCGGCGTGTTGGTGTTGGAGGTAATTGAAGCCGATATCGCCATCTTCTCCGTGTTGATCTTGTTGATCATCGGGGGAGTGATCGATGCGAAGGAGGCCTTCGCCGGATTTTCCAATCATGGGATGCTGACCATCGGTTTTTTGTTCGTTGTGGCCTCGGCTTTGCAAAAGACCGGCGTACTGAATCAATTGGGCGATGTATTGTTGGGGAGTAATGGATCCACCACCAAAAAACTCGCCCGCTTTTTGCCTCCGGTTTCCGCTATCTCCGCTTTTTTCAATAATACCCCCATTGTGGCGATGTTGATTCCGGTGGTGCGCTTTTGGGCCCGGAAAAATCAAGTGGCTGTGTCCAAATTCTTGATTCCCCTCTCGTATGCCACCATATTGGGAGGGACGTGCACATTGATCGGCACCAGCACCAATCTGGTGGTTCATGGTTTAATGCTTGAGAATGGACTACCGGGGATGACCTTTTTCGAGATTTCCAAAGTGGGTATTCCGGTGACTATTTTCGGATTGGCGGTCATCATTCTGGTGGGGCACCGGTTGTTGCCGGAGCGGAAGGAACCGATGGCCCAGTTAGGGGAGCAAACCAGGGAATTCGTAGTGGCCATGAAGGTGGACCGGCAGTACCAGCATATCGGGCGCTCCATCGAGGAGGCCGGCCTTCGTCATCTCAAGGGATTGTTCTTGTTTCAGATCGAGCGGGAAGGCCATTTTAAGACCACAGTGGGGCCGGGCGAAATAATCCAGGTCAACGACCGGTTGTTTTTCACCGGATTACCCGAGACAATCATGGAGTTGCAACGGACTCCGGGATTGCGTTTGTTGAAAGATATTTCCTTTGATTTGAAGAATTTTGATTCCGACGATTTGAGGACGTTCGAGGTGGTGGTTTCCTCCAATTCACCGCTGATTAAAAAAAATGTCAGAGACAGTAATTTTCGTAGTACCTATGACGCGGTGATTATCGCCATTCACCGCTCCGGTGAACGGGTACGGCAAAAAATCGGCGATATTGTGATTCACGCCGGCGACACGTTGTTGATTCTGGCGCCGAAAAATTTTATGCAGCGCTGGTATCACACCAAAGATTTCTATCTGGTATCGACGTCTGTGCAGGTCTCGTCAAAACCGCTTTGGTATTCTTATTTTTCCATGTTCACTCTGGGGGGCATGATTCTGGCGATGGCGACGGGAATTGTGCCTGTGCTGGTGGCTGTGAGCGGGGCGGCGTTGGTGTTGCTTATTTCCCGGTGTATCACCACGGACGATGCCCGTAATAGCGTGGATTGGAAGGTATTGATCATTATCGCGTCGGCTTTCGGAATTGCCAAAGGAATGGTGAATTCAGGGTTGGCTTCTTTTTTAGCAAACGCGGTCATTCAGGCGGTGGGGGCTCTTGGACCTTTGGGAATGCTGGCGGCGGTCTATTTTATGACCAGCTTCTACACTGAGATTATCACCAACAACGCGGCGGCCGCATTGTTGGTGCCGGTTGCCCTTTTAGTGGGGCGGCAAGCGGGAGTGGATCCGCGGGCCTTCTTATTGGCTGTAGCCGTTGCCGCGTCTGCCAGCTTCGCCACTCCTATTGGCTACCAGACCAATTTGATGGTATATGGGCCCGGAGGTTACCGTTTTAGGGATTTTTTAAAAGTCGGCTTGCCCTTGAATATCGCGGTGGGATTGTTAGCTATCTTCATCCTTTATATGTTTTATTTCTAAGGCGATCAACTCCGGCCGGCGTCGTTTAGAACGTCTCGAAGTAAAGGATTCTCAATTTTTTGGGTTTTCATGAAGCTGCCGAGGTTATCCAGAGCTTTATGCAACTGCTCCCGTTCTTCGGGGTCCAAAACGTGGTTGTCGTTCTGATCCAGGTAGCGCAACACAGCGTACAACATTCTCAGCTCCAGTTCCGAGAGGGTTTCGTTCTGGGAGTCCACTTTACTGAATTTCTCCAAAATTTCGATTCCCAATTCAATTTCTTCAGGATCCATTGACGAGTTGCTGTTCAGGTCCAGGTAATCGAGGATCTTGTTGACAATAACCAGGGAGTTATTGGTAGGTTTGTGCAATCTTCCTAGAATCCTGCGGGCCATCAGCCGTTCTCTCGAGTCCAAATTGCCGGAGCCATTGCGGTCAAACCTGCCTAAAATGCCTCCCAGGCTCTTTTGGCCTTCGATATCCAGGTGAATGAACGATTTTACGAGCCGGGGGTCTTCTTCACCGGTGTGGTTGAAAAAATCATCGACCAATGGAATTAGATTAAGTTCGCTTCTTTTTTTATTCATTATTACCTCAGAGAATAATTGTATGAAATGTCACCTTCACTGTCAAGTTGATAGCAGGGTAAGTTTGGATCGGTTATTTTTTCTCACAAAGAGAATTCGCTATTGAAAAAAATTTGATTTTTTTTTACAATGATGTTTGACTATTTTACAACGAGAGAATATTATATGCAAAATACCTTGACGAGACATATCGATTCGAAAATTGTCGTTGATACGAGTTCGGACTGGGTTTACATCGGTACGCTCAAAATGGTGGAAGAACGCTGGATTGCCCTGGCGGATGTGGATGTGCACGATAGTAGCGAAACCGCGACGCCTAAAGAATTGTACGTGTTGGAGAGCAAGCAATCCGGAGTGAAATCCAATAGAGGATTGGCGTATGTCAATATGAATTATATTGTGAGCTTTTCGCCTCTCGATGATGTCAAATATTACTGAGGGTCAATACATTTTCTAGAATGAGGAAACTATTTTATTTGAGTTTGATCTGCGTTTTTTGCCTCTTGAATACTATTCCTCTATTTTCCCAGCAATATCTTGTTCATCAATACAATGAGACCCAGGGCTTGATGACATCTGTGGTCAATGATGCCGCGCAGGACCGGTTGGGGCAAATCTGGTTCGCCACCCGCAGGGGGATGAGCAAATACGACGGTGCGAAGTGGACCAATTATACAGATTTCGGGGACCAATTCGAGGTTCCGTTCATCAGGGTCGCCGTCGGTCGTGATGGGAATCCGTGGGGTTTGAGTTGGGCCGGCGGTGGAAGTTTTCGTTTATACTATCTTGGTAAATCTGGTTGGAGGGCGGTTCCCGCTCCCGGCAAGAGGCTTTTGGGCGCGAATGCCGCTCCGTCGAGTCTGGCGATTTGGGAATCAGTCTCTCACGTTAGAGTGGTTGTCGGTACTGTGAACGGTGTTTTTATCTGGCAGGAGAATCGTTGGCTACGCCTCGGCAAGGAGAATGGGCTTGGACATAACCGGGTGTTCGGCATTGTTCCCATGAATGACAATCTGTATGTAGCGACTAATAAAGGAATCTCGATCGTCGGCGACGATCTACAGATTCGCAACCTTCCATCTGGAATGGGTATACCCGATGGGGCGGTGCGGGGACTTGGCATAGAGGTGAATGTGTTTCATACGGTGCAAACCCAGAGGCTTTGGTTTTATTGTGCCGGGAAGCTAGGCTGTTTGACTCCCAAAACACAAGAAATTGAGTTTTATTCATTCCCAAGGCTCTTTTATCTCGAGGATGTGGAGGTGGCTGTTTGCCCGGACGATATGGGTTGTGTGTTTTTCGCCAGTAGAAACCGGATCTTTTGTTTCAATTATCGCGATCGCGTGCTGGAGGAGTTCGGTGTTCATAGTGGTTTGATTGGAACTGGGGCGAATTCAGTGTTTGTGGATTTCGAAAAAAATATCTGGCTCATGTGCAATCGCGGAATCAGTAAGATTGCCAGCCGTTGTTTCGCCACCTTAAAAATGAATCATGGCCTTTTAGAAGACGAGGTTACAGCGATTATAGAAGCGCGCCCCGGCAGATATGTGTTTGGCCATTCCAATGGGGTGACGTTCTATGATGGAAAGCGGTTTCAACCGATTCGTTTCCCTGTATTGGCCGCCAGTAACCGGCTCCTTAGCCGGGTGATGGATATGAAGCAAGATGTTGCGGGGAATATCTGGCTGGCGGTGGCTCAACGGGGTTTGGCGAAAATCGATGGGCAAAAGAAAATCCATTGGTATGGACGCGGCCGCTATAAAAAAAAATTTAGTTTGTGTCTTCTGCCTCAAACTGACGGATCTATCTGGGTCGGCCATAAAACGGGGGTGGATGTATGGCGAAACGGTACGGTTGAAGCGCTTCCGCTAGCCCGGGATATCAATTGCGAAGTAAGAAGAATTTTTGTGGCGTCCGATGGTTCCGTTTACCTGGGTACCTGGGATCGTGGTATTTGGGTTTATAAAAATGACCGCTGGATCAATTACCGGAGCATAAATAATTATAAAGTCAATACTGTATATTCACTAATGGAAGACCGCGCGGGAAGGACCCTCATCGGCACCATCGGAGGGTTATACAAGCTGGGTGACAATGGATTGGTCAATTATTTCAATGATTCCACCCCCATGGACCGTCCGGTGTTTTTTATTGTGGAGAATGAAGACGGCAATCTTTGGTTAGGCACCGATAACGGGGTGATTCTCTGGCGCGATAATATATTGAGGGAATACACAATCCGCGATGGGTTTGCCGGAATGGAAACCAACAGATCCGCGTGCATAATAGATTCTCGCGGTATCCCCTGGTTTGGAACAAACCACGGCGTGTCTTTTTACCGCCGGCGTTTCGATGAATCGAACGGGGGCTTAGTGCCGCCCAAGGCGCATTTGCGGATGATAGAAACTTCAAAGCGGACAATATCGTTGGTCGATTCCCGGGAACCAATCCATCTAGAATCAAATGAAAACAGCGTGGTGTTTCACTTTTGGGGGATCTCCTTTATAGATGAGACACTGACTCGATTTAAGTATAGATTGCAGGGGTTCGATTCAGATTGGAAAAGTGGGGAAGGGCCTGTAGGCAAGGTGAGTTACAATAATCTACCGCATGGATCCTACGATTTTCAATTGATGGTGCGTAATGCTCGCGGGACCTGGAGTCACGCGGTAAAGTCCCCTAAATTGATTATTTCCAGTCCCTTTTATTTTTCATGGTGGTTTTACACTGTTATTTTGGCGTTTACCGGCATGATCTTTTTCTTGGTCAAGCGCTACTACACCATGATTGTTTATTCCTCCGTTCTCGAGAAAGATGTAAAAGAGAGAACCCGCCAGTTAAAAGATGCCGAGGAGCAATATTTCCGGTTGTTCCATGATTCCAGAGACGCGATTTTTGTAATGACCATGGCCGGTAATTTTATCGACATCAATCCCGCGGGATTGGAATTGTTCGGCTACGCCGGTAAAGAAGCGATTCTGAAGAAAAACTTCTTTTCCCACCATTGTGTGGAGGAGGGGCAGGACGCCCTGTTGTTGCAAGTCGTTGAAAGGAACGGTTATGTGACCGATTATGAGATATTTCTCAGAAAACAAGACGGCGAGCCCATCACCGGCATATTATCCGCTACCGGCGTGAGGGACAGCTCCGGCAAATATGTGTTTCTCCAGGGGAATATTCGCGATATCACCGAAAAGAAGAGACTGGAAAATCAGATGGAACAGGTTCGCAAAATGAAGGCTGTGGGTACTCTTGCCGGCGGCGTTGCTCACGATCTGAACAATATCCTTTCGGGCCTGGTGAATTACCCCGAGCTCATGTTGCTTAAAATCCCGGAACAAAGTTCGATGCGTAAACCTCTGGAGGCTATCAAAAAAACCGGCGAGAAAGCCGCGGCAATGGTGCAGGATTTATTGGCCCTGTCCAGTAGCGGCAATTCAGTTGCCCATGAGGTCATTGGCTTAAATGATGTTGTTCAGGATTACAAAGGCAGCGTTGAATTTGAAAAATTGACTACATTGCATCCCCATGTGAATTTCCAATTCGACCTGGAAGACGGGCTGCCGAATGTTATGGGATCAGGAATTCATTTGTTCAAGATTGTCATGAACCTCGTGGCCAATTCCGCAGAGGCAATGCCTGAAACAGGACGTTGCCTGGTGAGTACATATGAAGCCTGTCTGGAACATTCGCTGTTGGCGTATGAGTTTATCGAACCTGGAGACTATGTGGTTCTTCAGGTATCGGATGACGGAGTGGGGATCCCTCCACATTATATCGATAAAATTTTCGAACCTTTCTATACAAAAAAAATTGAGGGGAAAAAGAAAGGCACTGGTTTGGGTATGAGTGTCGTATGGGCGACAGTGAAAGACCATAACGGTTTCATCGATGTGATAAGCGAGCAGGACATTGGAACTTCTTTCGCCCTCTATTTCCCTTCCACCCATGTCGATCCCGAAATAATCGATTGCCGTCAATATTCATCCCTCCAGCATATCCGAGGAGAAGAGAAGGTCCTGGTGGTGGATGATATCAAAGAACAGAGGGAAATCGCCAGATCAATACTTTCCAGCCTGGGGTATGAGGTATTTCTGGCTTCCAGCGGAGAGGAAACAATCGATTTTTTAAAGAGCGGTCGGGTAGACTTGATCTTATTGGATATGATCATGGATCCCGGTCTCGATGGCCTGGCGACTTATGAAGAAATTTGCAAGATTAATCCGGACCAAAAGGTCATCATTGTCAGTGGGTTTGCTTCCAATCAGAAAATGTCGTCCGCCAAATCGCTGGGCATCAAGAATTTTATCCAGAAACCTTATTCTATGAAAGATCTAGGCGCAGTGGTGCGAATGGAACTGGATCGCGAGCCTATCAATCTCCGGTGTAGCGAGGATGTCCCCAGCGATCAAGATTTTGCTGGATAAATTCGACTATTTCTGCATGTTCCTTGCTGCCGTTTCCGGTGATCTCTTTCGGGGGGCCAAACGCGAAATGAATCGTTTTCGACCGGTCCAACGGCCCAAAGCCTTTGAGTAGTTTTCCGTTACCCCAGAAATCGGTTTTTAGCGCCACGGGAATCACTTTTACATTGGCCCGCCGGGCTAATTTGACACCCAGTGAATTGAATTGTCTGGGAATGAATTCCGTCCTTCGAGTGCTCTGAGGAAAGATGATAATCGACGACGAATCGACGGTAAGCTTTTCAGTACCTTTCTTAAGCACTCGCTGAAGATCTTCGCGGGGATTTTTACGTCCAACCACGATTGGGTCCCGCGCTTTCATAATCGGAGAGAATATCGGCCCCTTGACCAGTTTTTCTTTCACCACGAATGTCACTTCGAAAAACGGTTGGACTATGCTCGGCAAGACCATCGTTTCAAGAGTGCCCATGTGATTTCCCACTATCACTACAGGCTCCTTGTTGTCGCGCAGATAATTCAATCCTTCGATGTGGAACCGGCCCCCGCACCGTTCAACACATCTGAGGATATCCAGAGAAGTTTGAGCCCATAGTTCCGAGTCGTAAACGCCTTTTAGGGCATAGGATCTGCAGCGAAGCAAGATCTTTACGAATTTATAGACAAAATACCAACGGCTACCTAAGGCGAGCCGATCTCCCAGATACCGTTTGGTAACTGCCGGAGTTTTGTACTCATTGGTTGGAAAAAATTCGTTCATGTTAGTCATTCACCTTTAAATTAAAGCGTCATTATAAATGGATTTTTTACGAATGTCAAAAAGATAAAATGTTCATTATTCCTTGCAATTTCAGTTTTACTTATTTTTTATTTTATGCTATACTGCCATTTCATAGGTTATGCGAATCACTATTTTGCTTCGACTTCCTATGAAATTTACAACATGCATACCGGAGGTAATGATGCAAAATAGTAAGCTTTATGTGGGGAATTTCAAATATTCAACTTCTCCCGATGAATTGGAAGATTTATTCAGACCTTATGGTGAAATCCTCAGTGTCAAAATCATCGAAGGGAAGGGCTTTGGGTTTGTTGAAATGGCAACTCCCGAAGAGGCCGTGGAAGCGATGGAAAAACTGAACGGCGCAGATTTAGGAGGACGTACCCTCAGGGTATATGAAGCTCATCCGCCGAAGCAGAAACCCAGGAGACAGCAAAATAAAAGGAATTTTCGGGGCGGCAATAATAATTACTAATCTCAGAAACAAGAAAAACGTATATTTAAGCTGTTGATAAATCATCACAATCAGAGAATTTTCCAGGGCCGGAATGATGATCCGGCCAGGCTATCGGAAAAGTAGAATCAATCAATTACAATCCAAAGGAGATATGTCTATGAATCAAGCACAGGATGGGAGTATAGTAAAAGTTCATTATACAGGAACGCTGAAAGACGGTACAATGTTCGATTCTTCCGTCGAGCGGGAACCGCTTGAGTTTACCATCGGGGAAGGCCGTTTATTGAAAGATTTCGAAGGGGCAATCGTCGGTATGGCGGTCGGAGATAAAAAAACGATCGATATTGATGCGGAGAATGCTTATGGCGTCTACCAGGACAATCTCCAGATGACTGTCCAGCGTTCCCAGTTGCCCGCCGACATGGAACCGCAAGTGGGGATGCAGTTGCAAACCACCTTGCAGGAAGGACATGTGGTCATATTAGTAGTTAAAGAGATCCTTGAGAATGATGTTGTTCTCGATGCTAATCATCCACTGGCAGGAAAAGATCTGACATTTGAACTTGAGTTGATGGAGATTAAGTAGAGATCTGATTATTATATAAAATCCAGCTTTAAAATTAAATTGTTGAAAAAGAGGGCAGGGGAGTGTATTCTTAATAGAAGGGGCTTGGATTTAGGAATGAAAAATTCAAATGCTATTTTTTTGAGAGAATATTGTAAAAATTATCGAGAGATCGGTTCGATTGTTCCAGATTCCAAACGCTGTATCGATGTCATGTTAAGGTATGTCCCATTTGAATCTGCTAAAGTCATTGTCGAGTTTGGCGCCGCCAGCGGCGCGGTTACCCGTGAAATTGTCCGACGGAAAAAGCATGATACGGCTTTTTATTCCTTTGAAAAAAATGTCGTATTCTTCAACCGGCTCAATGAATCGATCGCCGGAGAAAATGTGTTTCTGGTGAATGCAAACGTATTCGAAAGCGCGGCGATTCTGATGGGGGAACATGGAATTGACTTACATGGAGCGGATTGTATTGTCTCAACCCTGCCATGCTCCAATATTGACGTCAACCGGTTGCTCCGACAATCCGTTTTCCCACTATTGACTGGCGGGGGATTGTTTGTTCAATATGTGCATGTCGTCTCCATTTTTAAGGGATTTCATTTGGAACGGATCCTTTCTCCTTATTTCAACCAAATCATTCCGGTCCTTGTCATTGGAAACATCCCGCCTGCTATTATCTATAATTGCAGAAACCTCATGAAGCAATAGCCACGAAACGCGCTTCAAAAAAATTTATACTAAAAATAATATTTTGTATTTTTGGGGTTGCAATTTTTGCCGATTAAGTATAAAATGTCCCTTTGCTACTGGAGAGGTGTCCGAGTGGCTGAAGGAGCACGCTTGGAAAGCGTGTGTGCTGGGAACGGTACCGTGGGTTCGAATCCCACCCTCTCCGCGCTCCAATTAATAGAAATTGACAGCATAAATAACAAAGGGTCCAGGAGCCTGACAATATGGACCTTTGAACCCTGTCAGGACCGAAAGGTAGCAGCAATAAGCAGTGTTTCATATGTGTTCGGGATTTCCTGGGCCTTTTGAAATATAGAGATGAGATGTCAGGATGCAGAACCGGATTGTCATGCAAGTGTTAGAGGGTCTTCTTAGCAAAAAAATATCACTATCGGGGGCGTCATGTATTTAGCGTTAGCCAGAAAGTATCGGCCTCAAAAATTCAAAGATTTAATTGGACAACCCCATGTAATCAAAACATTGCAAAACGCCATCGAAATGGATAAATTGTATCCGGCCCTTATTTTTTCAGGGATGAAAGGGGTCGGCAAGACGTCCGCGTCCAGAATCCTGGCCAAAGCTCTCAATTGCGTGCAGGGCCCCGCGGGCGAGCCTTGCAATGAGTGTGAAATTTGCATTGAGATCACAGAGGATAAATCGTCCGATTACATCGAAATTGACGGCGCGTCAAACAATGGGGTTGAAGAGGTCCGGAATCTGCGGGAGACAGTAAAATACAAACCCTTGAAAAATCGTTTCAGGGTGGTGGTGATCGATGAAGTCCACATGCTGTCCAATTCCGCCTGGAACGCCCTATTGAAAACAGTGGAGGAACCGCCGGAACATACATACTTCATTATGGCCACCACTGATTTTCACAAAATTCCGGGCACGATTGTTTCCCGGTGCCAACATTTTGAATTCAAACGTATTCCTTACGAGGTGATTCAGACTGTATTGAAAGAGATCTGCCAGAAAGAGAATGTAGCGATTTCGGATTATGCGTTATACCTGATTTCCCGTTCTTCCGAGGGAAGCTTGAGGGATGCGAAAAAAATCCTGGATCAATCCATTGCCATTGCTTCAGGGCCGGTAGAAGACAAAGATGTCATCGATATTTTAGGCACCATCGAGGAAAGAATATTCATTGACCTGACCGGAAGTGTATTTAAAAAAGATCGAAAAACTATTCTAGAACAAATAAACATCCTTTCGGAACGTGGTGTGGATTTAAGGTTCTTTTTTGGAGAGTACCTTAAGTTTTTTCGTGATTTAATCGTATTAAAATCCCTCGACGATTCCAAAGGATTGCACAATCTGAACCCTGAACATGTCGATGAATTGAAGGAGATACTCGACGATGTGGGAGAGGTTGAATTATTACGGTATTTCAATGCCACCAAGGATCTTGAGTTAACGATGAAACACACTGAGAATCCTCGGTTGATTCTTGAATATATGTTTTTGAAGCTATCCTATTTCCCATCATTGACATCGATCGAGGACGTGATCGCTTCCATTAAATCCGGCGGTCCTGTTTTGTCGAATCCACCGGTCGAACCGCCTATGCCCCGTCAAACGTCAAGACGACAGCCGGAAGACGAGGAACATCACGCTACGGCTATTATCCCGGATTCTCAGCTCAAATCCATCATGCTGGATCGCATGCAAAAGGAAAAACCCCGTCTGGCGGCAGCTCTCGGCGGCAGTCATTTGGCTTTGACGGAACACCGGCTCGCTATCGAGATCTCCAATGACTATGAACATTTTGCCAATACTTTGCGACAGAATGCGGAATACTTCAAAGATCTGGTGTTTCGTTTGAAAAAAATGCGGGTGGAAGTGGATGTGGTGGTGGTGAAGGGTGGAGAAAAGGAAAAGCGGAAAAGTGAAATCGAGGCCCTGAAAAAAGATGAAAAAATTAATGGCCTCATGAATACCCTAAAGGGGAAACTTGTCACAATTGAAAGTGTGAAAGATAACATTGAAGGAGGAAACAATGCCTAAATTTGATATGAATCAAATGTTGAAAAAAGCCCAGGACATGGCGAAAGATATGGAACGGAAAATGGGGGAAACTGAAGTGGAAGGCAATGCCGGCGGTGGAATGGTAAAAATTGTTATGAATGGATATAAAAATATATTGTCCCTTGATATTTCCAAAGAGGTTGTGGATCCGGATGATATAGAGATGTTGCAGGATTTGATCATTGCTGCCGTCAATGACGCCCAGGCTAAAGTTGACGATCAGATGAAGGATAGTATGGGAGGCCTTCCCGGTATGCCCGGAGGATTCCCGTTTGGTTGACAACGGGGGATATCATTTTTCTCCAACCATTGCCCGGCTCATCGAAGAACTGAAAAAAATTCCAGGGATCGGAAGGAAATCCGCACAGAGGATCAGCTTCTATCTTCTAAAAGCCAAAAAAGAATCTGCCTTGAATCTTGCGCAGGCGATCATCGATGCCAGGGAGAAAATCCGGTTTTGCTCGCTGTGCAACACCGTGACCGAGGATGATCCCTGCGGTATATGCAGCGGGGCCCGACGAGACAATAAGAAAATTTGTGTTGTCGAAGAACCATTCAATATTCATTCCATTGAGAAAACGAATCTCTACAATGGATTGTATCATGTATTGCATGGAAATCTGTCGCCAATTAGAGGAATCGGGCCCGATGAGTTAAAGCTCGATGGACTCATCCAGCGAGTGGAGCGGGGAAACGTGGAAGAAGTTATTCTCGCCACCAGCCCGACGACAGAGGGAAATGCGACTGCCCATTATTTGACGGAAATTTTGCGAATGTATAAAATAAAGATTACGCGGATAGCGTTGGGACTCCCGGTTGGAGCAGACCTCGATTATGTTGACTCCGTGACGATTGCAAGGGCTTTTGAAGGTCGAATCGAATGTTAAATTAGAGAAATGTATGGACGGAACGATTGAAATAAGCTGGTATGGCAAAGCGGGGAACGGGGTAATCACCGCCTCTGCAGCCATGGCCTACGTACTCGCCACTGAAGGTCGGTATGTCCAGTCTATGGTAGAGTATAGTCTCCAACGGAAAGGGTTTCCTGTTAGAGCGTTTAACCGAATTGCCGACAATCCTATCAGAAATCACTCGTATGTTGTTCAACCGGACCTTGTAGCTGTTACCGACGCCTCGATGTTTCTTCAGACCGATATGTTGATCGAACAAAGAGATGATGCGGTTTTTTTTGTCAATTCAGCCAACGATCCGTCCCATATTCGCAAAATGGTTGATTTGAGGGACCGTTCTCTCCATGTACTCGATGCCGACAAAATTTCAATCGAGGGGTTGGGCTTTGTCATGCCCGGTGTACCGATGTTGAGTCTGATGATCAAGCATCTGGATATTATTTCATCGGTTGCTTTCAAAGAGAGGTTGCGAGAGTTTTTATCGGGGAAATTCAGCCGCGAAGTCATAGACAAGAATCTCGCAATTATTGACCGGTCGTTTAGCGAGGAGGCTGTTGAATGAGCCTAAAAAATTGGAAAGATCTCAATCCTGGTGGTGTTAACACTGATGCGGGAAATTCCGCAAAAGATGTCCATCCTTTTTCCAATACCGGAAAAGAGCCCCTATTTATTGAGGAAAATTGTATAAATTGTTTTTTTTGCTGGGTATTTTGTCCTGAAAATGCTATAATTTTGGAGAATGACCAGGTAAGAGGAATAAACTACGATTTTTGTAAAGGATGTGGAATCTGCGCCAATGAATGCCCGGTGCAAAAAGAGCCGCAACCTCTGGTCATGGTAGAAAAAAAAATGGAACTATAATTTAAGGAGCGATGATGTCCGTAATGAGGGTACTGACAGGTAATGCGGCAGTTGCCTTCGCGGTGAAGCAGTTAAAACCGGATGTGGTAATGTCGTGCCCGGTAACACCGTCGTCTCCTATATTGGAATGTATCGCTTCCTATATCGCAGATGGTGAATTGGATTCTGAACTGGTTCACTTTGAATCTGAATACAGCGCCATGAGCGGTTGCATCGGCGGCTCCGCCGCCGGCGGGCGTGTGTTCTCAGCCACAGCGTCCCGCGGTCTTTCCATGGCGCAGGAAGCCTTGTTTCAATTGTCTTCCTTGCGCTTGCCTGTAGTATTGGCGGTTACGAATCGCGCAGTTTCAGCCCCGATGAATATTTTTGCCGACCATTCGGATTCAATGGCTCAACGGGATTGCGGATGGATTCAGATTTATAGTGAAAACCCCCAGGAAGCTTATGATAACACCATCCAGGCATTTAAAATCGCCGAGTGCTCGGATGTAAAAACTCCTGTGATGATTGGATTGGACGGCTTCGTGACCTCGCATACGATGGAAAATGTGTTTGTGGAAAATTCTGAAGAAGTCGGGGATTTTGTAGAAAGGATTCAAGCCAATTACTCGCTATTGGATACGGAGCGCCCGGTAACAATGGGCTCCGTAGCTATGCCCGATTACTATTTTGAGCACAAAATTCACCAGGCGCAGGGGATTGTGAATTCCCGAAAAGTAATCAAGGAGGTCGGTAAGGAGTTTGGCGACAGATTTGGACGATATTATGGAAATTTTGAGACCTATAAATTAGAAGATGCCGAGTACGCTATCGTATTGATCGGCTCCAGCGCAGGCACTGCAAAAGAGGTTGTCGATTCTTTGCGCTCGAATAACGAGAAGGTAGGCGTTCTGAAAGTCCGTGTCTTTCGTCCTTTTCCTTACAAAGAGGTGCGGGAGGCGTTGGGGAGATTGACAGCGATTGCGGTTTTGGACCGCTCGTTATCCCCCGGCGGATTTGGCGGTCCCTTGTTTACAGAAATCCGTTCAACACTTTATGAACTTGATAAAAAACCAGTGGTAAAACCTTTTATATACGGGTTGGGAGGACGAGATATCAATTTAAAACACATAGAAGACGTTTTTATGGGATTGAAAAGTATTGAAGATAATGGTAAAAAGGAATCAGAAGTTTCTTTTATTAATTTAAGAGATGAATGATGGTGACGTTAAAAGAACTGACAGCTAAGGAAGATGTATTTGTGGCAGGTCACAGATTGTGTCCCGGCTGCGGTATACCAATCATCTTAAAAATAGTGTTAAGAGCTTCGAAATATCCAGTTGTCGTATCGAATGCAACCGGTTGTCTTGCGGTAGCTTCATCAAACTTTCCAAGGACTTCCTGGAAATTGAATTGGATTCATAATTCATATGGAAATGCATCGGCTGTCATGGCGGGAATCGAATCGATGTATATATCCTTAAAAAAACAGGGAAGAGTTTCAAATTCCAGGAATATTAAATTTCTTGTCGTTGGGGGAGATGGTGCAACCTATGATAGTGGATTGGGCGGGCTATCCGGTGCAATTGAGAGAGGTCACGATTTTGTCTATCTTTGTCTGAATAACCAGGGGCAGGCTTGCTCGGGAGGCCAGCGTTCTTCTGCGTCCCCCATGGGGGTTGCAACCACAACGACTCCTCCAGGCAAGGTGTTGTCCGGAAAAATGCAGATTGCGAAAAATATTTCCGGGATTATAGCTGCCCATGGAATCTCTTACGCTGCCCAGGCAGCGCCGTGGAATTGGCAGGATTTGTACAAGAAAGCAAAGAAGGCGTTTGATACTCAGGGCTCCTCTTTCTTGAATGTGCTTACTCCCTGTCCGACAGGATGGCAATCATTACCTGAAAAATCCATTGAAATCGCTAAATTGGCCACCGATACTTGCAGTTGGCCGATTTATGAAATCAAGGACGGAAATGACGTGACGATCAATTACAATCCGCCAAAGAAAATCCCGGTTCACGAATGGTTTGGAATGCAGGGTAGATTCAAACATCTACTCAAAGCAGAAAATAAGTGGATCCTGGAGCAGGTCCAGGGTGAAATTGAGAAAAATTGGGAACACTTGATTTCCCAAAATTTTAAAGGTAAACTAAACTAAGATGCAGGAAAACTTTATTATTTACAACGAAGAATATGTATTGATCAAAGACATTTTAGGTGCTTTGAGAAAAGACACTAAATCGGAAATCGTTTTTATTACGGATACCGAAGGTCATTGTATTGCCTCAACCGGAGATTTGGAGGACACTTATCTGAACTCGATTTCTTCATTGATTGCTGGAAGTATATCGGCTGTTAACAGTATTGCCCAGATGTTGAAAATCGACAAGTTTGCCAGCGTTTTGACCGAATCGGTCGAGAAGAGTCTGTATGTTTCTCTGATCAATGAACGGACAATGTTGATAATCATCTTCGACAAAGATGCGAATCTGGGATTGGTCCGTTTCAGGGTTAAAACCGCAACAAAAGATTTGAGCGATGTTTTTGTTACTATTAATGAAAAATTGAAGACAGATGTTTTCAAAGGCGACGCCTCTCCATTTGAAGGTGTCTCCGACGAGGATATCGATGAAATATTTGGAGATTAAAATTGTCGTTCCTTAATTATTCCACAAGAGAAATAAATTTTAAAATTGTCTACTATGGACCTGGGTTGAGTGGAAAAACTACAAATATTAAGCATATTTATGAGAAAATCCGCTCCGACAACAAGGGAAAATTGGTTAGCCTCGCAACTGAAACTGAGAGGACGCTATTTTTTGATTTTTTTCCACTTGATCTCGGTACAATTAAAGGTTACAAGGTAAAATTCCATCTTTATACGGTTCCCGGCCAGATCTATTACAGTAGTTCGCGTAAATTGATCCTGAAAGGTGTGGATGGACTTGTATTTGTCGCTGATTCTCAGCGTGAGCGATTCGAGGCAAATATTGAGAGTATTGAGGATATGCTTGAAAATCTCAAAGAATACAAGATTGATTTCAATACCCTTCCGTATGTCTTGCAATTGAACAAACGTGATTTGCCCAATATCACTTCACCGGATGAAATGGTGGCTGCTCTCAGTAAAAAAGAGGAGCCGATGGTAGAGGCGGTCGCCAGTCGAGGCGATGGTGTTATCGATACGTTAAAAGCGATATCGAAACTTGTCATGATCGATGTGAAGAAAAAACTACAATGAGCGGAAAAACAGTTATCGAAAAAATCTTTCAGAACCACTCCAAAGAGGAGATTGAGCCTGGAAAAATTGTCTGGATCAACCTTGATGTTGTTACCGCTAGAGATTTTGCGGGCCCCAACGTTGTTAAGAATTACCAAAAGTATTATGAAACTCAGAGTGTTTTCGATCCTTCGAGGATCTTTTTTACTTTTGACCTGACGGTTCCACCGAAAACGATACAGTACGCCAATAATCAGCAGATTTGTCGTGAATTCGCATGGAAGCAGGGGATTAAAGTATTCGATGTGGATCAGGGTATTGGTACGCACACGTTGATGGAATATGGACATGTGACACCCGGGGCCATTGTCGTCGGCACAGACAGCCATATGAACATCCTGGGAGCTTTCAATTGCTTCGGGCAGGGTATGGGCGATGTGGACATTACATTCGGCTACAGGTATGGACGAACATGGTTTGAAGTACCCGCCACCACAAAGGTTGTACTGAAAGGTACTCCCAAATACGATTACACTGCCAAAGATCTTACCTTGAAAATTCTCGGGATTTTGCAGACCAACCGGATACTCGGAAACGCTGTCGAATTTTATGGTGAACCGATTGAAAAATTGGACCTCGCCAGTAGGATCACTCTACTGAGTATGATCACCGAAATGGGGGGGATCGTAGGTTTCATCGCTTTTAATGAACACACGATGAATGAGATCAAAAACCTGGCCGGTGGCTTAGATATGCCGGAAGAGATTAAAGCGGATCCTGACGCCCAATACGTCGAAGTCATAGAAATTGATGTTTCTGATATTGAACCAATGCTTTCCGTCCCTCCGTACCCCCACAATGTAAAGAAAATCTCAGAGTTGGATCAGGTAAAGGTGGATTTCGGGTTCATCGGCTCCTGCACAAACGGAAGACTGGAAGACATCGAAGCGGCCTGGAACATTTTGAAAGGTAAGAAGATTGCCGACGGAGTACGTTTGGCCATTGTACCGGCCACACGAAAAGTCTATCAAGAAGCAATGAATAAAGGTATGCTCAATGATCTTTTCACCGCTGGAGCGATTATTTCCAATCCTGGATGCGGTGGTTGCGCTCAGGGCCATATCGGTATGACCGGAAAGAATGAGGTAATGGTTTCCACTGGAAACAGGAATTTCCCTGGAAAACAGGGCGATGGATTGAATTATCTCGCATCACCTGAAATCGTAGCTTATTCAGTTCTGAATGGATATATTTCCGCAGAGGAGAAGTGATAGATGAATGAATATGTCTTTACTGGCAGAGCTTTAGTTATTACCGATGAAAGTAAACAATTGATTTCCGATATAGATACAGATCAGATTTTCCATAATGCCCATTTGCATATCACCGAGATCAATGAAATGGGCCAACACTCCTTTGGAAACCTCGAAGGGTGGAAGAATGTTCCCAAAATAGCCCAAGACGGCGCCGTAGTCATTGCCGGTAAAGACTTTGGATCCGGCTCATCCCGGCAGCAGGCTGTCGATTGTTTTAGAGCGTTGGATGTGAAGTTAATAATCGCAAGCTCTTTTGGTGCTATCTACAAGAGGAACGCTATTAATACAGGCTTTCCAATACTTGTTTCTCAGGAGATCGAAGCGCTTGTCGCTCAAGGTAAGATAGAACATCTGCAGAAAATCCGGGTGGACCTCCTATCTGGTAATCTTGAAAATCTTGATTCAGGTGATGCTTTCAACATTACACCTTTCTCGAAAGTTCAAAAAGACATCTTCGACAAAGGCACATTGTTGAGAATTTAATATGATGACTTTTTTGCCTTATCCTATTGACTTTTACTGCGTTTTAGGGTAAATTCATACCTTACGAAGGAGGAATTAATAATGAATAAGAATGAGTTGGCAGTTCAGATGGTTAAAGACGCCGCCATTACGAAAGGCGAAGCTCTTAAAGTAATAGATTCATTTATTGACATTGTATCTGAAGAACTGGAAAATGAGACCGGCAAATTAACCCTCGTAGGATTTGGCACTTTTAAATCAACTATTAAAAAGAAAAAGAAAGGAAGGAATCCTAAAACCGGAGATGTAATAGAAATCCCCAAAAAAAGGGTAGTTAAGTTCATTCCCGGGAAAAAACTAAAGGATTTAGTGCAATAAATAGATTCAAGTTAATTTATAGGCGCGTAGCTCAGTTTTGGTTAGAGTGCTACCTTGACACGGTAGAGGTCGGCGGTTCGAGCCCGCCCGCGCCTATTTGATTTCCGGGAAGATGGGACAACAAACAGATAAAAATACAATATTGGTAAAGGTTGAAGGTCAGTTACGGGATTTAGATTCTGAATTTGCAGATGGTCAGGAAATAGAATATATCGATGCCAAATCGGATTTACCTGAAGTTCTGGAGATCTACCGTCACTCGTGTTCACACTTATTGGCACAGGCCGTAACTGAACTATTTTCTGATGTTCAATACGGGGTCGGTCCCGCTGTTGACAATGGATTTTATTACGATTTTTTAACCTCTAAGCCTTTTTCCCCTGAAGATCTCGATAACATTTCCAAAAAGATGAAGTTTATTGCGAAACAGAATGTAAAAATAGAACATCTTGAATGGGACAAAAAAGAGGCGATTGAATATTTTAAATCAAAAAATCAGAGTTTAAAAATTGAATTAATCGAGGAAAAAGTTGAGGGTGATTCGGTTTCAGTTTACAAACAAGGTGATTTTGTCGATTTGTGCCGTGGGCCTCACCTCCCCGCCACAAAATTCCTTAAACATTTTAAATTGTTATCCGTCGCGTCTGCGTATTGGAAAGGTGACGAGAACAATCATTCGATGCAGAGAATTTATGGAGCTGTCTATCCGACGGCCGATGGATTGCAGGAGTATCTGAATTTTCTTAAAGAGGCGAAAGAGAGGGATCACCGGAAAATCGGCAATGACCTCGATCTTTTTTCTATCCAAAATGAGATTGGAGCCGGGATTGTCTTGTGGCATCCGAAAGGAAGCATCATCCGGCATGAAATTGAAAAATTCTGGAAAGATGAACATATAAAGGATGGGTATGAATTATTGTATACCCCCCATATCGCTAAGATTGATCTATGGAATACCAGCGGGCACAGTGATTTCTACCGGGAAAACATGTTTTCTCCTATTGAATTCGATCATACTCAATATCAGTTAAAGCCGATGAACTGCCCGTTTCATATTGCGGTGTTTAAAGCACGGAACCGTAGTTACAAAGATATGCCCATTAAGTGGGCCGAATTAGGTACTGTATACCGTTATGAACGAAGTGGCGTACTCCATGGTCTGATGCGTGTTCGCGGTTTTACTCAGGATGACGCGCATTTATTTTGCACTCCCGAGCAAATAAATGAAGAGGTGACTCACCTTATTGAATTTAGTCTCGATATGTTAAGGGCGTTTGGTTTTAACGATTTGGATATTTATCTTTCCACCAGACCTGAAAAGTATGTTGGAGAACTTGAAGATTGGGAAATGGCGACTGTTGCGCTCGAAGATTCATTGAAGAAATGTAATGTTGACTATCAAATAGATCCTGGCGAAGGCGTTTTTTATGGGCCAAAAATTGATATTAAGGTAAAAGATGTGCTTGGACGTGCCTGGCAATGTACCACCATTCAGGTGGATTTCAATTTACCCAGACGCTTCAACCTGAAATATTCCGACGATCAGGGGAAAATTCGCCAGCCAATAATGATTCATAGAGCCTTGTTGGGTTCCCTTGAAAGATTTTTTGGTGTATTAATTGAACATTTTGGTGGGTTTTTTCCCACCTGGTTATCTCCTGTTCAGGCTATCGTCATTCCAATAAATGATCGAAATATGGACTATGCTAAGTCCATTTACCAAAAAATGCATGATGCCGGTATTCGAGTACAGTTGGAACAACGGAACGAAGGAATCGGGAAAAAAATCAGGGATGCTGAAATTCAGAAATTTCCATATATTATTGTAGTTGGTGATGATGAGATGAAAGATGGAAACATTTCTTATCGTATCCATAAAAAAGGCGATCAAGGTAAAATTCACCTTGAAGAGTTTATTAAATCCATAAAAAAAATAATAGGAGAAAAAAGCTTTAATTATGAAATTCAAAAGACCTAGAGTAAAAAAAAGGCCCCATCGGATCAATCGTGAAATACGTGCTAGGGAAGTAAGGTTGATTGATGAGGAAAAAAATCAGATCGGTGTAGTTCCGATTCAAAAAGCGTTACAAGCTGCAGAAGAAAAAGATCTAGATCTTGTCGAAATTTCTCCTAATGCAAATCCGCCTGTATGCCGGATTCTTGATTACGGTAAATATTTGTATTCGCTGCAAAAAAAGGCTCATGAAGCCCAGCGACAGCAAAAAAAGATTCACATAAAAGAAATTAAATTCACCCCAGTTATCGGGGACCATGATGTTGAAGTAAAATTAAAAAAAATCAGGCAATTCCTGGAAGATGGGAATAAGGTCAAGGTCACGATTTGGCTGAAAGGTAGACAGAAAAGAAAACCCGAAATGTTGGGTATTATGACTGATAGAATCTTAGAAATTTTAAAAGAATTTGCTGAAATTGAATCGATGCCCAAACGCGAGAGATTTGCAAATCACATACTGATTGGGCAGAAGAAAGGAGTAAAGGAGAAAAATGCCAAAACTGAAGACTCATAGAGGCGCAAAAAAGAGGTTTAGTTACACTGGTAGCGGAAAGATTAAGAGAAAAAGAGCGTATGCTTCTCATATTTTGACAAAAAAAAGTCAAAAGCGGAAACGGAATTTGAGACATTCAACGATTCTAGTTAAAGAAGAGTACAAGCGGGTAAAGGATTTATTACCCTACTCATAGTAGGAGGCAAACATGTCGAGAGTAACAAGAGGAAATAAAAAGCTATTAAGAAGAAAGAAAATATTAAAGCTGGCAAAAGGTTTCTTTGGTGCGAAGCGGAAAAACTACCGCACCGCGAAAGAGGCTGTCGAAAAAGCGTTGTCATATGCTTATCGTGATCGTCGTAACAAAAAACGGGATTTTCGCAGGCTTTGGAATGTCAGAATCAACGCGGCAGTTCGTGATTATGGAATGAGTTATTCCAGATTCATTTACGGTTTGAATAAAGCGAATATCCGCTTGAACCGTAAGATTCTCTCTAATCTGGCTGCAACCGAACCTGAAACTTTCGAATTGATTGTTGAACAAGCCAAACAATCCTTATGAGCAATGAAGTAATACTGGAGATTGAAAAGCTAAAGAAAACCTTTGAAAATGAGGCGGCAGCAATTCAATCTTTACAAGAGCTTAAGGATGTGAAGGATAGATATTTAAGCAGAAAAAAGGGTATTATAACAGGCCTTATGGCGAAACTTCGCCATATTCCCGCCGAAAGTAAAGCATTATTCGGCAAAGAGGTTAATTTTCTAAAAACTGAGATTGACAGGACGCTCAAGCGGATTGAGGGAAATTTCAAATCCTCCGGCGAAAAAAAGGCGGATTATACCCTTCCTGGTTTCGCAATTCCTGTAGGGCGTCCACATCTTATTTCATATGTCAGAACCCGGAGCGAAGATATTTTTATCCAGATGGGATATAAAATCGTTTCTGGGTTTGAAGTGGAATCGGAATATCATAATTTCGATGCCTTAAATATTCCCGATCACCATCCTGCCCGTGATGAACAAGATACTTTTTTTATCAAGGGGCATTCTGAATCGGTTCTCAGAACACACACGTCGCCGGTTCAAATCCGTTATATGAAGGAAAACAAGCCTCCATTGAAAATTATATCTCCCGGCAAAGTTTTTCGAAAGGATGAACCTGACGCCACGCATTCCCCCGTGTTTCACCAAATTGAAGGTTTATTGGTGGACCGGGATATTTGTTTTTCCCATTTAAAGGGTACTCTAGAAGTATTTATCCGTTCATTTTTTGGAGGAAACCTCAATGTGAGATTTAGGCCGGGGTATTTCCCATTCACTGAACCTTCGGCAGAAGTTGATATCAGTTGCTTCCTGTGTTTCGGCAAAGATCCTTCTTGCAGGATCTGCAAGGGTACTGGATGGCTGGAAATACTCGGAAGTGGAATGGTACACCCCAGAGTGTTGGAAAATTGCGGAATCGATCCCGATGAGTATTCGGGGTTCGCATTTGGAATGGGGGTGGAACGGGTTGCGATGCTTAAATACGGTATCAGCGATATCCGGATGTTTTACGAAAACGATATTAGATTTATTAGCCAATTCGGGTAAACAGATGAGAGTAAATTTAGATTTTTTGAAAAAGTATATTGATATAGATTATGATAAATCGGAACTCAAAGAATTGTTGGCCTCTATCGGACTGGAAGTGAATGAAATAATTGAAATAAACGGCGCAACTGTTTTTGAAGTTGAAATTACTCCAAATAGACCCGACTGGTTGTCGCATATTGGTATTGCTAGAGAAATTCATGCCAAAGTACCGGAACTGGGCTATCGTCTTCCGGTTTTTAAAGAGAGGGCAGTATCTGCCGGGCAGGATCTGTTTTCGATCGAAATTGAACACCCTGAAGATTGCGGCAGGTATACCGGTTGTATTGTCCGGGATATCGAGGTAACGGAATCCACTGACGAGATGAAAGCCTTGTTGGAAAGCTTCGGTCTTCGTCCCATCAACAACATCGTGGATATCTCGAATTTCGTTTTGATGGCCATAGGTCATCCGCTCCATATTTTCGACCTTGATACCCTGAAGGGAAACACTATAAAAATAAGGAGAGCGAATGGAGGAGAGACTTTAAAACTATTAACCGAAGAAGTCCTTGAATTGAATGAGAACCATTTGGTTATCGCTGATCAGGATCAACCTGTTGCTCTCGCCGGTGTTATGGGTGGGAAAGACTCGGGAGTGACATTTTCTTCCAGAAATATTTTTATTGAAAGCGCACATTTTGATCCCATTGTGGTACGAAAATGTGCAAAGTCTTTTGGATTGAAAACCGATGCCTCGTTTCGATTTGAAAGAGGCGCCGATATTTTGATGACCCAGAACGCTATGGCAATGGCTCTGGATATGCTGGGAAAAAGTATGGGAAAAGAATTTCAGATAACCTATTTGCATGATAATTTTCCCGTTGAGTTCCAGCAAAAAAAAGTTACTCTAAAAAAAGATTTTCCATCTACTTATACAGGTATAGAAATAAAAGAGGAGATATCGGTTCAGGTTCTTGAAAGCCTTGGATTTTCTGTGACCGATGATTCGGACCAGTGGATCGTGGAAGTTCCTTCATACCGCGTCGATATTTATGGAAAGCAGGATCTCGTAGAGGAAATTATCAGAATCTACGGATATGATAAACTGGATTCCAAGATTCCGGCTACCACAAATACCGATTTCAAGGCGGACGATAAACGTGATTTCATTGCGAAAGCTGGAAATTACATGGTATCCGTGGGATTTCATGAAGCGATCAATTATATTTTCCATGGTTCGCAGGATAACGCTTTATTTTCCGGGGATTCTGGAGCGGAGTCGTTTGTAGAAATAAAAAATCCATTAGGTAAGGACTATTCGGTACTTCGAAATTCTTTACTTGCGGGATTACTCAGAAATACCGCATTAAATTTTAATCAGGGCATGACGCGGGTGAGCCTTTTTGAATTTGGCCGTGTTTTTATTGAGAAAGATAAAAACATAAATGAATTTGATAAATTGTCAATCGTTGCTTCCGGCGAATATCAACCGGCAAATTGGATTGAGAAAAAACAGAGACTATTTGATTTTTATATTTTCAAGTCTCTGTTGGCAGCGATATTTGACAATTTTTTTCTTTCTGCCAAATTAAAGAAACAGACTGTAGCAGCCCTTCATAACGATTGTTCGTTCGTGGTTGAAGTCGGGGGTATTGACGTAGGGTACGCGGGATTGTTATCTCCAAACATTCAGGAATCCTACAAAATTGATACTGATGTGTATGTAGCTGAGATAGATATTAAAACGTTACTTGAGAAATTGGAAGAAAAAGCGTTTGTCATGTGGGCAAAATTTCCGGCATCGAAGAGGGACTTTTCCTTTTTGATGGATCGTAATATTTCGTATGATAAGATTGATGCCGTTATTGAGGAATTGAGTCCCTGTTTCCTTGAAGATTACAATCTTTCTGATCTTTATGACGGCGAAAACATTCCGTCCGGGAAGATTTCTCTTTCAATGAGTTTTTCCTACAGGGATCCAGATCGCACTTTGACAAATGACGAGATCAATGAAACTCATAATCAATTTATTCAAGCATTGGTAGAACGTTTGAATCTAATTCAGAGGTAAGGAGCTTGAGGCATGGAAATTGATAGCTTTAAGCAATTGGAAGAAAAAGTTAATCATATGGTTAACGGCGCAAAACGGATAAAGGAAGAGAATCACAAATTAAAGGATGATAATTCCAAATTGAAAACAAAAGTGGTTCAGTTGGAAAAGAGTGTATCCGACCAGGAAATTGAGCGAGAAGAGGTAAAGAAGAGGATTAACAATCTAATCGATTTGATCGATTCTTTAGAATAGCATGAGCAAGTCAATTGAGGTACAGGTATTAGGACGGCATTTTGTTTTTGATATTCCCGAAGACATCAAGCCGGAAGAATTCCTGAAAATTATACAATACGTAGAAGCTAAGATAAAAAAAATTAAGACCGATACCATTGATCTGGATTCATTTAAATTAGGTCTACTTACCTCCATAAATATTGCAAATGAGTTATTTTCTCTAAGAAAGGAAAATGAAAATTTGAAGACTATTTTAAAAAAAATCGATCAGATTATCTCTCCTCTAGAAGAAGAATTTCCCACCGGGAAAACCAGGTCCCAAGTCAACGGGAACCGGTTTTCGAGATTGATTTCATCCTGATAAAAAAAGGAGGATTTGAATGAATGAGGTGTTAATATATATATTTATATTTCTTATTGGATTTGCTTTTGGAGCAGCGCTATTTGTAGTGTTCAAAAAAAAGATTTTTATTGGCGAATACCATAAAGTTGAATTATTTCGCCGTGATTTAGAAGAGAGCATCAACAGGGAAGCTGAAAAAAACAATAAGAAACTCAGCGAAGAATTAAAGAACGAATTCGTAAATTGGAAAAACGAATATAACCGAAAGCAAAGCGCTAAGGCCTCGAAGTTGAATGAAATGGAAAAGAGGTTGATCCATAAGGAAGAAAACCTCGATAAACGCTACATCAACCTTGATAATAAAGAGAAAGAAATAAAGAGAAAAGAGAAAGATCTCTGTTATCAAGAAGAGGAATTGAAGGCCGTCAAGACTAAAATCTCGCAAACGTATGAGGAGCAAAAGGCTAAATTGGAGCAAATTTCCGGTTTGACTGTCCAGGAAGCAAAAGAAATGATCATCAAAAAATATGAGGGTGAGGCGCGTCTCGAATCAGCTCAGAGATTGAAACAGATCGAAGAGGAGTTGAAAGAGAAGAGTGAATTGATGGCAAAAGATATTATCGGTACATCCACTCAACGAATCGCCACTGAACACGTTATTTCGTCTTCTGTCACAGTCATTGATCTCCCGAACGATGAGATGAAGGGACGAATCATTGGGCGGGAAGGGCGAAATATTCGTGCTCTCGAGAATGCTACCGGCGTTGATTTTATTGTTGATGACACACCGGAGGCGATTATCGTCTCCTCTTTTGACCCGATTCGCCGCGAGATTGCGAAGATGGCTCTCGAGACGTTGATTACCGACGGCCGTATTCATCCGGCCCGTGTCGAGGAAATTGTCGAAAAGATCACCAGTAATTTTGACAATTATCTAAGGGAAATCGGTGAAAACACTGTTGTCGAATTGGGAATCAAAGATATTAATCCTGAATTATACTTTTATATAGGAAAACTTAAATTCAGGACTTCCTATGGTCAGAATGCCCTGCAGCATTCGAAAGAGGTCGCGTTGATCACGGCTTTTATGGCCCGCGAGTTAGGCGTCAATGTCAATGTGTGTAAGCGCGCCGGATTGCTCCATGATGTGGGTAAATCTATCGACCGTGAAACCGAGGGAACACATACCCAGTTATCGGTTGAATTGGCTAAAAAATACGGCGAATCCAAAAAGGTGCAGGAGGCGATCGCATCCCATCATATGGACGTTGATTTTACTTCGGTCGAAGGTGTACTTGTCCAGGCGGCAGATAGCATGTCAGCAGCTAGACCCGGCGCGCGGCGCGAGATTTTTGAGACATACATAAAACGGCTCGAAAAGCTCGAAGAGGTGAGCACATCCTTTGATGGAGTCAATAAAGCTTATGCGTTAAGGGCCGGTCGAGAAGTGAGAGTCATTGTCAATTCGAATGAGTTGAATGACAATAAAACGTTTGTCATGTCCAAAGACATCGCTAAGAAGATCCAGGAAGAAATGGAATATCCTGGTCAAATCAAGATTACTGTAATAAGGGAAGTCAGAGCGATAGAATATGCCAAGTAATAATGTCAGAATTGTTTTTGTTGGGGATATAATCGGACGGTATGGACGAAAGTATTTAAGAAGTGTCCTACCGTCCATCAAACATACATTTGAGCCGGATATCTTGATCGCCAATGGTGAAAATTCCGCCGGCGGCCTTGGGATTATCACGAAAACCGCAGAGGAGTTATTTAGTAGCGGGGTTGATTTTATCACCACCGGCAATCATATTTGGGACAAAAAAGATTCCCAGGAATTATTGAAACGGGAGCCCCGGATCATTCGTCCAATGAATTTTCCCGCTTCCAATCCTGGCAGCGGTTATTTTGACTTCAAGATCGATGATGGGTTGTATCTTACAATTGTCAATCTTCAGGGGCGGGTGTTTATGGAACCTGTTGTGGATAACCCGTTTACCGTCATCGATGATTTTTTGAAAGAAAACAATAACAAGATGGTATTTGTTGATTTCCATGCCGAAGCCACCGCCGAGAAGCAGGCGCTGGGATTCTTTCTCGATGGGCGAGTGAGCGCGGTTGTGGGGACGCATACTCATGTTCAAACCGCTGATTTACGAATTCTCGAGAATGGAACCGCGTATCAAAGCGATGTCGGTATGACCGGATCGCTGGAGTCTGTCATTGGGATGAGGAAAGAACCGATTGTTCAGAAGTTTCTCACCGGCATCAACCAGCGTTTCGAGGTCGCGAAAGGAGATATGATTCTGGATATGGCCATGATCGATATTGATCCTGAAACCGGAAACGCTGTAAACACAATGTTTATGCGCCTTTTCGAAGATCGATTCGAAGAACAGTTGGAGCAGGTTGTAGTCTGAGGTAAAATATAACGAAAACATCGATTTTTTTTTATACAGGAACGGGTAATTCTATGTGGACCGCCCGTTTGCTTGCCGAAGAATGTGGAAACACTGAACTTATACCAATGGCCCATGTTCAACAGCCCCTGGAATTAGAATCTGAAGCGGTCGGATTGGTGTTTCCTGTTCATATGTGGGGTGTGCCTCACCGGGTGATTGAATTTCTCAAGATGCTTCCCGCTGATAACGGCAAGTACTATTTCGCTTTGGCTGTCAATGCCGGCCAGGTGGCGGCAACCTTGTTGCAACTTGGTAAACTGATGGCAAAGAAAGGCTTGACTCTCTCCTCCGGTTTTGATATAACGTTGCCCTCCAACTATATTCCCTGGGGTGGCCCCGGCCCGAAAGACAAACAGCGAGAGCGCTTTTCCCATGTCCAGGAAAAGATAAAATCCATTGCCCCACTAGTGGCGAATAGGGAAGAGCGTTCTCTGGAAAAAGGACCTCTCTGGCAAAACATTCTCTTTACAGGCTTCTATAAGATGGCTTTCAACCAGGTACCAACGATGGACAAGGGGTTTTGGGTCGATGATCGCTGCGATGGTTGCGGGATTTGCCAAAAAGTTTGTCCTGCGGGTAATATAGAAATTCAACAGGGCAAACCGTCCTGGAACCATAATTGCGAACAATGCCTGGCTTGCATCCAATGGTGCCCCAAAACCGCTATTCAATACGGCAAAAAAACACCGGCATATGAACGCTACCATCACCCCGACATCCAACTCAAAGATATCATCGCCGCCGCTTGCGATGCAAGAATAAGATTCTAAATTTTTAGTCAATCTTCTGCTAAAAATAAGTGAACAGGCTCTAATGACCCTACAATTTTTGGTTATATTTTTCCGAAAACAATGAATTCTGAAGGTCTTTGTGGACAGAGCTGTTTACCTGCCCTGGATTCTGCGGCTGTATTCCTTGGGGCGGCCAGAATATAACCGGGTAAATTATCGTAATTGCCATCATCCCTTGAAAAAAATATGTTTTTAATATAAAATGAAGTTGGCTGCGTTATTCAAGATGCGCACATCTTTCTTTTGTATGAGGAATACTACTGTGGCGTTTAGCCAGAATTTTGCCAAATTGACCGGAAAGCCTGGGCCGAATCTGAAAATATTACACTCTTCATTTATTTCCCATTGTTTTATCGTCCTATCCGCCACTGAAACCGGGTCCGATATTTTCATACAGGAAAATGTTGTTTGGTGGAATACTCTATGGTTCAAGTTTGGGATGTTGGCGTTGTTGCTGTTTGCGGCTTTGATCGTTCACCGTTTCAGGACAAAAACGATTCAGGCCCGCAGCAAACGGCTGCATGATATGAATTCTACCTTAATCCAACAAAATGTCGAAATCCAGCGGGCAAAAGACGCTCTGGAAAAAAGTGAAGAAAAATACCGCACATTGATGGAGAATATCAATGTTGGAATCTACCGGAGATTTCCACCGCCGGACGACCGCTTCATCGAAGTGAATCCCGCCATGATCCAGATGTTTGACTTTGAGACCAAAGAGGAATTTATTCAATTGACGGTGTTTGACCTCTACTTCAATCCCGAAGATATTGAACGTCTGGATAATAAAATGAAGGCGCAGGGTTTTTTAAAAAGCGAGAGCGCGCTGTTGAAGAGAAAAGACGGTACACCGATGTGGTGTTCGGTGTCCGCTGTGGTTGTGCAGGATGAACATGGCAATCCCCTTTATTATGACGGCACAATTCGCGATATTACCGAACAGAAAGAATTCGAGGAACAGGTTCGCCAAATCCAGAAAATGGAAGCGGTCGGCCAATTGGCCGGAGGTATTGCCCATGATTTCAACAATATCCTGACCGCCATGACCGGTCACGCTGAATTGATGCTGATGCAGCTCAAACCCGGCGACCAATATTTCAATAGTTTGAACGAAATATTAAAGAGCGGAGAGCGGGCCCATCATTTGACCCAGCACCTCATCACCTTTAGCCGTAGGCAACCGATCGCCCCCCGTAGCATTGAATTAAATAAAGTAATCATAGATTTGCAGGCGATGATGAGGCGTCTCATTGGTGAAGATATAGAAATCACCACTGTGCTTTTTCCCAACATTCCCCCGATTATGGCGGATTTGGGACAGATCGAGCAGGTATTTATCAATCTCATCATCAACGCCAGGGACGCTATCCGCGAACACACGGATACCTTCGCGTTGAAGCGAATCACCATCGAGACATATCCGGTGCATCTGGACAGGGATTATATCATGTATCACCCCGGTACCCGCCGCGGTCCATATGTTGTCATCGCTGTTAGCGATACCGGCGTCGGTATGGAAGAACATATCCGGGAAAAAATATTCGAGCCTTTTTTTACCACAAAAAAACGGGGGAAAGGGGTTGGATTCGGTCTCGCGACGGTCTTTGGGATTGTCAAACAGAACCGGGGGAATATTTTTGCTTACAGTGAACTCGGTCGAGGCGCCACATTCAAGATCTATTGGCCCATTTTAGAGGGATTCGGCAAAAGTGAAACCGGAAAGGATATGGTGAAAGGGGATCTACGTGGTGCCGAATATATTCTCGTTGTCGAGGACGATCGCGGGGTCAGAAAATTTATGGTTCATACGTTGCAATCTTTTGGATATAGAGTGCTGGAGGCCACAAATGGAATCGAGGCGATGGCTGTGTGCCAGAGGGATTCGATTAATGTCGATATGATTATCTCCGACCTGGTGATGCCGAAAATGGGCGGATTGGAATTGGCGCGGCGGATTCATGTCATCAAGCCGGAGATCAAGATATTGTTGACCAGCGGGTATTCACGAAATCATCTGGCCAGCCAGGAAGAATTTCCCCCGGTTGTGGACTTTATCGAAAAACCTTATAGTATCCAGGCCTTCGTAAAAAAGGTACGATCTATTTTCGACGTCGAACAGCCAAATTAAAGATTCCTGTGATGCAGGATGTTGTAAGGGAGCGGGGAATGGGTTATAATTTCATTTTTTCCAGGAGGACTTATGAATGAGATAAATGAAGCGATTTTTAGAGAGTATGATATCAGGGGCATTGTGGAGGATGATCTCCAGGAAGATGTTGTCGAGAGAATTGCCTCCGCGTTTGCGGCTGTGTTTGTCCGTGAAGGGAAAAAGTCGATTGCGGTAGGTATGGATGGTAGGCCCAGTTCACCCCTTATCAAGGATCTTGTCGCCAAAACACTGGCGAAATATGGCCTCGATGTGTTGGATATCGGTCTGGTGCCAAGTCCTGTCATGTATTACGCGGTGTTCAAGTACGATATGGGCGGCGGTTTGATTATCACCGCGTCGCACAATCCCGCTGAATACAACGGTTTTAAAGCCCTCGTCGGGCACGAGGCAATGGCCGGCGATCAGGTGAGAGAGATTTTTCATCTGGCCAACTCCGGCCAGTTCCCCCCGGAAAAGCGGGGAACAGTGACAGAAAGAGATATCACCGGTGATTACCTGGATTACATTTGCAATGATATTAAATTGGATAAAAAAATAAAGGTTGTGGCGGATTGCGGCAACGGAACCGGCGGAATTACGGCTGTCCCGCTCTATAACCGTCTGGGAGCCGATGTGGTGGAATTATTCTGTGAAGTGGATGGCAATTTCCCCAACCATCACCCGGATCCAACCAAAGTGGAAAACCTCAAACACCTTATCGAAAAAGTCAAGGAAACCGGCGCCGACCTTGGCATCGGCTTCGATGGAGACGCAGACCGGATCGGCGTGGTGGATCAAAATGGCACCGTCCTTTGGGGCGACCAGTTGATGGTGATATTCGCCCGTGATATACTGCCGGCCAATCCCGGTAGAACGATCATCTCTGAAGTGAAAGCGTCTGAAGTACTATACGAAGAGATAAAAAAGCACGGCGGCACTCCGTTGATGTGGAAGACCGGCCATTCATTGATCAAGAAAAAAATTGTCGAGACCAACGCGATATTGGCTGGAGAGGTAAGCGGTCATATCTTTTTCAACGACCGCTGGTTCGGTTTTGACGACGCTGTTTATGCCGGCGCCCGCTTATTGGAATTGTTGTCAAAGACCGATAACACTCTGGCGGACATCATCGAAACATTGCCGAAGGTATTCAATACTCCAGAAATCCGTGTTGACACCACCGAAGCCGCAAAATTCCAGATTGTGGAACAGATTGTCGCCCATTTCAAGAAAGATTACGAGGTGATCGATATCGACGGCGCCAGGATAAAATTTCCCAATGGATGGGCATTGGTCAGAGCCAGTAACACGCAGCCCGCGTTGGTGGTCCGTTACGAAGCCGATACCCAGGAACATCTCGATGAGATCAAGGGAGTTGTCGAGCCGGTGCTCGATGGCATCAAAACTTCGATCGGAGGTTAACGGGAGTGGGTTTTTAGTCTAAACAAGGCCCATCTTTCCAAAAAAAAGCTTTTTTCTCGTTCTCGAGTATAAAAAGTTGTTTTTAACAATTTTGTATACTATATTATAACTGACGCTTCTTTGAAGCTGGGGGATGGGAAGATGGGTCGTAACAAGGTGTTTATAGCTTTAGCTATGTTTATCGCATCTTTGTCCGGTTTATCCGCGTCATCCCCTCGAAACTTCGGGTATATCGTGTCCGGGTATTCTCAATCTTACACCAATGGCCAGGAAGACTTCCTGGTTTTTAAACTCGATATGACGGGCAATGTTCAATGGGTGAAAAACTTTGGCGGAAGCGCTCTCGATCGTTGCCTCGATGTTCGGCAAACATCCGATTCCGGCTATGTTCTTTCCGGTATTACCGGATCGATTGGCGGAGAAGATGAAAGTCTGAACATTCTCGCCTATAAATTGAACCAGCATGGAAAAAAACAAGGAAGGCGAAGGTTTTTAAATGAGGGGAATGAATGCGCCTCTTCTATCATTCAAACAATCGACGGTGGGTATGTTATCTGTGGCTGGTCTGAACAATCGGCGCCGGTTGGGGCCGATACTGATTTTCTGCTGATGAAATTGTCCGCGAAGGGAACATTGCTATGGCGGCGCACTTTCGGCGGTGTGGGCAATGATTATGGCTGCGCTGTTTGTGAGGCGCCTGGCGGCGGGTATGTGGTTTCCGGTGTCACCAACTCCTATACCAATGGACAGTACGATTTTTTGATCTACCGGATCAGTGAAGAGGGGAACGAGGTGTGGCGGAAAAATTATGGCGGTGCATTGTCTGAATGGATCTCTCCCGAAGGTCCCGGAGGGCAGACATTGGCTTCACTGCCGGACGGGAGCCTTCTGCTATGCGGCAATTCCGAATCTTTCTCCAATGGTGGGAGCGACATCGTAGTGTTCAAGCTCGATGAACAGGGAAACAAACTATTTCAGCGCAACATCGGGGGTGAAGAGAATGATGTCTGCTCCGCTATTTGCCCGACTCGAGACGGTGGTTTTCTCGTTGCCGGAAGTACTCAATCAATCGTGCTAGGGGCGGAGGGCGCGGATTGGGATTTTCTAGTAACCAAATTTACTCCGGACGCCAATGTTCAATGGACAAAACATTTGGGGGGCGAATGTGAAGATACCGGCGTTTCGGTAGCGCAAGATCCCTCGGGCAATTTTATGGTTGCCGGCACCACCATGTCGTTTGTAAGCGGGGAGGCCGGTCTCGACCATGATATATTGATCTATAGCCTGGATCAATCAGGAAACGTTTTATGGAAGAATAACCTCGGCGGCGGTTTGGGGGATCACTGCGCGATGGCCAGGATTACGGGACCATATTTCGCGCCATTCAAGGATAGGGTTGTCGATCATCGCTGCACTCCCTTGCTGGACGTTCATCCCTATTGGATCGACCGGGCCAAAGAGCTTCTGAGGTGCAGTTACGCGCACTCGTCCTACGGATTGCAACCATTGAACGGTATGGTTGTTCTCAGTTCCAACCCGGCCTATGAAAATTTGTATTTGTTCAACAGGGATGGAATTGTGGAACCTGGTGTGTTGTCTATCGCAGATAAAATCCCTGCCGGTGATTTAGGCACTCCCGACCGCGTGACCTGGGCCCAAAGCACCCGCGATTACCTGGAAGGCGACGGCAAAGACCGCAATGTCATGATTTGGGGCTGGTGCGGCCAGGTTGGGTATTCCAGCCGGGAAGAGATCGATCTCTACCTGGATTTAATGACGGAATTGGAAACAGATTTCCCGGACGTACAGTTTGTGTATATGACGGGACATCTCGATGGCACCGGAAAAGAGGGAAATTTGAATACCCGCAACAATCAGATTCGCAAGTATTGTCTGGAAAACAATAAATTCCTCTATGATTTCGCCGATATCGAAAGCTTCGATCCCGACGGGCTGGTCAATTATATGGAATTGTACGCGGACCAGACATGTGATTATATCGGAGGGAACTGGGCGGAACAATGGTGCCGGTCCCACCCCGGTGACTGCTCCGGGTGTTATTGCGCCCATTCCTGGTCCCTCAATTGCGACTTGAAGGCCCGTGCCTTTTGGTGGCTGATGGCGCGGCTAGCCGGCTGGAATGGGAACTGAACCTGTCAGTTCCTCAGATTCGGATCCGGCTGTGACAATTCCGTCAAAATAACCGCTATCGCCGTAAACACCGTCATGACGAACAATCGCCAGAATACCGCTATCAGTGTGTTTCCAAATTGCAGTTGGAGATTCATGGACCCGGCGATGAAAAGGATTGCCCCATAACTCAGTATATTCAGTAAAAAGCTGCCTAATACCGCGGAAATAATTCTTTTGGAAAAAGCCGCGCCTCTGCAACCAATGGTATACCACGTTCCGGTGAACATCGCCACAAGAATCAACACCCACCAATTATCCTTCAACGAGGGGAGGATGGCGGTTTGCTCTAGATAGAGGAAATCCATGGCCCCCACCAATCCGGCTCCGATAATGGCCAGCACTGGAACATGCCAATACCGCGGTTTTTGTTGCCGGCGCATCTCCGCGATGGCGCGCATACGGCGGCGAATGGTGAGGGGCCAGTTGTAGAACAAGTTGAATACCCAATGCTCCAACAGAGCCCCCCCTTCACCGAACACCGGCACGACGTGAACCGCCTCGGTGGCCCAATGACCCGCCATAAACCTGGCCAGAGCCGGATAGCGGTAAGCCATTTGAATGGGGAAGGCAAGGTAGCCGATATATTTAAAAAATCCCAGGAAGACCGCGATGTTGTAATCCTTGAAGTTGCGTTCGCGAATCACCAGATAGAGGACATAAAATCCCCTAACCAACGAACCGGGGGAGATAGGGGTAATCTGGAACAAAAAAAGGATCCCCGCAACCGCCGCTGTTGTTGCGGCCGCGCTCAATTCCGGGTGCAACACCACATAAACCCAACTGACAATCACGGACACCACCTGGGTGATCGGCAAGGTCAACACATGAACCGCCAGACTCTTGAGGTATTTCTGGATGAAGGGTTCGCCGATCTGGTCTGTGATGGTTTGAGCGTCCTCAGAGCTGAGAATATGTTTCTCCTGTCCCTCCTGCACCATATCTTTCAACCATTGCTCCCTAAACGGGGCGCTAAAGTAGAGCTTGAACGGCCGTACCGCCAGAAAGTGAAGCTTGGCCCTGGCAAACTCGCCGTCCGTCAGGAATTTATGGATACCCACCGGTAAAAACGAGAGCATCTGGTGCCCAAAAAAGCGTAGAAACGATGAGGACAATCCGGCGACTTTTTGTTCCGTTACCCGTCCCTTACGGTGCCAGGAAATAATTTTCTCCGCCATTTTTCCTTTGAACGAACGGGACAGGTAAGAGGGGCGGATGGTCATGTTGCCATAGTGCTTGCGCCATCCCGAGTGGCCGGACACTTTGAGCAGGAATTTCCCCAACCAGGGGATGATACCGATGAAGGACATGATAAGAGTCAAAAAATTGCTTTTTGAGTAAAGCTTGAAGCCCTTGTCGTCGATAATATTCCGTACTTTCCAACCGGCGCGAGTGCTGCTGAGCATCGTGGACCACAACCGGCGGCTGTAGAATAGTTTAAAAAAGTTATGGGTGATATCAGGAATCGAGTGCCGATAGACCAGTTCATTCGCTATCAGCTCTTCCATCATCCCCTCCATCCCGTCGAATATCTCCGGCTGGGAATCGATAAATCCCCGCAATTTTTTCAGATTGCCTCTATCGAATTGCACCAAACTGCCGCGTCCCAGCCCCTTGAAGATGAGCTTGATATCGCCGGGACTCATAGGTAAGAAAGGAAGTAACGCTAGCCCCGCCCTAAAATCCACGGCCGTGAGACCGGAGTAGGGATTGCCCTCCGAGTCGTTCCGTTTCAGACAATTGGGTTGGCTTTTAGCCGTTGACCATTCATATTGACGGGCGAATTCCGGCGCCCCCATCTCATGAAGCAGACTGACAAAATCTTTCATGAACGTCCGTTTGGCCCTATATTCCGGCGAACCGACCTTTGCTTCCTCCACCGGTTTTTTCCGCAAATACCGTTTCAAATAATCCAACCGGTCATCCACCTCCAACCGCCAGGTCCGGCCATCCACCCAATCGCTCAACTCGCCGCAACTACCCAGCTTCGAATCCACCAACGTCACATGGATATTGTTGACCGCCTTGTCGTCATTGAAGCGCGCCTGCGCCCCCCGGCGGATGAACTTCTGCCACAACGCCCCGGCCCGGGCCGCCACCGGATTGCTCTGAGGCTGAAACGCCCCCTGAAACCCCAACCAGTACATAACATTGCGAAACAATTTCGAGAAGCCCGACGGAGGAATCAATATCTTCAACGCATAAGTCCCGCCAACCTCCAGACCCTCCAATTTCCCATCTTCAGAATCGATCTCCAATACCTTGACCCTGTAAACCTGACCGGCGAAACCACCGCCGACAAAACGTTCCACTTGAAGATGAAGCTCCGCCTCTTGTTTTGTTTCAATTCCAGTGGCACGGTATCTAAGCTCCGTCCCCGGATCATAATGTTCCACCCGCATAGGGCGAAAAAGTTTTTGTTCCTCGAATCTCTCTCTCAAACTATTGCAAGTATCCACAGAGTAATCTACAGCCATAGTGTCATCCCCGGTTTGATTTTTTCAGTATGACATTCGTCAACGTCATCGGACATTTTACAGGAAAAGACCATCCATTGCAAGAGCGGCCAAGGCTCAACCAGTATCCCCCATAAATCCAGCAGCCGGGCAAGCCAAAACTTCATCCGGTGGTTCGCCTTGATGAGTTACAATAACGGTTTCAGTAATACGGCGTACAGATTGTCCTCAATCTGTGACACATTCATCTGAATCCCTAACCCATCCATCTGTATGTGGAACCCATTCACATGAATGCGAAGCATATCCATCTACCGGCGGACCATATCCATCAGTATGCATGACATATTCTTCTGAACCTGTAATAGATTCATCTGAATCCAAAACAAATCCACCTCAATGCGTAACAGATTCATCTCAATCCGAAACACATCCATCTGAATGCATAACAGATTCATCTGAATCCGTTACGTATACAAGTGAAAGGCCCATTGACAGAGGATGTCGATGTTTCGCGACAATTCTTTGCCGACGTTGAAGCGCTAAGTGATAGGGGAGAGGGGAAAAAAATCAAAAAAATAAAAGAATATGTTGACAATATGTAATAGATTTGGTAAACTCCTTTTGTAAGATTGTGACATTGAATAAGTAATACAGTCGCACTCTTGCCAAACCAAACAAAAGGAGTCATAAAATGGCACAAAATTTAAGTTCTAACGCAAAAAAAATGGAAGCGGTCAGGTTAATGTTAGAGGGCATGGACGCGCACAAGGAAGAATTGGTAGCCGCTGGAATCAGCGGTGAGTTCATCCAGAAGATGAGCGAGCAAATGGTAGCGGTGGAAAAAGCCGAAGCCGACCAGGAAAGGCAAAAAGCCAGGAAACTTCTCAGCACCGAATTTCTGATGACGGAAATGGACAAGCTGATGAAGTTCTACAAACGCGCCCGAAAGATCATCAAGAACGATACCCCCCAGGGCGGCTGGCTAGAATTCGGCATCGCCGCCAAACGCTAACCCCTCAAAAGAACAACGCAACACCAAACCAACCAAACAACGAGACGGGGGACCACAACCGCCCCCGTCTCCCTTCACTCCCCAATAACTCAACAACACAAAAGAAAGGGGTAACCCAAAATCAGACCTGTTTACATCAAAGAAACAACCGGAAACCGAACACCGGCAACTTCTCCTGCAAAAAATCCAGATCTTCCGACCGCCGAAACCCCAAATTCTCATACATCTTCCAGGCCCTCTTCATAGCCTCAGTAGTATGAATCACAAGCTGCGGCAGCCCTTGCTCCCGGGCCTTCTCGATACATGCCACAGTCAAAAGCTTCCCAAGCCCCAACCCTCTAAACTCAACATCCACCCCCAACAACCGGAACCCCGCCGCATTCTTCTCCCGAGTAGCAGTCCCCCCAGACCCATAATATTGCATATCCCCAAAATACACCACAGCCCCCCCAATCAACCCCTCCGCAGAAACAGCCACCAAAAGCTCAGCCCCCGGCCTCTTAGTAATCTCCCCAATATTAGCCAACATCTCATAATACCCAGGCTGCTCCTCCACAGTCGGAAACCCCTCCAACCCAGAATACACCCCAACCAACAACCGCCCAATCTCAACAAACTCCTCAACCCTCGCATTCCGCACCACAAAGCCCTTCCCATTCATCATCAAGTCATCTCCTCCTGTCATAGTCATCATCAAACCTCCTCAGTCAAAATCCATTATAAAAGAGACAAACAGGATAGGCAAGTGCCTCCAGATCTATGTATGATGTTGAAGTGGCCCTGACTGTCTTTTCCCTAGACCAATTCCGCTGCAGACAATATTTGTGGTATGAATTTCCCAATGGCGATCAGAAGGGCGAAAACAAGCAAATATAGAAAGAATGTCACCCAATACCACACAACAAACATAATTCGATGAGCCCTCAAGTTGATCGTCAAATCCCCAATCTTTTTAGAACCCAGCATAGGCTCATATTGAGAGAATCGTGAGTCGATACCCCGAATGAGTATAATATAACTATGTCCGATGTTAACCATCCGATAGACTAGGTGAAAGAAAAACAAAAATGCCGAATAAACCCAGAGGCATATCCTCACCATTTTGTAACTGGTTTCTCCCTTGAGTAACGCGCCGATTGCTGCGATAATGACGACTCCAATGGTGGTGAGAAACATATCGATAAATCCTTTGGTTACAGTATCCAGCCTTGTTGATACGTTATTGGCTGCGCTAGAGATATCCTCTTCCAATTTGAAAATAAATTCTGCATGTTTATCGAATTGCTTTTCAAGGAACATTCTATAGTGCAATTTAATTTGTTCTTTAATCTCATTGAACTTATCTATGAAAAAGAAGAATCGACTCGATTCGTTCATTGATTCGTCCGCGATATTTCTTGCTACCATAGTCTGGAAGATGACAAGGCGTTCTGTGTTTCTATATGAAAAGTCATAACTCGCCCCCCCTTTGTCGAATTGTTTCTCATCTCGATAGTACACCCAATCCGCCATCCATTCTAAGGTTTCCCGCTCAAAAGTCGAATCGGAGATGTTATCCAGACTGATACTCATCTCTTGGCTTGGACCGCAGTATATCGAGGTCAGTTTCTCTGTTTCCCTATCGTAGGAGGACAAGTTGGCGGTATACAAGATACATGTATGAAACAGTTTTGTGGTCAGCGCGTCCACTATTTCTCCCCGCTTTTCATCGATACACTCACATATGAAATGAAGCGGTGTAATGATATTTAAATTAAAGTTGTTCCAGCTTATTTTTTTTCGCCTCATTTTTCTGTACATGTCTGCATGCGCTTGATCCACCTCTGCGGGGAGGTTCATCTCATTGAATCGCTTGATGTTACTGTAACTTACAATAGCAAGATAACTGCCCTGGTGAAGAATGTCTCCTTGAAGAGCCACAATGACCGAATATTTGTTGTCCACGAACAAATCTTTGTCCAATGATGGTACAGGGTTTTTCAGAAATTTACTGAGGCTTTTCTCGAACAAGAACAGTATGTGCCGATAACCGGTATTTTCCCCCAGGATTTGTTCCCCAAGTTTATCTTTATCTATACGGAGGATGAAGCGGAATGTCGAATTATCATCCTGATTGGCTATTGCGCCAAGGTTCTGTATTAAAGTGTCACCATCTGAATTATTATTCATATTGATAATAGGAAAATTCCCGTTGGCGTCTGCTTGGAAATAGAGCTCAACACTTACGCAACCTGGGAATGTCTGTTTGAGATATTCTAGATTAAAAACGTAGAGATTCATTGTGTCATTCACATTGATCAGTTCATTTACTTCAAACTTAGGGCGGCTTGTATCTTTGTTTTCGAGTATATCTTCATTTATTCCTACTGTTTTTATAAAGAAATTCAAATAGTCCACATCGAAATTTTTTCCATTCAGGATCTTCTGTTTACTCAATCTCAAGAAAAACTTCAGCATCCCAGAGATTTGACTTTTTTGAAGCATTTTTAGTGCGTTCATTGCATCCTGTTCTTGGAGATTTGTGGCTGAGAATAGCACTGAATTGTCATCATTGTTTTTCGAAATCTTTAGCTCCAAGCACCAATCGAGAATTTTATCAAAATTATTATTAAGTGTACCCAATAGCGTCTGTAGCTCATTGCAGCCGATTTTTTTTGTTATCGTATACTCTTTTGGATTGATCTTCGAATCTATATCCGCTGGGACAATCCCTACTTTTTTGCAAAATTTGTAAAATAATTCCACATTGCTCATCGCATGCCCCCCTTCATGAAAATTTATTTATTTTTGGCTTTGTTTCTCTTTCTTCAAATGCACCTTTTCTTCCCAATAAGAGGTTTTGATCGTAACAATACATTCCGTTTTATCTTGATTCCATTCGTAATTTAGGACATTGTCGGATCCCACGCAGTCGCTATTTATTTCCACCTTCAACCCACACTCACCGAAGAACACTGTTTTGGACGTCAACATCATACCTTTCGGCATCTCCGGTTTGAATACCAGAGTCGGGAGCTTCTTTTTAATTGCTTCAAGTATGGTTTTGGCATCTTCTTTTTTTGGAATAGATTTATCAACTAAGACTACTGCATCAAAGAAGCCCTGCTGCAAGGCTTTGAATAGTTCGTCTAGAAAATTATCGGTCTGTATGTCGCCTAATTTTGATCTCATTTTTTCCATAATTTGTGAAAAGATTTGTATGGCTGCTAGAGTGAGTTGCTGTGGATTCATGAGTATCTTGCATCCTAAGAATGTGCTGAAGAATGAAGCAATTGGTGAGAATTCTCCGACGCGACGTTGCTGAAAATCAAGCACTTTCAAACCGTAGTTTTCACCTTTTTTCTTTTCCCCGGTTTCCTTTTCGCAAGGATAAATGTAGGCGAATTTTTGAAGTACCCCCGTTGGAATTACATTTGCCTTTTTTTCAATCTTAATGAATTTTTTCCCGTTGATATTTATTACCGAATCTACAAAGCTGTCTTTGGGATCCATTTTCAGTAACGCAAGGCAATATTCTGATTCAGGCTTTTCTTTACAAAGGCATATCATAAGGTCTCCCACTGAAATGCTCTTCGTCCTTGAACCTTCTTTCATCACCTTAAATAGTCGGCGTGCTATCTCCTTTGATTTTTCTGCGAATTCATTAGGATGTTCGATTATCTCTTCGCTGTACTTGCGAATAGAGTCATCCTTTGAGGAAGAAATAAACTCTCCGTCATAGATATATTTGTGTTCATAGTACGTCTTGATACTACTTTTCAACAAATCAACGGCATTTTTTGGGCCATCTATTATGCTATATATCTCTTTTTTCATATCCTTTGTATCTGGATTATTGTTATTGTTGATTATATCCAATATCAGCGTTAGATTAGGTTGCTCTATCTCGGTCAAATTTGTATAGGAATCACTTTCTTTTATTTTTTTCACAGTATCAGCAGGCTCACTGGGGCTATAATCCTGGAGTATTTTTTCGATATCCTTTTTGAATTCCTCCCATTTCTTGATTGGCATCTCCCAGTCTGAGAGATCAGGTTCATCATCTTCATGATGATTGACTTTGTGAACGATCACTTTCTCAATAAATGGCGAAAAACCATCCTTTTCGTTCTGATCTGTTTTGCGATCGGTCACTTTTTCTTTTAAAGACGAAATGGCATCCATTTTGATACCTCCTCCAAATTATTTTCGGAAGTTGTTGTCCTTTTTGGAATTTATTAGATGATGTAGATTATTCTTCCCTTCCTTTTTTTACCTAAAAGCAAACCAATAGTTTCTAGGATCTCCTTATATTATTGTAGTATAACTTTTAGATTTTTTCAAAAATTCGTCTCTATTTTGTCCGATCAAGCAAGATTGATCACGATTTTATAAGGGAGATCCAGGGGACAGGCACCTCCGATTTTCTGTCGATAGCGGGAAAGTGTCAATTTTTCAGTTGAATCCAATATTTCGTTATGATAGACTACTATATTAAAGCTCAGCTCGGCATACTTCCAGTTTAATTGCCCGCTGAATGTGCTTAATGCTTATTTTAGATGTAAACGTTAATTGAAGTAACGGCATATGGAAACTCTTGAAAGATTTTAAAGCAAGAATAACAAATTCTTTAGGAGTAAGAATGCCAAGAACGAAACGATTGAAAGTCAAGGGCGAGATCGCCCACTATCACATTATGTCGAGAACCGTCGGCCAACAATTTTTGTTGGGAGATACCGAAAAAGAGATATTGGTTCAGATTATCCGCTATTTTTCGAGAATGTATTTCATCAAAATGAACGCCTATTGTATCATGAGCAATCACTTCCATCTGGTGATCAGATCGCTCCCCAATCGCATGTACAGCGACAAAGAAGTCATACGGCGCATTCACACGTTTATCAATAAAAAAAAGAAGGGCCGCAAGAAAAAAACGCAGCGGGACATCAGCCCCGAGGAGATTCTCGAGGCCCGAAAAAAGCTCGAAGACATCTCGGAATTCTGCCGCTCCTTCAAGCAGACCTTTTCGTGCTGGTAAAACAGAATCCACAATCGCACCGGCTACTTTTGGGGCGCGCGTTTCAAGAACACATTGCTGGAAACCGGCGATAGTATCCAGCGGTGCTGCGCCTATATCGAACTGAATCCAGTGCGGGCGGGCATTGTCCAGAAGCCGGAATCGTACCGCTGGGGAAAAACCCCACGCACCTGTCCCTCAAGTTTTCACAAAATACTTGACACTACCGGGAACTTTTTTTTAATAGTTACGTGTATTAAGTATGAAGCGGAGGAAACATTGACAATATCAACCAAGGAAGAATTTAAATTATCCGGTCACAAACTGATCGAGAAGGTTAAAGAATTAATTCATGAAGGCAACATGTGTAGATTAATGATTAAATCTTTTTTGATTTGGTTTATAGTGATTTTTGCAATAGGCTCAGTTAACTCTAATCTGTTCAGTCAAACTAACAAAAAGGATTTTGATTGGAATGATTACCAAAAAAATGCAACTTATTTGAGTAACCTTCAATGCTCGCCAGATGGAAATCATATACTCTACTCAACAAAAAATGCAGATTTTGATGAAAATAAATGGGATATAAAATATCATTTAATGAACATCTCAAATAAGAAAGATTCCATTTTGCAGTTTGATCAAAAAGGTGTTAGAGGAATTAAATGGTCTCCTTCCGGAAAATACTTATCTTATTTAGCTTCTAAAGATGGCAAAAGCCAAATATTTATTCAAGATATTTCAACTGGAAAGGCAAAAGCAATTAGTAATCATTCTACAAGTATTTCAAGTTTTTTTTGGAGTCATGATGAATCTAAAATAGCTTTTATTGCTAGAGATCCTGCTATTGAAAAAGAGGAGTCTGAAAAATTTATTACAGCATTTGAAGTCGGGCCACAAGGCTATCTAAGTGACCATCAATACTTACCCTCTCACCTGTACATACTAGATGTTAAAAATGAAAAAATAGAACGATTAACAAAAGGAGATTGGACTATTAACTCTGGAATAAGCTGGTCACTAAATGATGAAAAACTTGTATTTACTAAAAAAGCAGATGCTTATTGGTCTCGCTGGAATAAATCTGAAATTATGCTTTATGAATTAACATCTAATTCTTTAACTCCTCTTACCAAAAACAACACATATGAATTTGGGCCCGAATTTACTCCAAAGAAGAATCACCTTTTATATTGGTATAAAACGGATAAAAACCCAGCAGGTATAACGGATTTGTATATAAGAAAAAAAAATGGAATCTCCATAAACATTAGCTCCTCAATAGATAGAAACATAACGTCATATAAATGGCTCAGTTCCAACAATGAAATTCTTGCTTATGGTGCAGATGGTACTACAGATGCTGTTTGGATTATTTCTCTTGATGGCAAAGTTAGAAAAGCATCTTTCAGCAATACTTTTGTGATTTCAAGTTTAACTATCAATAAAAAAGGAGAAATAGTATTAATTGGTTCTAAAGGAAATCAACCAAGGGAATTATTTTATCTTAAAGATCATTCCTCTGCACCAATTCAAATCAGCCACTACCATGACACTTTCAAAAACATGAAATTGGGGAAAGTTGAATCTATAGAATGGGAAACGGATCTAAATATAACCACAGATGGTATTGTAACTTATCCACCTAATTTTACAGCAAGTAAAAAGTATCCATTGGTATTATACATTCATGGAGGCCCAGTTTCCTCATCAAGGGAGTCTTTCAGTTCTTTGGCACAAGAGATGGCAAGAAATGGCTGGATTGTTTTTCAGCCGAATTATCGAGGCAGTGACAATAAGGGTGACAAATTTCAAGAAGCAATTCAGAATGATGGTTGCGAGGGACCTGGTAGAGATATAATGGCAGGCATTGAGAAGTTAAAATTAAAAGGATATATAGATGAAACCAAAATAGCTGTTTCAGGTTGGTCTTATGGCGGTTGCATGACAGCCTGGTTAATTGGTAGATATCCAGATGTATGGAAGGTGGCGGTGGCTGGAGCTGCTGGAATCGATTTTACAGATATGACGAGTCTGAGTAATATGAATCTTACCTTACGTCACGCCATTGCAAATTCACCATGGGTCGGAGATAATTACAAAATTCATTACGATATGTCTCCATTAAAAAATCTTTCTAAGATTAAAACCCCAACGTTAGTGATGTCAAAAGTCGAAGATCAAGTAGTGGCTGTTACCGGGTCTTATAAACTATATCATGCTTTATTAGCAAACAATATCCCTGTAAAATTCATTGCTTATCCTGGAGGCGGTCATTTTCCTTCAGATCCAGTAAATAGTAAAGATGTTTATGATAGGTGGATTAGTTGGTTAAAAAAATATTTAGACTAAAAACTACTACCAACAACGTGTATAAAACATAACAAATACATGCTGCTAGTGTATAAGGGATTCAGGGGACAGGCGCATCCGATTTTCTTTTGTTGGATTTGAAAAAAGCAGTACATTCACTTGAGACACCACATCTGAGGATCCGGAATTGGGTATCGAGTTCTCGCCGGACGGACAAAAAGTGTTATACGTACCTGTCACCTGGTTTTTTTCCATTTCAATAATTTGTCGGCTTAAACAAAACAAAATAAAATCTTTAGATCCAGGATATTGAAAATTTTGCCCCCATTCATTATACTATTCTCGCTACCTCCATTAATAATCACCATTAACTGGAAACCATAGCAACCAAACTAACGTTCCACCCATAAAGGAGGCTTTCATGACTTGCCCAAAGATCCGCCCAATCATAGGATCTATCCTATTATTCAGCATCATCGCATTATTCCTTCCCATCCATCTATTCG
>CAZBHS010000020.1:0-40937 GCA_964491915.1 uncultured Clostridia bacterium
GTATAAAGAATGGCGAACAAAATTTCCATATCCTGGTCTCCGAATTTGGGGTAGTTTGTGTGCTCTTGTAGGAGGTTGGTTTTCTTTTGACTTAGGTTGGGTTGGGGGTAATCGTGGTATGTTTAACGGTAACTTAGTTCGGTTTGCTTCTGATCGTGGAGAGTTTTACGAAAACTTACCTGGGGTTTCTTCTGACTGAGGTGAGTTTTCTGTTGACAGACGTTGGGTTTTGTTTAATCGTGCAAAGTTTAACGGGAACTTACCTGCGGCAGCTCCTGGTGGAGGTGGGTTTTCTGTTGACGGATCTATGTCGGGTGTTGATTGATGTGCTTTTTTTGGTTTAGGCGATTGAATGGGAGTCAATCGTGGCGGAGGGCTTCGATGGGGTCTAGCCTGGACGCTTGCACCGCCGGATAGATTCCGAACACCAAACCGATGGCGGCGCACACGCCTACGGATAATATGACCGCTGTCAGGGACCAACCCACCGGCCATCCGGTGAAGATCGAGATGGATAGGGACAACAAAAACCCGAAGGCGATGCCCAGAATCCCACCGAAGGATGAGATGGCAAAGGTCTCCATCATGAACTGCCGCTCGATATCCCGCTTGCGCGCCCCGATGGCCCGTCGCAAACCGATTTCCCGGGTTCTTTCGAGGACTGTGGCCAGCATGATATTCATAATCCCGATACCGCCCACCAGAAGAGAGATGCCGGCGATGCAGGCCATGACAATGGTGAAGATATCCTGTGTTTTTTTATGCTGGGCCAACAGCGCTTCAGGGACCACCAGCTCATAATCGTCGGTATCTTTATGGCGACGGTCCAGCAGATGTTTTAATGTGGAGGCCGCCACATTGGCGCCCACCCCTTTGTCCAGGCGGACACGGAACTCATCGATCTCCGGCTCCAGAGGTTCGAAGTGAAAACATTTCAACGCTGTATGGATGGGCAAATAGATGTTGTTCTGCTCGCCTTTCAACGAGATCCCCTGGAATTCATTCTTGGTCAGGTTGCGGTCCCGCAACACTCCCACCACAGTTACCCAGGTGTGATTAATCTTGATATGTTTCCCCAAAGGATCAATTCCCGGAAACAGCACCTGCGCCACCCGGCTGCCGATGACGCACACCCGGCTGAAGTTGATGTCGTCGATAGAGAGCAGCGGCCGTCCAGTTTTAATCGAAAGGTTGGACATATCAAAATGGCTGGGAGTGACACCCCACACATCGGCGTCGCTTGACATATCGCCGGAAAATTGGGCATAGACTTTCACCCGCTTGGCAGCGCTCGATGCCGCCAAAAAAGGGAGGGTCTCGTTCACCGCCCGCAAATCCTGCAACGTCAAGCCCATCGAGGTTTCGCGGATCTCCTTGAGATGATTGGCCTCGAACACCCGTTCTTTGACGATTATGTTACGAAGCCCCATCGAATCGATCAATTGCAACGCCTCTTGTTCAGCTCCCTGGCCGATACTCAACATGGCGATCACTGAGCCGACGCCGAAAATCATTCCCAATAGGGTCAGAATTGTCCTCAATTTATGATGGAGCAGGGACTCCATCGCCTCTAGAAATTCCAGGTGCCACTTCATTTCACACCGTCCTTGTCTTCCGTAGTGCCCAAAACAACATTGTCTCCCTCGTTTAATCCTTTGGTGACAACAGTCCGGGTAAGGCTGCGAACGCCGGTTTCCACCTTCCGTTTTTCAACGGCCCGATTATTTAAAATAGTGACGAACGCATCCTCCCCTTCATAAAATAATGCTTGATTCGGAATACTCAGAACATCTTCGATCCGCTGAACAAAGATGACGGACTGCACCTGGCTGCCGGGTTTCATGATATTTTTATCGGTTTCATCGAGACTGACCTTCACCTCGAAGTATTTGAGCGGACTCTCCTTTTCCAGAGGCTTGGCAATGGTGTCGATTCCAATCACCTTGCCGGGAAAGACTTTCTGGGGACTGCAATCCAGCCGGACCGAACAATCGAGTCCCTCCTTCAGTCCGCCTGCCTCCGATTCCAGCACAAAGACCCTGGCCTCCATTCGCTCGAGGTTCGGCAATTTGGCTATTTTGCGGCCAGCCCACACCGAGGAGCCCAACCGCGGTTTCTCGCCGCGGTAATCGCGCTCATAGATTAAAACACCGTCGTGAGGGGCCTTGATATCCAGAGCTTCGAGCGCCTGGGTGTATTGATCCCACTTCATTTTGTGGGTTTTGCGCTTCAGCTCCAAAAGCTCGAGCTCCGCATTGGATTTTTGTTCCAGCTTGTCTTTTTTGCCCTTGAAGTGGTTTGTTTTCTTCTCCAGGAATTCAAGATTAACGGCATCCTCGATAATCTGGTTCCGGGGAAAAATATCCTGGTCTTTCGCCCCATAAACCTCCGCCAGCTCTTTCTCGATGGAAGTCAGACCGAGCTGGCCTTCGATTTCCAACTTCTCTTTTCCCAAGGCGGTCTTTTTTTCACCAATCTCTAAATTTAACTTGTCGATTTCAAATGTCTCGTTCTGGACCCGATCCTCGTACCATTGGGGATCCAGGCGGATGACGATTTCGCCTTTGTGGACAAATGCATTTTCCTTCACAATCCAGGCCAACGTCTGGCTACCGCGTAGTTGCGGCGGCACAGTGATGGGAGTCGATGTCACCGCTTGCAGCTCCCCGAACGAAGGGATGGAAATCTGGAAGGTTCCCCTCTCCACTCGCATTGTCAGCGCCCCGCTCGCATTGTCGGCGCCGCAATCGGACATAGCGGCGATGAATATCAGAAAAAAAACCGCACAAATCAGCGAATAATACTTCATGAATCTTTTTCTCCACCAGCGGGTATCAACAGGATATCTCCGTCATCCACCCCCGACAAAATCTCCACCATCCCGCCGGACCGGGAACCGATAGATACGGGAATCACACTTTTCCCAAATCCTGATTTCTTCCAAACGCAGACACCTTCTTCCAAATACAACAGCGCTTTTTCCGGGACCTGGAGCACCCCCTCCTTTTGATCCACTAAAATATCCACCCCCGCTGCCATACCCGGACGCATCATATCCGGATCCGGTTTAGCGATGGTGGCCACCGCGTCAAACACAATGGCCGGTTGCTCCGGGGATTTTGTCCTGAAAATCCTCCCCAACGATTTGATCTCACCTTTGAAAACCTGGTCGGGGTTGGAATCGAGACGAATCTCCACCGGGAGCCCCATTTTCACTTTTCCCGCCTGGGGCTCGGGAATGACGAGAGCCACCTCCATTTTGTTCAGATCCGGCAGTTCCATTATCACTTCGCCGATCCAGCATGAATCTCCCGTCGATTTTTTATCGCCCCGCCAATCGGTCCCGTACACCAACATACCGCCTTTGGGGGCTTTGACAGCCATTTTCATAATATTGCGTTGCAGTTGATCCACCTCTTTTTCCAATTTACGAATTTTGTTCTCCTGAGTGTGGATCCTAGAGCTCATACCGATCCGCTGGTTTTTCAAGCGATTGCGGGTCAACACTTCACTTATTTCCGCCGACTGAAGATGGAGCTTCGCCTTTTTGACCTCGTTCATAGCCAGAAATTCTTCCGGTTGTTCCGCCTGTCGTCTAGCTTTTCCGGTATTGACCGCAGCCTCCGCCACTTCGATTTCCAAATTGGCCGCCTGCTCCTGTTCGTCGAGGCGGATCTTCTCCAACTCTTTTCGCGCTGTATCGAGTTCGTTTTTCTTGACTTGCATCCGCTCCATCAATTCTTTGCTGTCGAAGCGAAGAATCGTTTCCCCTTGTTTCACCTCTTTGCCTTCGGGCGCCATGAACGAGATGGTAAAATTCCAGAACCTGGGGATAAAGGGACAACCGATATATGTGGACGCAGATGATTGCAAGCGCCCCACCGCCCGCACCCGGATATGAAACGAATCTTTCCCGACGGTGTATCTCTGAAAATTTCCGTTTTGATTGCACGCGATAGCAAAGAGTATAAGAGTGATTATCAGGAAAATTGCGCTCCATCTACTCATGGCTCATCTCCTTGACCACCCGGCCATCCACCGCCTCGAGCCGCGTACCCGCCGCTAATCGGCCGCCAGGCCCGAGAGCCAGAAAGAATTCATTTTGCCCAATGACGCCCCCCTCTATTTTGGCGGGGGGTTCTCCGGCCACTTGAACCCACATATCCGCATCCTCGCGATGGATCATTTCCAATGGGACCAGCAGGGCATCATCGTAATGCTGAAGGGTGATATCGCATTTTACGCTCATACCCGGCTTCATCAACTCCCGGTCCAGCCGGTCCAATGTGATCTTTACCTGGAAGTAATGGGATTTCCCCCAGCGATTCTTCTTCTCGGCATTGTTCATCACATCCCCGATCACGCCGCTGAATTTTTTTTTCGGATACGCATCCATTACAATTGCCACCTTCTGGCCCGGCTTCAAGCTGTTAAATCCACTTTCATCGGCCCAGGCCTCCACATACAACGAGCCATTGTCGGGAATCGTGGCCACAGTCCAGGTGGATCCCACATTGTCTCCGATTTGAATCTTTCTGCGATGCCAGGGATGCTCGTCATACATTAACGTACCTCCACTTTTCGCCCTTAGTGTCAGTCCAGCCAACATATCCTGGTAATTTTGAAGCTTGACCTCAGCCTCTCTGATCTCGATCTTAAGCCGCCCGATCTCGGAATACATCTGTTTAAAACGGCTGTTTTTTTCCATCAGAGCCTCAGCCCGGGCTTCTTGACTCTTTTTCAGCTCCAGTTGGTTTTTTTCGTATTCATAATCCGCGATAAGCCCCTTGGGGATAGCCGCATCCAGCTCTTTCTTTTTCACCTCGATCTCGGCCATTTGCAGTTGTAACTCGAGGCTTTTCCGCTCCATCCGGCACTCGCCGTCCTTTTGTTTCTTTTGCTCCACTTTGTCCTCGAGAGTCAATTCTAGATTTTCAATCTCCGAGGCCAGATTGGAGGTATCGAAACGCACCGCCACATCTCCGGCTTCCAGAAAACTCCCCTCGGGAGCCATCCATTTTATCTGAACTTGCCAGGCGTTTGAACGGGGAACCACCAGATGTTCGGCCTTCTGCGCCTGCAGAAATCCCGTTAGAACCATTTTTTTTGAAAACTCCCCCGAAGCGACCTTTACGCCGGCGCACCATAATATTCCGCCGCCCAACATCAACAACACGCACGCTCTAATTGCTTTCATAATCCTCGATAACCAGCCCGTCCCGCAACCGGACAATTCTCCTGGCATAAGCAGCCACTTCATTTTCATGGGTGACCATGATGATAGTCTGCCCATCGCGGTTCAACCGGGTAAAAATATCCATGATTTCTTTGGTGGTGACAGAATCTAAATTGCCTGTCGGCTCATCAGCCAGCAGCACCACCGGATTGTTCACCAAAGCCCGGGCAATCGCCACCCGCTGCCGCTCGCCGCCGGACATTTGAGCCGGACGGTGAAACATCCGCTCCTTCAATCCCACCATATCCAGCATGCAGATGGCCCGCTCATCCATTGAGTCAACACCATTATCCGAATACTTGAGCGGGAGGGAGACATTTTTTTGGGCTGTCATCCGGGGTAAGAGGTTGAAACTCTGAAATACGAACCCAAGATGAGTGTTTCTGATGGCGGCCAATTGGTTGTCGTCGAGGCCGCCGACATTGTTGCCGTCTAGAATATAATCCCCACCGGTGGGAGTGTCGAGGCACCCCAATATATTCATCAATGTGGATTTTCCCGATCCCGACGCCCCCATGATGGCGATGAATTCACCTTGCTTGATAGCCAGATCAATCCCATCAAGAGCCCTCACAACGGTTTCACCCATTCGATAGTACTTTTTGAGTTTTTTTAATTGCAGCATCCAACCAACCCATTAATAGTAGAGCAAGCTTTGTTTCATCCTGCTATAGTTTCCCTGTTTTCTCTCTCACTAAGTATTAATTTTAGCAGCAAACAAAAAAAAGTCAATAAATTTTCTCTGATTTATAGGCCTCACCGCTTCGTTACTTTTAAAAATTCAACAGGAATATAAAATTCCGGAAGCGCCGGCTTCTACTCAGGCTTATGCAATAACGCTTCAAATTGGGGCGTCATTTTCTCCACAAAACCTTCAACGTCGCGGAAGATAAAAAAGGCCGGTAGATTCTCTTGCAGAGCCAATTGATATCCCTTGTCGGGCCCGAGGACGCTGATCGCCGTCGCAAAGGCGTCCGCCTCCATACAAGAGGGATGGAGAATGGTCACGGACGCCAACGTGTGGGTGATGGGCCGGCCGGTGCGAGGATCGATCATATGGGAATAGCGGATGCCGTCTTTTTCAAAATAGTTCCGGTAATCTCCGGAGGTGGCCATACCGGTGTCACGCAACTGAATCACCTTTTGCAATCCTCCGCCTGGCGAAGGAGAGGCGATTCCGATCTTCCACCATTGCCCTTTGGAGTTCTTACCTTTGGCGCGAATCTCGCCGCCGATCTCCACCATATAATTGGCGACGCTCTGGGAATCCAGGTAGTCCGCCACCCGGTCCACGCCATGCCCTTTGGCTATGGCCGACAGGTCGCAGTATAATGCCGCGATGTTTTTTTTGAGCGCCGGGGGAGCGGAGCGGAATTCCAGATTCCGGTAGCCGATGATTTTCTTCATTTCGAGAATATCATCGTCTTCAGGGACAATATCATGCTTCTTCCGTCCAAATCCCCAAAGCTCGACAAGCGGTCCGACGGTCACATCAAACGCGCCGCCGGATTTATCGCTGACTTCAACCGCCTTTGCCGCCACCATCGCGGTCTCGCTGGACACAGCGAACCACTCGCCGGCGCCGGCGCGGTTGAATCGTGAAATTTCCGAACTGTCGATATAAGTAGACATCTGGTTATTGACCTCTTTCAGCACCCGGTCGATACCGGTCTTTATCCGATCGGGGTCAATCTCGCGCTTCGGTATAGAGGCCAATTTGATGGAATACGTAGTTCCCATTGTAAAACCAGTGTAGACCGGAGAGATCATCTCCGGACCGCGTTCCTTGCATCCACCCATCAACACAGCCACAATACCGATAATAACAAACAGCGCTTTCAATCTACTCATAGTCGGAAATTCCTTATTCAATTAAATTCCAAAATCGTCATACATAATGTTTTCAGGTTCGACCCCGAGGTTGTCCAGCATCCGGGTCACGGCATCCAACATCAACGGAGGACCGCAGAGGTAATACTCGCAATCTTCCGGCGCCGGATGGTCTTTCAAATAATGATCGTACAACACCTGGTGGATAAAACCGGTTGGGCCGTCCCAATTGTCTTCAGGCATTGGTTCCGAGAGCCCCACATGCCAGGTGAAGTTCTTGTGCTTTTTTGCCAGTTCATCGAAGTCTTCCTGGTAGAACATCTCCCGCAGACTCCTGGCTCCATACCAGAAAGAAATCCTGCGGTCGGAATCCAGACGCCGTAACTGGTCGAAGATGTGTGATCTCATGGGAGCCATACCTGCGCCGCCGCCGATGAACACCATCTCGTTTCTTGTTTCGCGGGCGAAGAATTCACCGTAAGGACCCGAAATAACAACCTTGTCCCCGGGTTTCAAATTGAAAATGTACGAGGACATCTGTCCCGGAGGCGCGTCGGGAACCGACGGTGGAGGAGAGGCGATTCTCACATTCAGCATAATGAGTCCCTTTTCCTCCGGATAGTTGGCCATTGAATAGGCGCGGACGATATCCTCATCCACAACCGATTCGTAGCGCCACATATTGAATTTGTCCCAATCTCCCCGATATTTGTCTTCCACTTCAAAATCTTTGTAATTGACAGTGTGGGGCGGAGCTTCAATCTGAATGTAACCGCCGGCGCGGAAATTCACATCTTCGCCGGCAGGCAATTCCAACACCAACTCTTTGATGAACGTGGCCACGTTGAAATTGGAGCGAACGGTACACTCCCACTTCTTGACATCGAAGACTTCGGGCGGTACTTCGATTTTCATATCGCCTTTTACCGGAACCTGGCAGGATAAACGGAATCCCTCCCTGGCCTCCCGGCGATTGATACTGGAGCGTTCAGTCGGCAGAATATCGCCGCCGCCTTCCAACACCCTCAATTTACAGGTGCCGCAGGTGCCGCCGCCGCCGCACGCGGACGGAACAAATATTTTTTGGGCCGCCAGTGCGTTCATCAACTTTCCACCCACCGGGACGGTCAGTTTTTTATCCGGATCGTCATTGATAATAATATCCACGTTCCCGCTGGCAACCAATTTGGATTTAGCGAACAAAATCAAGAACACAAGGGCCAACACAATGAAGGTGAACATAAACACACCGAAGAAAACCAATCCCAATCCATTCATGATCGCACCTTCTTGTCTAGACTATAATTACACGTCAGCATTGCCATCATTCATTCTCCGCTACAATTGTATTCCGGAAAACAGCATAAACGCCATTGCCATCAATCCGACGGTGATGAAGGTGATACCCAACCCCCTCAATCCTTCCGGGACATTACTGTACCGCATCTTTTCCCTGATGCCGGCCAATGCCACAATCGCCAGGGCCCATCCGATTCCAGACCCCAAACCAAAGACAACGCTCTCGCCGAATCCGTAATCCCGTTCCACCATGAAGAGTGAACCGCCGAGAATGGCGCAATTGACGGTAATCAGAGGGAGAAAAATCCCCAGAGCATTATACAGTTTGGGGAAATACTTATCCAGCGCCATCTCCAGGATTTGAACCATGGCGGCGATAACGCCGATGTAAGTAATCAAGCCCAAAAATGTCAGATCAACATTATCGAGACCGGCCCAACTCAGCGCTCCTTCCCGCAAGAAGGTGTTGTAAATCAGGTTGTTGACCGGTATGGTGATGGTTTGAACCACCACCACCGCGATCCCGAGACCAACGGATGTATCGACCCTCCTGGACACCGCCAGGAATGTACACATACCGAGAAACAACGCCAACGCGATGTTTTCGATAAAAATCGATTTTATCAATAGGCTAATATAATGTTCCAACATTTTATTCCTCTTCTACCTGGTCTTTTTTGAAGACCCTGATGATCCAGATAATCGCGCCGATCAAGAAGAACGCGCTGGCGGGAATCAGGAAAAGACCATTCGACATATACCAGCCGCCATCGGTATTCAACGGCAGTACAGTAAATCCCATCAACTTGCCGGCGCCGAACAATTCACGCACAAACGCGACGGCAATCAGGATAAAACTGTAACCGAAACCATTGCCGATTCCATCCAGGAAACTTTGCCACGGAGGATTCTGCAACGCATACGCCTCTGCCCGTCCCATGATGATACAGTTGGTGATAATCAATCCCACATACACCGACAACTGTTTACTGACATCAAAGAAAAAAGCCTTGATCAACTGATCGGCGATAATGACCAACGACGCGATAATCGTCATCTCCACAATAATTCTGATATTGGTGGGAATATGGTTGCGGATCAAACTGACCGACAGGTTCGAAAACGACAGCACAAAAGTCACCGCCAGGGACATAACCAGCGACGTCTCGAGTTTGGAGGTAACCGCCAATGCGGAACAAACCCCCAAAACTCCCAGGGCGATGGGATTGTTTTCGAAGATTGGATCGAACAATATTTTTCTATAATTAGCCATCGATACCGCCCTCCCTGAGTTTCTTTAGCAAGGGGCCGTAGCCTTCGCCACCCAGCCAGAACCGTACGAGATTGTGCACGCCCCTGGTGGTCAATGTAGATCCCGAAAGACCATCCACTTTATAAATAGCGTCGGATCTATCTTTGTCTACCTGCCCTTTGATGACTTCAATCTTAATCTTATTCGCCTCGTCAAAAGCCAGCTTTCCCTTCCATAACGCTTTCCACTTCGGATTATCCACTTCGCCGCCAAGTCCGGGAGTCTCGCCATGTTCATAAAAAGTGAAGCCCTCGATGGTCTTCAAGTCGCGGTCAAGCGCCATAAAACCATACATGGTTGACCACAATCCTTTGCCGAACATAGGCAGGATGATTTTTTGCACGGCGTCGCCTTCTTTTACAAAGTAAATCAGAACGAATTTCGGTTTCCGCTTGATAGCCGCCAAATCCTTATCCCCGGGAATCGACTCGCCGAGTTTTTTATGACCGGCGATCTTTTTAATATCGTAGTTTTCTGGAGCCAGCAATCCGTCCTTTTCAGCCAGAGCGTCATCCGGCGTATCCGCTTCTCCAAGAAACGCGCCGGTCTCCAACTGAACAACTTTAGATGAGATGGATTGTTTGAAGATATCTTCGACATCCTCTCCCTTTTTGAACAAGTCGCCTGCTATCAATATATTTTTGATTTTTTCCAGTCTTTTGTTTTTTTCTTGACGCGGCTTGAGGGCTACCGCAGCAGTGGATACCAAAACCGAACACACAAAACAAACGCCCAGCGCCATAACAATGGTTTTCTTAATACTATCTGCCGGCATTTCGGAGTATCCTCCTCTTTATATTCGCGTTGATGAACATGCGGTCGATAATGGGGGCAAACACATTGGCGAACAAGATCGCCAACATCATACCCTCCGGGAACGCGGGATTCACGACCCTGACCATCACCGCCAAAAAGCCGATCAACAACCCGTACAGATATTTCCCTTTTTGGGTCATTGCGGCGGACACCGGATCCGTGGCCATGTAAACAGCGCCGAAAGCGAAACCACCCAACACCAAATGCCACAACGGGGATACCGCGAACATTGGATTGGTGGAACTGCCGATCATATTGAACAATAACGCGGTGCCCACCATGCCCGCCAGGACACTGGCCATGATCCGCCATGAACCGATTCCGGTGACAATGAGAATGAAAGCGCCAATTAGACACGCGAGCGTCGAAGTTTCACCCATTGAACCGGGAATAAACCCGAGGAACGCGTCCCACCAGGAAACTGTCACATGCAACGCCTGATCGGCGAATTGGGCAAGGGGCGACGCTTTACTCACGCCATCCACCGCCACCCAAACCGAATCACCTGAAATTTGGGCGGGATAGGCAAAAAACAGAAACACCCTGCCGGTAAGCGCGGGATTTAAAATATTCATTCCCACACCGCCGAACACCTCTTTACCGATGACAACACCGAACGAGATGCCGATGGCCACTTGCCACAGGGGAATCGCCGGAGGAAGGATCAAGGGGAACAGCAAACTGGTGACCAGAAATCCTTCCTGAACCTCGTGTTTGCGCACAACCGCGAATAAAACTTCCCAAAAGCCTCCGACAGCCAACGTCACAATGTAGACCGGCAAGAAATAAAGCAGTCCGTGAAGAAAATTACCCAGGATATTGCCGGGATCGAATCCGACCCCAAGGGCGGCCAACAATTGCATACGCCAGCCTTCCACCGTTATATTGCCGAGACCCGCCAGGGCCGTATTGGCCTGGTAACCGACATTATAAAGCCCTACAAGAACCGTCGGGACCAAAGCATACACCACCATCATCATCATCCGCTTAAAATCCAACGAATCGCGGATGTGAGAAGGACCCGGGGTTACTTTGCCCGAGGTATAAAGGAAGGTATCGATGGCCTCCCAGAGAGGAAACATTTTCTCCAGTTTCCCACCTTTCTCATAGAGCTTCCCATGCTTGTCCATGAGTTTTCTTAATAGTTTCACATTACCCTTCCTTCTCTATAATCGTAAGATTCCGTCTAAGTACAATACCGTAGTCTTGCTTGGCGGGAGAGACAAATGTGCACAAAGCTAGATCTTCCTCCACCAATTCCAGACATCCCAATTTTTCGGCCTCTTCGACATCATCTACCATCATTGACCGCAACAGATAGGTGGGAATGATATCCATCGGCATAACCTTCTCGTAACTTCCGATGGGGAAAACCGAACGTTTCCCGCCGTTCAAGGCGGTGTCAAAGGCGAATTTCTTACCGGGCATCAGAGCCGAAAAAAGAATCTTTTTCAGGGAAAACTTATTGAATCCCGGAGTCAACCAACCGAGAAATTCCCGCTGATTGCCCTCCTCGAGAACGGTTATCTGTTGATGGTAGCGTCCCAGGAATCCCAACGAACCGCCGGCGACACGGCCGGATAGTACAGAGCCGGATATCACCCGGTTTTCTCCATCCTGCAACTCTCCATCGGCCAATTCTTCAATAGACGCTCCGATACGCGTGCGCAACAACCTGGGATTTTTTACTTGTGGACCGGCCAACGAAACGATCCGGTCGCAACAAAGCTTTCCCGTAACGAACAATTTACCGATAGCCACCACATCTTGCGCTTGAACATGCCAGACGACCTTGTTCCGGTTCACCGGATCGAGAAAATGAATATGTGTCCCCGGAAGGCCGGCTGGATGAGGTCCCTTGAATTCTTCGACCTCGATTGAACCGGCGTCCAGCACCGGAACATCGTCCCCGGGCTTTTTACATACAAAGGTTTTTCCCTCTGTAAGCCGGGAGAGTACTGTTATTCCATTCTTGAAATCATCACTGTTTTCTTGCAATACCAAATTAACGTCAGGGGCAAGCGGATTGGTATCCATCGCAGTGACAAAGATAGAATGGGGGAGGTCGGAAGGATTCGCCACTTTACCGTAAGGCCGCGCTCTCAAAGAAGTCCACAAACCGGACTCCAGCAAGAGACCACGAACGGCATCGGAGCTTAAGGACGCCAATGTAGCTGCGTCAAATGAATCGAATGTCACTTCGTCGTTTCCATCCAACTCGATGACGATCGATTCAAAAGCTCTTTTGGCCCCTCGATTGATAGCGGCGATGTTTCCACTACCGGGAGATGTGTAATTTACTCCGGACATCTTCTTATCGGTAAAAAGTAGTTGTCCCAGTTTTACACGATCCCCGACAGCGACCTCGAACTTGGGCTTCATGCCCACATAGTCATGCCCGATCAGTGAAACTCTGGAGATTTTTTTTTCGTCGTGGATAACCTGGCTAGGTCCGCCACTGATCGGGACATCCAAACCCCTTTTAAGTCTTATTTGTCCCATATCGTCAGCATAATCCTTAAAGAATTGGTTTTATAAATTTAAATGTTAACATATCAATTTTTCAAACTCAACTAGAAAAAATATTTTTTTCACAACCTGGAACCCAGGCCTAAACATGCTTAAACAAAAAAATCAAGTTAAGGTTACTTCCCCCGGCAAACCAGGCGCGCCAAACTGAACACCGGCCATTTGAACATCAGTCCCAGATTTTGCCTAGCTTATCCAATTCTTCATTCGAGTACTTCCTGAACAAGATCTCCCATTCGCGCGACCCCTCGGGAACATTCCTTTTTTGGGAATTGACACGCTCTTTGGCCCTCTCTTCAATATCTTCGTACATTCGCAGTTCATCCATTATCAAGTGGAAAACTTTCAGACGGATGTTGCCGATATCATCGATATAATCGACGTCATCGTTGTTCTCGATGTAATCAACGATCAGCCGTGTCAAAAAATTGACCTTATTTCTCGATAATTTTAGACTCATAGGACTATGTTCTCCTTTGCAGCCAACTTCGACTTCACCATCTTGAATATTTCGTAATAGTCGATATTCGAATTTCTAATCTCGTTCAGCTTCTCTTTCAGAATTTCCTTTACCTTCTCATCCAACAAATCTTCTTTTTCCAATTCCTTAGAAACCAACTCCTGGATATCGAGGACAAATTTTTCCCTATCATCGACAATTATGATTTCTTCTTTCAAAAGGCCTTTGATGACGCTAAAAGACAGGTGTTCGATCTGCTGTTTGTTCAGTCTCATAATATCAATATAATAACAAATTTTGTCATACAAATCAACTCCCGCGTAACTTCTGGAGAAATTCAGTTGACACGTTTGGTCATTTTTGAGATAATACAAAATCACGACCGGATGTTTGTAATATAAAATAATCCTTTATCTTGACAAAATCTCAAAAATATTATAAATTGAAGTTTTTTTAAGAGGTAAATATGAAGTTGAATAACGCAAACAAGACCTTTGTGCCACAAAAAGACAAAATCGAACGTAAATGGTGGCTGGTAGACGCAGAGGATATGATTCTGGGGCGCATGGCAACTGAAATCGCTAAGATTTTAAGAGGTCGTCATAAACCCACTTTCACCCCGTTTTTCGATACGGGAGATTTTGTGGTGATCATTAACGCCAAAAAAATTAAAGTAACCGGCGCCAAAGAGAGCCAGAAAATGTATTACAGGCATTCAGGATATATGGGCGGAATCAAAGAGGTCCAGTACGACAGAATGCTTGCCACATACCCCGAACGAATCATTAAGTATGCCGTCAAAGGCATGCTGCCTAAGAACAAATTAAATCGAAAGATTTTGAAAAAACTTAAAATTTATGCCGGTTCAGAGCATAAGCATGCCGCTCAAAAGCCCGAGGCATTGAAGATATAAAGGAGGAAAATCTTGAGCATTGTTCAATACTACGGCACAGGAAGAAGGAAAACGAGTATTGCCCGGGTATATCTAAGGCCGGGAAAAGGAAGCTTTAAACTCGTTGTAAATAAACGGACCAGGGTATTCGATGAATATTTTCCCCTGAAAAATTATAAGTTGACCATCTTGAAACCCCTTACATTGACGAACACCGTGGAAAATTTTGACATTCTGATAACTATTGTGGGTGGAGGAGTTTCCGCTCAGGCCGACGCCATCAGACTTGGAATATCTCGTGCATTGTTGGAATACAATGGCGAACTTCGTTCCACCTTGAAAAAAGCGGGCTTACTAACCAGGGATGCCAGAGAAAAAGAAAGCAAGAAATACGGGTTGCTTAAAGCCAGAAAAGCATCTCAGTACCACAAGAGGTAGGAGGATCATATGGTTAGCGTTAATATGAGAGAGATGTTAGAAGCTGGCGTTCATTTCGGTCACCAGGTCCGCCGTTGGAACCCCAAGATGAAGCCATATATTTATGGCAAAAAGAATGGAATCTATATCATTAACTTGCAGACATCCATTGAGATGTTCAAAGGCGCCCTCACATTCGTCGCCGATGTTGTGGCGTCTGGACAGGAAGCATTGATTGTCGGAACCAAAAAACAGGCCCAATCCATTATCGAAGACATCGCCGGTAAAACCGGCATGCACTATGTCAACAAAAGATGGTTGGGTGGTTTGCTGACAAACTTCTCGATGATTAAAAAGAGCATCGAAAAACTTCTTGATCTCGACGAAATGAAACGTGACGGCAGATGGGATGTAAGATCAAAGAAAGAACAATCACGCCTAGAAAAAAGATACAAAAAACTACATAAAAACCTTTGGGGTATGAGAAACCTCAAAGATCTGCCAGGAGTCGTCATTGTAATCGATTCCTCATTCGAGGAGATCGCAGTATATGAAGCCCGCAAGTTGGGAATCCCTCTAGTGGCAATTGTAGATACCAATGCAAATCCAGAAGAAATCGATTACCCGATCCCCGGCAATGACGACGCAATCAGATCCATCCGCCTTTTCGTCTCAAAATTCGGCGAATCTGTGCAATTAGGAATGGAACGGCGCGCCGCCCAGAATCTGGAACAGATTCCACAGGATGAAGCCCCGGCTCAGGAAGCCGCCGACGCAGACACCCCAGCAGAAAAAACAGTCGAAAAAGTGAAAGAAACGGCAACTCAAGAGGAGAATAAAGCATGAGCTTAGATATGTCACTGGTAAAAAAACTCAGAGAACAGACCGGTGTCGGCATCCTGGAATGCAAGAAAGCGATTCAGGAATCCAATAACGATTTTGATAAAGCAGTGGAATTGCTGAGAAAAAAAGGATTTGAAAAAGCCAAAGCCAAAGCGTCCCGCGCAACAAATCAGGGACTGATCGGATCATACATCCACACAAATGGACAGATCGGAGTATTGCTTGAATTAGGCTGCGAAACCGACTTTGTCGCAAAAAACACTGATTTTAAAGCATTGTTGAAAGAAATTTCGATGCAGATTGCAGCGATGAACCCCCTCTATATTTCTGAAAAAGATATCCCTGCGGAAATACTGGACAAAGAGAAAGAGATCTACAGAGAGCTTATGAAGAATAGCGGTAAACCCGAAAATATTATCGAAAAAATCACCGAAGGCAAAATTAAAAAATATTATTCCGAGGTTTGCTTGCTCCATCAGGCTTACTTTAAAGACGATAAAAAAACTATTGAAAATTTAATCGCGGAAACAATACACAAAATTGGAGAAAACATCGTTGTAAAAAGATTCATCCGCTTCCAGGTAGGCGAAGAAGCGTAACATGGACGACATTCCCCAATACAAGAGAATCGTTCTAAAACTCAGTGGCGAAGCTCTTCGAGGCGAAAAATCATTCGGAATTTCTCAGGAAGTGATCACCGAGATCTCAGAAGAAATTAAAAAGATACATTATTTGGGAGTTGAGATAGCCCTGGTGACCGGGGGAGGAAATTTCTTCCGGGGAGTCAGGGCTAATCAATTAGGAATTGATAGGGTCCCGGCAGATTATATGGGAATGCTCGCCACCATTATCAATGGTCTGGCATTGCAAGACACTCTGGAAAAAAATGGTCTTGACACAAGGCTAATTTCAGCGCTTGAAATAACTGAAATTGCGGAACCCTTTATCCCTAGAAGAGCAACCAGGCACCTTGAAAAAGGGCGCGTCATCATTTTTAGCTCCGGCACAGGGAATCCATTTTTCTCGACAGACACCGCGGCTGCTTTGCGCGCCATTGAATTGAAGGCGGACATACTTCTAAAAGCGACAATGGTGGATGGAGTTTTTTCAGACGATCCCAAAAAAGTAAAAGACGCGGTCAAATATAAAAAAATTTCTCATTCAGAAGTACTGACCCGGGAATTAAAAGTGATTGATGGCACCGCTGTTACCTTGTGCAAAGAGAACCAGTTGGCTATCAAAATATTCGATATTACCAAAAAGGGGAATATCTACAAAGCTGTCACCAGTAACCAATTGGGGACTTTAATAAAATAACGAGCAGGAGTCCAATATGCTAAAAGAAACTTTACGTGAAGTTAAGGATAAGCTAAAAGACGTTGGTAATGAATATAAGAAGGAAATTTCCAAATTCAGAACCGGTAGAGCTTCCGCTGCAATTCTTGATGGCGTTTTGGTGGAATATTATGGTACCCCCACTCCCATCAACCAATTGGCGACAGTTTCTGTACCCGAAGCCAACCTAATCGTCATTCAACCCTGGGACCACAAAACCACCACTGACGTTGAAAAGGCCATTAGAAACGCAAACCTGGGGATTAATCCAGTTTCCGACGGCAAATTAATTCGCCTTCCAGTCCCCCCCCTCGATGAACAACGCCGCCTGGAAATCATCAAAACCCTCAGAAGATATACAGAAGAACGCAAAACAGTCGTCAGAAATATCAGGCGTGAATACAGAGACATTGCCAAAATGATGCAGGAAGATAAAGACATCTCCGAGGACGAGGAAAAGCGCTTTTATGACGACCTGCAAAAGGTTATCGACGATGGAATTTCCCTTCTGGATGAAGTCCAGAAAGAGAAAGAAAAATCAATTATGGATGACTAATCTCCAGGCGCGGTTTCTATCCGCGCCTCCAACCTCTAACTGGGAACAAAAATGCCAGAAAAGAATGGACACACTCTAAAAAGTTCGCATACAGTGATGAGTTACGAGTTGGATTCCTTCGGGCATGTCAATAATGCCGTATATCTCAATTATTTTGAAAAAGCGAGAAACGACTTCATGATTCAGAAAGGTTTGGATTTCTATGATTTTTTCAAATGGAAACTTTACCCAGTCGTCATGAGGTCCATCATTGACTACAAAGTCCCAGCCCGCGCCGGCGACAAACTGGAAATCACCGGGAAAGTAACAAAACACACCACCACATCATTTACATTGGAATATAAAATCATTGAAAATAAAAGCCAAAAGCTCATCGCCACAGGCGAAACCCTTCATGTTTTCATTAACGACAACAATCGTCCTTCGCGGATACCACAAGATTTTTTTGATAAATTCATAAAGCGGAATTAGCAGTAAGCAACGCATGTGAATTATTCATTTGATTACCAAAGCGGCAGATGGGAGCGTACTATGAATTAATTTCCTTAATGACGGAGATGGTATTCCGCTGATACTCTCTGACCATGGCAACATTAAAGGCGCCATTATCCCTGAGCAGGTGGATATTTTGAAGGTTGAGTCCCCCAATGGCGACAAAAGGGATGTTCACTGTTTCACTCACAGCCTTGACTGTCTCAATCCCGATGGGTATATAGTCCTCTTTGGTGGGTGTCGCGAAGACAGGCCCAATTCCAATATAGTCTGCTCCAGCCCGCTCTGCCTCAAGAGCTTGCTCAAGACTATGAGTGGAGATTCCAATGATAAAATTCTCCGGAACTATTTTCCTGGCATCTTCGATAGAAATGTCGTCTTGTCCCAGATGCACTCCATCAGCCCCTACGATCATTGCCACATCGATATAATCGTTTATCACAAACAGAGTCTCGCTATCATAAGTATATTCTCTAATTTTGCGTGCGATTGCCGCCATTTCCTTGCGCGTGGAATGTTTGTCACGGTATTGAATGATGCGGGCTCCGGCTTCGCACGCTTTTTTTGCGATTGTAAGGTGATCTCCACTGGTAATGACATACGCCCCCATTCTCTTGAGTTCTTTTTTCATGATTCCTTAATCCTTCAGCGCTTGTTCCAGCACCTTGCAGTGGCTTACAAAAGCCAGATGCGGCATCAGATCCGGCTGGAAGAATTGCGCCGCATCCGAATCGTCCCCCGCTTTAACAAAACCCTCGGCATTCCTTACCAGATACCCAACAATCAATACCGATTTGTAGATCGCGCTTTCGCTGATATACACTCCCAACAACCGGTCAATCTGCGCCTCTAAATTCGTTTCCTCTTTTAATTCGCGCAAACAACCCTCTTCAGGAGTTTCGCCCACCTCGAGAAAGCCTCCGGGCAAGCACCACTGCCCCTTCTTCGGTTCCACATTCCGTTTAACCAGCAGCACCGCGCCATTAGTATCAAACACCACCGCCGCGGTAGCGGGCACTGGATTTTCGTAGAGCACCCGCTCACAATTTGTGCATACTTGCCGCTCCCGGCCGTCAATATGCCGGGACATCAAAGAATGGCCGCAAAAAGGGCAAAATTCTCTATCCAATTATTTACCTATTCTTTTGATCAATTCTCCGGCAACCTTTTGGCCCGACAATAACATACCGCCGAACACAGGCCCCATGCGCGGCGCGCCCATCACTGCGTTAGCAGCCATTCCGGTTACGTAAAGCCCCGGATAAACCTCAATCGCGTTCCCGATGGTGAGCTGCTCGCCACGGTCGGCCCACATTGACATTTCGCCAATGACTTTACCGGTGGGTGTATTTAATTTGGCGTCCATCTTCCTGGCGACAATCGCGCATACTTCCGAATGGTGCCCGGTCCCATCGACAACGAATTGGGAACGAATGGTCAGAGGATCCACATGAAGATTCATGTGGACAACGGGCGTCCAATTAAGGACAAGTCCACTGATTCGTTTCCCATCATTATCAGATGTTTCGCGGAACATGACATCTTCCATCTTCACCAGGTTGAAAATATTGGTTCCGGCTTTGACGCAATTGGAAATCAATGTGGACGTCGCTTCGACGCTATCAGCAGTATAATATCCCTGCTCATAGAACTTGTAATTGATCCCCATGTCTTTGAGTAAACCAAGCGCGGACTCCTGAACCACAATCTCGTTAAACATCATGCCGCCGCCCCACATACCGCCGCCGGGAGCGAGTTTCGATTCGAAAAGAGCCGCCTTGATGCCATTCCGCCCCAGGATAGTGCCAATCACCAAATTGGAAGGGCCTCCTCCGACAAGCGCGACATCCAATTCCAGAGCATCCGTCAGTTTTTTATAATAATTGTCAATAATTCCTTTTGATATTACAATATCGTCAAGCTTCATTACTACTCCTTAGTCAAGTATAGTTATTAAGTTTAAGACAAATTTCTCTAAAACTCAAGGTTTTTGTATCAAAAAATAGCAAAGTTATCAACCGCTATGGCGGCATTTCAACACTCAAATTCTTTTCTCGAATATCCGGTATGTTTTGTATTTTCTGGCATTGATGTGCTTCAAGACTTTGTTCATCCCGTGGTTGTTTTCAAGTATCCAGGAAAGTTCCGCCCGATGAAAACCATGTTTAAGGGAATTTTCAACGGTCTTGTGGTAAAAAAGAAGATCTATCCCCTTGCTTCGATATTCTTTCAACACTCCCATCAATAACACACGAATCTGATTTATTTTTTTTATATTCACTAACAACCGCAGCCAATTAAACGGTAGCAATTTTCCCTTGAGAGGCCTCAATACCTGGTTGATATCAGGAAGGGAAAGGGAAAATCCAACCGGCTGATTCTGATATTCAGCGACAAAAATTAAATCCGGTTTTAAGAAAGGTTTCACACGAATCATATCCTCCAGCGCTTCATCCTTTGCGATGGGCGTAAATCCCCAATTATCGCGCCAGGCATCGTTGAACAAGGTCTCGATTATCTCCGCCTCCCTCTCCAGGTTTTTAGTATCCAATGTTCTTATAGTGACACCCTGCTCGTTCAGTCTTTTTTCCAATCGACTCATAATTACGGAGAACCGAATCGCATCATCGGTAACCTCATAAGCAAAAAAATTCATCCCGGGCTTATAACCGGAAGACGTCAGCAAGTCTTCATAATAATCGTAGTTATATGGCATCATGACAAACGGCGCTTCGTCAAATCCATCAACCAGCAAGCCGGAAACATTATTCAAAGAAAATGTAGCAGGACCGCGGAGTAGATTCGCCCCCCGCTCCTTCACCCAATGTTCCGCCCTAGATAACAACCGGCGAGAAACATGGTCGTCGCACACACACTCGAATGAGCCGAAAAATGCTGTTTTATCGGAGTGATACCGCAGATGTTCTTCATTGATGATAGACGAGATCCGCCCAACCGGTTCATCATCCGCATAACAAACAAACAACGCTACCGGATTCTTCTTTAAAAAAAAATTGCACCTGGAATCATAAAATTTCCTTTCCTCCGATATAAGCGGCGCTACCCAATTTGTATCACCCTCGTAGAGTTTGTAAGGGAAATAAATAAAATCTTTGAATTCCTTTTTGTTCCCGACTTCTCTAACCTCATAACGTTTGCCTTTTTCCATGGTGTTCTCCCGCTCTCATTATAAATATATTGTATAAAAAAGACATTCCAAATTCAATCTCTTTTAATTAATTTTTTTAATTATTTTAACAAATTGACAGTTGGACTTTTTTTTGTACAATGTAACATGGAGCTAACATTTAAACGCATCGCCAACCGCGCCTCGTTTGTCAATATTCACGAGAAACATGGACTGGCAATGGGATTTACAGAGGCGGGATTTAGAATCGATGATTTCCAGGACATGTTCCCCGGGTATCCATTGGTTCACCTAAAACAAATCCACTCAAACATCATCGTCCCGGCACCCCGGGCAGAGGATGGAAGGGAAGGCGATGGGCTAATCCTTCGGGAGAAAAAAATCATCGCCGTTATTAAAACCGCCGACTGCGTTCCTCTCTTTTTCTGGGATGATTCATTCTCAATCGCGGGCATTCTACATGTCGGATGGAAAGGCTTGCTGTATGGAATAGAGCAGGAATTGCTGAACATTTTGTCCCGGGAAGCATTACCGCTTAAACGTTTTTCCTTTGCCACCGGTCCTGCGATTGAATCCACGTGCTACGAAGTGGGACTCGATCTATACGAAAAATTTTCGTCAAAAGAATATAGGGACAAAATATTCTCTCCCAAAGGAGATGGTAAATTCTGGCTAAATATAAAACGTGGAATCACCCTTTCACTCGCCCAATCTGGAATTGGCGAACACCACATTCTACATTCCCCTCTTTGTACCTCTTGCCTGTACCCTCGATTCCCTTCGTACCGAAAAAATGGAAAGACCGGTCAGAGAATTTACAATTTTATATTACTGAAGTGAAAAAGGGGAACTGTGTTTTCACAGTCCCCCTTTCATTGACTTATATTGATCGATATATATTTTTCGTTACGTTGCGATTCCCTATTTATATTATTGGCCAGTAAACCGCTTCAAGACCAGGGAGCCATTCGTACCGCCAAACCCGAAAGAGTTGGACAGCACGTAATTCAACTCTTTTTTTATCCCTTTATTTGGTGTGTAGTTCAGATCGCATTCTTCGTCAGGAATTTCGTAATTGATGGTCGGTGGAATGATGCTGTCTCTCAATGCCAGAGCGGAAAAAATAGCTTCTATACCGCCGGTGGCGCCAAGGATATGCCCGGTCATCGACTTGGTGGAACTAATATTGACCGTGAATGCACTCTCGCCGAACAACCGTTTGATCGCATGAGTTTCAATTTTATCATTGAGTGGAGTCGATGTTCCATGCGCGTTGATGTAATCAATTTGATCAGGAGTAATTCCCGCGTCCTGAATCGCAAGCTTCATTGTCCTGTATGCACCTTCGGCTTCAGGGTCTGGAGCCGTCATATGGAAAGCGTCTCCGGCAAATCCAAATCCAACCACTTCGGCGTAGATTTTAGCGCCTCTTTTCATAGCGTGCTCCAGATCTTCGAGCACCATGATGGCGGCGCCTTCCGCCACGATAAAACCATCGCGTTTTTTGTCGAAGGGACGACTCGCTTTTTCAGGCTCGTCATTACGTGTGGATAGCGCTTTCATTACAGAAAAACCGCCTACTCCAAGGGGGGTGATGGGATATTCGGAGCCGCCGGCAACCATAATATCGGCATCCCCTATCTGGATGAGACGATAAGACTCGCCGATCGAATGGGTACTGGTAGCGCAGGCCGTACAATTCGCAAGGTTGGGACCTTTTAAACCCTGGTGAATCGATACCTGTCCGGCCGCAAGATTCGCGATTGCGGCAGGCAAAAAGAAAGGTGAAATTCTGCAGGGGCCGCGGTTCATCAAAATTTCTTTTTGGGCTTCAATGGTGGAAATTCCACCGATTCCCGAACCTATATATACCCCAGCCCTCTCTTTTTCAGTCTCACTCAGTTTTAACCCAGCATCTTTAATCGCCTCGTCTGAAGCGATGAGAGCGAATTGGATATACGGATCATACTTCCGAACCTCTTTACGGTCAAAATATGCCAGAGGATCGTAATCCTTGACCTCACCAGCAATCTGGGAAAGATACTCACTGGGATCGAAGTGGGTGATGCGAGCAATGCCGCTACGGCCATTCTGCACATTTTCCCAACTTTCCGGCGCTGTTTTACCCACGGCGGAAATAATTCCAATACCAGTAACAACCACCCTTCGGAGATTAATGGTCTTTTTTACAAATTCCATAATTTATGATAATTGCGATACGATGAACTCTACGGCGGATCCGATTGTGGTCAACTTTTCAGCCTCTTCCTCAGGAATCTTCAGTTCGAATTCATCCTCTAAGGCCATGATCAATTCAACCTGATCCAGAGAATCAGCGCCCAGGTCTTCCACGAATTTAGCATCTGCTGTTACCTGATCTTCACCAACATTTAATTTCTCGGAAACCACGCCTTTAACCTTTGTCAAAATTTCTTCTCTTGTCATTTAATCCTCCTCTAAGGTTTTTTAACTTTACCTTACGGTATTTATATTATGTGAAAAATACAACTTATTGCCTGTACGTTTAAAAGCCGACCTGATTAAATCAACAAACCGCCGGACACATTAATGGTTGTGCCGGTTATATATGAACCAGCCGGAGAAATCAGGAAGCAAACCGCTTCTGCGATATCATCCGGCGTGCCGGCTCTTTTCAGCGGAATCTGCTGCATGTAATCGTCTTTGACTTTATCCGATAATGTCTCGGTCATTTCAGTCATTATAAAGCCGGGAGCCACAGCGTTCACCGTTATATTCCTCCGTCCCAATTCTCTTGCCATCGACTTTGTCAATGCGATGAGACCGGCTTTGGACGCAGCGTAATTCCCCTGTCCCATGGTGCCCAGGAGACCGCTCACCGACGCGATGTTTACAATTCTCCCGAACCGCTGTTTCATCATTTCTTTAGCGGCAACCTGAGAACACAGGAACGCGCCTTTCAAGTTGATACTCAAGACTTTGTCCCAGTCATCCTCGGACATCCTGATAGAAAGGTTATCCCGGGTAATTCCCGCGTTATTCACCAGAAAGTCTATCGAGCCGAACTCCGCAACCGTTTTTTGGATCAATGTTTCGACATCTTGTTTGTTTGAGACATCGGTTTTGACAGCTAAAGTCTTTACGCCCAACCCGGCGAGTTCAGCAGCCGTTTTTTCAGCCTCTTCAATCAAGATATCAGAAATCACGACATTAAATCCTTTTTCAGCGAACTTCCGGGCGATTCCTTTGCCGATGCCCCGGGCAGCTCCGGTTACAATTACATTTTTGTATTTATCATACATTATTTGATCTCCCTCAAGACATCCTGAATCGATTTCATTTCTTCTGAAATCTTTGTGAGAACGTCTTCCTCGATGAACTTTCGACTCAGGTGGATTGCATTTTTTATAGCGCGGGCATTTGAACGACCATGGCCGATGATGACGATACCATCTACGCCTAAAAGAAGGGCTCCTCCGTACTCGGCGTAATCCATTTTCTTTTTGATCCGCTTGAGAGATCTTTTCAGGAAGAAGAAACCTATCTTTGACAATAGACTTTCCATAATCTCCCGCTTCAACATAGACAGCATCACATCCACGACACCCTCGGCCACCTTCAATGTCACATTTCCGGTAAATCCATCCGTGACGATTAAATCGGCCTCGCCGATATACGCATCCCTACCTTCAATGTTTCCAATGAAATTAATATCCAGGGATTTTAATATCGCATGGGTGCTTTTTATCAACTCATTCCCTTTAACCTCTTCCTCTCCGATACTCATCAAAGCGATTCGGGGATTCTTGATTCCCTGGACAAACTCCAGGTAAACCTTGCCCATCAAGGCAAACTGCACGAGGTTTTTGGGCTTGGGATCCACATTGGCCCCGACGTCCATCAATAAAGAATTCCCTTTCAGTGTGGGGATCATGAGAGCAAGAGCAGGCCGGTCAATAAACTTTAGAGGTCCCAGAACCGTTTTGGACAACGCCATTACCGCTCCGGTGTTTCCGGCGGAGATCATCGCCTGGGCCCCATTGCTTTTTACCAGATCCAACGCTTTTTTGATCGACGTCTGCTCTCTTTTGCGCCAATAGGAAAAGAAGTGTTCCCGCATCGAAATTTGCTCCAGAGCGTCCACAATCTGGATAGCGTCGGCTGCGGGATATTTATACTTCTTTAGTTCCTTCCGGATTTCTTTCTCTTTTCCGACCAAAACAACCCCTACGCTTCCGGCTGCTTTGTCATTCTCCTTGAGATAATCAATAACGCCTTCGATCACTACATCAGGGGCGTGATCGCCACCCATAGCATCTACGGCTACCTGCAAAGTCTTCATTGATTAATCTTCTTCTCCGACAGTCACTTTTCTACCGTCATAGTACCCGCAACTCTTACAAATTCTGTGGGGTAATTTCGGCTCGTTACAATTTGGACACACCGATAGACCTTCCACGCTCAACGCATGATGAGATCTCCGTTTATGTGTTCTTTGATGAGAATGTCTTCTTTTTGGGAGTGCCATAATTCACCTCTTAATTTTATTAAACAATATATTCAACTCATTGACTGAATTTTCACAATTACATTGCCCGCGATTCAAATTAATTCCACAATTAACGCAAATCCCCTTACAATCGGGCGTACAAAGGGGGGCGTACGGAATAAAAAGATTGACCTGTTCCATCAGAAACTTGATCAAATTTATTTTCTGATCTTCATAGAAAATATATTCAATTTCTTCGTCATTTAACGAGATATTGTTGGAGGTTACCAGATTGGATGGGAACAATACCACATCGAAATGCGAATTCACTTTAAACTCGAATTCCTCCAGGCAACGCGCGCAAGGCAAAGAGACAGCGGTATTGATGTATCCCTTTGCGTTGATCTGATTGCCGCTCCGCATGAAGCGCACATCATAATCTAAGTCTTCCAGGAAAAAGCTGCCTTCCTCCACCAACAGATTCTCGTCAAGAGAGATACTGTCGGCAATGGAAAGCCCCTTCTCACCGATGTTATTTGTATCAATGAACATTTTCTTGCCTTAAAACTCTGGATTTAGAAAAGCTTATACAGACTCACTTTTTAACATATTTCTACTATAAAGTCAAGAAATCCATGGTTTTTGCCAAATTCATCCACACAAGAAAGTGCAAAATTATAATTTACTTGATAAAATCTTTACCAGCCGGTCCGCCGACTCTACCTCAAAAAATTTGACAACCGAGTGTTTTTTTTTTATAATTTTTTATCTGATGGTGCTAAAATGAAATCTCTAGTAAGAAAATATTTTCCACGGTCGCTTCAATCCTGGTTGCGCCGATTGTATTATCATATTCCTCTATTTCGAAAATTGTACTATTTGCCGGTCGACTTTTTGGAAACCCTTTTGGGCAAACGAGGAAAAAACACCCCCCCCAGATCGCTGATATTTATAGGCGACAGCCATTTCGAGGAAACAGGTAAAGAGTTTTTCAATTATTTCAAGCAAATCGGAAATCTAAAGCCAAACGAAACAGTACTCGAAATCGGTTGCGGAATCGGACGGATGGCTTTACCTTTGACAAATTATCTTACAGACGGTCGTTATGAAGGGATTGATATCGTCGAGGAGGGGATCGATTGGTGCCGGAAAAATATTTCCGCGAAATATCCAAATTTTCGCTTCCAACTGGCAGATATCCATAACGCCCTGTATAATCCTAAGGGAACGGAAAACGCCGCCGGTTACCGATTTCCGTTTGAAGACAAGACATTCGACTTTGTCTTCTTAACCTCCGTGTTTACTCATATGGTCTTACCGGAGGTAGACAATTACGTCGCGGAAATATCCAGAATCTTAAAAAAAGGGGGCCGGTGCTTCGCTACTTTTTTCCTCGTGGATGAAACGGCAAAAAAATTTGTAAATAAAAAAGATTGTAGATTCGCCGAGAAATACGATGGCTGCCAGGTGATCGACAAAAACATCCCGGAGGCCAGCATCGCGTTTGAAGAGGATATCATACGGGAACGATTCGAACGGCATGGTTTGGGCATAAAAAACCCCATCCATTACGGATCATGGGCTCGAAGAAAAAAATATCTCTCGTCCCAGGATATCATCCTGGCAATCAAACGTTAGAGGGAAAGTTTCAATTCATTCACGCAACCAAAGCGGTCGTACATGTTGACAGGCGCAACTAAAACAGTGGAAATACCGTCCTTTTTGTTCGCCTTGAATAAATTCCCCTGGATACGGTCCCAGCTTTTACCATTATCAACGCTAACGGCGAAACCTTTAAAATTAGGCATTGAACCGTCGTTATAGAAACTCAGAATAACGGAATTCCCGTTATCGACGACTTCATATTCCACCCGCGCCCAATTGCGGTCAAAATACAGATCCTCCAATCTAGTGGTAATATGGATGTAGGGGATTTTCATCCCGGTTCCCAAAAACCGCTCATTGGTATATTGATCTTTGTAAAACAAAAACATCAAAAAACGGTCCTGTACCGACAGCGGCTTTGAATGTCGCATCAAATCGGACCGGAGGCTAACGGCAAAATTTGCGTATAATTCGATTTTTTTGGGACCGAGATTCTCGTGGGGAGCCACAGTCGATCGAGCGACCACCTTTCGCAGAGCGTCGCCGAATAACCCCTCCCGTATTTCATAAGCGTTCAGGGGGATGTTCGTTTCAGCGTCCTCATAATAAATATCTTGATCCGCATCCAATACAATCCATTTTTTGTGTGAATCCAGCCAGGCTTCCACCACAAAATGACTGGTATTCTGATTACTCCAGAGCTCAACATAGCGGACGGAGAAAAATCCCATGGATTTGAGAACATCCGCCAGAACATACGAGTACTGGCCGCAGAAACCGCCGGTTTTACCGGACCGGATATCGCTCAAGATATCGATGCCGTTACTCAAGGGATATGGATCGGGAACCGAATGCTTCCATTGGCTATGGGTCCAGTGGCACAACATCACATACATATCGAATTGATTTGCCGCATCGAGATCCTTGTAATCCTCGGCATCCCTCAAAGCAAACAATTTTTCTTCTTTCCAATGCTCGTAAATAAAATCGAAATTGCCGGTTACAATCGAATCCTTCTGTACTTCTACATAAGACTTTCTCGGTAGAAGAACAATCGTAGCGAGAATTGCAATCAAAGCCGCAACCCCTATCAACAACGGATACAGCCATTTTATTTTTCGTTTCTCTTCACTCATCATCCCTGCTTATTTTAATTCAGTCCCCCGCAATGAATAAGGACCGACTCGTTCCACTTTTACCTGTGTAAACCGTCCCTTAGGCGTAGCGGAGGCAAAATTCACAACCCGATAACTTTCGGTGCGGCCAATCACTTCCCCGGGGGCTTTAGGATTCGCTTCGGTGACCAATACCTCAACAGTCTCGCCGATCAGTCGCCGGTTATTTTTCAATTGAATATCCCGCTGCAATTGTTGCAGCTCATACAAGCGTTCTTTCTTCTGAGCCAACGGCAAATTATCTTCCATAGCCAACGCCTTGGTGTGTTTCCGGGGGGAGTATATAAACGAGAAGATGGATTCATATTCTACATTTTCCAGCAACGATAATGTAAGGCGGAAGTCATGGTCTGTCTCTCCGGGGAAGCCCACGATAAAATCGGCGCTGAACCGAATGTCCGGCATATGGCGTCTGAATTTTTTGATCATGTCAAGGTATTGAGGGCGGGTGTACCGGCGGTTCATCTTTTTTAACACCCTGGTGGAACCGGCCTGGGCGGGAAAGTGTATATGCCGGGCAATACGCCGGTGCTCTTTCATCACGGCAATGAGTTCCCGATCAAAATAACCGGGATACGAGGTGATGAAGCGAATCCAACGAACATCCACCTGCTCGCCCATAGCGGCCAGCAGCTCCGGGAATTGCATGCCGCTGGCGGGATCCTGCCAATTGTTGACGTTCTGCCCCAAGAGGATGATCTCCTGGAAGCCGTTGTCCGCCAGCAACCGGGCCTCTTCCATAATCTTAGCGAAGGGGCGGTGCTTCTCCCGGCCGCGGGTGAAGGGAACGATACAATAGGAACAAAAGTTATCGCACCCTTCCATGATTGAGATATAGCCGGTCACCCGGCTATCCCTGGCCGCCAGTCCCGGAGTGATATCGTTCCATTGATGGGAAAATTCGGCCCTGACCCCCCGCTTGTTTTCCTGGAGAATATCGTCCAACACATCATCGATCCAATAGTATTGATGCGTGCCCACGACAAAATCCACCGCGCGGTTTTTTTTGAGAATGTTCTCCCGTTCAGATTGGGCGACACAGCCGGCTACGATAATCCTCTTCTCACGGGGCAAACGTCCGATATAGGAAAAAATCTTCTCCTGCGCTTTTTCACGAACCGCGCAACTATTCAACACCACAAGATCGGCGTCTTCATCATTGTCGCTGGCGAAAAGGCCTTTCTGTTCAAGAATGTGCCGCATCTTCTCAGAATCGCTCACATTCATCTGACAACCAAAGGTTTTAATATAAAATTTCATTTATCTCTGCATTCACCTTATTTTCTCGATAATCCGGATGACCGGGATATTATTCTAACTAAAATCCAATGTTATTGCAAGTGACTGCCGGAGTATCAGCGCACTAGAAATTCGATAGAATCAATGGTTTCACCTTTCCGCCGAAGAACAAGCTTGTAATCGCCCCGTTCCAAGAGCCAGGGAACGTTGGCCGGGAACACGATGGTTTTCAGCAAGCGATCGTTCAAGAACAACGATACTCGCTCCCCCGGTTGGAATCCCATGAGTTCAAAGCTGATCTGCTGGTCCCGGCGGGGGATGGCGCCGGAGATGTAGAAAAAGTCGCGGTGTTGTGGGAATGAGATGCGTCCGGCGGCTTCGGGTATGAAACCGGTGGTCCTGGATGAGCGATTGCGGGCCGCCCACTTTTTGTACAATTCCGGGTAGTTGATTTTTACCTGTCCCTCCTCCATCACATGATAAGAACAATGCTGCCCCGGTAACCGTGATTCCTGGAAATACTCTTCCACCCGGTCGGGGCAATGATCGCCCGCCAACTGGCCCGACAGGGCGCAAACAGTCCGCTTCACAATGCCGGAAGGGACAGGCACAGCGCCTACGGTCCAGTCTTTTTGAAGGGCGAGAAATATATCCCGCGCAATAGTGGCGGAAGCGCCTACGCCGGCGAGGTCCGCCATATTCCGGCCATCGGGATTGCCGATCCAGACTCCCACCGTGTAAAGAGTATTGACCGCCACCGCCCATTTATCACGGAATCCCTTGGAGGTTCCGGTCTTCATGGCCACAGGAAACGGTAAATTCATGGACGATTCAAGGCCGAAACTGGCAAACCGCGCCGCCGGATCCGCCAGAATATGCCATATCAAGAAGGCTGCCTGGGACGAAATCACTCTCCGGCTCCCCACCGGTTCATCTTTGACGAACGCGGGAGAGTACAACAGACCGTCATTCGCGAGACTGGAGTAAGCAACCGCCAGGTCCAGCAACCTCACTTCGCCGGACCCCAGGGCGATGGTTTCACCGTAGAAGCCCGGTTCGTCGCGAAAGTAAGAAAAACCCAACAATCGCAGTTGTTCGATGATGACTGCGGGAGTCAGTTTCATCGCCATATAGAAGGCGGGAATGTTGTAGGAGCAGGCCAATGCCACCCGTAACCGCAACGGCCCATGCTCGCGGCCGTCATGATTTTTCGGAAAGAATCCCCCTCGGGCGGGAAACTGGATGTCCGGTAAAATAGACGACGGAGTATATCCATTCTCCAGGGCCAACGCGTATACAAAAGGCTTCAAGGTCGAACCAGGCTGCCGCATGGCGGTCGCCATGTCCACCGAACCGGAATTCTCCTCGCTAAAATAGGCGGGGCCCCCCAGATAGCCCACCACCTCATGTGTTTTATTATCAATGACAATCGCGGCCGACGACGAAACGCGGTACGGCCGCAAACGCTCCATGTGCCCGCGAACAATCCCCTCCAACGTGCTCTGAATGGCCAAATCCAATGTGCTATGCACTTGCTGGGGCAGTTCCCGGTCTCCAAACCTCAGCTTCACTTGCTGAACAAAGTGGGGGGCCCGGAATGGATAGGCGTTCATCTGGAACTCGACGCCCTCTGTTTGGGCCCGTAAATATTCGTCATGGCTAATGTACCGCCGCCGGTAAAAAATATCCAGAATCCCTCGCCACCGTTTTTTGAGGAAAGCCAGATGCTTGCGTGGATTGTAACGGGACGGCGATTTGGGAATCAGGGCCAAATAGATGGCCTGGTTCAACGACAATTGCGACGGTTGCTTGCCGAAATAAAACCGGGACGCCTCTCTGACGCCATATACCAAATTCCCGAACGGCAAACGGTTGATGTACTCTTCGAGAAGTGTCTCCTTCGGCAGGTTCCATTCGAATCGCCAGGCGGAAAAAATCTCGGAGATTTTATTGAAAACAGTGCGTTCACGGTGGCGGTAGACTAGTTTCGCCAATTGCATGGTAATGGTGGAACCGCCGGAAACCACCCGTTGCCCCCTGACATTCTGCCAGGTGGCGCGCAGCAACGAGGGGATCGATACTCCATGGTGGGAATAAAATTTGCGATCCTCGATCAAGACAATAGCCCTGAAAAAATGAGGCGATACTTCAGACAAAGGGCTCCTACGCGCATAGGTCTCCTCGCCGGAAAAACAGGTGCGCAACACCGCGGAGTTACGGTCGAGAAAATCTGTGGAATAAGCCCCGCCATCAAAAACAGACGGGTCGAAGCTATAAAAATAGACGGCTAAAGCCACCAGGGCCGCCGTAACGACAGCCCCCAAAAGCTTGACGTATTTACTTCGAAAAAACCTCAACATCACGATTATCATTACGCCCGAACACTTCGGGATTGTACATTTCCAAAACAACGGTATTGGGCACCGAGTACCGTCCCTCATTGGTTGCGATAGCCAGGTAAGTCCATGTGTGGGTGCCGCGCCGCAAATAATCGGCAAACACCTGCACCCGGTCGAAGTAATATTCCGACCGGTAAAAATTACCCCAATAACCGCCCCAGGGATTGTCCTTGCCAACCTTTTGGTTATCCACTCCCGCGATGTTGGTCTTGAACCGCGGATTCAGCACCTTTAAACCGGCGGGCAGCGGGTCGTCCAATATGACAAACGGTCGTTCCATCGTGGTGGCGACTGTCACCTCCACGATGTATTTCTGCCCGGTTCTGAAACGGTTGTCTTTCACGACATTGCCATCCAGGTCTTTGTAGACCTTTTCAACGGCGAAGCCGCGGTCGATGGCTTCCACCCGGCCCTTGGGGAAATATTTCATGCGCAACAAATAGTACAACATGCCTGTCCCCTCTTTCTGGATCGACAAATTTAATGTCTCGCCGGGCCAATACTCTTTCAATTGTATTTTATGAAGGCGGGCCTTCAAGTCCCGCCCCTTGAATCGCTCTTTTATCTTTAACTGATCTTTAAGCAACACTGACGCCACAAAATCGGGAGTCTCGGCTTCAAACACCCGGAAGTAACGTTCGAACGCCAGGAACAAGCGGATGTGCTCCTGGGTGGACAGATACCGTTTCCGTTGGGTGGAATTGGACAGCCAACGGGCGATCTTCTCGGCGTAGGGGAAGCGTTTGTAGACCGTTAACAACGATTCCAGCACAATGGCCGTTGTCTTGACATTTGACTCGTGTACACACCACCAGGCGTCATCCTCATGGTTCTCAAAATGGGTCATGGTGGGTTCGTCTTTCATCTTGTTCATCATAGCGCGGGCCAACGCCGGTTGCATGTAACCAGGCAGTTTATGGTCCGCGTCCAGGGTTTTTATCAAATAGGCGAGCCCGGCGAACGGTATCCGGTCGCGTACCTCGAACAAATTGTTCACCACATCCGCCGGCATTTTGCCGTCCAACGAGAGGACGTAAGCAGCATAAGCCTGCACCAGAAGATAGACGTTCTTTGAATAGGGGTATTTGGAGTCGATGGTCCGTTTCGCCACTCCGTCCAGATAACTCATGGCTTTCCTGGCCATGGCCGCGTCAATGGTGTAACCCTTGCGTTTGGCCTCCAGCGCGAACTCCATGGTGTAACAGGTGAGATATTGACTGGTGAAGATGGAATCGGGGTAATACTTGAATCCACCATTGGCCGCCTGGTATTGAGACATCGCGTCCAGCAACGTCTGCACCCGTTTGGCGATCTCTTCCCTGTTCATATCCAACAAACCGTAGGTGATCAGGAATTCTCCGGCTCCCAGCAACGGATATTGCTTCGATATCCTTTGCTCCAAACAATCATACGGATATTCGTTCAGAATATCGAAATTTCGTTTCACCCCCACCATAGCGGACGAGGCAAGAGTGAACTCAATGGTATCCAGACCTCTGAATGTGTCGTCCGGAACGATGATTTGTTCCTTCACCGGCTCTGTATCCACCCGGCCGAAATTCGCCACCGCTTCCGCGAATTGGGGCACGCGCACCGGCACCTCCTGGTACAATCCGTCGCTGGAACCGCCGGCCGTCGCCTTGAATGTCAATTTAGCCGTCAGCGGCGCTTCCACTTTGAATTTGAACCACACCGCCTTTGTCTCCGCCGGCTGCAACTGCACGGACTTGATATCCGGGTCGCCTTCCACCCTCGCGATATCCCGGTATTCGGCTTTGACATTGACGGACAACGGAGCGTCGATATTGTTGGTGACAGTCACTCCGGCGGAATATATGTCCGATAGACGGGCAAAATCCGGAACCGCGGGTTTGAGAATCAATTTTTTCTTCACCAGCAGATTGGTGTTACCCCTACCGAAACGGTGCAGTTTGGTTCCCGCCACCGCCATGGCTTTGAATGTGGTCAGGTTTTCCGGCAAGGTAAATTTAATGGTTGCCTTGCCATTTTTATCTGTATTTATAAATGCCGAATAATAGGCGCTTTCCTTGAAATTCTTCCGTACCACCACGCTGCCGAAAGGCGAGAGCCCGCCGTCTCCGCCGGGGTTTTCCCCCTTCTCTTTGAATTGGCGGCGTCCCAACACATCGCTCAACGTGGATACGGTTTTGACATCCAATGGTCTGTCGCTCCAGAAGAACGCGAATGGGTCGGGCAATTCATAGCCCACCAAATTCAGCACCCCTTTATCCACTACCGAAAGGCACACCTCCGCCGATACCGGCTTCCCTTGCCAATCCGTCACCTGGATATCCAGAGTCACAGGACTGCCCGGTTCATAGGATTTCTGATTGCCGGCGACGGTAACATTCAATTTGTTACGGGCGGCATCCACCTTGATCTCTTTATATCCGGCGTAAAATTCCGGTTTGCCGGTATCGTTGCCTTCCTCGTCCCATGTCACTCCGGTCCTCTCTTTCAGGATGATGACATTGGCGTACACATTGGGCATGAAGTCGTCGCCTACCGGAATTTTGATGGTGTCGGCATTGCCTTTGAGACGCACCACTTTGGACCAGAGTACATTCTCCCTCTCGACGGTCACCAACACCGTGGAAGTTTCGAATGGGGATTTTACCAACAATTCAATATTCTCGCCGGGTTTGTACGAATTTTTGTCGGTCACCAAATCAATGGTCCGTCCCTCGTTCACCCCCCAACTGACATAACCGGATCCAGTGACATAAAAGTGACCGGTGGTGGTGACGGTGTTTTTGAGACTGTCAACGCCTGTCAGTTCGACGGTATAATATCCCGGTTTTTCAAAGGAATATTCTTTATCCAGAGAACCGTCCGCCAGGTAGAGTTTTTCTTCCAGTATATTCTCGGTCGATTTTTGCCATTGCCAACGCAGGACGCCGGACGCGTCTTTTTTCTGGAATGATTTCCATTCCTCGCGGACGATATTGATTTTTACGTTTGTTTTTTTATTCATCATCCCATTGGGACGCACTGTCACCAGTGAGATCTTGCCGGGTTTGCCCTGTTTGAAGAAATAGGATCCGGTCTTGAGTCCGATGTAGAATTCGCCCCTGTGCACCATGATGGAGGCGCTGCCGCTGATACGGTTGTTGTCTTTGTCCTGAATCTCACCGTACACGGTCAATCGGGCGGAATTTTTACCTGGAACCAGAAGTTTATCCCTCGAGAATCGGGCATTGCCTTCTCCGTCCAATGTGATGGCCACTTTGTGGATAGTGTCGCGATAATGTGATTCCGGTGTCCCGAACGAATAGCGGTCCCACCCATTGGGGGTGAAGTAGGCGCTCTGAAGCGTCCAGGAACTATCGCCTGCGGCCTCCCGCATCGGCGTGCCAAACAGGTAACGGCCGTTAATGGTGCCGGAAATGTGTTGCCCCGCCACCAACGTGTTCTGGTCGATGGTCACTGTGGTTTCGAATTTGGCGGGTTTATATTCTTCCACCGAGAACCGGAGATCTCGCTCGATGGTCTCTTTTACTTCATAGACCTTCAAGCGGATCCAATAAAAACCTGTGGGCGCGTCATCCGGTAATTTGAACTCTCCGGCGAAAGAACCGAAGGATGTCATCTTGCTGCCGGGGATGGTGAAGGTGTGAATCTTTTCGTTTCGGGAATCAAAGACCTCCCCTTCCACTCTAGCCACCGTCGGAATGGTCATCTTACCGGCGCGGATTTGGCGCAAAATCCCCTTGAATTTGACAATCTGTCCGCCTTTGTAGAGGTATTTGTCCGTGAAAGACAATAGGTGGTTGTAATAGGGTGAGGGCGAATCATTATATTCTATGTTATTGTTATATCGATAACTCCACATATCGAACATGTCGCCCTTTCTTCCCCAGATAAAGCTCTCGGGCGATTTGGAAAAGACAAAACTATCGAGCAGCGGATGCTTCTCCATCACTTGCAGCAATGGGGTGTACATGGCGACGCCCTTCTTGTCGCCTGTGAAGGTAGCGAAGCTCCGACCGTTGCTTTTGGCGTCCACAAGGGAAAAATCCAGCTTCGAAACAGTTTCGCCGGTCTTCATATTGAAGGGCACGACAAACACCTGACTGGGACTGAATTTTGCCACCAGCGCGATATCGCTGAGCTGGAAAATATTACCTTTGTAATACCCGCGGGTGGAGTTGTCGAACTTGATAAAGTAAAAGCCCGGCTTTTTCGAATTGATCTTCGATAAATGGAAAGGGAGTGTGTAATCGCGGTTTTTGACAACCGGTATTTTCCATTTGAACGTCGCGCAGGTTTTTAGATCGACCTTTCCCGGATCCAGGTAATTGTAGTCCGCCAACGCCACGATCTCCGGCCAGGAGAGTTTTTTGTAGGACACGTTGGCGTCGAAAATATTGCGCACATTGATGGGGATGACTTTTTCCAGATAATTCTCCAACACAAAATGCATCGGCCGGGGAGCGTACAGATAAGGAGTGAAGTCCAGGCATTGGCAAGAGTGCGCGCCATCCGCCGGCAATGTATTTCCGAATTGATCTTCCACATTGGCGGGTATGGTGAGTTTGTACGTCACTCCCGGTTGGAAATTCCCATGAACGTAAACTGTCCGGGAATTCCAGTCGCCCTCGGGATTCAACTTCACCGGCGGCTGGAATTTCAATTTCTGAATGAACGCTTTCACCGGCACCGGATTGGAGATATTAATCTCGATTCCCTGGTCCGGCCGGAACGAATCGGCCACACTTTCTATTTTGAATACCTCATACGTGTAAAAGGTCAATTCCCGGTCGCCTATGAGGCCGGCGCTCCCATGAATCGACGGCAGGCCCTTTTTGAAGAGTACCTGAATCTTCGACGCGATGGGGTAATCGGAGCGGGGGATGATGGCGATGAATTGTTTCGCGTCCTTTTCCCCTTTATCCCAATAATAAAGCTGTTTTCGTTCTTTCTGGTCCGCGTAACGGATTTTGGCCCGGTGCTCTCCCTCCGGCGAGGTAATGACAATGAAGTCTTCGATGTCGTCGGGATCCACATCCTGGGAGAACCGTACCAACACCGTGCGGTCCAAAACCTGGTAACGGCTATTGTAATAAGGATTTGTATTGCGGATAGTAATGGTTGGCGTCGTGAATGCCCACTCCATCTCTTCGGCGGTTTTTCCATCGATCGACTTGTAACCTAAAAACCGGACCTTGTAGCGGGTCGAGAGCTTCAGTTTCTCATCCACCCGGTATGTATAAGTGGTGGAACTTTTCCAATAGCCTTCGCCTTTGATGGGAGGATCCGTCTCTATCAGCGACTTCGCGTTCTTCACGATCCTCTTGAGGGGGGCCACAGGCTGCGAAAAGGTGACATTCAACTCATCCACCTCGTCAATCCGCCGCACCTGTCCCTGAGGATGGTAAGCCACCACATGGACGGCGCCCTCTTTGGCGCCCGCCTGGCCCATTTCCAGGGTATTCAAGTCGAGGGCCACCATCTGCCGCCATTTCTCCGACGAATTCTCCGGCGTCGCCTCCAACTTAACAGGCTTGACCGGCTCGACGGCAGCATCTTCTTTAGCCTCATCTCCGGCCGCCGGATCTTTCTTGCCGCAACCGGTTCCGGCCAAAACAAACACCAGATATACAATACAACCTATTACCAACATCCTATTCTTCATCATCACTCCTTTATACAAAAAGTATAATACTCTGAAAAAAAATACATTTCAATCTTTTTTTAATGTTTCCACCGGTTTTGACACCGATAGTATCATGTGATAGTCGGGATCGATGCCCTAGCCGAAGATTACATCCGCCACCAGCGGTTCTGCCGCTGATGGACGAGATTGCCGCCCAGCATGGCGTCTCCCTCTCCCCGGCGAAATACTACAACGAAAAGTTTAAACGGAGGGGAAGCTCGCGACCACAAGCTCGATATTTTGAATTGATTTTCGCAACTAGCGAAGCGCATGCACTTGCTTACAAAGAAAAAACACATGCGTGAACAGCAAACGCCGTACAGTTTCCCCTTGACGCCGAAGTTGAATATTTTTTCGTAATTGCCTACAATGCATTTTTGTAAAGGAGTCCCTATGAAACGTATTCTATTCGCTTTGCTGATGATGATTCCAATTGCCCTGTGTCCGACGGAACCTTCTTCGGAAAATGTATTGCGGGTGGGTATCAATACCTTCCCTTCAAACCTGAATCCAGTCTATGTCACCGCTGAAACCTCGCAAGCGGTGATAAACAAAGTATTCGACCCATTGTTCGAATTCAACTCCAACGGCAAACTGCTGAGCCGGCTGGTTAAGTCCTTCCGGTATAAGAGCGAGACGGAGATTCACCTTCAATTGAAGAGAGGAATCTATTTCTCCAACGGCGAGGAGCTAACCGCCGCCGATGTCGAGGCGACAGTCGCCTTGCTCCGGGATGAGCGCGTCAACTACCCGTATGCGTCAAATCTAAGCTTCATCGATAGTTTCAAATCCTCCGGGAAACACACGTTGATTCTCAACACCCGGCACCCCATCGCCACCTGGCGCAATGCCTCGACCTTCAAGATATTGTGCTCCTCAGAAATCAAAGGCCTCAACGAAAAAGATCTCAAAGGATTTAGAGACCGGCGATTATCCGGGACAGGTCCTTACATGCTGGATAAAATAGAACCGCCGAATCGAATACTGTTGAAACTGAACCCACACTCGAAGCTGGAGGCTCTCTATCCCGCCCTTCTATATACGGTGGTGGCCTACCCCTATCTCGTACCGCTAAAACTCCTGAACCGGGAAATCGATGTGTGCGAACTGCAACCGGAAGACATACCGGTCTATCGCCAAAAAAAGAGCTGGCAGGATAACTTCGATATCCTCAAGTACAATAAATTCGGCTACACCTATTTGGTGTTCAACCTAAAGAACGCGGCAATCACACCTCACATCCGGCAACTCTTGTACAACGCGTTGGTGAGCGGCAGCTTCACTTCGAAGTTTTTGCGGGATCAAGGACAGCCGATGAGATCCCCATTCATGTTGCTGGACACTCAGGTCGAAGCCGAGCCCTTTGCAATCACAAAAATCTCCCCGCCGGTGCGCCTGAGAATCATGACCAACACCGAGAGCCGGATGCGCAAGCGGTTTATCCTCTTTATAAAAAAAGAGCTCAAAGTATTGGGAATCGAATTGGAACCGGTGTTTGTGGAATACCATTCGTTCCTCGATTGCCTAAAACGAAAAGACTTCGACATGGCGCTCTCCGGCTTTTTACTGGATATCGACTACGACATGCGGGATATTTTAGCCACCGGCAGCTATTTCAACTACGCGGGCTTCTCATCCCCCGACATGGACCGGCTGCTGGCCGACGGACTGACAGAATTGAATCCGCAAAAACGCGCCTCCATCTACCTGGAAGCCCACGATATTTGGAGGCGGCACCTGCCGATTCTCCCCTTGTTCAACCTGTATTATTATGTGGGCGTATCAAGCAACGTGAAGATTCCGCCGGACACCTGCCGCCTCATGGGCTCCACCGGCGATTTCTTGCAAAACATCCGCCAATGGACCCGAAGAGACAAACAATAACGACCGGGCTCAACCAACGGAGGCGCAGATTCAATTCTGGCCCATGATGCACGGCAACGGCGAACACCCGCTCATGTGGACAGAGCCCGAAGTATTCTGGACACAGGCGGATTGGTTTCTGGACCGATTCGAATAATAGCGTGCCCTTCCGGTGCAATGATCGGTAGGCCGGCTGTTGTTTCTTCCTAATAAAATTCAGGTCCCATCTCCACGTCCGCGCTGGCGCCGGGGAAATACTCAGAAATTTTTTCGTTTTTTATCAATCCGTCTGTAACCAGCTTGCCCCAGATAGCCTTGTGATAGCCCCTGGAAATGTAAAAGGCGGCGAAATCATAGAAGCTGAAGATGCGTTCGCTCAACACCATGGCCTGGTTGATGGCGAAGCCCTCATCGGCGATCATACCGCTTGACTGGATATAATTCCACAGGGTTCGCTTGGTATAATGCAATGCCAGTATAACCTCGTATAAAGGTATTTTTTCTTTGTATCTCTTTTGCCCCAGGTGTTCGTACAACTCTTTGATTTCTGTGCTTGTGATGTCGCGGTCCAGCCATTTGCCCAGGTTTTGATACACCTCGTTACTGCGTTCCGCCAGCTCTTCGCTAGTGAAGAGCTGGTAGCCGGTGGTGAATTCAGAGGATAAAATCTCTTTCGTCCATTTTCGCGCCAACTCCCCCGAATGGTTTTCGATAAAATGAAGCAATTTGTTGATTAACATCTCCACCCCTCTAAGAACTAATATAATTGAATTCAGACGGTTTTCAACTGTTTTTTTGCCGCCGGTCAAGTATCGCACCGGATGCGAACCCCAGGATGGAGAGGGAGAGGCCGATGGGAACGGAATAGGGCCATTGGGGTAAAGGGAGAAAGCGCTCCAAAGAATTGAAAAAAACAATCAATGCGAAACCGCCTCCGAAGGCCAGGCTCAGGAGTCCGGCTTTGGGAAGATTTTTGCGCCATAACAACGCCGCCATGCCGGGGACGAACAATCCTTCGGCCATAATCTCGGATGCCAGGCCCAGGGTCTTGATAATGGAGCGGAATTGGAAGGCGATGACAAGGGTCAGGATGCCGGAGATAAGGGTAAAAAAACGCGCCCAGGGAATGATCCGTGTTTCGCCGTCGATGTTGAACACATCCTTGACCAGTGTGAGGGCGGCGATATTGAGGGCGGAATCACTGGTGGACATGATGGCGGCGGCTATTCCTAAAAACACAAGCAGGCTGCCGCTGTAGGGCAACCAATCGCGGACAATGACGGCGAAGCTCGGAGCGGCGGATGTCGAGCGCAGGCCGAATCCGATGAGGATCAACGTAACGAAAA
>CAZBHS010000020.1:40947-86080 GCA_964491915.1 uncultured Clostridia bacterium
GATCACCAGGAAATATAGAATTGAAAATATTGCGACGGATAGCCATAATCCACGCACAGAGGCGTTCGCCGACGTGGCGGAAGCGACTCTTTGCCAGATGATGGGAGAGATGGTCCAGGCCAGAACGAACGACAGGCACATGAGTAGATGGTATGTAGGGGTTTGCAGCATCTGGAAATCCGCGGCCCGTGTTTGAGTGACGTTCCCTCCTAGAAAAAACAGAAGAAACAATACCGCGGCTACCAGAAGAATCAATTGCATGGCGTCGGTGCGCACCACAGCTCCATAACCGCCGGCGAAAGAGTAGAAGATAACGATCACCGCTCCGGTGGCCACCGCCCATTCGTAGCCCTGGCCCAAAAACGGCCCGACGAACTGTCCCCAGGCCACCAATTGGGACGCCGCCAGGGTGACCATATAAAGAAACACAAAGAACGACGCGATAGCGCGAACGGTTGTGCCATAATAGCGGTCCAGAAAATCCGGTAATGATACGACGTGTGATTCGCGGATTTTTTCGTTCAACACAATGAAGATGAAGATGGTGATGATGGTGGGGATCCCCAACAACCAGGCGGAGCGTAATCCGTCTTTCATCGAGGCCTCGATGGTGGCGATGGTGGCGGCAGCTCCGAACCACGATGCCGTCACCGTGAAAAAAATCCAGAACGACCCGAGCTTCCGTTCCCCATAGAAGAAAGAATCGAGCCCGTGCTTCATCTTTCTTCTGAAGATGCCCAATGCTACTAACAGAATAAAATACCCCAATAAAATCGCCCAATACATAGCCTATGTATTGTAACTGAATTACCGGTTGCAGTAAAGGTGGCGGCGGTTTAAAAAATCAGGGAAATGGTGTATAATATGGTATCATTATCCTCTTGATTTGAGGAGGTTTTTTTATGCTATTGAACATTGAAAATCTAACAATCGAAGTTGAAGGGAAAACGATTTTACGCGACATAAACCTGGAGGTTGACGAAGGCGAGACTATCATCCTCTTCGGCCCCAACGGTGTGGGTAAGAGCTCCTTGTTTATGACGCTGATGGGGTTTCCGAATTATAAGATCACGAAAGGTAAAATAACCTTTCTGGGGGAAGATTTATCCAAATTGTCCATTGCCGAACGGGCGAAGCTGGGCATTGGCATGTCTTTCCAGAAACCCGCCAGTATCAGGGGCATCAAACTCTACGGCCTCAGCGAATTGATCAATTCCTACAAAGATAACGGCGATAAAATCAAGTACTATGCCGAGATGTTGAAGTTGGATCAATTCCTGGACAGAGATATTAACCTTGGCTTTTCCGGCGGTGAAGTGAAACGGTCGGAGATTTTCCAGTTGTTACTGCAGAATCCATTGCTCAGTTTGATCGACGAGCCGGAGTCGGGCGTCGATATCGAGAACATTCACATCCTGGGCAACGCTTTGAAGCGGTTGCTCCAAAAAGAGGCGCCCCGGGCAAACAGGAAAAATTCAGGGATCATCATCACCCACACGGGCTTGATTCTCAATTACCTGAATGCCGACCGCGGCTATATGTTGTTGGACGGGCAGCTTACCTGTTGCGGAAACGCCAGGGAAATGTTCGAGGACATCCAAAAACGGGGGTATCGAAAATGTCTGGATTGCTTAAAACTCAGATAGATGAACAGGATCGAGAAAAACTGCTGAATGTCGGGTTCGACGTTGAGGAGAAAGAGCGCAGCGCCACCTTCACATTGTTCAACCATTCGGCGATGCAAACAGAAAAAGTGGCGAAAGGTGTGGAGCTCATCTCCATTGCCGACGCCCTCGAAAAATACCCTGATATCGCGAAGCGGTATCTCTGGAAATTGGTTCAAAAAGACAAAGACGAATATACGAAAAGCGCGGCCACTGCGGAACCCGCCGGTTATTTCATCCGGGTAAAAAAGGGACACAAAGCTGTGCTTCCGTTGCAGGCTTGCTTCTTCATCAAGGCGGAACGCTTCAAACAAATGGTGCACAATCTCATCATCATGGAAGAAGATTCTTCTCTCAATATCATCAATGGTTGCGCCAGCGCCGACTATGTGAATGAAGGGATGCATATCGGCGTGACGGAGATATATCTGGAGAAAAATGCCTACCTCTCCTATACCATGATTCATGATTGGTCCAAAGAGGTTGAGGTGCGGCCCCGCACCGGCGTCGATGTGGAAGAGGGGGCGACATTTATCTCCAATTACATTTCCATCAAACGCTCGAAGATTACCCAGAGCTATCCCACGTGTGTGTTGAAAGGCGAGGGGTCCACCGGGATCTTCAATTCCTTGATCTACGCGCCCGAAGGGTCTATCTATGATGTGGGGGCCCGTGTGATTCTCGATGGGAGCGGCTCCAAAGCCGAGGTCATTTCCCGCACAATCTCCGGCGGCGGAACCATCATCGCCAGAGGCGAGTTGGTGGGCAATCGCAAAGATATCAAAGCCCATCTGGAATGCAGCGGCATGCTCCTGAACGAGAAGGGCAGCATCCAGGCGATTCCCATTCTCAATGCCCATCATCCTGATGTGGATATGTCCCACGAAGCGTCGGTGGGAAAAATCGCCGAAGAGGAGATTTATTACCTCATGGCTCGCGGCATCCCGGAAGAGAAGGCTGTGTCGTTGATTGTGCGGGGATTTTTGGATACCAAGATTTTTGGCCTTCCCCCGTATCTGGAGAAAGAGGTGGAGAAGAATCTAAACATGCTGGAAAATGCCTTCTAATATCATAAAGAAAAGCTTAAAAAAAATTAGCGAACTGGTCCTTCTGGTGATTGTCGTCCCCTTTATGTTTTTGGGGCTGTTGGAACTGGCGGTACGCGCCCTGGATGTGGATACCGAGGTGGTAAAGAGCGATACCTTCAAAATAGCGACGCCCATCTGGGCCGCCAATGATTTCAACTTTTTCGCCGCCGAAGGGGTATACCGGGATATTCTGAACAATGCTCTGCCGGCTTCGGCCGCCGAATGGATGCGGTATTTCGAAGAGGCGCGCTATGTGCGTTACAAAATGAAGCCCAACATTTCTGTGCGGGCGGTCAATACTGTCAACCGCATTGAATTGAAACAGGGGAAAAAAGTCCTCCTGGAATCTAATTCCGATGGGTATCGCACCGCGGAGATTCCCCTCAAAAAGGGGGAAGGCGTATACCGTGTAGCGGTTTTGGGCGATTCCACCGCGTTTGGTTGGGGAGTCGAGCCTAATGCGCGCTACTCTCAGATTTTGGAAGACAAACTGAACGCGATGGGGACAGGCATCCGGTACCAGGTGATGAACTTTGGCATCCCTGGATACACATCCTACCATGGGCGCGAAGTGTTTGACCATTATGCTTTGAAATACTCCCCCGACATGGTGATTTTCACCTTCGGCGCCAATGACGGCAAGCTGATTTCCCAGAGGGCCAAAAAAGTGTTGCAGGATAAAGGGGCGCTGGAAGATCTCAAGTATCTCCTCTGGAACCTCGAGACCTACAAGTTGATGCGCAAATGGATTTTGTCCCAGTCGGATCCGTTTAAGCAAAAGGCGAAACAGTCTGCCGAACCGGAGCCCAAGGTCCCCTATGCCACGGTTCAAGAATATCGCGGCAATCTTGAATATATGGTGGATCTTTGCCGGGCCAATGGGATCCGTCCGGTATTTTTGGGATTGTGTTGCCCGCTGGACTATTTGGCCAAAATGACGGCCCTGGGCAAAGCCAAAGGTATTCCCGCCTATGATGGGATGCGCCTGCTTTTGAAAAGTATCCCGGACATTAAAAGCGGAGAACTGTATCCCGACCTGGCCCTTTTCTACAAACAATTGTACGGCGAAGAGGTTCTCGAGTCCCGCCGGTTGCTTTATGTCACCAATGATACGTGCCACCCCAACCGTTTGGGGCATCAGATCATCGCCGATCTCTTGTTCGAGAGATTGTTCGCCGCTTACAAATAGCCCAGGGATTTCAAACTCTCGATTTCCGATTGCTCGAGGGTGGTCTTCTTTGGATTGAGTCGCAGGGAGTTTTTGTTGCGGAAAAAATTTCTGAGTTGAAACAGAAAGTATTCTTGAACGAATGAATCTTCGATCGAAGATCTTTCGGCCGGGTCTTTTTTTATATCAAACAAACTGGCCGAACGCATCGATAGCGGGAAGGGCACGATGGTCCGGTAAGAACCCTCCTGCAACGAGTAAAACGGATAGAAACGGGAGAAGAAGATCGTCCGGGCTATCGAGAGCTTCCGGTTCATGCGCCGGAACAATCCTTTTGAGGCTGGCTTCGATATTGGTTTGGATTTCGCGGCAACAAGCTGCTTCAATGTGGCGGTGAGATCTGTGGTGCTGACAGGGTATGGGACTTCGATCTTTGCTGCTGTGATGCCGGGGATATGAACGATCATGGGGATATGGAGGCCTTCGCGAAAAAGGATGGTGTTGTGCCCGATGAGTTGGTGCTCGTTCAATCCCTCGCCATGGTCGCCCAGGATGACGACGATGGTGTTATTGTCAATCTTTTTAGTTTTGAGCACATCGAGTAGCCGCTTCACTTCGTGGTCCGCCTTGAGCAGATTCTCATCGTAACTGTCGGAGAGGAGGGCGATGTCTTCCTCGCTAAACTTCCGGCTTTTATAGTCGCCGGCGGCGAAATAAATATCTTTCAGTCTCTTTAGGAATGGCTCGTTGGGATAGGTCTCGTATCCTTTGTGAAAAGAACCGAAAAAAGGCGGCTCCATCAGAAAGTCGATGTGGGGCTCGCGAATATGAAGATAGGTGAAGAATTTTTGTTTGTTCTTTTGGGTATCGGCGATGATCCGCTGGAAATGCGGTAGAAATTCTTCCGCCAGCGGTTGCTTTTTGTCTTTGAAGAGTTCGATGAAGGTGTCGAAGCCCTGGTGCATGTTGAAGGTGGACCCGCAATAGGGGATCGCGGAGACGGCGGCTGTGTGATAGCCTTTCGCTTTGAAGGTTTCCGCCAGTGTTTCCACTTGTGAGGGGAGCCCGCCGTAATAATTGCTGACGGCGTTGTGGTAATCGGGCGCCAGCCCTGAAAACAAAGAACCTGTTGACGCCAGGGTGTATGCCGCCTCTGCGTAAGCATCGGAAAACACCAGGGATGAATCGGCCAATCGATCGATATTGGGAGTTGTGCTTCGCTTGTAACCGTAAGTCGAAAACCGGTCGGCCCGGGCGGAATCCAATAAGATGACCAGGGTATTGTAGCGGTCGAATGTTTGTGCCAGCTTTTCGTGAACCGCTTCCAGCGGTTGATCTCCAACCGGTTCCGGGACGCGATGGATGCCTGAAGACTGGAGGCGGATGATTTTTTGCCGGTCGTGCAATTGCAGCGAGACGGTGATGATTTCATCCTTCCATTCCTGGAGGTCCAGGCGAATGGCGGTTTGGTTTTCGAAGGTTTGGGAATGGACGACGCCGTTTCGATTGGACACAGTGGCCACAATGCGCTTGATTGGTTTGTCGAATACCGCTTCCAGTGTGTCGTTTTTAGGCCACAGCCGGTAATCCAACCGGGCGGGGGTGACGATTGAATGTTCGTCTATCCCCTTGTTCAATAGACGGGCCGGCGTGACGGCCCAGGCATAAAATTTAACCGCGGTTTTTTCCGGGATGTGAATGGCGATTTTATTGGCGCCGGCGATTAACAGCTTTTTGGATAATAATACTTTGTGTTCAGTGAGGGCGGCCTCTTTTATCGTGATTGTCTTGAGGATTGTCTCGTTGAGGAGAAGCTTCAGCTCGATTGTAGCCGGCGCTTTGGCTTTGAATCGCAGCATCGATGACGAAGCGGGAGATTCCGGTAGATCGAAGCCGATGCTTCCGTCGCCATGGAGGGTGCGAAAGTTTTTGCCGTCGAATTCAACGCCCCCCCAATCGCCGGAGAAGAGATTGTCGTCCTCCAGGGTGAGGAAGGAAATCTGTTTGTTGGAAGAGGCGATATCCGGCTCTGTGGGGATGAACTCGGAACTCTTATTACCGCTGCATCCTCCGGCAACCATTAATATCAAAATAGTCCAGACTGTGAGCAAAAAAGGGGTGTTTACCTGTTTCATGATCACACATTGTAGCTATTTGAACCTTATTTGTCAATCAGGTGTGTCGGTTAAGTGATAAAACTGAACTCCAAGATCGCGGGTTTCGGGGCCAAGGCCCAAACGTTTGAGGTTGAAGGTGGGGATAATCTTCAATTCCAGGAAGCCCGGTCGCTGGAATTGGAGAGGGATCGCTTCCAGCCGGTTCTCAGTGAAGGTGACAATCTTGAATGGTTTGCCGTTCCAATACAGTTCCGCCGATTGCCGCTTCGCTTCGAGTTTGTGCACCGGGGCGCCTGCGAACAACCGCACGACTGTTCCCTCCGGTTTCCAGACATACAGACCGACGGCTCCTTTGGTCCAACGAAACACGCCGCCTTCGGGGCCGGGGTCCGGCTGCCAGAAGCCGTAGTCGTAACGGGTTTGTGTTTGTTTGCTCCATTGCACCGGGTGCAGAGATTGGAATGCCGTGATGTTGAAGATGATGAAAAGAATCACCATCAATCCGAGGACGAGTTTCGTTTTTTTGCCCATAGGTTGCGCTTCCGTATCCCGATCTTCCGCCATCATGGCAAGGACGATCCAGAAAAGAATCGCCAACTCCGGCAACCACAGCGAATTGCCCACCAGCATGGCTGCCAGGATTGTATAAAACACCGGAGAGAAGATGGTCCGCCTCCGTTTGCGGATGACGGTAATCAAGAACCAAAGAAAGAGTGCCAAACCGAAAATTCCGGTCTCGTCCAGAAGCAAGAGATATTGATTCAACGGCATGTCGTGGAGATACTCCTCGTTGTAATGCATGGTTTTGTGATAGAATAAAAAATTGCCTGTCCCCACTCCATTGAGCCAATGCTTCGCCAGCAACGTTCCGCTGTCTTTCATCATGGTGATCCGTTTGTTGGTGGCCCGGTCAAGAGCGTATGCCCAGTCGTGGGTTTTCACCCCAGCCACGAATTTGTCGATGGTTTTGACCAGCCGGTGCTTCAGAACGCCTCCGCCGAAGGCTATAAGAATCATCAACACCACGAGCGCGGCGATCTTTATCTTGGGCTCGATGGCTTTGGATGACAGGCCGTAGATAACGGCGGCAATCACAAACAAAAACGCGGTTCTACTGCCGGAAAGTACGACGCCGGCAAACGAGACCGCAAGGAAGATGAGGTCGTGGATTAGAAGCTTCGGCTTTTCCGCCGCACCGAATCTCCGGATAATGGCGATGGTTTGAGCCAGGAAAATGAAGCCGCCGAAAAAACCAAACGCGTTGAAATCGGAATTGCCTCCGTTGTATTGGCGGTATTGCGCCCAGATGGGACGGCAGAGGAAATCGGCGGAGATGAATCTCTGGATAAGCGCCAATAAAAACGAAACGGCATACCCCCATCTCAACGGCGCCAACACAGCGGTCCCTTCCAACTTCAGCTTTTGCAGCATCGGGACTATGAAGGGGGGGATGGCGAATAAAAACAGCGTCAAAACCGGAAACAGGACGGCGAACGATAGGCGCTCGCCCGACGGCGCCACCGGCGTGTCCTGGAAGAACGCCTCGGGCGAGAGGGTGATGTTGGACCAGCGCAAGAATACAAAGATGATGGACAGGATCATAATCACCAAAAAGATCGAATAGACGTTAAACAGTGATGGGCTGAAATCCAGGTTTTTTTCCTTTGAGATCGAAGCGAGAATCATTCCCGACAAATAAAACAAGACAACGGCGATATAATTGTAGGGATAGCCGCTATAAAAGATATCGGGAAGGGAATTGACAAACGGCGACAAAAACAGGAATAAGAGCATCGCCTTTCGGGGCTGGATGAGATACGAGATGAAGCCCAAAGCCAGAAACGTCAACGGCAGGGCATAGAATTGCAAATGCAGTACGATGACCGCCAGGGATGCTATCAGAGAACAAAAGAACGTTGATTGAAGCAGCGGCTGTTTTAGCCTGGAGATATCCGTCATGATTCCTTCCTCACCTAGATATTAAGGTAAAGGGTAGCAGACAGGTAAAATATTGTCAATTACTTTTTGTTCTCGATCCAGAACAACGGGCCGAAGATATCGCTCAAGTCAACAAGGTCTTGATCGCCCAGTTCCAGACTTCCCACTTCCCCATCGCCAAAGTAAATTTTGTATTCGCCGCCGGATAAAGAGCCGTAACCATGGATTTTGCCCGCGCTGACTAGAGGATCCTGGATGGTGGTGGTGCCTCCGGTGGTGTTCAAGAAGAAGCGGTAGATATATTGATTCCCGGGAGGATTGCATGGATCGAGATCATCGCCTGAGCCAATCAGTCGATCCGGTACGAATGTGTTGAAGATCACTTCGCTATTGATATACAGCGGGTAGGGTTCGAACATGATCTCGCTGGCCCCGTTGATGAAATTGAAATAGAATCCCCGGTAACTGGCTAGAGAGAAATCCGATTCTGTCGCTGTTCCGCTAAAAAGCGGCGTGATATTTTGCAGGTTGCCATTGGTGATCGGCGTGGAAATAGCGTTGTTGTCGATGATGCCGATGAATTGCCCGGTGCTGTTGACCGCATTGATGGGATTGGCCCGGTGGCCGGTTCCGAACAAAATCCAGGTGTTGTATGAATCGTCATAACCGACGGTTGCCGGTAGGAAAAGAGTCTGTCCATCGGCGGCCTGGTAGATTGTGGTCGGACGCCACGCAAGCGGAGGCCCGTTTAAATTGATGCGCCATATTCGTCCGCCGTTTCCGGCGGTTCCATTAAAGTCTCCGGTTTCGAACGCGTAGAAATGATCGGCCACGCCATCGTTTTGAAGATCGATTGCCACTGGCGTGGCGGCAAATGAGTATTTGAAGCCGGCGTTGGTATGAGTGACCACTCCATCCGCCTGGGTGTCGGGATTGGATGTGACGGCGCCGAAGCGGAATTGTTTGATAACGTTTCCGTCATACGCGTGTAAAATATAAATGGATTTCCCTTTGGAACTGACCGCTTCGTTCGGGACCGCGGAATTTGACGGGCGTTCTTCCGGGTCCAGTCCGCCGCTGAGAAATACAGCCGGCGCTTTGGCTCCGCCCCCGTCATTGCCGATTGCCGCGATGATGGGGCGTCCCTCTGTTTGTCCCATGAATTGCGGGTCTGAGAATTCCCATAAAAACTCGAAATTGTCGGGATCCGTGATGTCCAGCGCGCAGTAGGATTGACCGCCGTCTCCCAGGCCGAAGACCAGCACTGTCTTCCAGTCGCGGTAGTCTCCATTGGTGTCGATCTTTATGTCTTTGGCGATGGCCTGGCCGTCCACAAAGCTACGGTGTTGATCCAGAGAACCGGTGGCTCCCGGGACAACGTGTTTCAGTTGCGGCAGTAACGAGGGGGGGATGAATCCCCATAACTCCTCGCCGGTGTCCACCCGGAAGCAATGGAGCATGCCGTCGTTGGCTCCGGCATAGACCACCTCCGGTCTTTTAGAGACCGGTTTGCCGTCTATTATCTCTGTCCAATAGGTGTAGAATTGTTGGTAGCTGGCGTCAAATGCGGCCTTCCACCCTAGCGGGGATCCAACCACCACCGGCGGGAAGTGAAATATATCGCCAAGAATCCAGTTGTATCCGTTGTCTCCCCTGATGAAACCGATGACGCTATCGCGGTCGGCATTATCCAGCGCTTCGTCGCCGCTCGAGAAGCCCAGGTCGGCGGCGCTGACATTGGTGGTGTTAAATGCCACCAATGTATTGTCGATAACTGTAAAGATTTGTCGCTCCGCTGTGCGGGCGTTCAACTCCACGCCGGCGTCCCATTGAAAGGAATTGACGGATACGAGATTGCCGTCGTCATCGTACACCTCTACCTGTCCGGGATTTTCAAGGTCAGCCGGGAAGTTTCCTTCGTAGTCCAATAAAAAGCACTTGAGATGGCCCTCCCACAGATTGCGGATGTTGCGGGGGACGAAGGAGGCGATGTAGCCTTTGCTTCCATGAGTGAAGGTCGAATATTTCGGAGCCGCGAACGCGGCGTAAGCGCTCGTTTTTTCGTCGATGCCGCTGAGGGTGTCTCTAAAGGCATTCAGTAACTCTTCGTAATTGTTCGCCGAGTAATACCCTCCACCGCCATTGTAGGCGGTTTGCTTTAGGATGTAATTGTCGATGGCGAAACCGATGGTATAGGTGTAGATGAATTGCTGGTTTTGGTAGACGGTGTCGTAATCAGAGTCGCCGCTCAAAATATCATCGGGGTATAGGTCTGAATGATACGCGAAATAGGATAGGTCGTCGAGATAGTTGGTGCCGTTGGAGGCGAGGGTGGCGTCGTCATTGTCGTCGCCGGGTCCATCGGCGTCCCCCCAGGCCGGAACATTGTTGGTGTTGAATAATATTTCCGGGTCCAGGGCGGTGAGCGATCGTAAAAAATTGTCCTGGGTCGATTCCCCGTCGGTCACTATAATGATGAAATTCAATTGGCACCAATTGGTGATAGGACGGTTGGAGGAAATCTCTTGCACCCCGCCATTGTCAAGAGGCAAGAAGTACTTTGAGTCGGTGATTTGCCCCTGCCCTCCATGACGGAAATAACTCCAGACCTCCGCGTAACATTCGGATAACGGTGTCCAGGTTGTTGCGGTAATGCTTTTGATATTTGACGCCAAAGCCTGGAACGCGCTACTGTCCTGGCATTTTTGCGTGATTGTTCCGCCGTCCGGATCGGTTCCTTGTTCGAATATCGCGATACCGATACGGGGCGGTTTTTTCTCCGGCGTGGGATCCTCTTCCCAATCTCTATATATACCCCTAACGACACTGGTCAGGACCTTGCGCGCCACTTTGATACGGACTTTGTTGTCATGGCCCCTGTATCCCAATTCGTCAAGCGCTGCGGGATCTGTTGTATCCCCTCCATCCAGAGACGGAGCCGGATTGTAGACTCCGGCCGATATCTCATCCCCCTGGCCGGCGTCGAAGTTTCCGTAGATCATGAAATGATTCCAGATAGCGAGTTGATGATCGGTGGCGTAATAGATGAGAAAGTTAAGTAAGTTGCCGGGATAGCGAGGTTCTTGTGTTTGTTCTGCAATGGGATAGAAGTATACCGGCCGGTTCGGGAAGTAGCTGTCTGTGGCGAGACAATCATTTAGACTGAGTTCCACCAATGAGTCGCGGCCCGACACATCATCCAGCGCTTCCAGACGTGTGAATTCATTGTTGGAGGTTACAAAATAATAGCGGTTGCCGAATCGTTTGATTTTAAAATCTTGCGAGGGATCGATAAAATCGCAACCAGGCCCCGTGTAGGTCCGGTCAGGATCATAAAACGGCGGGAAAATAATCGTGTTCATCGAGCCGGAGTTATCCAGTATGAACATTATGTTCGGCTTTAATTGCGATGAAACCGCAGTCAATAGATTATAATCGTCCCACGATAATAAGGGACCGGCATTCAAACATAAAAGAATGCTTAATAGAAGTAACAATTTTTTTTTCATATCTCCCCCGATTGTCTTTTCATTCATCTTACACCCCCCAGGCATCTATTTTTTTGATTCCAACCAAAACATCGGGCCGAAGATGTTGGTAAGATCTACAGTGTCCTGCTTCTTGATTTGGAGGTTGCCGATTTCCCCTTCGCCTGAATAGACTTTGTATTTTCCACCGGTCAATGAACCGTATCCATGAATTCTGCCCGATTCTACTATGGGATCGTTTATATTGGTTATGCCGGCGGTAGTGTTCAGGAAAAATCTGTATAGGAATTGATTTCCCGGTGGATTGCATGGATCGATTTCTCCACTTGAGCTTGACTGGCGGCCTGGTGCGAATGTGTTGAAGATCACTTCATAATCCAGGAACACTGGATAGGGTTCTATGAGTATTTCTCCCTCGCTGTTGGGGAAATCAAAATAAAACCCCCTATGAGTGGTTAAGGAAAAATCCGATTGTGAGGCGATTCCGGAGAATAATGACGAAATATCCTTCAAGTCCCCGTTTTCAATTGGAATCGAGATAGTATTATTATCAACGAACCCTATGAATTGACCGGTACGATTAGTGGAATCGATGGGATCGGATCTATGTCCGGTTCCCATGAACAGCCAGGTGTTATACGAGTTATCATATCCCACGGTAGCAGGCAGGAAAATCGTTTGCCCATCCGCCGCCTGAAAAATGTTTTTAGGCCTCCAGGATATAGGCGGGCCATCGAGATCGATTCTCCAAACCCGCCCGCCCTCCCCGGCAGTTCCCTTGAAGTCTCCACTTTCGAAGACGTAAAAATAATCGGCAATTCCATCGTTTTGGCTGTCGATTGCAACGGGAGTGGCGACAAAGGAATAGTTGAACGACGCGTTCGTATGGGTGCATATACCTTCGGATACAGTGTCGGGGTTCGAGGTTGTCGGGCCGTATAGAAATTGTTTGATAAGGTTGCCGGTATAGGCGTGAACCACATAAAATGATTTGCCTGTAAGGCTCGTTGTATCTTCCGCGTTCTCCCCCTGGGAGGGCAACTCATTCTCGTCGAGGCCACCGGAAAGTATGACAACGGGCGCCGCATTCCCGTCTCCGTCATTTCCGATAGAGATGGCAATGGGTTTTGCCTCAGTGTATCCCATGAATTCCGGACGAGTGAATTCCCATAAAAACTGAGGATTCTCGGGATCTGTAGCGTCGAGAGCGCAATAAGATTGTCCTCCGTTTCCTAAACCGAATATCAGTACTGTTCGCCAATCTTTATAGTCCCCATTGTCATCTATTTTTATGTCTTTGGCAATGGCCTGTCCATCTACAAAACTTCTATGCTCATCTAGCGATCCCGTCACGCCCGGGACGCAGTGTTTTAATTTTGAAAGGAGCGACGGCGGTATAAACGCCCATAGTTCTTCACCGGTATCGACTCTGAAGCAGTGCAGCATTCCATCGTTCGCGCCGGCATAGACAACCTCCGGCCTTTTGGACACACGTTTACCGTCAATTATTTCAGTCCAGTGTTCATAGAATTGCTGGTAGGTATAATCGAATTCCGCTTTCCAGCGCAAGGGGGCCCCCACGACGACAGGGGGGAAGTGGAAGATATCCCCCAGGGGCCAATTGCCTGTGTTGTCGCCCCTTATAAAATTGATGACGGCTGTACAGTCGGCCTGGTCTTGTATTTCATCCCCACAATCACATCCCAAAGAGGAGGCGTTGACATATGTCTCGGTGAAAGGGACGAGGACGCTATCAACGACTGTATAAATTTCTCTTTCCGTGGTTCTCTCGTTTAATTTTACTCCGGCGTCCCATTGGAATGAATCGACGGGTACCAGATTGCCGTTATCGTCATAAACCTGAATCTGACCTGGATTATTCAAATCTGAGGGAAAATTCCCCTCGTAATCCAGCAGAAAGCACTTCAGGTGGCCCTCCCAAATAGTCCTTGTATTACGGGGGATGAATGTTGCGATATATCCCTTGGCTCCCTGGATGAAGGTGGAATACTTTGGGGCTGCGAACGCAGAGTAAGAATTTACCTTCTCGTCGATGCCGCTGATTGCGTTCCTGAAGGCATCCAGGAGTTCGTTGTAATTGCTGGCGACATAATAATTTCCACCGCCATTATGAGCCGTTTGTTCAAGGAGATAATTATCTATGGCAAAACCTATGGTGTAGGTATAGATGAATTGTTGGTTTTGGAATACCTGCTCAAAAGAGGCATCGTTTTGTAGAATATCGTCTGGAAAGAGATCGGACTCATAAGCGAAGTAGGCCAGATCGTCGAGGTAGTTGGTCCCATTGGAGGCCAACGTGGCGGTATCATCATCAGCTCCGGGGCCATCGTCGTCCCCCCATGACGACACATTGTTCGTATTGAATAGAATCTGCGGATTAATAGTGGATAAGGTACGCAAATAGTCGTCCTGTGTGGATTCTCCGTCGGTTAGCACAATGATGAAGTTTAGCTGGCACCAATTTGTTATAGGTTTATCCGGGAATATTTCCTGGCATGATGGGTTGTCCAGAGGAAGGAAGTACCGAGGGTCCACGATTTGGCTCTGACAGCCGTGCCGGAAGTAACTCCAGGTTTCCGCGTAACATTCGGCCAACGGGGTCCATGAGGTTGCGGAGATCCCTTTTATATTGGCGGAGAGAGTGGCGAATTCGGCAGTGTCCTGGCATTTTTGAATAATTATTCCACCGTCCGGATCGGCTGCTTGATCGAATATCGAGATGCCGACTCGGGGGCGGTTTTTATCGGGATTGGGGTCGAGCTCCCATGATGAATAGATATCCCACAATATCCTGGTCAGTACTTTTCTGGCGGCTTTGATACGGATTTTATTGTCATGGCCGGTGTAACCGAATTCATCCGCGATTTCCGGCGACGTATTATCTCCTCCGTCTACCGAGGGGGCGGGATTGTAGATTCCTGGGGAGATCTCTTCTCCCTGGCCGGCGTCAAAGTTACCGTAAATCATAAAATGATTCCAAATCGATATTTGGTGAGATGTGGCATAATAAAGCAGGAAGTTCAGGAGATTTCCGGGATATCGAGGTTTTTGCCACGCGTCTTCCAGGGGATAAAAATAAACACCCTGGTTAGGGACGTAACCGTCATCGGGGCAATCTCCTAAATTTAATTCCGACAGAGAAGTATTCCCCGGCACTTCGTCCAACTGATACAAGTTGTTGTATTCGTTATTCGAGAGTACGAAATAGTAATGGTCATAATATTTTTTGATTTTGTAGCTTTCCAACGGGTTTATAAAATCACATCCAGGGCCGATATAGGTGTGGTTGGGATCGTAAAAAGGGGGGAAAACGACTGTGTTCATAGAGCCTGAATTATCGAGAATGAACATTAAATTGGGCTTCAACTGCGGCGAAACGGACGTTAATAGGGCATAGTCGTCCCAGGGAAATATAGGTTTTACGATCAGGAATAGAAAGAGAATCGACACAATAAATATTTCTTTTTTCATGCGATTCCCCCTTTCAGTATTCGGCTGATAAAATCAAGATCACCGAACGAATCTCCTTTCTGGCCGGATGTGTACTATTGGCCGGATATGTGGAAGAAACCACCAGGTCCCAGGCCGTGGGAACAACGCCGGAGGTTCCACTCATCTCGATGGATATCCCTTTTGGGAGTGGCGCCGGAAAGGCCAGGAAGCCTCCAATACTCTGGGCTCCGATTTCACTCATTTCCCCGCTTTTATAGCTTGAATTATTTTCATCTGACGCGAATGAGATGGCGGTTGGATTGACTGTACCGCGCAATTCATTGATGCCGAATTGAATACCGCTTTCAGCAGTGAAAAATGCCGTTTTGTCACTCATGAAATTCCTGCTGATCGCCAATTCTCCTGTGGAATGCCTAAGACCGGTCACTCCGATCAGCGTCAGGATAATAACGCCAAAAAGGACCAATACCAACACTGATCCTTGTTCCTCTTTTCCCTTCATGAAAATCTCCCCTATGTATTGCTAAATTTTTTTGCACATTAGGTTTGTGGCTTGTACGCCTAAGCTCCCAATATCATTTGGTATTAATATAATACTTTTTGCCGATTTTTTCAACAAAAAAATGAGATCCGCATAGGAATGAGGGAAAAACGAGAGAAAGCGACGCCCGGTTGCCCGGGCGTCGCTTTTATCAATTGCAAAAAATTCTGATCGTTATTTTTTATTCTCAATCCAGAACATCGGGCCGAACAAATCACTCATATCGATTGTATCCTGGGATTTGACTTCCGGGCTACCGACTTCGCCTTTTCCGGTGTATATCTTATATTTTCCACCGGTTAGCGAGCCGTGTCCCTGAATTTTCCCGGATTCCACCAATGGATCGGTTATATCTATCGTGCCGCCGCAGCTATCCAGGAAGAAGCTGTAGATGTATTGGTTCCCCGGAGGGTTACACATATCGATGTCTTCTTCGGATGCCACGATGTCAGGGGCGTAGGTATTGAAGATCACCTGGCTGTTCAAGTACAAGGGATATGGTTCGAATATAGTCTCTCCATTTCCGTTAATGAAGTCGAAATAGAACCCACTGTATTTTGACAACTGGAAATCTTCATCGGTCGTACCTTTGATGGCGGCGGTGATGTCGATAAGATTCGTCATCGTTATGGCGCTGGAGATATTGCCATTATCGATGAATCCGATAAATTGGCCGGTTTTGTTGTCCGGGTGGTTGGGGACGGGGCGGTGGCCTGTGCCGAATAATAACCAGGTGTTGTAGTTATCGTCGTATCCGGCGGTGGCTGGCAGGAAGATGGTCTGGCCGTCCGCCGCTTGAAAAACGTTAGTCGGACGCCAGCCTTTGGGGTCGCCATTGATATTGACTTTCCAGACTCTGCCGCCTTCGCCGACGGTACCTCTGTAATCGCCGCTTTCAAACATATAGAAATAATCCCCGATGCCGTCGTTTGTCCGGTCTATTACAGTTGGAGTGGAGGCGAAACAATATTTGAAACCTGCATTGGTGTGCGTATAGATTCCTGATGTGGCTGTATCTGGATTTGATGTTTTTGAGTCGTACACGAATTGTTTGATGAGGGATCCGTCATAGGCGCGCAGGACATAGAACGCTTTTCCCGTCAGACTGGTGGGATCTTTAACCTTTGCCGGGACAGTGGGAAGTTCCTCTTTATCGAAGCCGCCCGATAGAAATACCGCGGGGACACGGGTGTTGTTGCCATCGTTTGCCACATCCGTGATAATCGGTTTTCCTTCAGTCTCGCCCATAAATGTGGCATCGGTGAATTCCCAGAGAAATTCAGGACTTTGAGGGTCTGTGATATCCATCGCGCAATAGGCGTTACCTCCAATTCCCATTCCGAAAATCAAAACCGTCCGCCAATCGTCATAGGTACCGTTGTTGGCTACCTTAATATCTTTGGCGATGGCTTTACCGTCCACGAAATAGTTGTGTTGATTTAATGATCCGGTAACATCAGGGACCGAATGCTTGAGCTTGGCGAGCAGGGAGGGGGGGATGAACGCCCATAGTTCCTCTCCGGTATCGACCCTAAAGCAGTGAAGCATGCCGTCATTGGCTCCGGCATAGATGACTTCGATTCGTTTGGACACTACTTTCCCGTCCTTTTCCTCGGTCCAATGTTCATAGAACTTAGCGTAGCTGGCATCAAACGAGGCTTTCCATCGTAGCGGCGCGCCCACCACCAGCGGTGTGAAATGGAAAGTATCTCCAAGGACCCAATCATAGCCGGTGTTGCCCCGGATAAAGTCGATTACTTTCGCCGTATCGGCATTGTCCACTGTTTTATCGCCACTATCGAATCCCAGGGCGGAGGCGTCTATATTTGTGTCTGAAAACTCCACCAACGTATTGCCAGTGGCGGTGTAGATGTTTCTGGCGGTTGATCTGGCTGTTAGCTCCCGCCCGGCGTCCCATTGGAATGAATCGACCGGAATTAATTGTTCGTCCTCGTCGTACACCTGTACTTGACCGGGATTGTCGAGATCAGCCGGGAAGTTGCCTTCGTAATCCAGGAGATAGCATTTGAGGTGTCCTTCCCAAATATTCTTTCCATTTCTGGGAATAAATGTAGCCACGTATCCTTTGGCTCCGTCGGTAAAAGTCGAATATTTAGGCGCGGCAAAGGCTGCGTATGCATTAACTTTTTCATCGATGCTGCTCAACGCCGCTTTTAATGCCGCTAACAATTCTTCGAAATTGCCTGCTGTGAAAAACTCTCCGCCGCCGTTTTTAGCGGTTTGTCTCAGCAGGTAATTGTCGATGGCGAATCCGATGGCATAGGTGTAAATGAATTGCTTGTTCTGATAAATTTCTTCAAAATCAGGGTCATCTTTCAGCATTTCGTCTGGATACAGATCGTAATTATAGGCGAAGTAAGCCAGGTCGTCCAGGTAGTTTGTCCCTTGGTTATCCAGGGTGGCGCTGTCATCGTCGTCATCTTTCCCATCGGTGTCGCCCCAGGTTGCCATTTTATTTGTGTTTATCAGAATGTTTGGATCTTTGGCGCTCAAATCCCGCATCGCATCGTCTTTTGTGGATTCACCGTCGGTTACGATAAGGATGAAGTTGAGCTGGCACCAATTGGTCATCGGTTTGTTGGAGGATATGGTCTGGCACCCGGGATCGTCCAGCGGGAGGAAATATTTCGAGTCTCCGATGTGTCCCTGGCCGCCGTGACGGAAATAAGTCCAGGCTTCGGCGTAGCATTCCGCCAGGGGGGTCATCGTGTTGGCCATGATGCCCTTGATATTGGCGGCCATACCTATAAACGCGCTATTGTCCTGGCATTTTTGCTGGAGGGTGCCTCCTGCGGGATCTGCATTATGTTCAAAGATAGTGAGGCCGATACGGGGACGTTTCTTATCGGGGTTGGGATCCAAATCATGGGAATTGAACACGTCCCATAACACATGGGTCAATACTTTGCGGGCCACTTTAATGCGGATTTTATTGTCATGTCCGTTATACCCCAGATCGTCGTCTTCATCGGGATCGGTGGTGTCGCCTTGATTAATTTGTGGGGCCGGATCGTAGACGCCGGTGGAGGTTTCAACCCCCTGTCCCGATTTGAAGTTTCCATAGATCATAAAATGATTCCATATGGTAAGCTGATGGGGGGTGGCGTAGTAAAGAAGAAAGTTCAGAAAATTCCCCGGGTAACGGGGTTCCTCCTGTGATTCCGCCAGCGGGTAAAAATAGATCCCCTGATTGGTGGAAAAACTGTCTTTATTGTCGCAATCTTTTAGGTTCATCTCCACAGCGTAATCGTATTGTGCTAGTTTGCCGAGAGCTTCCAACTTAGTTGATTCTTTACCTAATTCTACAAAAAAGTATGAGTTACCGAATTTTTTGATTATATATGTTGTGGATGGGTCGATAAAATCGCAACCTGGACCGGTGTATGTGTGGTGAGGGTCATAAAAGGTCGGTAGAATAACGGTATTCATGGAGCCTGAATTATCGAGCATAAACATAATATTAGGTTTCAGTTGGGCGGCTGCGGAGGTCAATAAAACAAAATCATCCCAGCTATGGAGCGGGGTGATCAACACCAGTAAAATAATAAATAAAGCGATGGGAAAACTTTTTTTCATGAGTTCCTCCTAATATTCCGTTGACATTATAAGTATAACGGACCGAATCTCTTTACGGGCGGTATTTTTTGAACCGGTTTTATATTCGGACGATACCAGGAGATCCCATGAGGTTGCCACGATGCCGGCGTCTCCTCCCACTTCCATTGAAACTCCTTGCGGGGGCGGGGCGGGTATCGATTGAAATGCCGTAACATATTGAGCTGTATCCTGGGTAATCGATCCGCTTTTGTAAATAGAGTTGTCCAGCGATTGTAAAAATGAGACTGACGTTGGGTCAATGGACCCTCTTAACTCGTTTATTCCAAAATTGATCCCGCTTTCAGCGACAAAAAATGCCGTTTTATCGTTTGAAAAATTTCGGGATATCATTAATTCCGTACTGGAGCTGGTCAGTCCCGCCACTCCGAGTAACGACAAAATTATTGCGGCGATTACCACAAGTACCAATACGGATCCTTTCTGGTTTCCCCTTTTCATACTGCCTCCTTTTGATTGTTCAAGAATTGTTGAAATTAACGCCAGGTGTGATCGGTTATGTTTTGTTTCTGAGCGTTTTGTCTTTTCCAATCCGTGACAATCTATTCTCCTTAATAAATAGTTTCCAAAAGTATCAATTTCCAGAAACCATATTTATGTTTAGTGTTTCCGCTTCACCAAACTCTAGTTACCTAGATTATTGACAATATTATAAAGAGGTAGATTTTTTTTTTCAAGTATTTCCCAGAGAAAGTTTAATTTTGTAGTGATCAATTGCAACCACTCTGGCGTTGGTTTGGCGAAGCATGTGAAGTTCTGGAAAATTTTCTTTTGCCGGTGGAGATCTGGTATAATAGAAACCGGTGAACATCATGAGTCAATATATCCTTGCAATCGTTGAATTTGTTTTGTTGATTTCCGCCTCGTTGGGGATTTCTTTCTTTTTGTTGAAGCGGGAATGGATCGATTCCATTGTCGAGTTTTTAGTGGCCCGGATGATCTTGGGTTTCGTCATTATCGCCTATGCGACGTTCTTCGCGGCGGCGCTGGGATTTCTGAATCTCTACTTTTTCATCGGCGTGATTCTGCTGGGGAATATCTGCCTGGTGAAGGACCGGGGGATGTTTAGGGGATTCTCGCCTCGCTTGAGATTCTCCTTCTTTGGGGTGTTGCTGGGGTTGTTTGTATCGGTGAACTTTTTTTACGCCTGGTTTCCCCCCACGTTTTACGATTCCATGATGTACCATCTGGCGGTTCCCGGCCAATACATCCAGGCGGGGGGGATGACAGCCTGGCCTTCTAATTTTTTCGCCCACCTGCCGCTGAATGTCGAGATGATCTTCCTTTTCTCCTTGCTGGGCAAGACGGTGTTGTTACCCAAACTAATCGCGTTCGCAAGCGGCATCGGGCTCTTGGCCATGATGATTTCCTGGTATCGCCGGCAATTTTCAATGGGTTTTCATCTTCTACCGATGCTTCTATTTTTCACCATTCCCCAAGTGGGCTTCTTGACCGCCACCTCAAAGCCCGACATCCCGGCGATTCTGGCGTTGATCACAGGCCTGCTCATGTTTTTTCATTATCTCGAACAACCGTCGAAAACCCGCTTCCTGGTGTTGACCGGATTATTGTGGGGTTTTGGTTTGGGGGCAAAGTATATCTTCGCCTTCTATCTTTTGGGATTTGGGCTCGCGTTTTTGCTGTTGAAATTCAAGGGCTTTGATTTGAAGAAGAAATTCACCGCCATGCTGATTGTGGGTCTCATTGTGGCGGCGTGCCTGCTGCCATGGCTGGTGAAGAATACGATATACATGGGCAATCCTGTCTATCCCTATCTCGATGATATCTTTCCCAATGAGAATTGGAGCGCCCAGCAGTCGATAGACTTCTCCACCATACTGGCGCGGGGGACCGATTACTCGCTGCTGGATTATCTCTATTACCCCATCGAGATGTTCGTCAAGCCCTACGCCTACGGGATGACGGTGGTGTTTGGAGTGTTGTTTCTGTTGTTTGTCCCCTTTCTGCTTTTTACAAAAGCCGATGCGCGGCTGCGCTTTCTTATGATCGCGGCGTTTACGGCTTTCGTGATTCTTATGATGTTCAGCAAGGTGCCGCGATACTTTTTGGTGGCGTTTTTACTTCTCTCTATGCCGATGGCCAATGGCTACGAAACGGTCTCGCAACGGATGCCGTTGTTGAAAAAGTTTATGCCGGCGGCGCTGGCTCTTTTGTTGCTGATGAATCTCGCGCAAACGGCCGACCTTCACGAACGGTATTCGAAGGGGGCGTCGTTTGTGTATAACAGTCTGAGCGGCGGTTTCAAGATCGAGGATCCAAACTATTTCTACTACCTGCCCTATTACCGGGCTGCGGAATTCGCAAACAAGCATCTGTCGCAGCAGGATCGCATCCTCATTTATGGCGACGAACGGGCCTTCTATTTCAATGTGCCGGTGCTGGCGGGAAGTTTCGCCGACCAGAATCTCCTCAGCCGCCTGTTGAAGAGCGAGCGCTCCATCGACGCCATCATCCAGGGCCTAAAAGAGAAAGGGATTACCCACATCCTCTACTCGCCGCAGGGATTGGAGCGCTTCGGAAAGAAATGCCATATCTACCGCCTCAGCGACACCGAGCGAGCGCTCTTCGAGCGACTGCTCAGTCGCCTTGGTCTATTGTATCGCGATAAATACTATCAATTACTGCGATTACCGTAGCAGTGCGCTTACTCTTTTTGCCGGCCGACCGGCAGGGAGATGAGGAAGAGCAGGATGTCGCCCGCGATGTTGATGACGCGGAAGAATAGGGCGGCGAAGAGGGCTGCGGGTTGAGTGACGATTGGAGCCAGAAGGAGCACCATCACCGTCTCGCGAATGCCGATTCCGCCTGGAGCGCCGGGAGTCAGGAATCCCGCCAGCCAGGAGACGGCGTAGATCGACAACACCAGTCCGCTAGCGGAGAGAAGACTCGAATCCGAGCCGGCGTTCACCACCAAAACAAATACACCGCCGTTGACCAGGAAGAAGAGGATGTACAGGATATAGATGGGGACGATTTGTTTGAAGATGGAGATGGAACTCTGCCGGGGGATCGCCATTGGCTCGAGGAACTTGATACGAAGAGCGGCTTTGTTAAAGAGGACAGGGAAGAGGAACAGGCCGATGCAGACAATCACGATCAAGGGAAGAGATAGATGAGGTTGATCGAGACGGTAAAACAGGAAACCCGCCGATCCTAACATTCCCGCCGCCCAGGCGATACCGGCAATCTCGTACATCATGCTGGCCATCAAAGGACCGTGCCCGATTCCGTGATTCCTGCCGGACACGTGCCTCGCGGCGAATTGGAAGATATTGCCGGGGATGTATTTGGCGATCTGGCTGCGGGCGTAGATCTTGAAGCTATGCTGAAACGAGACGCCGGGCTTGCCGAATAAATGAAGCAACCGAAACCACGAGGCGGCCAATAAGATGCCGGTGATAGTGTAGATGACGCTGCCGACGGCAAACAATACAAGATGGTTTAACTCAAGTGTGGCTGCGAAGACTTCGCTTCCGTAGCGCCATAACAAGCGGCCGATAAATAGGATGGCCGCCAGGGTGAGCAGTGTGCCGGCAATGGAGACGATTCGTTTTGTAGACACAGCGCTCTAGCGTTTCTCCCTGCGCCTACGGGTCTTGCCCAATATCATTGTCCAGGGGAGCGGCGTCACCACTTTGACGACATCCATATATCGCGATGCCATATTGATGAACGCGTGCTTCGACCAATGCTGGATGTGGCCGGGGGTATTGCCCCAATGTTTGAGGTGCCGCCCGCTGAGCATATTGAGGATGCGCCAGACCGGCTCGCGGGGCACACTGAGGATTAGGTAAGGGGAAGCCAGTCTCCGAAGAATTTTCAATGCCTTGTCCGGGTCCTGGAGGTGCTCCAGTACTTCGCAACACATCACCAGCGGCGCCGAGTCCCTGGCTGGGGACAGGTCGTACACGCTGGCGGTCTTAAATGGGATGTTCACCTGGTTGAACGCCGCGTTTTTCCGGGCCGTCCTAATGATTTTTGCGGAAAAATCACTGGCTTTGACCTGATAACCGGCTTTGGCCAGCCTGACACTGAGATGTCCCTCGCCGCAACCCACTTCATGGATGCTACCGACCTTGACGAGGGCCAACAATTCGAACAACGCGTCGTTAAAGCCTCGCATCGCATGTCTCACCAATGGATTTTTCGAGTTGTACTTATCCGTTACATTGCCGGCGATGATGCCGTTTTCTTCGACCACCGGTTTTTTTTTCATCATAGCTCCCATTCCCTATGGCGCCAACCCGGGCTTCTGCGACGCCGACTTATTCCTCTTGTTTGCCGGTCGCGTGTTCCAGTTTTTTCAACCTGTAGAGAACATCCTCCATAATTTTCCTGTTGGTTGCCAGGAGATCCGATATAAATGCGATTAAAATAGTCTGAAAACCAATCCCCAACAAGATGGAGGCCAGAATCAACGACTGGATGTGACCGGCCCCGCCTTCGGTAAAATAAAAATATAAAAAACGTACACCCACCAGGAATCCCAGTCCGAAGAGGGAGATCCCGATGGTCATGAAGAACCTGATGGGCTTGTAGACGATGGAGATGCGGATGATGGTGCCGATGGATTTTTTGACATACGAGAGGATGCTCTTCACCAACCGTGACGGGCGCAGGTCTTCGTTGACCCGGATGGGCACCGACTGAATCGCCAAATCCTTCTGCCCCGCCTGGATGATGGTCTCGAGGGTGTAGGTGTAGTCGTTGAACACGTTCAAGCGCATGGCGGCGTCGCGGCTCATGGCGCGGAATCCGCTGGTGGCGTCCAATATGTCGGTTTTACTGAAGCGGCGAATCACCCCGCTTCCCAGTTTTTGCAGTTTCTTCTTGATCCAGGAGAAGTGCTGGATTTCCTCGATGGCGCGAACTCCGACGGTGATATCCGCGACTCCGCTGAGGACGGGCTCCGCCAATTTCGGTATGTCGCGGGCGTCGTATTGATTGTCGGCGTCTGTATTGACAATCACGTCTGCCCCCGCTTTGACGCACGCGTCCAAACCCGCCACAAAGCCCCGGGCCAATCCCCTGTTTTTAGTGAAGCGAACGATATGATGAACCCCATGCTCCCTGGCGACCTCCGCGGTATTGTCGCTACTACCATCATCGATCACCAATATTTCAACAATATCGAATCCTTCCACCTGACGCGGTAACGCGTCCAGCGCCACTCCCAGAGTGTCCGCTTCATTGTAACAGGGAATCTGTATCATCAGCTTCATCGTCGCCTCGAGTCTCCTCGTCTCTCACCTATTAAATACCATTATTTCCCCCATTTTTCAAATGTTGGAGGGTGTTTTCCGCCGCTTTTACCATATCATCCAATTCTTCTGAGTCAACGAGATTTGACTCTAGATGATCTCGAGCTATCGCCTCGAGAATCCCTGTCTCTTCACTATCAAATTTAATTTTCTTTTCTGCTTTCATTTCCAAATCCATGCAACAAATTACAACTACAACTATAATAGTGAAGCATATTCCCTTTGTCAAATATCATCCACCGATAAGCCGAAGTTGATTATTGTTGACTTCTGAGTATCATTTAAGTATATTTATACTATAATAAATCTTGGAGACGTGTGGCAATTGGAGTTTTATTTTCACTGTAACATCGAGAATTTAATTGTGAGGAAATGTTTCCAAAGAGGAGCGAAAGATATGCCGGGCTGGAAAAGGCCGTGTTGATTAGTGATAGTAAAAATATGCGATATACTGTTTTGTCCAAAAACAAAATCATACACATTGAAAAATTTTTAGTAGTAGGGGAATTGGCGTGAATATAGCGGCTGGAACAATCGAATACGAATTAGGAACGAGACCGGTTACCGGGTGCGGGTTCTCCTTTTCCGATTCAGAACTGGATAGAGCATTGACCGGACCTGTTGCAAAGATTGTATTTGATGATTCCGGCAAAGCTAAAATTCAATCACTTCTCGAAGGGCTCGCTGAAACAGAGTTTGCGAAAAGTGGAGTAGAGCGAATACTTGCAGATACGAAGCCACCCGAAGATTGGCGAGTGGGCGAGGCATTGGCGGAATCATATCTTGTGCATCAGAGGGGTTGTTATTTCCCATGGCCGGACAAATGGGATGAACGTAAATCCGGTTCAAGTCTTCCCGGCTCGATGCATGGTCGCACCGGTCTAAAACAGCAGCTTGAGGATCTCAAGGATGATGTGAACATCAAAGACGATCTCATTAAGTATCTTGCCTCTCGCGCCAGGGAGGCGGTATGGGAGTCTTGTTTCAAGAATGCCGCGAAAAAATACCTCCAGAGCCCTACCAACGTCCGGGTGTTCGGATTATTGGTTCGAGACGTCAAACCTCACGAAGATGATATAAAGACCAGGGTAATTAAGCTCTCTCAGAATGGACCTTTGGATATGTTCATCGAGTTGCTGGCAGTTTATTTGCCGGCGAAAAGTATTTCCACTCTAAGTAAAAAAGTTTGTGATAGTAGAAATGGAGGCGCCGGGTGAATGTAACGGCCGCATCTCTTGAGCGGATTGACAAACACTGGGCTGTCCTGGCTATAGGTGACGAACAGATTCGGAACGGTTCAGAGCTTGCCAATCATCTACTTGTGGACAAGGCGGTAGGCGATCAGATCCAATTTGATTTTGCTTTTAGCGAATCGGACTATTATTTACTTGATAGGATATCTATGGCCTATGAACTTGCCGCGATTGAGGGATTGAACGATTTTTTAAATCCCGCTTCGGGTGATTTAGAGCTTAAAAAGCAATGCTCTTCAGGCGCTTATAGGGCTTTTGAATTACGTCGTCTTTTAAACTTACCCGCGGACAGAGAACAAAAAATATTCCATATTTTGCATCTTTCGGCATTGGCGTATTGTGGTGATCGATGGACTGATTTAAGGCGTTGGTATAACGAGAATGAGCGAGAACTTGAAATTCACTCGTCCACTGAAGAGTTGTGGGACCATCGGCTTCTCGATCGCCTGTTCGATTGTTGGGTGCGACTTTTTAGAAAAAAGGGATGGAAAGATCTCGAAGGTATTGGTGAAATAATTGCCGGATTAAGGGAGGACCAAAAATCTTTTGAATCGGAAGTCCTGAATGATGCGTCAAAGGAAGGGACGCGGGCGATGGCTTTGAGGCTCATTAGTCTTTACCACTGGGCGAAAGCGACTGAAGTACTTGCTAAGTACATGATGCAGGGGGAACCGGCGGGTGTCGTACAAATTTTGAACAAGCATTTTGAATCCGCTATTGAAGCGGCGGCGTCTTGTGCGGATTCGCGGCTCGAGATTCTATTGAGGTGGCTGCATGTCGCTGGACGACAAATGATAACTGATTCTATCTGGTGGGTGGCTCGAAGAATTAATTCCCGCGTAACCAAATTTGTAAGAGAAATAACACGGCAACAGGCGTTGTTTGAATTATTACCTCCCCAACGGGCGGCTATCCAGGAGCTTGGACTCCTTGATCAGGCGGCGACCGCGGTGGTTGTAGATCTGTCTACTTCCGGTGGAAAAACACTGTTGGCGCAGTTCCGGATATTGCAAGCATTGAACCAGTTTCGCGATGACGAGGAAGGAAAAGGCTGGGTGGCGTATGTGGCTCCCACTAAAGCGTTGACAGCGCAAATCACGCGCAGGCTTAGACGCGACTTTGGCCCTATTGGAGTGAAGGTTGAACAATTGACCGGGGCGATCGAGATTGACGCCGTCGAGGAAGATCTACTTGGCGAGCAAAGTCGGGATGACGCGTTCGATGTGCTAGTCGCGACTCCTGAGAAATTACAATTGATAATCAGAAATAAGAAAGTTCCACGACCTTTGACGTTATTGATTATGGATGAGGCGCATAATATAGAAAGTGAAAATCGAGGATTGCGGATAGAATTACTTTTGGCTACGATAAAAGGCGAGTGCGGTTCGGCCAATTTTCTTTTGCTAATGCCTTTTGTGGAGAATCCTGAGATTCTCGCGCGATGGCTTGCTCAAGATGTAAACGCCGGTCGTTCTATCAGCCCTGGAACAACGGCGTGGAAACCAAACGAGCGTTATGGCTAGAAAAGCCAAAGAGACGTTAGTCCCATTAAAAGTTGCCCCGGATGACGTACTCCTGGTACAAAACTTTTTGAGAACCGAGATAAGTTCTGATTTTGAACTCATCGAAATGCTTTCTTATGGAATCGGGGTTCATCATGCGGGATTATCCGACGAGGTAAGGGCGTTGATGGAATGGCTCGCGGAAGAAGGCGAATTGAAGATCTTATGCGCCACCACCACGATAGCCCAGGGAATAAATTTCCCAGTTTCCTCTGTGTTTCTTACCTCCAATAAATACCCATATGGAAAAGAAATGAAAACGGAAAGTCATGGGAAGTCTACATCGGTTCATGACGCTCGCGCTTTTTTAAATCAATCTGGCGACTCGGTTTGGGAACAAGCCCGGCCACATGCCTCATCTCTCTCAGGTAAAGAATATAAACAAATTTGGAAAATACTTTCAGGCGAACGTTAGGGTATCGATTCGTCTTATCTATACCATATTTGCCTGGGGGGAATTGCGATAATGGGGGGGATGAACGTGGAGAGAATTTGGGTTTTGGTTTTGTTGGGGATTCTTGTGTCTGTTTGGGGACAGGCGGAGGAATTGGAACGAAACTGGTGGTGGGAGGTGCGAATCGAAGTCTCTGTGCGAGGGGAGTATTCTCGCGTCGGCGATGAGGGCGAGGTGACGGGGCAGTATTCGTTTGTTTTGGCAAGCAAGTCCGGGATGGAGCGGGACAATGGCGATTATCTGCTGTATCCCGGCGAGAGCGAGCTCGTGTCGTTGGATTGGGTTGAGATCGAAGGCGCCGATAAAGGATCGAAAGTAAAAAATGTCGAGCATTTGGTCAAGCCGGTGTTGCAAGTGAACTATGTGCTCCGGGAGAGTGGGCGAGCCAGCTTCGATTTTGAGATTTTGAGTCGTCGCCATCTACTTCTTCCCCGCAGCTACGAAAACCGGACAATTCACCCGAAAGACCATTACAACCGGGATATTCGCGAAGGTGACAATCGAGCGCAGGTCGAGGACAAGCTCCTCTATGAGCGAGACCTAGCCTCGACGGCGGTTCGTTGGCGTTGGGAGCGGGCCGAGGCGGCGGGGCGTCATGAACACACGGTGGAGTGCCGGATTTCTGTTATCCGGCGACTAAAGCGTTAGTGGATTGACTTCTTATTTGGTTTTATGTATATTCGTAAATGTATTCACTTGTATAAGGAACGACTAATGCGCAAATTTATTTTATTGATTTTACCGGTTTTTATTGTTTTATCCGGTTCCAGCATGTTGCATGCCGTCAAGATCGAGAATGGAGATGTTCCTGACTTTTCCGTGGGATTGAACCTCTCGGTCGGCTCATCCGACATCGAATTCTCAGACGGAATGGAGAACTCATTGAAGTCCACCATGATTTTGCTGGAAGTGGATGTGGATTTGTTTGATACCGTCACTGTCGGTTTTCTAGCCGGCTACGATATGAACAGTTTCGCCGACCCAGTGGCCGTTACCGGCCTGCCGTTGTCATTGAGCCTCGAACGGGACTCCAATAGTTCCATGGCCTTCGGCGTCAGTGTCAGGGCCGAGCCCTTTCGCTTCGGCAAATTCTCGTTGGGAGTGAACGGGCAGTTTTTGTATGTGAAGCGTTTCAAGAGCGAGTGGGACATCGAGTTGCCCATCGTCACCGGAACCGCTGTGGAAAAGCACTATTATATGAAGGCGGGGCTCGAGTTATTGCTTCAGTACGACGGCTTGATGGGATTTACCCCTTTTGTCGGACCCCATGTCCATTATCTGGACGGCACGCTGGATGTCGAGGAAACAATCGAGACCATCTCGGCTGAGCAGCGGCTGGAATACAAGCAGAAGAACCTTGTTGGCGTGTGCGCCGGCGCCCGGTTCGAACCTCTGGATAATCTGCAGGTGGAGGCGAAGGTCTATTTCATTTCCCAGACTGCCGCCTCTGTTCAGTTATTGTATATTTTTTAGGAGTGGAGATCATGAAGAGACTATTAATTATTGGGTTACTCCCTCTGTTTTTGTTGAGTGTTCCCTTCCCCGAAGAGGTCGAGCTTTACAACAACGGCCAGATCCACCGGGAAGAGCCGGCGGTACCTTATGTGCCCGGCGAGCTGGTACTCAAAGTCCGGCGTCATGTACGGTCGAACGACGGAGCTCCGGCCAAGCATGATCTGTCCGGCGATTTGATGCTCAAATACAGGTCGCGCATCCGCGGTATGGAATTTCATCCGGCCACCGGTTACTATATCGCGCGGGTGAACGAAGGGCAAGACCTTCAGCAAATGAAGCGGATACTTGAAGCCGATCTGTCGGTGGAAGCAGTGTCTCTGAATTATATGGCCTCCCTGGCGGAAACCATTCCCAACGATCCGTTCTTCGAAGGGCAGTGGGGATTGCGCAATACCGGCCAGGTCTATCGCCCGGTCCCCATGAGCCAGGGTACTCCCGACGCCGATATCAAAGTCACCGATGCCTGGGATTGGTCTGTCGGAGACAGCTCAGCCATCATCGCCGTCATCGATACGGGGATTGCCTTTGATCATGAAGATTTGAAGAATAAGATCATTCCTGGCTACGACTTTGTGAACGACCGGGTGGAAGCCCGCGACGACCATGGGCATGGGACTCTGGTCTCCTCCATTGCCGCCGCTGAAACCGGCAATGAGTTGGGAATCGCCGGAGTGGCTCCAAACGCCATGATTATGCCGGTCAAAGCGGTTGATAAATGGGGTGGAGCTTCGTATGTCACCCTGGCCACCGCCATGCGGTTCGCTGCCGACCATGGAGCCACCGTCATCAACATGAGCCTCGGAGGACGAAGCCCCAGCTTCATCCTCGAGGATGCTGCCAAATACGCGTACGAAAAAGGCTGCGTACTGGTATGCGCCGCCGGCAATCATGCGTCGCCGGTGATCTATCCCGCCGCTTACGATGATTATTGTCTGGCGGTAACCGCTACCGACGCCGACGATGAAATACCCTCCTGGTGCTGTTACGGATCGGAAGTGGATGTGGCGGCTCCGGGTGTCGATATAATGGGAGCTTATTATTCCCGTTATGACGCGCCCAATACCAACGATAAATATACTTACGGCACCGGCACATCATTCGCCACACCGATTGTTGCCGGGGCAGTGGCGTTGCTACAGTCTTACAAGCCGTTCGTCACCAATTCCCAGGCAATGGATTTGATCAGGGTCACCGCCGATGACGTCAATGCCGCGAAATTCCCGGGAGTTGATGCCCAGGCCGGGTACGGACGCTTAAATATGAAAACATTGATTTCACCTTACGTATTGGATTAATGCTGGATTATATCAGGGTCGAAAATTTCGCTGTTGTGGAGCAATCGGAAGTTCGCTTTTCCGAAGGGCTGAATGTCTTCACCGGCGAGACCGGTGCGGGGAAATCGATATTGATCGACGCCATCTCCCTCTTCTTGAAACGGCGGATCCCTGATTCCGCCATTCGCAACGGCAAAGACCAACTGGTTGTCGAGGCTTTGTTCTCTCGCGGCGATGAAGAATATATCGTACGTCGGGAAATGAGCCGGAAGAAATCTCTCTCTTTTCTGAACGGCCGGTTGATCCCCTTCGACCAGATAAAAGAGTTGGCCCAGGAGTTGCTCAATATTTACGGGCAACGGGATCACGTGTTTTTACTCAATACCGTAAACCACGGCCTCTATCTCGATGAATTCGCCGGAAGCGACAAGATTCTCCAACGATTGGCGGTCGCTCATCAACACCTGGCGGTTGCCAAACGTGATCTGGAAGAGTTGCACCAGAAGAATAAAGAGGTACGTGACAAACTCGACTTTATCGATTACCAGGTGCAAGAGATCGTGAATCTTGAATTGGAGCCGGGGGATGACGAGAGGCTGCAGCAACGGTTGAAGATCTTGTCGTCAGCAGAAGAAATCATCGCCCGCGGCAATAGGGTGGTGGAGGATTTTTATCAAAAAGAGGACGCTCTCTATAATTCCATTGCCGCTAACCAGAAAGACATCAATTACCTTAAAGGGATCTATCCCGATCTTTCTTCGTATGCCGACGAGGTGGAACGGTTTTATAATTTGATCCCGGAGATCACATCGTCCCTTTCGACAATTGTCAATGATGTGGAGTATGACGAGGAGGAACTCAATCGGGTGGAAAGCAAACTGTTCAAGCTCAACCACCTGAAACAAAAGTACAGCCTCGACCTGGGCGGATTGCTCAAAAAGCGGGATGATTTGTTGGCGGAGAAAGATCTTCTGGAAAACATTGGTTTCTCCATCGAGGAAAAAACCGCTGAAGTCAACAGCTTATTGGACAATTACAAAACAATCAACAATCAACTGCGCGCCGCCCGTAAGAAAAAGGCTCTGGAGTTGAGCCGTCTCATCCAGAAAGAGCTGGCGCTTCTAGAGATGGATAAAGCCCGGTTTGAGGTTCAATTTCAGGAGATCGAACCGGACCTCGAAAATGTTAACAACCGGGGCACCGATAAGATGGAATTTTATTTTTCCTCAAATCCGGGGCAGGAATTGGCCCGTATCAAGGACTCCGCTTCCGGCGGCGAATTATCGCGCTTGATGTTGGCGTTGAAGTCCCTGATCGATGAAGGTCAGTTCTCCACTTATATTTTCGACGAAATCGATACCGGAATCGGCGGTAAAACAGCAGAATTTGTCGGTGAGAAATTGCGAAAAATCGCCCGCGCCAATCAAGTGATTTGTATCTCCCATTTACCGCAGATCGCCTGCTTCGCGGACCGTCATTTTTTGATTACAAAAGAGTTCAAGAAAAACGAGACGTTTTCGTCCACGCGAGCGCTCGGAGAAGACGAAAGGGTCTCGGAAATCGCCAGGCTCATGGCCGGAAGCGCCGTAAACAACGATGTCCTCAACGCCGCCCGCAACCTTCTATCCAAAAGAAGCGAATAATCCAAATCTCGCTATTCTAATTTATTAAAGGGGAATTTCGAGCTATTGTCGCATTTTGAATACAGTGAAGCCAGCGAAACCGAGAATCACGGGAACGCGCTTCGTCATCACCCAACGCCAACACATTGAGTCTCCATCGCAAAAGCTACAGATCCAACGGCTCCGCCGCTTTTGGGATCTGATTCGCATTAATTTCTAATTGCAACACGCAAGCTGTAAAGCCGTCAAGAAATAACCGACTTCTGAAAATACAGGCTATCGGAACCTGCAAAGCTCGAAAAGAAACGTAAACATCCCCATATGAATCCCAATCCAACCTTGCTGGAAAGCTAAAAAAATAATCTTCGTATAGTTTATGAAGATAAAAACGCTTGAAAATTAATGGAAATTTAGCTATCATAATACCATGACAAACAATAATATTGAGAATGTAACCGAATATTTTACCGAGGAAAGCACAGAGGTTTCACCTGAAGAAAAGTGGAATTTTATTTTTCAGGATTGGATCAACCGCGTTGACCAGAAAAAATTGATGCTCAATCTGTTCGAGCTCAAACTCTGGTTGGAAAGTATCGAATCATTCTTTTCTTCAAGTTACCTGGAACACCTGGTGTTCAAATACTCCACCAGCGAACTGCGCAACTACGACTTCTACTTCTACACCTTTACACAGGTTATCTCCAGGGTTGTCAATCATCTCAAAGACCTGGACTTCAAAAAAGACAAATACTTTCTAAACTTTGAAGAATTTATCGCTGAAGGTATTCTAGAAGGTTACAGCACCAAATCATTCCCTTTTATTCGCGAACTCTATTCGTCCGAATCCTGGTTCTACGGTCTTCGCATCTTCTTACAAAACTTGAAAACATTGGTTTCCGAGCTTGCTAAGAGTGAAGTCATCACTCAAAAAGCGTTCATGTCCATAAAAAAACTCTATCATAAAGAACTGATCAGCAATCCCATTATCATCTCCCTATTGCAGAAAAACTTCATTCCCAGAATGGATAAGATATATCAACCGGATATTTCCGAGATTATCTCCTCTATCCAGGACAAGGATGTCAAAAAGCACCTGGGCATCTTCTTTATATTCGCATTCCGCATCATGAAAATCAACAACTTCATCGAGCTTGACCTCAACCGCTCCCGCAATCTAAATATGTTGATTCCACTTGTTATCACTCTCAAAAACCATCTGGAGAACCTATTCTCATTCTACGAAAATCTCCTTCTAAAATGCCTGGAGAAGAACTTCAAAGAGAAGCAAAAGATAAAGCAGATTACCGAGGTATTTGAAGAGCTTCAATCTGAATTCAAAAAAATCTACGATGGAGAATTACCCAATTATTTCGATATTTCAAACGAAAAGGTAAACAAACGCCAGATACTGAGAAACATTTTGATTATTGCCGACGTCGCCGTTAAAGAGCTGATCGAATCAGTCGCCAAACTCTTCAAACCTGAAATTTCCGGTAATAATATTTTCGAAAACTACATTTCACGTAAACAGCAAGCATTGGTGGTCAAAAAGAAACTCACCAAACTGCACACCAAGATCAACGACTATTTTCAACAAAAGGGAAATATCAATCCATCCGACATTCTCTTCGATATCAACCTATTCATTGAAACAGACTTGAATTACCTTCTATACAAAGATTGGAATGAATTTTTGTATTTCTATAATCATTTAATCAAAACGAATTTCTCACGAGATTTTGACGTAAACTTAAAAGCATTCCATTCTTTTATAACAAATGTGCTAAAAGAGATCGTAAACAAAGGCTAAGCAATTTTCCCGGACCAATGTGAGAATCTTTTACTCGCGAGCCCGGATAAGCGGGATTGGGGAAAAGGTATTGACATATTTAATGCACAAGTATTTAATGCAAATTAGTGAAGAATGGGGAACAACATGAAATACGATATCCATACAAAAAATATCATCGAGGCAATCCCTTTAGATAAAAAAGAGCTTATTATCGAAAATTTCAATTTTGGAAAGATGCAAAAAAATGAATTAATCTTTTTCTTCAAACCCTGGTGCTTTACCAGTTCGAATTTTAACAACAATGCGTCTATCGTGAAGCTGGCCTTTGAAAAATTCCGCGACTTCAATGTCGAGATTTCCGGCGTTTTGAAACTAACAGGCCCGCGGCTTGAGGAATTGGAGATCATGGATAAACATTATGGAGTGATCAACAAACTCTCACGATGGGCGTCGCAAAATGTCACTGATGAAGAAGAAGATATTATCGCCAAAATATTAGATCTTCCCACCCTTAAAGATCACCCCATTCTCGGAGGGCATGAATGTCTAAAGCAATTCCCGGATTTTGACGAATACTCGTTAAATGATCTATGGCTTCAAAAAAAATCAAAAAAACTAAGAAGCGGATTTTATTATAATCGCTATGAGCATAAAGCCAACCAGTTCATCCTGGTAAATGGTTTTCACCCCTCTCAATTGAAAAATTACACTCATCAGGACCGGCAGATCATCATCGTTCTTGTCCATTCAAACACCTCCTGGGAGGAGCTCAAAGAAGATCTTATCGGCAACACTTACCCGGATAGAGCGGCCCCCCATTCAATTAGAGGCGAATTGTTCAAAAACAGAGAAACCTATGGGATCAAGCAAATTTCAATCTCTAAAAACTACGTTCACCTTTCCGCGGGTCCGTTTGAAGGGCTATTTGAAATCATTAACTTTTTAAATAAAATAGAAGAAGTAGATTTTCAAATAGAAAACACCAACTTGTATAGGCTATTTAAAAAGCAGGCGCTCAGCTTGAAGGACCTCGAAATAGCGTTAACAAATCCTGAAAAAGAGATTGATGGGCATCATACGGATCTCTTTACCATTACAGAAGAAAAAGATACCTTAGATGCTATCGAAGAGTACAAAAAACACTTTCTCACCCGCTAATCACAAAATCTACTACCAATCCGCATATCTAAAACCTTAGATGTAGAAGGCATAAGAAGTCTATGTTATAATATGACGGATGAGAAAGAAAGAAAGGATTTTGGTTATACTCAACCCTGCGTCGGGAGTCGTATCTAAAGATATAGCTGCATCTGTCATTTTCAAAAAACTACGGGAGCAATTCGATACTGTCTCGATCATCAATTCAAATTCTCCCGCTCATGGTTTTGGCATTGCGAAAGAGGGTATGGAACACTTCGATATCATAACCGCATTCGGAGGTGATGGAACCATCAATTCAATCGCAGCCGCAATGGTGGGAACAGAGAAAGTTCTCGGGATTCTTCCGGGAGGATCAGGCAATGGATTGGTAAGGAACCTCGACATGCCGCTTTCGTGGAGACGCGCCCTCGATATCCTTAAATTTGGCAAAGACAAATCATTCGATGTAGGAAAAATCAATGACAAAACCTTTCTTAACGTTGCAGGTGTTGGCCTCGACGGTATTATAGCGAGAAAAATTAACTTCGAGGCCAAAAGCCGGGGAATTGCTCCCTATTTGTATCATGGCCTCAAAGGGTATTTCGAAACTCCTACTTTCAGAGTAAAGATAACTCTAGACGATATAGAATTCCAGGATGAGATTTTGCTTGTGGCTTTCGCCAATTTCAAGCAATACGGCGGAAAAGCGGTGATCGCACCATTCGCCGAACCTGCGGATGGTAAATTAGATCTCTGTATTCTTAACAAATTCCGCCTTTTAGACGCATCAATCAGTATCCCAAAACTTTTTAGCGGTCATATTCATGAATTACCATTCTATAGAACGTATAAATTCGAAAAGGTAACCATCGAAACAATGGACCCCGATCTTCCTTTACCATGCACAATTGATGGTGAATATGGCGGTAAAGAGCTCATTAAGTACACTGTTGAAGTCATGCCGGCTAAAATCAAGATACGAGTCCCGGCGCCAGACACCAACCTGTGATGCAAAAAAAAAGGGAAGTTTTTCAACTTCCCCTTTTTATTTGAAGCTCTATTCTTTTACTTTGTTACTTATTAATCAGAACCTGCGAACTGTTCGGTAACTAAACCTAAGATCTCTATATTAGCGCTCCTGATTTCGTTCATAACGTCAACGACTTTTCCATATTCAAGCTCAATGTCAGCTTTCAGCAAAATTTTGCGTTCCATTATCTGCCTTTCTTCCATAAGATCGTCAATAGCAGTCGCTAATTTAGTAATATCATCAATGACTTTACTTTCAAGAAAAACCTTTAATTCACCGGAAACTCTGTCCATACCGACATCAACCGTGATCATTTCACCGGGTTGAGGCTCTTCTTGCGTGTACTTTGCTTCAGGAAGAGTGACATTGGCACCCTTCTGAATCATCGGTGTTACAACCATAAAGATAATCAGCAACACCAATAAGATATCACACAGAGGTACGACATTAGGCTCTGATTTGGTTGAATTTGAGCCAAGTTCTCCGCCGGCCATTTCAGGCTCCTTTCTTATTTTTCAGTTTGATGAAGTGATCGATAAGTTCGGACGAGGCGTTAGCCATTTCACCGGTAAAGATTTCAACTTTGTTCAACAAGGCATTGAAGAACCACACGGCGATAACGGCCACGAGAATTCCAAAACCGGTTGTGATCAAAGCTTCAGCAATACCAGAAGCAACAGTACCGATACCGCCGGAACCAGACACTGACATGGCCTGGAAGGCGTTGATGATACCAAAAACTGTACCGAACAAGCCGACAAACGGTCCAGTCGAACCGATTGTAGCCAAGGTGCTCATTCCTCTTTTGAATTCCTGGACACCTTTGATTGTCGCTCTTTCGATAGCTCTCTTTGCCGACTCTACTTTTTCGCTGTAATTAGCATCGCTATCTTCCTGGAAATGTAATTCATTCAATCCTGCGGTCAAGACCTTTGCAAGATGACTGTTTTTGAATTTTTTATCGGAAGACAATTTTATAGATTCTTCTATTTTACCTTCTTGCCAAAGTTTGCTGATCAATCTCAACAAAATATTGGACTGTTTTTTTGCTTTGGAGAAGACAAGAAGTCTTTCAACGCCTACTGCGATAGAATAGATCGACATAAAAGTCAACACGATAGCAACTGTTTTCGCAATGATTCCCATAGAGGCAAACATTTCAGATAGATTAAATTGCATAATAAACCTCCTATTTAGATGTGTGAGTATTATTGTCTTAAATTAAACGTGACAACAACCGTGAATTTAACAGGCTTCGGAATACCGTTCACAATGTAAGGTTCATATACCCATTGTTTAATTGCCGCAAGCGCATTTGAATTCAACAATGGATGTCCACTGATTACCCTAGCAACCGTTACACGACCATAGATATCAGTAGTCGCCTCAATTATAACCTTTCCCCGAATCCTAGCTTTAAGCGCAACCGCAGGATATTCAGGTTCGACTCTCTTGATGAGTTTAGGAGTCTGAACACTGGAGACCCTCAGAGCTTCAGTTTCGGTTGCTTCGCCGAGTCCGCCAAGGACTCCGCCGACAACTCCACCTTCGACTCCGCCTTCGACTCCGCCTTCAATTCCACCTTCAATACCGAAATCTCCGATATCTTCTTCTTCGATTTCCTCTGGAACTTCAACGGGAGCCACTAACCGTCCAGCCATCATCGGCTTATTTTTTGTCTCCTGCTTTTTCTGCTGTTTACCGCTTCTGCGTTTAGAAGACTTTTTCTTCGCCGGTGGCGGCGGTGGCGGTGGTGGCGGTGGCGGTGCTGCCATAAACACATTGATGACCTTTATATCTGGTAAATTCGTTTGTGCATCCATAAGGGGTACAACAACTACTGCCACGATCAACAATGCGTGAAGTAAAAAAGATAGGGGGAAGGTTAACCATCTTTTTGTGGCTTGATTTTTGCCGCTTGATGCAATTAACGCGTCCTCAAACATAATAACCTCCCTAAGAAAACTAACACAGAGTAATATATATAACAAATCTGATTAAAATTCAAGCTATTTTTCATATTTTTTTCTACCCAGGAAAGATTTTTCCCAGATTTTTAACCACGAGCATGACTGGAAAATTGAGGAGTACGTGCCGACAATCACTCCGACTAACAGAGTAAATGAAAAGCTGTGAATGACCTCGCCACCGAAGAAAAACAAAGAGAGCACGGTTAGCAATGTGGTACCGGATGTCACAATGGTTCTACTTAATGTCTGGTTGATGCTACGATCCAGTATAATTTCAGCCGGATCTTTGCGCATTAATTTAACATTGTCTCTAACGCGGTCAAAAATAACGATTGTATCGTTCAGCGAATAACCGATAATCGTCAGCAAGGCCGCGACAACCGACAGGGAGATTTCAATCTGGAAGAAAAGAATCGCCGCCAGAGCAATCAACACGTCATGGAACAGGGTGATGACCGCAGCCAATCCATAGATAAACTTAAACCGGAAGCCGATGTAGATCAACATACCCAGAAGCATCCAGAACGTTGCCAATGTCGCTTTTCTGCGTAGGTCATGACCAACCTGGGGGCCGACGCTTTCGACACTCAAGAAGGTAAAATGACCGAGATAGGTCTTGTCCTTCAAGATGGCGATGGCATTGTTCTTCAATCCCTTGGTTTCGAGATCTTCGAACGCTCCGATCAAACCGTTGGCATCCTGGGTTCTCATCTCGATGATGGCTTTGGCTGAATTTTCAGCGGATTCACTGTCGATTCCGCCGGCCACCAAAATGTTGGCGATCGCGCTTTGAGAAATGTTGTTCAGGTCTTTCTTGCCGGCACTGACTTCAGCTTTGTCCCGCGAATCGATAAACGCGTCGCGAATTGTATTGGCAGCTTTTGCCAGGGCTTCCAGAGCCTCATCTTCAGACAAATCTTCCTCGGACACATTCATTGTCTTGATGAAAAATTTCGTTTGCCCGCCTTCAACACTCTGGATAACCGATTTACCCAAACCAACGTCCCCAAGGACCTTCCTCAAATCGTTCTCATTGGTAGCATCTTTGAAGCTAACCTCAACCATCGTACCGCCGGTAAAATCGATACCAAGGTTAAAGCCCATGGTGTAAAAAGCGATCAATCCTGCCAGAATGACGATGCCGGAAATTCCAAAGGCCCAATACCGTTTATTCATAAAGTTAAAATTCGGTTCTTTTTTAAATAACTTCATTTATCAACTCCTAATCAGATGCTGATTTTTTTCAGCTTTTTCCGGTTCCCGTAAACGAGATCGAAGATGACCCTGGAGACAAACACCGCGGTGAACATACTTGCCGTGATGCCGATAATCAGAGTGACGGAGAAGCCCTTAATCGGACCAGTACCGAACTGGAACAAGAAGATCGCGGCGATAATGGTGGTCAGGTTGGCGTCAAAAATAGTCACAAACGCCTTTTTGAAACCGGAATCAATCGCGGATTTCGGAGATTTCCCCGCTCTAAGATCTTCTTTGATGCGCTCAAAAATAAGAACGTTGGCATCCACCGCCATACCGATGGTCAGGATGATACCCGCGATACCAGGTAATGTCAGCGAAAATTTAAAATAAGCCAAAGCTCCCATCAAAATCAAAATATTCAAACCCAGCGCCACCACTGAATTGACACCGGCGCCTTTATAATAAACAACCATGAATAGCATGACCAACGCCAAACCGATCAACGCGGCGATAACCCCTTTACGGATAGAATCGGCGCCTAACGACGGACCGATCACACGGTCTTCCAGGTATTTCATAGGAGCGGGAAGCGCGCCGGAGCGGAGCACCAGAACCATATCGTCAACCTCTTCGACGGTGTAACGACCGGTGATAATACCACTGTCGAAAATTGAATCCTGAATTGTGGCAACGAGCTCGACTCTGCCGTCCAACACAGTGGAGAGACGTTTGCCGATATTCGCGGATGTGAATTTTTCGAACTTGCGGGCTCCCTGGGAGCCAAGAGTAAAGCCGATGGCGGGAGCTCCGTATTGATCCTGGGAGCGACGCGCGTTTTTCAGATCTTTACCGGTCACGATGGAGGCGGCTTTCATGACAAAAAAACCTTTCTCCATACGGCGGGGATTTGTTTTCAATACAACCAAATCCTCGGGTAAAGTACCACTGTACTGGGCAAGCGCAGCTTCTTCCGTTTTGAAGGGACCCGCCATCACTTGCTTCCATTCCAGCATCGCGGTGCTTTTGATCAAAGCTTTCGCCCTGCCGGGATCAGGCACGCCGGGTAATTGGACCAACAAGCGGTCCCCCGACAAGCCCTCTTTCTGGATGACCGGTTCGGCGACGCCGAACTCGTCCACCCTGTTGCGGATTGTCTCCAACGCCTGGTCGACGGACTGTTCACGCATCCGCATCTCAATATTGGGCCGCAAACTCATATCAATGGTTCCACCGGCGATGGTATATTTCCAATCACGGAAATAATCGTCCAATATATCTTTGATTTTCGATTCGTCTTCGAACAGGATTCCTCTGGCCTGGATGCCGGTATCCCCTTTTCGAACAACCTTATCGAGTGCAATGCTGTCTTCAGTAAATAGGTTTCTTAACTGGGCGACATTTTGATCGGTCTGCACACGAATCGCTTCGTCTGTTTGGACCTCCAGGATCAAATGCATGCCGCCTTTCAAGTCTAGCCCGAGGGTGATCTTATCTTTGGGCGGATAAAATAATAGCACAGATACAACAATCACCAGAGCAATTAGGCCAACTTTCCAGCCAATCGATTTCTTCATCTTTTGCCTCCGAATTGTAATTTTGCGTGTGATATCAAAATTAGTGGAATATTAGTAGCCCCTGTCGGGAAAGGGACGAATATATGGTGAATGACACTCTCGAATATTTGCACGCCCACACCGGAGCGGTGTCGGCATCATTCCAAAAGTCTTCATTTAGCTTGAACGCCACCCTGCTGGGGGTCTATGACACTGGAGATAGAGGATTTGGCGACCTGCATCCTCGTATTCTTGTCCACTTCCAGTTCAACCCGGTCATCCATGACTCTGGTTACAGTTCCAAAAATACCGCCGGCAGTGATGACCCGTTCGCCGCCCTTCAAAGACGTAACCAAATTCAGATGGCTTTTCTGTTTTTTTCTGGCGGGCATAATAATCAAAAAATAAAAAATCACAAAAATTATTACAAATGGGATCAAAGCGCCGAACATGCTGGGCTGTGCGGCCCCTCCGCTGGCTTGACCGAATAAATACATCTTAAACTCCTTGTGTATAAAGAGACATGAAACTCTCTTTAAACGGATTGAATTCTCTAAGCTTAATAGAATACCTTATTTTCCGCATAAAATCAAGGTAAAAATGGATGTTGTGAATAGTGTTCAATACCGCCGAAGATATCTCGCGGGAGATATATAAATGCCTCAAATAGGCGCGGGAAAAGTTGCGGCACGTGTAACATTCACAGGCCTCGTCCAGGGGTTTTTCATCCTTTTTGAAGCGTTCGTTTTTGATGGAAAGCCTGCCTCTGGAAGTGAACAAAGTTCCTCTTCGGGCATTGCGGCTGGGCATGACGCAATCGAACATATCGATGCCGTGTTCCACCGCGAACAAAATCTCTTCCGGCGTTCCGGAGCCCATCAGATAGCGCGGCTTCTCTTTCGGCATTTGCGGAACGATAAACGAAACGATCCTATCAAAGTCCTCCCGCGGTTCGCCGACACTCAAACCGCCGACCGCGTAGCCTTCAAAATTGAGGTCAACCAACCGCTGCAACGACCGTACCCGCAAATCTTCCAACAATCCGCCTTGCACAATGCCGAATTGGGCATTGTCGCGATTGGTGCTTAAAAATTGTCGCCGCGCCCGCTCCGCCCACTCGTCGGTAATGGCCAGCGCCTTCTCGTCGTCTTCGCGGTCGGCTGGGTAGTTGGCAAAATTGTCCAACACCATTTGAATATCCGAATCCAGTATATTCTGGACATCCACCACATCTTCGGGGGATAGAAAAAAACGGCTGCCGTCCAGGTGGGATTTGAACTCCACCCCCTTACGGGAAATCTTCGATTGCCCTTGCAACGAAAAAATCTGAAAGCCGCCGCTATCGGTCAAAATAGGTCGCGGCCACGAGATAAAATCGTGAAGGGAACCGAATTGGCGGATCACGTCGAGTCCGGGCCGCAAGAACAAATGATAGGTGTTCCCTAAAATAATTTGCGCGTTACTCTGGATTAGATGATCCATTGTCAATGATTTTACGCTCCCGGCGGTTCCAACCGGCATAAAGATCGGCGTTTCAATGGTCCCCCGCTTGGTGGCGATAATTCCGAGCCGGGCGTGCGTATCTGAGTCAAATCCCAATATGTCGAATTTCATTGGGATATTATATCATAAAATTGGCGCCGTTCTCAGAGCCGGTCATCACCCGCAGGACTTTTTCCGCCACCTCTCCTGGGGAAACCCTTCGATCATTGGGGGAGGGCAACTGCGCGCCGGCGATGGTGGCCGGAGACACCATGTTGAATCTCGTAGGCTTGAATGCGCCGGCATACGATTGGGTCAATAACCACAAGGCGTTTTTCGCCGCCGCGTAGGGGAGGATCTTTTTATAGGGTTTCATCCGGCCCACAAACTCGAAGCCGATATTCACCACCGACTCCAAATTCCCCTCCAACAACAAGAAGCGGGTGATCTCAACCGCCGGCGCCATATTATGAAAAAAGTCCGCGGTAAAATCGTCGATGGTCACTTCAACTGTGTCTTTGTAAGTCAACGGGCCGTAATTGTTGACCAGATAGTCGCAATCCTTGATAATATCTTTATGCCGGTCCAAAAACCGCAGGATCCCTTCCTTAGTCCCCAAATCCCCTTGCAACCAACGACAATCCTCGCGCCCGGCGGGGCGATTGTCGAAATAATGGCCCGCCACAGCGAAGCCCTTTCGCAGAAAAACATCCACCAGGGCAGCTCCCAACAGGCCGGAAGCGCCGGTTACAAGCACCCTGGATTCTTTCATGAGATATCTTTGTTTACGCTAGTCCAACTTCAATTGATTCTTGAACAAGCGCACGGTATTGTGCATCAGCATCGCCACCGTCATAGCGCCGATGCCGCCCGGCACCGGTGTATAGAACGATGATTTGGCAAACGCGTCCTTATGGATGTCGCCGGTGATGCCATAGCCTTTTTTCTCGAACCGTTTGATTTGGGACTCGTTGCACAAGGCCAGAACCTCTTCTTTTTTGTCCAACCGGTTGATGCCCACATCCACCAGCACCGCTCCGTCCTTCACCATATCGGGAGTCACGAAGCCCGGTTTGCCGATGGCCGCCACAATCAGATCCGCTTGCTTCAAAATAGAGGGCAAGTCCCTGGTGCGGGAATGGCACAACGTCACTGTGGCGTTACGGTTTGTCAACATGCCGGCGATCGGTTTGCCGACGATAAAACTACGCCCCAACACCACCGCGTGTTTGCCGGTTAGATCGATCTTGTAAAAATCCAACAACTCGAGAATTCCGGCGGGAGTACAAGGAAAGATATCTGTCCGTTTCAAAATCAGCATGCCGAGATTTACCGGGTGGAACCGGTCCACATCTTTTGCCGGATCGATGTGATCCAGAATTTGCCACTCATCCAGATGGTCCGGGAGGGGCATTTGCACCAGGATCCCATGCACAGTGTCGTCATTGTTCAATGTGGCGATGGTATCGAGTAATTCCTGAGCTGAAATGGAAGCGTCCAATTCCAACACATTGGACTTGATTCCCAATTTGTCGGCGGTTTTGTTTTTGCCCCGCACATAAATTTGCGACGCCGGATCGCTGCCTACGATCACCACTGTCAAACCCGGAGTCTTACCGGTGCGGGCCTCGAGATCTTCAACCTCTTGTTTTACCCGCTGGTGGACGTCGCCCGCCAATGTCTTTCCATCCAAAACTGTCATAATAGTCATCTCCAAAAAAATTCCACCCGTTTGGAGGGCTCGCCTCACGCAAGCCCCGCCGGGTTGTTATTTAGTCTTCCAAAAGATGAGTCACCATGCCGCTTTTCAGCTTCGGTTCGAACCAGGTGGATTTGGGCGGCATAATGTTGCCGGAATCCGCAACGCTGAACAACTGCTCGATGGTGGTGGGGTATAGGGAAAGCGCCACTTTGAACGCGCCGCTGTCTACCAATTTCTCCAATTCGCCGGTGCCGCGGATTCCGCCGACAAAATCGACACGTTTGTCCTTGCGGGGGTTTTTGATTCCCAACACCGGATCCAGGAGATTGGCCTGCATAATGGAGGCATCCAATGATTCCACCGGATGAGCGGCGTTAAAACTACCGGCTTTGGCTTTCAGCAAATGCCATTTGCCGTTCATGTACATGCAAAACTGCTGGGTGCCCGGAGGAGCTTTGAGGTCTGTGGCTTCGATATCGAAGGATTCTCCCACCGCTTTCAAAAAATCTTCGTCCGACAAACCGTTCAGGTCTTTGACAACCCGGTTGTAAGCCAGGATTTTCATCTGGTTGTCGGGAAAAATAACAGACAGGAAGAAGTTGTATTCTTCATCGCCGGTATGGCCCGCATTGGCTTCCTGCCGTTCGATTTTGACCCGGGTGCCGGAAGCGGACCGGTGATGGCCGTCGGCCACATACAAATAATCCACTTTCGCGAACGCGGCTTTGATCTCTTCGATCAAGGCGTCGTCTTCCACCAGATAAAGAGTATGCCGGACATCTTCGGAGGTAAAATCATACACGGGGTCCTGCTTCATGCCTCTAGCGAACAAGCCGTCGATCTCATCGTTGTGTTTGAAGGTCAAAAACACCGGGCCTGTGTTGGCGTTCAAGGTCTTGATATGCCGCATCCGGTCATTTTCTTTGTCTTCGCGGGTCAATTCGTGTTTTTTGATGATGTCGTCCTGGTAATCCCGGCAGGAAGCTCCGGCCACCAGTCCCACCTGGACATGTTCGCCCCAAATCTGTTTATAGATATAAAATTTCTTTTTTTCGTCCTGGATCAGAGTGCCTTCGTCACGGAATTTCTTGAAGTTCGCGGCCGCCTGTTCATACACCGCGTCCGAATACAAATCCGTGCCGTCGGGCAAGTCGATTTCCGGCTTCACAATATGCAAAAACGAATAGG
>CAZBHS010000021.1:0-85740 GCA_964491915.1 uncultured Clostridia bacterium
ATCGGGCGAAGACGGCGAGGCGCTGAAGTTTATCTCCTCGCGATCGAGGGATTATCTGGAAGATCGAAACATCACCGACCTGGCAGGATTGATCATCGACAATTACAAATTCCAGTCAATGATTCGGTCGGGAGAACTGGAAGAAATTATAAAAATCAGTAATATTAACACAAAATATGAAAAGTTGACGGGCATCACGTTTGTCTGTAAAGAGCGATTGATCTCAATAGAAGATTTTCTGAAAACCCTTGACTATCTTGTGCCCGCCCATATCATCAAACACCACAAAAGCTTCGTGAGCGGCGACGGAATACTGGTTTACCGAATTGAAATCGTCGATAGATACGGAGCGCCTCTCAAGCCCCAAACCATCAAATCCATTGAAAAAACTCTGGAAAAATTAATATTGACATCCACCAGCAAAAAATTCACCCAATATAAAAGCATTGGTGGTTTCGAGCATTTCGCCAGAGCTGTGATCCCTTTTCTCAAAACAGAGGTAAAAAGAACCGGTTTAGCCCAGGTATATATAAACGCGGATAAACGTACAGATTTTTCTATCGACATAAAATTGTTCCTCGTCAGTTACCAGGCCGGCCCCAGAAGGCTTTACCGGCTGATCGACGAATTGGAAAAGGTACACGGCATCGAGATCAACTCGATTATTCCCCCCAAAATATATTCGGATCGCATTGAGATAAACATCTTGAAGTTGAACATCAACCTATCGGAATTCGCATCGATCGCCGACATTTTCAAAACCTTACGGACCCTCACCGGCAAGGTGTACGGGAAAATACGAGATTTTGACCAGGGATTCCGGGAGATTGACATCCAGGTCCTCGGCGAGCTGCAAGAAAAACTGCACACCGTCAATATGTCACTGATAAGGGATATATTTTTTAATTTTGACGAATTGTACCGAATTGAGATGCCCTTCAACCTTCTGTGCGAAGTAATAAAACTTTGTTCCAAATCAGTGGAAAAAGCCCAAAAGATGACTCCGGGAAAAGTCATTTTCAATCATAAAACCCTAAGGGATATTCAGCGGACAATTTGCGTAGTGTCGCTCACTCACCATAAAAAAGTCCTCAGCCAACTTATCAAAACTCTGAAAGGGGTCACGATTTATTTTACAAAAATTAGCTGGAACCAGAGAACCTATTTCCTGATGATCATGAACAAAAACAATCAAGCCGTGGGTAGACAGATCATCAAAGAGCTACAGGGACGTATTCAGGAAATCGCAGGTTCTGAGCAAGCCATTAATTTTTTCAAAAAATAAATTCCAACTTAAATATTGAAATAAAGTGACTATACCTCTACAATATAAGATTGTATAAAATAAAAGCGTCAGATGAGATCCTGATAAAAAATTCGGAGACCAAGATGAATGCTGCCAGAAGCAAGGCAAGAAATAGGGACGGCCTGTTCAATTCACTCGCCACAATCACGGACGAATGGACCGACGAGGATTATATCGGTTACAATACCTACAATGAAGCCCTCTACGAACTGATACAATCGATTGAACCAAGAGGATCATTCACAATCGGAATTTTGGGAGAATGGGGCCAGGGTAAGACAAGCCTACTCAAGCAATTAAAAAAATCTCTTGACCGGCAGTTCGAAACGACTGACGAAGCGGTGTTGACAGCATGGTTCAATCCCTGGCGGTATAGCGGTGAATCCCACTTCATAATTCCACTACTGACGACGTTGCTGTCTCGTTTGTCAAGTTACCTGGAAGGTTCAAGCAAAGAAAAAGACATTATCACAGGCCTTTCCACACGGATTAAATCATTCACCAAAATAGTGAAAGACCTACCAGCCGCGATGTCCCGGCACCTGGGATCAAATGGGCAACCGGTATCGGCCAAAGGGGACGATCTCTCCAGATCCTCCCTCTCCTATTATAACCAGGTGGATCAATTGGAACCGGCGGCGATTGAGCTAAACGCGAAGGTGGTGGTGTTTATAGATGACCTTGACCGTTGCCCCCCGTTACCAGCGCTTGAATTGCTGGAAAACCTTCGGACGTTGATGAACCTCGATGGTTTTGTATTTGTAGTCGGTATGTCGAGGGAATCTCTGAAGCAAGCGATCCATTTGCGCTATCGCGAATATTTCCGGTCGGCCCCAACCCAAACGATTATGGAACATGATTTTCTCGAAAAAATAGTCCAATTTTCCTTCAATATACCGTCCACCGAATCAAACCGCTTCAAAGATTATGTCGAGAACAAGCTAATGGTGCACACGCCGCGCTTCCTCCCTTTTTTAGAGACAATACTGGCTGTATTGGAGCATAATCCCCGGCAACTCAAGCGATTCTTTAACGCGGTCTCGTTTTGCAATTGGATCGCACACCGCACTCCTCCCCAGGCCAATCCCACCGTACGATTGGAGTTGCTGATAAAGGCGTCCCTAATCGCCTTCCAATTCACAGAGTTGTACAGCCAATTATGCCTCCATCCCCATCATTTGATTCATCTTCAGAACATTATCTGGGCGTTGGATGATGAAAATACCAGCCAAAAACACTCCCGGGTGGAGAAAAAAACCAAAATCCAGGAAATCGATCGCTGGCTGGAAGAACCATTTTTATCGAAGGTGTCAACGATTCTTAAAAAGGAAAGGCGGACAATGGAGGATAGAGTCTCACAGGATCAGGGATTTAAAAACAGGGAGGAGGTCCAACACTATATAAAACTTCTAGCGCCAGTTGTGCCGGCGGATTATTCGACTCCCTCCCTTACCGAAGGCTTCGACGAATCGCTCAAGCATTTAATCGAGGACAGGATGAAGCGAATCGAGGGCGGAATATTCCAGATGGGAGATTGGGAATCCAATCAACGTGAAATCTCGCTGGACGGTTTTTTACTGGATATCTACCCGGTAACCCAATCTCTCTATCAACAGATCATGGGCAAAAACCCCAGCCGTTTCAGCGGTGTTGACCAACCGATTGAGAGTGTGTCCTGGTTTGACGCGGTGCATTTTTGCAACCGTCTATCGGAAAAAACCGGTTTGAAACCCGCCTATATTATTGAGGGAGACCAGGTCACCTGGAACCGAAACGCACGGGGTTTCCGGTTGCCGACTGAAGCGGAATGGGAATATGCCTGCCGGGGAGGCTCCCAGGATGATCGATACGGAGCGCTGGATGATATCGGATGGTATGAAGCAAACTCCAAAGGAACCCCGCATGGCGTCGGTCAAAAAAATCCTAATGGATTCGGGCTGTTCGACATGATCGGTAATGTCTGGGAATGGGTTTGGGATTGGTTCGATGATTACGCCACCGATCCGGCCATCAATCCCACCGGGCCTAAATCAGGCTCATTCAGAGTCGTCAGAGGCGGCAGTTGGTTCAATGTGGCCCATGTGTGCAGATCAGCGGTACGGGACGGTAGCGGCCCCGCCTATATCGATAGTTACCTGGGCTTCAGAATCGCCAGGTCCTGCCCGCCGGACGAATCAAAATAAGTCTCATATTACTCTTATTATCGAGTCTCTTTATTCTATTTTGAAGCGCTTGCCTGTTTGATATGGCTATACAAATCGTAAATATTCCCCACCGGGAAAATAGCGGCATCCGTTAGATGTTTTAGATCCGCCTGGGACTCGGGGATGACGAATTGCCTGAATCCCTGCCGCATCGCCTCTTTGATGCGGGTTTCGATAAACGCCACCGGCCTGACCTCTCCAGTGAGGCCCACCTCGCCAATGATGATTGTATCATGGGGAACCGTGAAATTTTTGTAACTACTGATCAATGCGGTGATAATCGCAAGATCCGCGGCGGTCTCCTTGATCGTGAGTCCGCCGGTTATATTCAGGAAAACATCGGATTTGTAAAATGGAAGTTTCAGTTTTTTTTCGATGATGGAGATGAGCATGGACATCCGGTGTTGGTCAAATCCCACGGCGATCCTTCGGGGATTGCCGGTGAAGGGACTTTCCGCCGCCAACGCCTGTATCTCGATCAATATAGCCCTCAAACCGCTAACCGTGGGGAATGTGGCAATACCGGAGTCAGAGCTCTTCCTGTGTTGAAGGAATACCGCCGAGGGATCCTGCACCGATTCAAGTCCCCGGGCCGTCATTTGAAATATCCCCAACTCATTCACAGGACCAAAACGGTTCTTTTCAGCCCGCAAGATGCGTAAATCGGTTTTTAGTTCCCCTTGAAAGTAAAGAACCGCGTCCACCATGTGCTCCAGAGTTTTAGGCCCGGCGATTTGCCCCTCTTTGGTGATATGGCCAATGATGAAGACGGTGATATTATTGCCTTTTCCCAGTTCTATTATTTCCGAGGTCACATACCGCATTGCGGAAATCGAGCCTGAAATCATGGAACTCTTCCCCGAATGGATTGTCTGGATGGAGTCCACAATCAGAAACGACGGTTTGATTTCTTCGACCGCGGCTTTGAGGTCTTCGAGTCTTCCCATGCTCAAGAGAAACACATGATCCGTATCAACGCCCAACCGGTCGGCCCGCGTTTTGATCTGCCCCGCCGATTCCTCCCCGGAAAAATAGAGGGTTTTTCTTTTTTGTTTGGACAGGATACCGGATATTTCCAGCAACAGCGTGGACTTCCCCACCCCAGGTTCTCCCCCGATAAGAATAACGGAATCCGGCACAATACCGCCTCCCAATACCCTGTCGAATTCCTGGAGATTGGTTTTGGCCCGCGCGAGATTCATCTCGCCGATATCCTGGAGTTTTACAGCTTTCACACCGGAAACGCCGGGCGCATCGGTTTCGCCGGGAGTATTCTCTATCATGGAATTCCAATTATTACACTGGGGACATCGACCATAATACTTTGGGTTTTGGAATCCGCACTCGACGCACTCAAATAGTGTTTTTGCTTTCAAATTTAATGCCCCCTAAAAAAAGAATGGCGGCGAGTATGTTACTCCGCCGCCATCTATATGTACCAATCGCTACTTATTCTTGAATTACGGAAAAATTAGCTATTTCAGAAAGCAAATTGTCTATTTTCTGCAACAACGCAATCCTGTTTTGCTTGATTTTTTCGTCTTTATCCATTACCAAAACATCATCGAAAAATGTTTCGATTACAGGCTTCATTTCGAGGATCTTAGAACAAGCCTGCAAATAATTTTTGTCTTCCACCAATTCCTTGATCTTTCCTCTTGAGCCTTCCACGATTTCATTCAAAAGCTTTTCCGCTTCGACATTCAGTAATTCTTTTGAAAATGGGTATTCCGGGCTATTCTTGATCATGTTACGCAGCCGCTTGTGAATCATAATCAGGTGTTGGATAGATTCGGAATTTTCCATTGTTTGCATATCGGCGCCTCTGAGAAAGGTACGGTACACCAACGTATGATTCCGCTCGATGATGGCGTTGACAAGATCATAACGAATCTTGAAGATGTCTTTCAGAATATTTTCCATGCGTCCGAAGAAAAGTTCCTGAATTTTTTTCTCCAGATCTTTCCTTTTAGCGTTATCATCGGCAAACATAGCGGCAGCGGCGCTGATGAGGTCGTTGATGTCGAAATCCAATTTGAATTCCAGGATGATTTTGATAATGGCATTGCAGTCGCGGCGAATGCCGAAAGGGTCCTTGGAACTCGATATCTTTGTACCCCTTGAAATAAAGGCGACCAAATTATCCATTTTATCGGCAATGGATAAAAACCCAGCGCCGAGGTGTTCCAGTTTTTTGTCGGTATACCCTTTCGGTTCATAATGGCCGTAGATTGATTCCCAAACCAAACTGTCGGCTGCGGTGTCCTTTAGATACAGACCCCCCATAATTCCCTGCAATGATGGAAACTCCCTGACCATACGTGTCAATAGATCATTTTTGCACAGGAGGCACGCCTTCTTGATTTTTTCGGATAGATGTTTGTGCCCCGTACTGTTTACAATGACATCAATCAAAAAAGACATACGCTCGGTTTTATCATAAAACGTACCGAGATCTTTCTGGAACATCACATTCTTCAGGCCTTCCCGCAATGCGATAAAATCATCTTTGCGGTCATTATCCCAGAAAAACTTCGCATCCTCGAAAGTCGCCTTTATCACCCTCTCGTTTCCGTCCGCCACAAACCTGTTTTCATCGGGAATATTCGACACTCCGACAAACACATTGAGAATCTCGTTCTCTTTGGAAAACACAGGATTGAGCTTTTTCTCGTTGATCATAAAGGTGGAGATAATCTCCTGGGGAAGTTCCAGGTACTTTTTGTCGAATTCGCCGGTGAACACCACCGGATATTCGTTATTGTACACATAGTAATTCAACATCTCAGGAGTTATACGGACATGAGCGTCGAATTCATCTTCGATATCTTTTATTTCCTGAACAATCTTCTCTTTTCGCTCGTCTTCCCTGACAATCACGAAGTTTTTCTGTAATCGCTCGATATACTCGCGGTAAGACCTAATTTCAATCCCATCGTCGGACAGAAGCCCATGACCGCTGATCTTGTTTGACGATTTAATGCCGGCGAACTCAAAATCCACCAGGCGGTTATTGAATAAAGCCAGAATATTGCGAATCGGCCGTACAAACGGCACTCTGGATTTATTCCATAACATACTTTTGGCAAACGATAACTCTCCCAGAACCCGGGGAAGAATTTCCCGGAGAACAGAATCCGTCGCAAGACCGGGAGTGAATTTATTGATCGCCATGTATTGGCCCTTTGAAGTCTCGACTTCAATAATATCGGCAGTGGTCACTCCGTGGGATTCCATAAATTTCTGTAAGGCAATGGTGGGTTTTCCATTATCATCGATCGAAATCCGTTTGGCGGGTCCCATGACCTCTTCCTCTTTATCTTCAGCTTTTGTCGCGATTTTAGCAATGTACAGCATAAATCGCTTATTTGTCGAATACGCCTCGATGCCCTGGAATTTGATCTGATTCTCCTGCAAGGAACGTTTCAATTTTTCCAATAATTGCCTTTTTATTCCGGTCACTTCAGATACCGGAACCTCTTCAATACCGAGTTCGAATAAAAAATCTGCCATTTTATTTACCTTCAGTGCCTTCTATATATTTTTTCGCTATTTCTGATGAGAGATTCCTCAAAACAGCCATGAGATTGGTTCGCTCCGCCACAGAAATGGCCTTTCGGGCATCCAATAAGTTAAATGCGTGTGAGCATTTCAGCAAGTAATCGTAAGCCGGCAAGTAAAGATTTTCATCGACGAGATTCTGAGCTTCCTTTTGGTACAAAGCAAAGGCATTTCGCAAAAAATCTATATCCGCTTTTTCAAAATTGTAAACGGAAAATTGACGTTCCTCTTCGCGCCTTAGTTCCCCATAGGTGGTTTCAGGTCCCCATTTAAGATCGTATATGTCATTCTTGGAATCCAGGAATATCGCCAACCGCTCCACTCCATAGGTGATCTCGAGAGCATTGGGATTCAATTCGATTCCGCCGGCCTGCTGAAAATAGGTGAACTGGGAAACTTCAAGCCCGTCGCACATCACCTGCCAGCCGACCCCCCAGGCTCCCAGGGATGGAGACGCCCAATTGTCCTCGTCAAACTTGATATCATGGTTGCGAATATCGACTCCCAGGTGCTGGAGACTGTAGAGATACATTTTCTGCCCATCTTTCGGAACAGGCTTTAGAATGACCTGGAATTGGTTATGCTTTTGGACTCTATTGGGATTCTCCGCGTATCTCCCGTCGTCAGGCCTACGGGAGGGTTGCCAATAAGCTATTTTCCAGGGTTTTTTCCCCAAAACCCTGAAAAAAGTATCCGGGGTCATGGTGCCTGCTCCCACCTCCGTATCGTAACCGGAGGCGATATAGCAACCGTTCATGGCCCAGAATTCTTGTAGTTTTAATATGATATCCTGTACACTCAATTCAATTATTCTCCTTTTTCCCACTTCAGGATGGGTTTTCTCGCAGCCTGAACTTCATCTAACCGGGAGACGGGGGTAGTGTAAGGAGCGCCCTTGACAAATTCCGGTTTTTCCCTGGCTTCCTCGAGGATTTTTTTCATAGTATCGATAAATATATCAATCGTTTCTTTACTTTCGGTTTCAGTCGGCTCGATCATCATGGCGCCGTGTACAATCAATGGGAAATAGATGGTAAAGGGATGAATCCCATAATCCAGCAACCGTTTGGCAATATCCAGAGTCTTGACCGGTAAATCCTTGTCGGAAAAAACAACCTCGTGAAGAGTCTTTGCCGAATAGGGAAGATCCAGATGCCCATCGAGCTGCTTACGGATATAATTGGCGTTCAGAACGGCATCCTCCGCTACTTTGCGGATATTTTCCCGGCCCAGGGTCATCACATAAGCCAATGCCCGCACCATCACCAAAAACTGACCGTAGAAATTTTTAACCCTTCCGATTCCTTCCTTGGTGAAATAATCTATCGCGAATCCATCTTCGGTCTTGTGAACCAAAGGCGCCGGCAAAAAGTTTACCAGTAGGTCGGACACGCCGATGGGACCGGAACCCGGACCGCCGCCGCCATGTGGTGTGGAAAAGGTTTTGTGGAGATTCAGATGGATCACATCCGCCCCAAGATCGCCAGGTCTCACCACGCCCATAAAGGCATTCATATTGGCGCCGTCCATATATAACAACGAACCGTTCTTGTGAAGCGCCTCCGCGATTTCCACGATATTTTTCTCGAAGATTCCCAGGGTATTGGGATTGGTCATCATCAGAGCGGCGACATCTTCATTTAGATATTTTTTCAACGTTTCAGTATCGATGATTCCATTCCCATTGGACGGAATCTCTTTGACGTCGTAACCGGAGAAATGGGCGGACGATGGATTGGTGCCATGGGCGGAATCAGGGATCAACACAATTTTACGCGCATTTCCCTGCGCTTCCAGATACCTGCGAATCACCATCATACCGGTCAATTCACCGTGGGCGCCGGCTGCCGGCGCTAGAGTGAAGGCTTTCATCCCGGTAATTTTAATCAACCAATCTTCCAGGGTCGTCAAAATTTCCAGGTTTCCTTCCACTAATGCGTGGGGGGAGTATGGATGAGCGTTCAGCCCCTCGAAACCCGCCACCTTTTCGTTGATTTTGGGATTGTACTTCATGGTACAAGATCCCAATGGATAGAATCCCGAATCCACAGAATGGTTCAAATGGGAAAGGTTGGTGTAATGACGCACCACTTCCACTTCGGAAACCTGTGGAAAATCCGCGATATCCTCTCTCGTTTTAGTGGTATCCAAAACCGCCAGGTCATCGGAAAATTCACACTTCGAAAAAGAATAACCGATTTTGCCTTCGCGGCTGCTATTAAAAATCAGTTCCGGCAATCTGTTCATTTTAACTCTCCGATGGCCTTGATCAATGTATCGATATCTTCTTTCTTGTGAAGTTCGGTGAAATTGACAAGAATACAGTTTTCAAACTCTTTATAGAACCAATGCAAGGGGATGCCTCCCAATATGCCTGCACCTTCGAGTTTCTTGAGGAAATCGTCCGCCGGCATATTCTTGATTTCCAGCACCACTTCGTTGTAGAAGTCTTTATTGTATTTGACCGCCACATGATCGAAGCCCGCCGTTTCCTTGACAAAATAAGCGGCGCCCAAATGGTTTGCTTTGGCAATATCCAACAGCCCTTTTTTCCCCATGGTGGAGAGATAAATCCCCGCCCTCATGGCGCACCAGGCCTGATTGCTGCAAATGTTGGACGTGGCTTTCTCCCGTTTGATATGCTGCTCGCGGGTGGACAGAGTCAACACATAACCTCTGCGTCCCTCGCTATCGGCCGTTTGGCCTACGAGCCGGCCGGGCATCTGGCGTAAAAATTCATTTTTCACCACCATAAAGCCCAGGTAGGGTCCGCCGAAACCAAGAGGAAGACCAAAGCTTTGCGCTTCGCCGACAACAATATCCACGCCGTTTTCGCCGGGAGGCGTCAGCATCGCCAACGACATAGCCTCGGCAACCACCTGAATGGAATAAGCTTTTTCAGCATGGATGATCTCGGAGATATCGCTTGTATCTTCGGCAATTCCCAGAAAGTTGGGCGACTGGAAAATACAACCGGCGGTAGCGCCGTCCATTTTCTCTTTCAATTCATCCAGTTTGAGTTTTCCTGTCTCAGGGTCAAAGCCGACGATATCCGCCTCGACTCCTAGATTTTGAATATATGTTTTGATAATCTCGATGTATTCGGGATGTAGGTTACCGGCTACAAGTATCCGATTCTTCCTTGATTTCCGGGTAGCCAGGAGAACGCCTTCGGCAGCGGCGGTCCCTCCATCGTAAAGAGAAGAATTGGAAACATCGAGTCCCGTCAACATGGTCATCATGGTTTGGTACTCGAACATCGCCTGCAAGCTTCCCTGACTCACTTCCGGTTGGTACGGGGTATATGGCGTCAACAATTCTCCTTTACCGCTTAAGGCGTTGACGACTTCCGGGATAAAATGATTGTAGGCCCCGCCGCCCAGGAACGCAAGGTATTCTTGGTATTTATTTTTACCTGCATATTTCTTGAACACATCGATCAGCTTCTCTTCCGGGAGAGCAGGAGGTACTTCGTCCAGGGGGTAATAGGATTTGCTCTTGGGAATATCGGAAAACAATTCCTTGATATCCGACACCCCAAGAGATTCCAGCATCTCTTTGCGTTCATGATCGGTTAAAGGAAGGTATTTCATTATGACTCCGCGTCAAGCATCTTCTGATAATCTTCGTCGCTCATCAATTCGTCAATTTGCGAAGGATCATCCAATTTAATTTTAACGATCCAGCCGTCTCCATAAGGATCCTGGTTAATGCTCTCAGGTTTGTCTTCGAGATTTTCGTTGGTTTCTACAATTTCGCCGGAAACAGGGGCGTACACATCGCTGACCGCTTTGACAGACTCTATATTTCCAATGGCGTCGCCTTTGGCAAAAGAGTCTCCCACTGCCGGTAGTTCGACATAGACCACATCGCCGAGCTCATGCTGCGCATAATCTGTGATTCCCATAGCCGCGACACCGTCTTCCACTTTTACCCATTCATGCTCTTTTGTAAATCTGAAATCCTTTAAATTCATTTTTTCCTCCTGTTAGTTACTTAGCTCTTTTGTAAAAAGGCGTTTCCACAACTTTGGCGGAAACTAATTTATTACGGATTCCAATCTGGAATTCCGTTCCTATGACCGCTTTTTCAATCGGTAAATACGTCATGCCGACGGATTTTTTCAAGAATGGAGCATAGGTCCCGCTGGTAACGGTTCCATACTCTTTTCCATCTACATATACCGGGTAACCGTGACGGGCAATGCCCCGGTCCAATAATTCGAAACCCACGAGTCTCCGCGCTACGCCTTCGGCTTTTTGTCCGGCCAGAATCTCTTTGCCGATAAAATCGCCCTTTTTCAGCTTCAGAATCCATCCGAGGTTCGCTTCGAGTACTGTATGGGAATCGTCGATATCGTTCCCGTACAAGGCCATGCTGGCTTCCAGCCGCAACGTATCCCGGCATCCGAGGCCGCAGGGAATGATATCGTACTCTTTCCCTTTTTCCACCAATTCCAGCATCACTTTCACGGCTGTATCCTCGTCGGACTTAAAGTAGATTTCGAACCCGTCTTCGCCGGTGTATCCGGTTCTGGAGATGATCATGTCATGCCCCATCACCTTGCCGCTCACAAACTGGTAATACTTGATAACTTCCAGGTCCTCGTCGGTAAAATTCGCCAGCAGTTTCTCGGCGTTCGGTCCCTGGATGGCGATTTGCGAAAACTCGTCGCTTTCATTTTTTATGTCAACGTCGAAATGTCCAGCTTTTTCCTTCATATAGGCGAAGTCTTTATCCAGATTCGCGGCGTTCACCACCAGCAAATATGTAGTTTCGTCCACCATATGCACCAGGAGATCATCGACAAAGCACCCTTTGTCGGTGAGAAGAGCCGAGTATTGGATCTTTCCGGGAGAAAGCTTCTTCGCATTGTTCGACGTAATATGCTGCACCGCAGCCAATGCCTCTTTTCCACGGAAATAAATTTCTCCCATATGGCTGACATCGAAAATTCCACCGGTAGTTCTTACGGCAATATGTTCCGCGTTCAGACCGCTGTATTGAACCGGAAGATCCCAGCCGGCAAAATCCACCATTTTGCCATTGAGAGCGTAATGCGCACGATTGAGTTTAGTTTTTTTCATGACACTTCTCCACTAAAATTTTTGCTTTGATTATAGACAAAATAAATCATCTTTTCGGAGCCATATAAAATCTTTGATATCGTTCATTTCAACAAGACCTTTCTTTGCCATTCCTGCCTTGCTTATACTATTAGTATTCTCACTTAAATTAATCTATAAATTATCACACAATACCGGAAAAATCAATGGAATTATAGATAAATCCTGACAAAAGCCCACGCCGCCGCGACCCCATTCCCGCACACAAGAAATGTGATATTTCTCAAGTCTCAAAACCGAAAGAAAATAGAGACATTACTTGACCAACGTCTGGAATTAGGATAGAATATCCCTGCCAACTTAGATACGGTGTATGTTTTGTTGGCGATTTGTGTTGCCCCCCAAGCGTGATTGATCGCGAAACGAGCGTGATTGATCGCGGAACGCGCGGGAGTGATCACAGAACGAGCGGGAGTGACTGCGAAACGAGCGGGGGTGACTGCGAGACGCGCGCATCTGACTGCGGAACGCGCGGGGGTGATCGCGGAACGAGCGCATCCGGTTGCGGAACGCGCGGGAGTGATCGCGGAACGAGCGCATCCGGTTGCGGAATGCGCGGGAGTGATCGCGGAACGAGCGCATCCAGTTGCGGAACGCGCATATCTAGCTACGGAACGCGCACATCCGACTGCGAAACGCGCGCATCCGGCCGCGAAACGAGAAAATCCCCTTACAATAGACGCGCTATAGAGCGAAAAGTATTAGCAAACAGGCGCCAAAGCCTTCCCTACAACGCCTGCTTCGCCATCGCCAGGTTCCTTCCAGCTATCTGTGTATGAGGATGATCCCCCCCAAAAAATTCAAGCCAAATCCCATACGCCGCCTCACAGAATTCGATAGCCTTTGCAACCTCCCCCAGAGATTTATACGCAAAACCCAGGTTGTTGAGATCTCGCGCCACACTTGGATGTCGCTCACCCATCCCTTCAGCCTCGCCCAACGCCCGCGCCAACACCTGCCGGTCCCCATTCAACACCCCAAACAACAACTCCCCAATCTCTTTCTCCAACACAGGATTCCGCAAAACATCATTCCGCTTACACGCCTCCCCGATCGCCCCGATCGTCCCTCGATCCACCGCTTCCCGGTCCTCCCGACCATCCCCAAGCGTCCGCACCAGATAAAGGCCTTCCCCATCACCAGAAGTTTCGAATCCAACATTAAATTCCACCGCCATCGTTTTCTCCTAATTCAAACCGGTCCATCCCGACCGGCATTTGGTTTCAGATTGTTTGATTTTATTATAACCCAAACAATATTTTGGATGAAAGGGTTCTTGTCTTTAAAAATGACTTTTCAAGAATTTTGGAGGTATCTTCTATTCTCGCTGAGACCGGTTCAGAGGCAGGTCTGCGGAGGCTGTTTCAAAACTCTGTCTTGTGTGGCGGACGATGTTGTTACGCAGTTGGTTTTGGTCAAAGTGCGAAAAGTATTAGGGGACAGGCGCCAAAGACTATCCCCCTACGCCCTCTCTTAATCCCCAACTGCCGGAAAAATAAAAAGAAGTAATAAAAGAAGAAAGCCGCGTCTATATGCGATAGAAAAATTTACTCGTTCAACTAAATTCACTTAATGTAGAATTCCTTTTTAAAAGCAGGGGCCATGGGGCAACGTGGATCTGGGAAATCCCAATTTTCTTCACCGTACGCATACAGTACTAATTTCCAGCAAATCCCTTTATACTGGTGGCAAGAATCAAACTCATCACAGTGGGCACAAGGGCTTTTATCCCGGATCAAATTTTTCGAAAACTTATACAGTCCCACCGCTTCATCTGAATTCCACATTTCAACAATCGATTGCTTCACCAAGTCGCCAAGGATAAAAGCTGGTAGATCATGTAATTGTTCACAAATTGTCACCCGACCATCCGGCAAGATGAAAATAGAACTAAAATTACCGGAACATTTAGCTCTGCTCTGAAAGTTAAAATATTGATCCTTTTGAAAAAAACTAGAAGATTCAAGATAGCCAGAGAAGTTTATGGAAACATGGTCTGGAGCTTTTCCCTTCACTTGATTGACAATAGACTCAATTCGATGAGTCATGTTCTGCGTGAGGGCATAATCAACGTAATTTTCTTTGGTATATAGAGAAAATCCAACACTCCCAACATTTATCCTCTTAATATTCTCTATGCTCAGTAAGAAATTTAATAGCTCTTTTACATGTTCGAAATTATATTTCATAATCTGCGAATTGGTATAAATTTCAAAACCAAGGCGATCTAGATTTTTTATCGTAGCTCGCAGGCGATCGAAATAGTCTGCATCAACATGTAAAATTTTTTTTAGCTCCGCCGGGACTATTGTGTCTAGAGAGATTTGAATTCGATTTATTCCAAGCATTTTTAACGTTTTTATCATGGATAAATCTAATGGCATTTTTGTTGAAAGATATGGGTAATAATTATTCTTGAGCAATTCCTCAATTAGTTCTTGCCAGTGTGAGTATAAAAAAATTTCCCCTCCAGTTAGGTTAAATGACCTTACCCCGATATCATTTGCCTCCCTGATTACTTCTTTAATCTTTTTTATGGTGAAACGCGAATAATTTTTTTTCCTTCGATTTGCATAGCAATAAATGCAATTAGTCAAGCATGTCGTACCTACCATGAAAGTAACATCGAGCGGCCGATACAATCTTCTTGATGTTAGATCCAAGTTGTCTCTGGGAATAAAAAAATCTTTTGGGGGGAAGTTTCGAACGCAATGGTTTGATCTCTTCTCAATGATCATTCTCTTAGGAAGAAAAAAACTGGTCCCTTCAATTTCAAATTGCAATTCCTTTTCATTGCAAATAAGAGGTGCAACGATTTCCAAAACCTTTTTTTTCGGCAATTTGAAAATAGTTCCAATTACACCGATTATTTCGGCAAAAGAATTCTTTCCATCAAACATAGCCAGTATAGATGCATATAGCGGATGCAGAATTGTAAGAACTTGAGATGTATCGGCAAGTGTCCCAAGATCATTAGTTGAATTGAACAAAATAATCCGTCTCTCATCCGATCTCAAGCTAAACATCGGATTTAAAATATAAATTTTTTCTCCAGAGTATTCCATATTATTAGTTACCACTCCTATATTTAACTATATGTGTGAAATTTTAGGTTATTTTTAGAGCAAAGATATTCTAACTTAGATGAATAATTTTCACTTAATACAAAACTCCCTTATATACGGAGGGGCCATAACGCAACGTGGATCAGGATAATCCCAATTTTTATGGCCATAAGCATACAATACCTCCTTCCAGCAAACTCCCCGCCTTTGGCGACATGAAACAAAATCATCACAAACCGAACAAGGGTTCTCTTTTTTCAATTGATCTTTTGACAGCTTATATAAACCTTTAGCCTCCGCTGAGTTCCACATGTCCATTATCGATTGCCTGGTCAAATCCCCCAAAATCAATGATGGATGATTGTATAACTCTTCACATATGGTCACACGTCCATCCGGCAGAACAAAAAAAGCAAAAAAATTCCCTGAGCACCGAGCCCTTTTTTTAAATTCCACATTTTGATCATCGTTCAAATAATCGGATGACTGCCTATACTCGGAAAGGTTTAAGCTAATGTGCTCTGGAAGGTCTTCCTTGATCTGATTGATCATAGATTCAATCCTTTGGAAAGATGCAAGAGAAATAGCATAATCGTAATAGTTATTTTTATAAAGAGAAAATCCGGCAGCTCCGACGCTGATCCTCCTAATATTATCTAACCCTAGTAAAAACTCCAATAGGTCTTCAATATGCTTGTAGTTCAAATTTGTAATCTGAGAATTCGTATAGATCTCGAATCCCAACCTATCTAAATCTCTTAATGTTTGTTGAATTTTTGGCAAATAGTCTTTTTTTACATTCAAAACTTGTTGAACCTCTTGCGGAATGACTGAATCGATAGAAATTTGAATTCTGTACATGCCCATCTGTTTAAGCGTTTTGAGTGTGGTAAGGTCTAGTGGGATTTTTGTAGAAATATAAGGAAAAAATCCATTTTTGAGTAATTCCTCAAGGAGCTCTTGCCAGCCTGGATATAAAAAAAATTCTCCTCCAGTAACATCAATCGAGCGCATGCCAATAGTCCTTGCCTCCTGTATAACTTCCTTTATTCTGCCTAAAGTGAAGCGAGAATTATATTTTATATCTCGATTTGCATAACAATAGATACAGTCGGTCAGACAAGATGTGTTTAGCATTAAAATGGCGTCAAGCGGCCTATACAACCTCCACGAAGTTAGATCTAATTCGTCTCTGTGAATTAGAAAATCTTCCATAGAAAATTTTCTAATTGGGATCCTGGGTTCCTTTCCAACAATTATCTTTTTCGGTAAATAAAAGCTGAAACCATTGATCTCAAATTGTACATCATTTTCATTGTTAATGAGGGGGGCAATTATTTTTAGAACTTCTTCCTTTGTCAACTTCATCGTATTTACAAGATCCCGGACTATTGTTTCCAGTGGTTTTGTCCCATCGAACAGAGACAAAATAGACGCATAGAGCGGGTGCAAAACTGTAAGAACATCTGAAACATCAACTCGAAGCCCCGGATCGACATCAGCTTTATATAAAATGATCCGCTTTTCATCAGCTCTAATAGTATACGCTGGATTTAAAATATATTCTTTTTTTAAAAACACATACCCTACCTAAACTCAATCACCTAACATACTGTTCACGCCAACATATTGACAAGACTTAGCATAAAATCTAAGAACGTTAAAGCAACCTCCGCCTCTTGAAAAAATCCCTGCGAGAACTCCCGTGTACAAAAAGCTAACAAAGAATGAACAGGTAGTTGAATTAACTATTTCCGTCTCGGCATGAAATACACTTTACTTCACACCCGCCGTCACAGGAGCCTCCAGTGCAATCGATTGCGAGAATCGGATCATGATATTCAATCCCTGTAATTTCTGAAATATCGTAACCCAATCCACTTACCATTTTTTGTAAGAATTCCATAGACACCTCCAAAATTTTTTGCGAATTATTACTATAGGAAATAATATTTTTTTTGTCAAGGCTTGTATTGAAAAATTTTCATTCAATCTCTTAACTATCATCTAAAAGTGATTCCGCTCAAAGGCAATTCACATCATAGTCAATTCTCAAATTTATTTAGAGAATGATTTTTTCTGTAAGGAAAGAGATCTCCTTAACATTGCTGAATGCTTTTCTCTCGTTGAGATCTATCTATTTCAAAAGATACTGAGCCTTCAAGTCTTTTTCGGTAAATATCTTCAGAAATTCTTCATCATCGTCAGTCCGAACGTTGAAGTAGAAGAGATTGTTTTTTATTGCTAAAAGTCTGTGTTTTTTGGGAAATGCACGTAGTCTTGTTTCACCGGATTCAAGAGGTATGACTGCGTAGAGCTCTTTTCCACCTTTTTCATTGAACAATTGCGGCACTTTATGACTATAGATTGTATTTTCAGGCCCCAGCAATAGGCCATCGCATATAGCTTTATACGCAGGGAATGGAAGGTTTTTTTTCCAAAACTTCACGTCAGTACGTCCCAAAGCGACCTCTTGCCTGATGATTGGAAACGACAACACCCATTCCTCCCAAGCATCGATGTCTTTTTTGGTGACAGGGATTTTACTGAAGGGTAGAGGGATCTTTTTTACTGGTGATCCGTCGAGGTTGAAGACAGAAATGTATTCTTCCCGGCTTTCATGAATATAAAGTTTCCCCTGATGGATCAACCATCTCAAGTTGTTTCTAAAAGGGATTGAAAAGTTTCCTTTTGTTTTACAATTAGCAGTGACATCAGATGCTAGATGGTAAAGCTCTTTAATTTTACGGCCCTTGTGATCAAATTTCATGATAACTTTCTCGGTTGAGCCAATCTCAATATTTCCACGTCGTCTCCACTTGATATTCTCAACCTGCAGATAGACATTACCCTGGCGGTCAAACTGAATAAAAGGAATACTTGGCCATTTAACACTGTCCAATTGGCAGGGCCAGATCTTGACAAATCTGCCATCCTCTGTAGAAAATACAGATATCCGCCTGTTACCTCCAAATATTTCTGTAACGTAGATAAAAGAATTGTTTGAACTGATGGACATCCATCCCAAGCGTTTAATATCTCCCGGGCCTTCACCTTTTCGTCCAATGAGAAAAAGTTGCTTTCCCTCGGGAGAATATTTTGCAATTTGATGATCATTAGCTCCTGTATAGATATTGAACGCATCATCAATCAGCAACTGCCGCCCAAGATGCACATCCTCAAGTTCCACTGACGATAATTGAAAATCAAATACAAAAGCAAATAATAAAACGAATATAAAACCAATACAAAATTTCAAAAAACATTCCTCCTTTTTTTATATAGTCACTAAAAACCTTCGTTTTTGTATCATACTATCTATAAAAATTCAAATTGGAATAAAATAATCAACCGCCACATCCGCGCCTGCCCGGCCACAGCCAAACAAACCCGCAACCGCTCCCCAAAACCCTCAGCCTCCATCAACGCCCGCGCCAACACCTGCCGGTCCCCATTCAACACCCCAAACAACAACTCCCCAATCTCTTTCTCCAACACAGGATTCCGCAAAACATCATTCCGCTTACACGCCTCCCCGATCGCCCCGATCGTCCCTCGATCCACCGCTTCCCGGTCCTCCCGACCATCCCCAAGCGTCCGCACCAGATAAAGGCCTTCCCCATCACCAGAAGTTTCGAATCCAACATTAAATTCCACCGCCATCGTTTTCTCCTAATTCAAACCGGTCCATCCCGACCGGCATTTGGTTTCAGATTGTTTGATTTTATTATAACCCAAACAATATTTTGGATGAAAGGGTTCTTGTCTTTAAAAATGACTTTTCAAGAATTTTGGAGGTATCTTCTATTCTCGCTGAGACCGGTTCAGAGGCAGGTCTGCGGAGGCTGTTTCAAAACTCTGTCTTGTGTGGCGGACGATGTTGTTACGCAGTTGGTTTTGGTCAAACCGCGATACCCGAAACGCAAACCGCGATACTGGAAACGCAATCTGCGATACCATTTTCTCGACCTGCGATACATGATCGTCAAAGCGCGACACCATCCGCTTCATCTATTACACTTTTAAAAGGAAACTTGGGAGAAAACTTGGGGAAAACTTGGGGGAAAACTTGGGGGACAGGTGCGTGGGTTTCCCGGCTACACAATTGACTCTAATGTTGGGCTCTGCTAATATCAGAAATCATTCCTGACAAGGAGGAAAACCAAAAGGATGAAACAAGTGAAGAATTTCATACCCCATATGATTGTAATTTTGCTGATTATCAATAGTATTGGATTTGCCCAGCAAGCCAGGTACATAGTCAAGGAAAAGGAGAAACCCATTCCCCTGGCGGATTTGCAAAATCCGGACAGCCCGTCGTATGTACCGATACCATACCCTAAAACCAGGGAAGAGGTAATCGTCGATTTCAAGTATGTTTTAAAACGGAGACTTGAACATTTGAAACGTTATCCTTCTAGAAGAAAGACTTCACGAGGCAGTTTTATACTTTTTATGGACTTGCTCAACAAAAAAAGCAAGATAAAAATTGGAAATATAATTAGGGTCAAAAACTATTTTCGTTCTTCCCCAATATTCTATTATACCTTTTCAGTGAAAAATTCTTCCGGCTTGGTGCTGGCGCGAATTTCGCTGCGTGATTCCGGTCTTTTTTCCCAAGCGTCGTATGGAGGAGGAAGCAAGAGACTGAGAGATATTCAATCCCCACAAGAGAGTATCAGGATATTCCAGCAACACGCAAATAGGCTGAATATCAAGTTAGACGGAAATTTCGCTCAGCATGCGCAATTTGAATATGTTTCCTTCAACTCGCCTAGATGCAATCCTAATTCTCCAATGCGGAGGACCGCTATTGCGGGAATCTTTTATTATCTAGACGATGAAAACAACATATATCGAGAACGAGAAAAAGTCCCTTTGACCGAGGAGAACATTCTGGCTGGATTGAAACGGGAGCACTTCAGGCAATATCATTTTTTATATCCCAATCGACAACCTGAAAAAAATGCCAGACCAATTGAATTTTTTCACGATTATGTCAACATGATGCTACTGTCGATCGAATGGTTGAACTACCAAGAACTCAACAAATTCAGGAATAGTTCTCATGCCAAAAACTCTAAATAAATCAATAATATTGGCGCTCTCCATTATATTTGTTATTAATTTTTCAGGATGCGAAGATTGGTTTTTTCCAAATTCACAATTTCCCCCGGACGTACCTTTAGACATTCCATTTTTCCCCCAAGAGTGCCCCTTTTGGTGTGCTCACGCATGTATTCAGATGTGGGCTCACTATAGCGAAAAAGCTTTCTATGAGGACCAATATATTGACCAGTTCTTGATATCGGAGGCGTCTATGACGATATAGCTTATGGATTGATATATACGCTCTATTGATTCACTTTTAGATCTCCTATTCCCCTGTTTCTTTTGCCATATGGTTGCGGTGATGAGACAGTATCCATTCTGGATAACTCACTATTTTTTCCTTGCGCGGGGTGGGGAATTATTTTACAATAGATCTACTATGGAGCAGATAACGAAAAATGCGAACAATCAAGCGCCGGATATGCTGATTTTGGTGGATCCGGAGGACACGATCCTTGGCTATGAGGAAAAGAGGGCGTGTCATGAGGGCGAGGGGCAACTGCACCGGGCCTTCTCGATTTTTATCTTCAACTCTAAAAAAGAATTGTTGATGCAGCGACGGAGCGAGGAGAAGCCGTTATGGCCGGGGTATTGGTCCAATAGCGTGTGCAGTCACCCGCGCAAAGGGGAGACTGTCGTCGAAGCGACAAATCGTCGCATCATTGAAGAGATCGGGATTTCCGCGCCATTGCGTTACCTGTTTAAATTCCAATACCAGGCCCGCTTCGGAAGTATTGGTTCAGAAAACGAATTGTGTTCGGTGTTTTATGGGTTTTCAGATGAACCGGTCGTTCCCAACCGGGAGGAAATATCCGAGCACCGGTTCGTCTCCATCGCTGAATTGAACCGGGATCTGGAGGCCAACCAGGGGATCTACACCCCCTGGTTCAAGATCGAATGGCGGCGGATTCAAGACGAGTATCTCGATACGATACTGTCTTCAAAATAAAAACGTCGCCGCTTAAAACGCGCCGGTGTATTTGCTCCAGAGATCGTCGCCCAATGTCCAATAGGCGGCCACGAGCTTGTTCATCCATTGATTGCTGTATTGGGTGAGAAAGCGGCGGGCTTTGCGGGGATTTTTTTTGTAGAGGGCCAGGGCTTTTGCCTCGATCTCTTTTTGCTTTGCGAACGCTTCATCTTCAAACGCTTTCCAGACTTTCTGCACATCGACGCGCATATGGCCCCATTTCTGGGCCGCTAGATCCGCCACCCGGTTGAACGCCCACCAGGCGCTAAGGCGGTTAAAACCGGGGCGGCCGCAGAGTTTGTATGATTCCGGCATGGTATCGATCCCGGCGTACAACGGCGCATAGGATACCATGGCGGGATTGTCGAGTCCCAGCCACACCAGGCCGCCGATTTCGTTGGGGAGCCAGGAGCGGCACTGAACCACTGTCACGTAGGTGCAATAATAGCGGGCGATGCAACGCTCCCCCATTTCGTTCCAACCGCCGTTCACCTTGAGAAGCGGCATCATGTCGTAGTCCATAAATGGGTTGGCGTAGGGGCTTTTGATAAATTTACCGGTGGGTTTACCTTTTTTGTCCTTCTCTTGCACCAGCATGTATTTGGTCATATCGAAGGGCGTATCTTCAAAGGTGTCGCGGAAAATTCTCATAATATCCCGCGGGCCGACTTTTTTTTCAGGTTTTACAGAGAAAGGGAAGTTTTCGCCGTTGGGGTCCAATTTCAGAGAGGGGGCCAATAGATCGAGAACTCTCCACTCACGCCGCCGGGAGGCCATGCTGCGGCGGCTGCCGTAGACGTAACAAAATTCGAACGGTCGGCCGGATTTTGGATCGTAGAGACCAAGCTCCACAGCGCGGGATATAACATTGTCCGATGCCATAAAGAATTCAGGTTTAGAGAGGTCTATTTGCCGGATCCTCGACGCATTGGCATTGACGCCGACATGATCATCCGGCACTCTCTGGGCCACCCACACGGATCCTTTTTTGCCTTTGCCGGGTCCGATAATTTCCAGATGCCAGACCTCTTTGGGGTCGGCGATGGTAAAACATTCTCCTCCGGAGATAAAGCCGTATTTTTTGGTAACGTCGCCGGCCACCTGAATGGCGTGTCGAGCGGAGGTCGCCCTTTCCGCCATGATGCGGTTCAATTCGCGGTAATCGATGAGACCGTCGTCGCTTTGCATGATTTTTTTTCCGGTGAAGGTGGCTTCGCCGATGCCCACCTGGTTTCCATTCATAAAGGGCAAGGCGGAATTGAAATATTGGTACGTAGTGGAAGGTTGGGGAATCTCACCCTTCAGTTCCCGCTTCGACAGATCATACGAGCTGACGGTGCGTTCGGTGTTTCCGAAAACCTTTCGCATACTACCGGGTTTGTGATTCAGCTTTTTTACAATGTCGATCCAGGTTCTTGTGGTGCGGGAGTCGCAGGTATGGGATGTCATCACGGATCCGTCCACAGAGGCGGACTTCCCGACAGTAATCGTCGTACAGGCGTCCTCTACTGCGATACCGTCTTCAGACCCGAACCCAATCGAAAAAGATCCGTTTACCAAAAATAATAAAATAAATATATAAGCAAATGTTTTCATTCTTCCTCCAGTCTTGATTATAATTGTTTGTTTTTTTTTTGGCAAACTCCCGCCCAAAAGACCGGGACAAAAAAGTTATCTGCCGGCGTAACCGATTGTCGCTTGACAAATAGATGAAACTTTTTCTATAATTGAATCTATAGTCAAGCCAAATTTTTCGTGATTGGAGGAAGTTTTATGAAAAGAACGACGGTTTTTGTTTTAATCACCTTAATCCTGGCATCCTTTTCCCTATTCGCAGACGAGCAGCAGGATCTATGGAAAAAAGCTGCCGCTGAGAACAATATGGAGCAGAAATTCAACCTGCTTGAGGAATATGCGCAGAAATATCCGCAGGATAAAAACTCGAAAGTATTGTACTACAACCTGACAGTGATTTCTTATCAGCTCAAGAAATATACTGACACAGCAAAATATGGGGAACTGGCGCTGACCCAGGAAGGCCTGGAAAATAACAATAAACTCAACGTCTACTTGTATCTGGCCAACTCATATAACGTATCAAAAACCGATTTAGAGAAAGCGATTCATTATGCCGACCAGTTGGTTCAGTTGGCAAAAGCATTGAAAGGTACTGACCAGGCTTCTTCCCGGTATGATAAAAATTATATTGTTCCCGGTTTAAGAATCCAAATCCAGATTTTGTTCAACAAAAGTAAAGACGACCCCGCCACAATTTTGGAAGCCGCGAAAAAAGCGATCGAGGTTTACAAAGAGTACGATCAGTCCCGCCGCTCGTCCAATATGATCGTCACCTTAGCGAACCGCCTTTATAAATTGAGAAAAATCAATGACGCCATCCAAACAATGGAACAAATCATTGATCCTGAAAAGCCGAACCACCGCTACCTGGGTGTGTTGGCTAGCTGGTACAGCAAGGCGAAAAACAATGAAAAGGCCGTTGAGTATCTGGAAAAATCCTATCAAGCAAGACACAATGTCAAGACAGCATACAACATCGGTAAATTATTGCAGTCTAAAAATGTTGACAAAGCCATCAAATATCTGGCCGAAGCACACATGATGAATCCCGGCAATACCGGTTCCGAGGCTTACAAACTGCTTCGTCACCTGTTCTACAATGTAAAATACAAGGGGAAAACCCAGGAAGAGCAGGATTCGGCGTTCAAGCAGGCATTGGAGAGCGCAAAGGCTCGCTTGTAAGTACAGAGAAAAAAAAGGTGATTTAGTCAAAATAAAAAAAGGGTGCGGCGCAAGCTGCGCCCTTTTTTTATAACATGTTACACACCCAACAAAATTTTTCTTTTGTTGCCTTCCCGGGTGGTTATGTGTTGGGTGTCAAAATATTCCAGGATTGCGATGATGTACTTCCTGTTAAAGAGCGTGAGTTCTCGAAACGATTTAATATCGATAAATTCCCCTTGATTTCGTTTATATTTCTTCAAGCGGTTTATAATTTTGCTCAAGTCTTCTTGCAGAATAAAATACTTGTCGCTCAATTGAACCAGGTCGCCTGTATTGATAAGAAACCAAAGAGAGTTATTGACAACTTTATATGGGATATCAGTGGTTTTGACGATATCCTCTATGGAAAAAACCACAAGTTTATTTCTGTGTAAATGAGCCTTGATCTCATTTATGATCTGCTTTTCTTTCTCTGTCAATCCCACCTTCTTGAAAACAACCTTGTCTTTCAAAATCCGGAACGAAAGCTTGCTCTGGAATTTAGCCAGTAGGTAATTAAAAAAAGTCGATGTACGGGGGATTTTAAGTGTAGCCTCAACGTCGGAGACATTGATGTTGTTTACATTATTCTCCTGGGCATGGGCGAACAATTCATCCAATTCCTTGATATATCCCTGGAAATTCTTGTAGGATGTAATATACAAAGAGTGAAAATCAATGATCTTGACGATCTGCTTCAACTCCATTTGGACAAACGTTTGTGTAATCTCCTCCCTCTGGAATGATAAAAAATGCAACAACTTGTCCACTTTTAGAAACTTTTCGATCTTTAGAAATTCCACCATTAGGTCAATGGTTTCCAACTCATCGATCGCGCTCAATAAAGAGCAGACTTTCTTCAGTTTTCGTTTATTGTATTTCGACAAAACCGGGAATAAGACTTTGACCTCAAGGTTGTGGTTTTTGAACCCAAGTTTTTGCCGGAACTTCAGTTCCACCTGGTTTTTAAAATGAACGGTAAAAACTGAATCTTCGATTTTGGTAAAATTGACGCTAACCGGTTCATCATTCAGAATCAGATTTCCGGTCACATTTGTCTCAGGATGGTCGAGTACTACAAAATAGGAGTTAAATTTCATGATGGTATGACTGGCTCTTCAGGTAGATTTCCTTTTCTTTTTGTCGGGAGGTAGACGCCCGCGTTGATTTTTGTGCTCTCATCTTCGGTCAATGTCAAAGTTAGAATCGTCATTTCTCCACATCTAAAAAAATTCATTTATTATTTTATATGATTGTTCAAAGCCTGTCAATAGGAAGACGATTCAGGGAAACCAGGGGATCTTTCCCATTTAGGTTGTTTTATTTAATTTAGAAATGCGTCTCTAGCAAAATAAAGGGAATTAAATAAAAATTTGTACGTCCCGGACGTTTGCCCCCGGTATTGGACCCGTCCGCCTAAAACCATCACATTCCCCAGATGGTATCCAAAGCGAAGAATCATTGCGGTGCGATTCAACTTTTTTTCACCTTTTAGATACCCGCTCAAAAGATGGGGGCCCTCCGGGGAAAAATATCCGGCGACGGTTCTGGTAACGAACCGTTTTTGCGGAATCCGGGTTTGGAATGCGGCGCTCTCGGCAAAAAGAAGAGCGGTCTCGGCCGGCATGCCCCAACCAATGGGGTCGTTCTGGTTAACATGCAATTTCAACAATGAGCCGGGACAATAGAAGACTGAATCGTCAACATTTTTCAAAGTATTGGCGAATGGAAGCCCAAAATCATCGATCGCCAACGTGGACGCGTGATCCAGCAATACAAGATCACCTCCCTTGCGGACAAATTCTTTTAGATGATCGAGCCCATCCGTTCCGATTCCCCCTTGGTAATCAGGGTGAACATGACTGTAATAGTAAAAATAACGTCCGGTTACACTCCCATCCACAATCAAGCTGCGGTCCATATCGGGAAATATAATCACATCGAATGAAGCGAGTTTTCGCTCATTCTTGAAATCCCGGTTGTGGAGAATTGTATACGAAAATTCGTATTGGTCCAATACAAAGCGGGTCCAGCCTTCGTCGATGCAGGCACTATAAGATTGATACAGTCCGACTCTCGGAGGTTCGACGCGGAAAAGCTCGATGTTTTTTTTCATTGGGAGCTGTGTGGCGTCAACACCTGTCCCCCGTAACACACCGAGAAGAGCTTCTTTTGAAATATCGTCGCTCCTCACCAAAAAATCACCCGGCCCGCCATCCATTCCGGCGGAGACAGATTTTATCCGGTAAACCGGAACATTCCGTTTGAACAAGCGGTTGACCGCCAGGAAGCTATGGTTATACCGCGCCGGCAATCTGTAGAATCCACCGGTAGCCTCCCCGCGAATCACCTCTTGAGGGGAACTGATTCCCGACGCCCTCTCGATAGGCAACTCCCTCGCGGGAATTGGCAACGGCCGGCAGGAAACCCCCATTTGCAGAGGCATGGTCCAGCCTGTGGAGTCATAAGGTTCCATGATGGAACCGCCGGCGACATGAAGAACCTCGGGATACACCTGTGTCTCCATCATAACCTGAATGAAGTCCCGGTACGGTTGGCTGAGGGGGATAAGATACGTTCCCTTCTTATAGATTGTGCCGCCGGATATAAAATCTTTGGAGAAAGAGTAGATCTTGACGCCATGCTCTTCCATCTTTTGTAAAAATGTATATGCCTCCGGCGCATCCCATTGATCCGGTGGAATCACATATCCATATATTCCAGACAGATTGTCCTCTTCGCTATTTTCCTTGCCCATGGCATAAAAATTCGACACAAAACTCTGTCGATTTTGAGACGCCAACTCGATAAGGGCGTTGGCGGCGATCAGTTCATAATCGATGATATCCCGCAACCGCCACCATCCGCCGGGCCAGGGATCGGGAAAATTGACCTGGGCCTTATATTCAGGAAGCCCCTTCGATGATTCTTGCAACTCATTGGGATCGACAAATACAGGCGTCGCCATCTGCGCGCTGGCAAGTTCGGTCAACACTCCCACGACATTTTTGAACCAGGCGGTGTTTTTGGAACCGCCGGGCCAATAGGCGTCGAATCCATAGGCATTGGCAACGCCTGCTTTTCCCGCTTCCTGCAATTTCATGGCCATAAAGCTCCCGATCAAATTGGTTTCCCTCACCAGGCGGGGATCCAGATTCTTGTTCAGAGGGTCTTTAAAAGGCGGCACAAACATCCGCGGCCCGACATACCCCATTTGGTGCATGTCCAGGAAGATGTGCGGGAAATATTTGTGGTGGAGAACCCTGTTCACCACTTTGGTCTCTTCGAGGTTCAACATATAAAAATCCCGGTTGGTATCGTGTCCGGCATAATGATGGTAGAGATAAGGCATCCGGCACCCCTCGTGCGGGGTACCCAGGTTCTTCTCATACCACCGGGTCACCATGATATTGCCATCCGGATTTATGGAGGGCATCAACAAAATCACAACGTTGTCGAGAATCTCGTCAAGCCCGGCATTACCGCCTACGGCCAATTGATGGGCCCACACCATGGCCATCTGCGAAGCGGCGACCTCAGTGGCGTGAATCGTGGCGGCTACCATGACGAACACCTTTGACTTCTGAATGAGATCGGACGCCTCTCGAGTTGTGAGATTCGCAGGATCCGCCAACCTCCGGTTTATCTCGATAAGGCTATCGATGTTCGCGATATTTTTTTCGGAGGAGATACAAGCTAGAAACATCTTGTTTCCCAATGTGGAATCGCCTTCGTCGTTTATTTTGACTCTTGGGGATTCCTTTCCCAGGTACTCGAAATACTTCATGATATCGGGGTAGACAATGAGAGTCTTATCAGCGCCGACAGTTTTACCGAAAAAAAGGTCCGGGGACTGTTGCCCCTGCAATTGAAAAAAAAGACAGAACAATGCGACAACCCAAAACGTGTGATATATTTTCAAATTGGCCTCCTGTGACCAAAGATCTGCGACATTTTCATTTTATGCATGCGACTTCCACAATATTATTTACTTATTTATCAATCCAAAGTCAAGTATTTTTTCATTTTCGTACCAATTGACAAAGGGGCTCTACTTGGGATAAACTGAAATTAAGTTGATTAAAAGGAGATATGACATGAAACGTGCATTAACTCGTACTTTTATTATTTTGTTTATTTTTTCCTCCCTTTTCCCCCTTCTAGCCGAAGAGGGTATGTTTCCATTGAGTGAACTACACAAATTGGATCTGAAAAAACAGGGATTGGAGATTGAAGTACTGGATGTCTACGATCCAAACGGCACCAGCCTGATTGACGGCATCATCAATTTGAGCGGTTGCACAGCGTCCTTCATTTCAAATGACGGCCTGATCCTGACCAACTACCATTGCGCGTTTGGGGCGATCCAGCGGATCACCACCAAAGACAATGATTACATGAAACAAGGATTTATGGCCGAAGACCGTTCGAAAGAGGTCGAAGCCAAAGGTTACACCGTCCGCACCATCGACTTTTACAAAGATGTGTCCCGCGACGTTCTCAAAGTGGTGAAGAAACGGATGAGCCACGCTGAACGCACCAAAGCCATCGAGAAAAAAATCAAGAAGATCGTGGTGAAAACCGAGAAAAAGTATCCGGGTAAACGGGCGGAAGTGGCGGAAATGTTCAAAGGCAAAACCTACGTCTTGTTTGTCTATACCTATCTGAAAGATGTACGGTTGGTCTACGCCCCTCCCCGCTCCATCGGTGAATTCGGCGGCGAAGAGGACAATTGGATGTGGCCGCGGCACACCGGCGATTTTACCCTTCTGCGGGCCTACATGTCTCCTGATGGGAAATCCGCCGACTATTCGCCCAACAACGTCCCCTACCATCCCAAAAAATACCTCCCGGTAGCCAAAGAGGGAGTCTCCGAAGGCGACTTCGTATTCATTCTCGGTTATCCCGGTAGAACCTACCGTCACCGCACATCCAATTTTCTGGCCTTCGAGGAGCAATTCCGCATGCCGTTCGTCGTGGACCTGTACGGCTGGATGATCAAGACCCTGGAACACATGAGCGAAAAAGACAGGGAGACCACCATCAAACTAGCCCCCATGCTCAAGGGGCTGTGGAACACCATGAAAAACTACATGGGGAAATTGCAAGGATTGGAGCGGTTGCATCTTACGGACAAGAGACGCCGGGAAGAACAAAAACTTCAAGATTTTATCCAGGCCGACAAGACACTCGAGTCCAAATACGGCAATGTCCTGACGGACATCAAAAAAATCTACGGCCAACAAAGAGCCGTGGCTGAATACGAAAATCTCTTACGCTATTTAAGCCGCTTCTCAAACCGGTTCAGTAACGCCTACCTGGCGTATGAAGCCTCCATCGAGTTAAAAAAACCCGACACCGAACGCGAACGCCCCTACATGAAGAGAAACTTCGACCGCACGCTAAAACGGATCGAACGCGGTTTCAGAAATTACTACGAGCCGGCGGACAAGGCTATTCTAAAAGAGTTTTTTACCCGGATCGTCAACCTGAAAGGCGATAAACGGGTAAAGGTTCTCGACGACATGTTCAAGCCGGAATCCGGCGATACCGAAGCGGTCATCGACGCCTACATCCAGAACGCTTACGCCAAAACGATTCTGGCAGACAAAGAGCGCGCCATGGCTTTGTTCAAAAAATCCACCAAAGAGCTGGAAAAAATGGACGATCCCTTCATCGAGTTGGCGGCGGCCCTCTACCCGCTGTACAAGGATATAAAAACCGCCCAGGACGAACGGGAAGGCCAATTGGATAAATTGTCGGCCGAATTGATCGATGTCAAAAAACAATTCATGGGCTCCGAATTTATCCCGGACGCCAACAGCACGCTCCGTCTCACCTATGGTCTTGTCGAAGGCTATTCTCCGACGGACGCAGTACGCTACGGTCCTCTCACCACAATGAAAGGAATCGTGGAAAAGCACAATACCGGGAAACCCTTTTACCAGGCGCCGGAGAAGTTGCTGAAATTGTATAAAGACAAACAATTCGGATCATTCAAAGATGAGAGCCTCGACGATGTTCCGGTGGCCATGCTTTATAGCGCCGACACCACCGGCGGCAATTCCGGCAGCCCCGTACTGAACGCCAAAGGGCAGTTGGTGGGTCTCAATTTTGACCGGGCTTATGAAGCCACTATCAACGATTACGCCTGGAGTGAGGATTACAGCCGCTCCATCGGAGTGGAAATCCGCTACATCCTGTGGTTCCTGCAGAAATACAGCGGCGCCGACCATATCCTCAAAGAGATTGGAGTGATAGATTAATAATAATAACTGGAATAATTATTTTTCGTAGAAATAACAGGGGAACTATCATCCAACAGTTCCCCTGTTGTTAAAAAAGGAGTCCGGATATGAAAAAAGCTTTAATCGTTACTTTATTGGTTTCAGCATTCGCTGTGGGAGTCGCGGTATCCGATTTCGTTCAAGAGGGATTAAATCATGTGTTTGGAGAAGATACATTCACGACAAAAAAAGATCTGGCTGAAAAAATAGAAGCGTTGGAAGCCCAATCCCAGGCGATAACCAAAGAAATGGAACGGAGGAAACAGAGTCTGGAACAGTTGACGGGCGATGTAAATGCCAAAGACTACATCAACCTCACCAAGGAAACCCTTTTGGCGGCCACCCCAGCCAGAGATTCGGAACCAGGCAAAATATATCTCCAACCACCGGTGAACGAAATGATGTTCAAAGAGGTCGATGACGACTCGAAAGAGATGAACGAGCTCAGAGGTTCCTTCAACAACACCATTGGTTCGATTGTAGATGTGGCCAAAGAAATATTGAAGGAAAAAGTCGGCCGCCTCAACAATGAGCTGATGGACGTCAACACTAGCTTACGCCAGAAGAACCAGACGCTCAACGCCAGCTTGCAGGAGTTGGAGGCATATAAAGATGAGTTGAACCGGCAAAAAAAATATATCGCGGACCTCGAGACGCTAAAGGTCGATCTGGAAAAAGCGGTGGGCAACCTGGAAACAAAAATCGAAGAGGGACGACTCAAAGTCAGTTTCAAAGGCGACATCCTGTTTCCATCCGGTAAACATCAGTTGAAAAAAGAGGGTGAAAAATTATTGGAATCCGCGTTACCGGTCTTGAAAAAAGGGACTGAAAAGTACGATATTTTTATCGCCGGACACACAGACAATGTTCCTATAAAACCCGAAGCCCGTAATAAGTACGCGTCTAATTGGGAATTATCTACTTACCGCGCCATCTCGGTAGTTAAATATTTGACCGGTAAAGGGATGAACCCCCAGGTATTGACGGCGGCCGGCTACGGAGAACACAAACCAGTGGCGTCGAACGATTCGGAAGAGGGAAAAGCCCGCAATCGCCGAGTCGAACTATTTCTGATGCCAAGAATAATAAAGCGGGAAGAACCGCAATAAAAATTTTCTAAAATTAATTGAAAACAAAACCTTTTCGTGAGAATATCGTACATTGCATGTTGAATAACACCGCCGTCTAGTTCCATGTCGGTCTAAAAAGAATGCCTTCCCGGCATCATAAAATACTTTCAGGAGGAACCATGTGCAAAATATGCGCAATGCTCGTGTTAATTTTTTGTTGTATCGCAACACCATGCCCAGGAAAACAATTACACATATCAGTCCCGAACAATAGCTTTGAAGAGACTGGCGACATCTTCCCACCCCATTGGTACAATAGGGCTGGGGGAGACGTAACATTTAAAAATATAGAGCTTGACAAAACATACCGAAAAACCGGCGAGTCGAGTCTTAAAATATCACATCAAAAGCGCTCGCAGAGTACAATCCTGTCTGAAAATGTCGATTTGCAAGTGGGTCAACTCTACCGGTTATCCGGTTGGCTTCGGTCCCAATCGGCCGGCACAGATCCCATCGGTCGGTATCCAACCCCTGTGGCCGGATGCCTATCCATGGAATCCTTCCCCTTTACCAACCACTCTCCCGCCGTAGGAGGCACAACCGATTGGCAAAAAATCGAAGTATTGTTCATCGCCACCCGCTCAAAAGACCGCATTGCCCTTCATTTAGGGAAAAACGGCCCTGCCGGTGGGACAGTCTGGTTCGATGATATAACACTGGAGAAGGTCGAAGACATCACAACGTATATTCCGATGGAAACCGTCAAATGGTTCGGCCCCGCCTTCCGCTACACCGACAAAGGCTGGATCTTCGTCCATATCGAGGGCGAGCCTTATCAGAGAGGTTATCAATACGGCTATCTGCTGTCGGAAGAAATTGTTTCCTATCTAAAAAAACTGGCTTACGAGAAAGACCATGACGATCCCGCCCGCGGTTGGAAGCACATGCGGGAAATGGCGGACGCACTGATGCTGAGAAAATACGAGCCGGAATATTTGAGGGAGATGAAAGGAATCGCGGACGGAGCCAGGAAAAGCGGCGCGACATTCGACGACTCCCCGCTGGACCTATTGGACATCGTAACCATCAACTCCGCCATTGATCTCGGCCAAATGCGCCGCGCATTGCCCGGGACCGGTCACGCGCTGACAGGAGAGAGTTTTCTCGAAACCGAAGACGAACTCGACATCCCCCTCAAACAACATAAGTGTTCGGCAATGCTGGCCAACGGACCGGCCACCGCCAACGGCGGCATCGTATTCTTCCAGATCTTCATGTGGGGCGGCTACACCGGCGTCCATTGGAACGTGATCTGCGATGTGGCGCCCTCCCGGGGCAACCGTTTGACATACCAAACCTACCCCGGCGGCATTCATTCAGGTGCCGACTTCTATCTCAATAGCGCCGGCATTATGATGGGCGAGACCACTGTCTCCCAAACGCCCTTCGATATAAACGGAAGCCCCCAATCCAACCGGATCCGCAAAGCGGCGCAGTACGCGAATTCCATCGACGACGCGGTTAAACTCCTGAAACACGGCAACAATGGGATGTACACCAACGATTGGCTCATCGGGGACAGCAAAACCAACGAAACCGCCATCTTTTTATTAGGCACAAAAAAGAACAAACTCTGGCGCAGCGGCAAAAAACAATTCCCCGGAAACACACCCGGTTTTTTGTGGAGCAACAATAACAACAAGGACCCGGAGGTTAGAAAAGAATATATTGCCAGCCCGGACAACCGCCCCTACGATCTAATTTTCAGGCCCTGGAACCGCGACCTGGCGTTCAATCAATTTTTTCATGAGACCAATGGACAGATTGACGAATTAAACGCCATCCGCCTGATGGCCTCTTCGCCCATCAACCGCTCCCACGCCTGCGACGGCAAAGTGACCACCTCTGAAATGGCGCGCAACATGGTGTTTTTAGCCCACTTCGGCAAGGTCACGTTGAGGGAAAAATTCCCCGGCGGCAGAATTCTTCGCGACGCCCCCAACGCCGTACCGCACCTCTCGCTGGGTTACACAGCCTTCAGTCCCGTGTTTGTCACGGAAAAACTTCAGGCGTTGAAGGGAAAAAAGACACCTGATACTGCCGAAAAAGAAAAGGCTTCCGATTTTTCCGATATTAAAGAGCTCGTTCGCTTCGATAAGATCAACCTCTGGCACAACACCGTCTTTCCGGCATCTTCGCGCGAGAATTGGTTCGTCAGCGGTACAGCTTCCTATTGGGAAATTTTAAATAAATTGCCGGCCAAGGCCGGTAAGGCCTCCCTTTATCTACAGAACGAATTGTCGCAACTCAACACTCGCCTGCTCTACACGGAATCCCGCGAAGGTTCGTTGGCGCCGGTAGATGCCACTCGAAAATACGACCGATACAAGCACTACCTGATACCCCGCATCCGCGGGACCTTCCTCTTGCACCAATTACGACTGGCCCTGGGCAACAAAACCTTTGGACGATTGATGAAAGCAGTCCATGAAAGGTATCGAAACAAACCGCTGAGCACCGGCCAATTCCTGGAACTATTAAAGAAGACTTCGAAAAAAGAAATGGAACCGTTCGTCACGCAATGGCTGGAACGAACGACTCTACCGGACCCTACCATCTCTGCGGTCGCCGCAAAAACCTCAGACGACAATTATAAGGTTACGTTGACTGTGAAGCAGGGACAGGCCCCCTATCATTTTTTCACCACCATCGGCATTAAAACCGCCTCCAAAGAAATATGGAAAAAAATCGAAGTAAAAGGCGACGATGAGAACGTCGCGTTCGATCTGGAAGAGGAGCCTCTGGAGCTGACATTTAACGCCGGCAACGATATTCCGGTGGACATGAAAAATTATTACACGCTATCCAATTTCTTCGATGATTTTCAAAATACCGCCATCGTCTACGGCACCAACCGCCAGATCGAGGCCAACCACACGATGGCATTGCAGTGGCAAACCACTCTGGCTGATACCTATTCAGAAATTTTACCGCACATAATGAAAGACAGTGAAATAAACCGGGACGAATTGTCCCGGAAGGACCTGTTTGTGTTGGGAGATATTGCGGGCAACCGCCTCCTTGCCGGCATCGCTGATAAATTGGGGATAGATCTGGGGAGAAACTATTTCCGCTGGCAAGGCAGAACCTATGGGGATGAAGATGACGGATTAATCGTGGTGTTTCCAAACCCATACAACCCCAAAAAGGTTGTGTATGTAATCATTGCCAATAGTTCCCTGCAATTGTACCGGATGACCCGGACGTATCGCAGATTACCGTCCTGGGCGGTCTGCAAAGGGGAAAAGATTGTCAATAAAGGATATCACCCGGTTGGGAGATATCACATCACGTTTAGCCGATAAAGGTATGTAAACATAAAAGGGGCGGGATTTCCCGCCCCTTTTTTCCTTCCTCTTGAATTTTACTCATTTTTCAGGTATTTATAATACAAAGGAATACCATGAAAAAAGATGATGTTTTCTTCAAGCAAATTCTGAACAATCTCTCGGAGGGAGTCTATTTTGTCGATTTGGACCGCACCATCACCTTCTGGAACAAAGCGGCGGAACGAATCACCGGATTCGCGGCGAGCGAGGTTCTCGGCAAATCCTGCGAAGCCAACTTCCTGCGCCATGTCGATGACCGGGGAACCGAGCTATGCAAGGAAATTTGCCCCCTGGCCTTTACGCTGAAGGACGGTCAACACAGAGAATCGGATATCTACCTCTACCACAAACAGGGCCACCGGGTCCCCGTATATATCAGAATTTCTCCGCTTCCGGACGAGCAAGGCGCCATCATCGGCGCCGTGGAGGTCTTCAGCGACAACTCCCGGCAACTGGATATGGTGGACCGCATGAAAGAGCTCGAAGAAATGTCGCTTCTAGATCCATTGACCTTGCTACCGAACCGGCGGCATATCGAGAGCTACCTCGAAGACCGCATCGAGTTCTTCAACCGCTACGGCTTCAATTTCGGCGTTCTCTTCATCGATATCGATAATTTCAAACACATCAACGACACATACGGTCATCAAGCGGGAGACGAGGTATTAAAAACCGTGGGCCGAACCCTAATGGGCAATATCCGCGGCTCCGATCTCGTCGGCCGCTGGGGAGGCGAAGAGTTCATCGGGATCTTCAACCACATGGAGAAGAAAAAACTGTGCGCCATCGGCCGCAAACTTCTGGCACTGGTGCGCACGTCCGGTCTGCGCCGCGGCCCCGAAGACATACGGGTGACCGTTTCTATCGGAGCCACGTTGGTCAAGGTGGGAGACACCCCGCGAACGATTATCGAGAGGGCGGACCGCTTGATGTATTTGTCCAAGCAAAAAGGGCGGGATATCATCACCTACGAGCCCTCCGTCTAAAACTCGAGAATTTTTTTCTTGCGATAGGTTTTAGCCATAGAATCGAATTCCTCTTCCAGTGATTGCTCCAACAATTCAGCGGCCTGCTCGAGGAACGTCGGCAAAACAATCCGTTCGTCTTTGGAAAAGGGCCCTAAAACATACGAGGTAATATCGCTATGGGATGGGCGGGATATGCCCAGGCGCAACCGTTTGAAATCCCTGGTGCCCAATACCCCGGACACGGACCGCAGACCATTGTGACCGCCCAACCCCCCTCCGTCTTTAAAACCGAGGGTGCCGAAGGGCAACTCGAGATCGTCGTGTATCACCAGAATTTCTCCCAATTCAATTTTGAAAAATTGCATCAAGGGCAATACGCTATCACCGCTTCGATTCATGTAGGTTTCGGGTTTGAGAAAGAACACCTTCTCGCCGTCGATGGTTTTCTGCGCATAGTGCCCATTGAATTTTCGTTGCCAGTGAAGATCGTCCGCAAATGACAAATATTCCAATATCATCCAGGCGATATTATGCCTGGTATCCACGTAATCAAGCCCCATATTTCCCAATGCTGCAACCAATTTGATCATGATATAAATTAACATGACGATTGCCTATTGTCAAGAAGAGGCTTTTGTATTAAGCTGCGGCGACTAAAGATTCAGGACATAAAAAATATCGGGATTCGCTGCGTCGCGGTCCGGCAATTCAAAGAGCGCGGCAGATGGCCTCAATCTGTTGCCAATCGGTAACCGGGCGGCTATATTCCGGTAGTTCAGGATCCATTCCCATAAACACATGGGGATTCTTGTATTGCATCGGGCTTTGAACCGCCGTCTCAGCCAGCACATGAAATTCCCTGGCTCCGGTTTCATCGGCCAATTGCCGGACATTGGAGGCATCGACGCCCACTCCCGGCATGATGATGATATCGCTGCCGGCGGCTCGCACCAATTCTTCGAGCAAAAATCGCCCCTCCATGGCGGACGGACGTTGGCCCGATGTGAGGATGCGGTCCACCCCCATTTGTTTCAGATCCGCCAATGCCATGAATGGATCCGCCGTCATATCGAACGCTCTGTGGAAGGTGACGCTCATGGGACGAGCCAACTCGATGAGGTATCGAGAGCGTTCCAGATCGACGGTGCCGTCGATAGCCAAAATCCCAATGACAATACCATCGACTCTCGCCTCTTTGGCGGCCTTGATGTCTTGCACCATGATATCGTACTCTAGATCTGAATAACAGAAATCGCCGCCTCTGGGACGAATAATGACATTGAGTCCGATGTCGAGTTTTTCCCGCGCCAACCTCATAGAACCGGGGGATGGCGTCGTTCCCCCCTCCAGCAAATTATCGCATAATTCCACCCGCAAGGCGCCGCCTTTTTGGGCCTCGAGAGCCGACTCCACTGAATTGACGCATGCCTCGATGAGATAATCCTTCATGGTTGCGCCGCCTCTACCAATTGGCGAATGGCGTCCACCACCATCAACTCCGTATGGCCCCGAGGTTTTTTCGCCGCATCCAATAATTCTGTTTTGCGAAGCCGCCAATCAGATGCAGCCTCTCGCGAGCCCGACAAAATGTCCAACGCCTCGAGCCCGGCTTCGGCAATCAGGGATAAGTCCTTCGATAGGGTCTCGATTTCCCGCAATACCGGCGAGCGGTCAATCAGAGGGACCATCCGCCGGTGGTTCTCGTTCCACAATTGCAACATTGCTTTCATATTTTGCAGCGACGCATCATCGCCGCCGGCCAAATAGGACGCCGCGTGTTTTTTGAATACGCGGGCCGGCGCCGCATCCGGCGTCGCCGCATCCACCACTCTGGTTAGGGGTGAAAAAAATGTATAGGTCGCGCCCTGGTGGTGGCGGGCATACCCTTTGAGCGGTTCCACAGCTCCTAGAAACACCTTCAACGGCTCGATATCCAGGCCTCCGGCCAAGCGGCGCAACATCATCTCCCGGTTCTTGATGTGGGTGAGGCCATGCTCTTCCAATTGGAGGCTCACAATCTCCAACCGCCGGTACATGTCCTCCACATCCCCGACATTCGCCGGCGACCAGAATCTCTCGGCAATGGCGGCGGTTCGCGGCCAAATCCGGGAATCAACGGTTTCCGGCGACACCAGCTCGGCCCACATCGTCGCCTCCCCTCCCAGCACCCGTGTTTGCTCTTCCACCGCCAACTCTGTGTCCGGAGGGATCGGGTCGTTCAGGTAATGATAGGATGCCGGTTTCGAGAGGTCGATGTAATATCCTCGTGACAGGAGCCCCATGTAGCCTTTTTTGGCGGCGTCCCGGAGGGACTCTGTTCCCCGCCACGACTGGATCACGATGTTTTTGGGGAGATAGGGCTCGAAAATCACGTCCCAGCCCGCCATCTTCTCGTTGTATTTTGTCAAAATCTTCACTATTTTTTTGTTGAAGTAAGCCTGCAACGCGTGATTGTCTTTCAGCCGGTGTTTCTTCATGAAGGCCTGGATATTGGGATTGCCGTTCCATTGTTTGCCGTTGTTTTCATCGCCGCCGATATGGATGTATTCATCGGGAAATAGCGACGCCATCTCCTTGAAAAATTTATTGAAAAATTTATAGGTGGCTTTGCGGGTAGGGTCGAAGGTGGGATCTTTGACGCCGTAACCCCGCTCGATAGTGTAAGGGCCGGGGGCGCTCGCCAATTCAGGGTAGCCCACCAACCAACTGGTGGAGTGGCCGGGAATATCGAACTCCGGTACGACTCTGATCCCCCGGTCGCCGGCATAGCGGATCACCTCTTTGATTTGTTCATGAGTATAATACAGGCCGTCGGAGCCCAATCGATGCAATTTGGGAAATGTTTTGCATTCCACCCGGAAGCCCTGGTCTTCGGTCAAATGCCAGTGGAGGACATTGAGCTTGACGGCGCTCATACCGTCCAGGTTCCGTTTGACGACCTCCAGCGGCATAAAATGGCGGCAAGAATCGATCAATAGGCCGCGCCAGGGGAAGCGGGGGCGGTCATTTATTGAAACCGCCGGGAAATAATACCCATCGGAATCGGCGGATAACAATTGGAGCAAGGTCTCGATTCCCCGCATCGCGCCTATGTCGGTGACGGCTTTCAAAATAACGCTCTCCGGGGTGATAGTCAACGAATACGATTCGTCCTCGTGGAGTTCCAGCTTCCCGGCGCGCTCGTAGGAGATAAACAATCCGCCGGCTCCGGGTAGATGGTTGGACGCGACGCCATTGGTATTGAAAAAGATCCCGGTCCGGCCGGCCAGCCGCCGCCGCATCCGGTTTACCGCTTGAATCAGCCGTCCGTTCCCTTTCCGGTCTATGGCGACTTCAAACTCCGCCCCCATCCTGAACTCGCCTGTCCCCTTCTTAAGGGAAGCGGGTTTCGGCATCAAGTTCTCAACGGAAGAGCACGCGAAGCTCCAATGAGGTGCAAAAAATACAAGAAATATGAAACCGGCTAGCGAAAGATGTCTTAAAAATCCGGGCTGATTTTTCCCTGTCATGTCCGTCTCCTTTTGAGGTCCACTCATGGTGTATTTATGAAGGCCAAATAATAAATGGTACTACTTCTTATTGAAAATCGAAAACATGGATTTTTTCTCCACAGTGATACCGCCCATCTCTTCCACCGCCTTTCCGGCCAACACATGATCCATATTGATAGCCAACGCTTTTTTGAAATAGATCTTCGCCTTTTTGTTCATGTTTTCGGAGCGGTATAATTCCCCCAGGGCAAACAATGGATCCGCGTTCCAGGGCTCCATTTCCGCCGCCCGGAAAAGATTGCGCTCGCCGTCTTTTTTGGCGCTGGGGGATTTCGATTGGCAAATCCCCAAGAGGAGATAGTAGTTGGCCTTGGAACTGTCTTTGGCCAATGCCATTTCCAGGAGGGACGCGGCTTCGATGTACATCTTTTTTTTGTAAAGGTAATTTGCTTTGACATAAAGCTCGCGGGCGATTTTTACGGGATTCTCCTTCTCCTTGGCCTCATCCTCTTTAGCCGCCGGGGTAGAAGCGGAAACCGCCATAGCCGCCTTCTGTATAAACTCTTTTTTCTTTTCTTCAGCCTTCATCTTTTGAAATGCTTTCCGTATTTCAGCGTGAACGTAGCTGGCTTTGAAAACAGCGGATGAATCGGGCGGAGCCACCACTTCGTTGGGATCGTATTTCTCCGAGATCTTCATATAACTCTTCTCGATATCCTCCGGCTCGGCCCCCTCTTCGGCGCCGAACAATTTCTGGTAGTCTAATTTACCGGCTTTGATTTGCTGGTACACATGATTGATTTCCTCGATTTTTTCATTCCGTTTTTCATCGACTGTAAACTCGACAAAATCCGCGATGTTCATCAAATACATGAGAATGATATGGTGCCAGAATACCAGCTCCGGGAGCTTGAATTTCCTGATGATTTTTTCAACGGCTATATTCGAATGGTGGGATAGATCATTATAGAAATCCATCTCATCCGGAGTCAGTTTTTTTACCGACGATTCCGATAACGCTATTATTACAGGAGCCCGGTATAAGAAGCGACGTTTATAATAAAATACATCCTCAATTTTTTTGACCCCTCTGCGCATGACATCGGTGATTTTAATCTTGAAATCCTGATTGTTGGGAATCTGCGGCGTCCTGATTGTAAATTTCCATTCGCCCTCGCTCAAGGAAAAGGTGGACGATGCGATGGTATTGGCTTGTTGGAGCAAAGCCATAAATACATCCCGCATGCTGAGGTTATACATTTTGGCCAAAATTTCACCCAGCCGGCGGGGATTACTTTTTTTTATTTCCAGAGCGTTATTCAATTGTTGGCGTGTAATCTTACCTGTGGCGCAAAGAATTTCGCCAATCCTTTCATGGTCCTCGGTGGTTTCGGCAAATGCCAGGTGTCCCTTGACAAAATATAGTTTCTTGGTACAGCCTCCGCTTTCGACAACCAACTCCCCACTCATTTGATCCTTCAGTATCTTTTTATATATCAGTGGGACCGGATATTTCGTTATTGGATTAGCCATGAGGAAAAACCTCCGTTAATGTTCGCATAGAGCTTATACGAAATGAAAAATCAAAAGCATTCATCGTTTACAATTAGTAATACACCGATTCACTTTTTTTGTCAAATATTGCCAGTCTTTGCATCGTTCGACAAAAAAGCTCACGCTTTATAACCCGACACCGCCGCGATAAAGGGATCCGCCCGGTACCGGGCCTCAGCGGCCAACCGCTTCAATGTTTGGGTCGCATCATCCAGGATTTTCGCGCGCTCCGGTTGCTGGGCCGCGGCTAAATCATTCAACCATTGAAGCAACGTCTCAAAGGTCTCTTTGTGAAACCAAATCACCCCGCGATCCTGGTTGATCCGGAGATACAGCTTCACATCGGAATCCTGGAACAATTGTTCGACAACCTCTTGCAGGGACAGCGCGCCACGGCAATGCTCCAACAATATGCTATGTCGCCTGAACAAGACGTTCACCAGAAGAGCCGATTCCTCTCCCAAAGCCTCCGCCAGCAATCGATCCAATCGCCATTGGCTCACCAACAGAGCGGTCGTTTCGCCGGTATCACCGGGAACCACCAATTCGCCGAACCGGCGAAACATCCACCACACCGCCGGGATAGCGGGGGGGATAGCGGGGGACAGGCGCTGAATTAATTTTCCCCAATCGGCTTTCATCCGCCGGACAATGTCCTGAACCTCTCCAGCCCCGCCGGAAAACGTTCGCGCAGTTTCATAGAACGCGGCGATTTTTCCCGGCGCTTCCCCGGGAAGCTCTCCTCCACTGGTCAGCGACGTGAGAAAATCAGGCTCGAGGATAGCCGAGGCGGCAGTCAGAAGCGGAGCCAGCACCACATCGCGTAGCGCTTCATCCATATCGGGAACACCGCGTCCCTCCAGGGCGTCATGCAATTGGGAATAATGCCCCCATTGGTTGTCCTGCACATCGTTAAAATGTATAAACACGTGCCGCTTAAACGCCCCCAATTCGACAAACATCCCCTGCGCTTCCAATCGATCGGTTGAGCGGATATAATGCAAGCCTGTCACCTGGTCGGTAAAAATCACAAAATGTCCGGCTCCGGGATCGAGCCCCAAATTCAGGGCAAGCGACGGTTTAACCCACCCCCGGGTGTCCGCGAAGCGGTTATGGACAATGACCAGGCAGCGTTCGCCGCCGACACGGTTGGTGAAGGCGAAGATGTTCTCGTCAATGGACCCGTCCATTGTTATAAAATCATATAATTTGAAATGTTCAACCCCGGCGAACAGCCATCGTTGGCGCAGCAAGGGAAAAATTTCTTTATCATGGCGCTCGATCAAATATTGATCCGGTTCTTCATCCAGGTAGGGCCGGCGGTATTCCATCCCGTATTTCTCCCGCAATCCCTCCGCTTGTCCATGCCCAAACATCGGCAATCCCGGGAGTGTCGCCATCAGAGCGCACACGCCGAAGTATTTATCGTCTTTGCCGAATTGCGCCACAGCGGTCTCTTCATCCGGATTGTTCATGAAATTGACATAACGGCGCAAAATTTCAGGATTGAACGCCATGATGTCTTTCATATAGGTACGGTAATCACGATTGTCTTCATTTTTCAAGAGATTCATGAACGCGCTGTTGTAGACCCTGTGCATTCCCAATGTCCTCACAAAATAACTCTCCATCAACCAAAACGCTTCGGCCAATAGCAATGTGTCGGGCGCTTCGACCGCGGCCCGGTCCACCGCCTCCCGCCAAAATTCCCGGGGCATGGCGCGCATGAAATCTTCCGTCCCGAGCCCCTCTTCGCTACGGGACGGGATATCTCCCCCTTCGCCGGGTTGGGGAAACCAGAGACGACGAAAGTGTTTTTGAGTCAATGTCATGGCGGCATCGAAACGGACAATGGGAAATTGCCGGGCCACTTTCAAAATCATACCCATCACCGCCTCCCTGACTTCAGGCAGTAGATAATTAAATTGGGCCGTGTCATTCCAGGGCAAACCGGTGCCGTCGTTGCCATGGTAAATATAGTACACCTCGCCTGAGCGCTTGTGCCGCCATTGAAACACCACAGCCGCATCCGCGCGGTCATAATAATGATCCTCGATTTTTATCTCCACATCGGGATGCGACGACAGATCCGGGCCGTTAAATGTGTAAGAGGGAAACGGACACGACCTACGATGAACGAACCACTCCGGATGATGATGAACAATGGGCGAATCGATGCCCATATGATTCGGCACCATATCGGCCCCCAGCCTGATTCCCCGCAGCAAAGCCCGGTGTTTCAGATTATCGAGGGCCTGCCCACCCCCAAGATCCGGGGCGATGTCGTAAGAATACAGCGAATAGGCGGAAGGCATTGCTTCAGGGTTCCCACAGCGCCGCTTTATGTCGCCCGACGCATGGCTGCGCTCCCAAATCCCGATGAGCCACAACCCTGTAAATCCACGGTCCGCCAAAAGATCCAGCTCTTCGTCCGGGATTTGGTCGATACGCTCGATGGTTCTGCGATATTTCCTCGATAATTGATGGAGCCACACATAGGTGTTTTTAGCTATCAGGACAAGATTGGGCATCCAGTCGGTGTCAGGGGTGAAACGTTCGCTGTCGAACTCTTCCAACCTCAGTCGATCACGCCAATCCTCTAGCGAGATCCCTCCGGGACCTTCAAAAAACACTTTCTCCTCTTCCTTTATCAAGTCCTGGGACTGGAGCAAGCGGTCGAGAAACGGTTCGAGATAAAGTCCCCACTCCCGGCGAATGTAATTGAGTTGCCCGCTCAGCGAATGAGGCGATTCAAGAGCCGGCCGGCGCAGCAAATCCACAAGAGTTTCTCTGTGAGGACCCAGGGGGGGGTGTGCGGCGAAATGGCCGATCAAGTGCCCGATCATTGTTCGATAGGGAGAATTCTTTTTCAGATTCTCATCGCTAAATAACTCCCTGGCATTACGGTAAGCGGGATTCATATTGGCCAACCAGACCAAAAGCAGCTCCTCGATTACCTCCTCTTGATTGGCTTCGTCCGCCAGATAGTCTTCGATTGCCATTGAACCGCGATACACATCTTCAGAGGGAAACTCACGGGTGAATTCCAACATTACGGCGTCCACAATGTCGCCGCCCATTTTTTGCCGGCAAACCTCCAGAGCCCCTTTCAGAACGCCGTTATCCACTGTCTCTAGATAGATATGAACCACATGATGAAGAATTTCGTCCAGCAATCCCATAGCGTTGATATCCCCCGCCTTGATGAAGGCGTCGCCTCTTCGCCGGGCGTTTAGCGAGGCGGCGAATTCCCTGGCCTTTTGAAAATTCGCGAAAATCACATGCCCCACCTTGCTGAACAACGGATCGACAAATTCATACCTGTCCCGGCACGTCCGGCACACATGAAATTCCCTCCGGCCGTTAAAGCGAACGCTGGATTTTCTCTTCTTCGGCTCCAACACCGCCAATGAGACATACATTTTATTCACATCAGATTTCATCGCAACCATCCTGCCCTTTATTCATCAACTCGATATCACAACATTATATAAAATTCCCCAAAATGTCAAGCGCCCCGCTAAAGTCGGTGTCGAACAAATAATGCCCTTGACAGCGAACCGGGAAAATGCTACTATTTTTTTTTTGAAATGAGGCTGAGCACATGAAAAAGAAAGAGAGAGAACACTTAAAAGAAGATCCACTGAAAATTTTTGTCACACTTATTCTGGATGCATTTAAAAAATTCAAAAAAGAATTAATCATCGGTGGTACCATTGCGGTCGCTGTATTGATCATCATCCTGGCTATCTCTATTTTTCAATTCTTCTCCGCTGCCAGGGAAAACACTCTCTACAGTGAAGGATTGAAGATCAAAAACTCTACCGAGCTAAAAATCGATGAAAAAATCGCCAGGCTCAAAGAGGTTGATAGCAAACGCGGGGTTTCCGCCGCGAACAAATTGATGTTAGCGTCCCTTTACTTTGAAAAAGGGGATATCGAAAGCGCCAAGACGTTAATGGCGGACTTTCCAAAAAGCAGCGTCAAAATCATCAATCAGCAAAAGCAATTGATCGACGCCGACCTCCTGGCGACAACAGGCAAAATACAGGAAGGCATCGAGATGCTGAACAAGATGTTGGCCGACGGTAAATCTGAAGTGGCAAAAGATTTCCTATTGTTGAAAATCGCCCGTTTCCAGGTGAAAGCCGGTCAGAAAGATGCAGCCAGAAGCAATTTGAACCGTTTAACCGAAGAATTTCCCCAATCCATGTACACCATGGAAGCCAGGAACCTCCTGGAAACTTTTAAATAACGCCGATTCCCGGCCACGGGCAGCGGGCCTTATCCGTTATGCGCACAGCCGGGAGAATCTCATCCCAATAAAATATCCTTTCCCGCAAAAATCATATATAATAATATCATAAAATTTTACTCTCAAGGAGGCGTACATTGAAACAAACAACACAACGACTTTTGATTCTATTTACCGTATTTTTGATGGTATCGGTTCTATCGGCCCAAGCGAAACGGCCGTTCACCATCGCCGATCTCTATTCATTAAAAAGCATCGGCAATCTCGACCTCTCTCCCGATGGGAACAAACTCCTGTTCACTGTAAACGAAACGGACCTCGAAAAAGGCGCTTCAAACACAGAGATATATCTCATGGATATGGCGACCAGCCACATATCTCGGTTAACCTTCGAACCAGCCGCCGACTTTCATCCGTTTTTCTCTCCTGACGGCGCATCCATCTATTTCACCTCCACCCGCAAAGAGGGCGCCCAATTGTGGGAAATGAAGACCGCCGGCGGTGAAGCCCGGAAAATCACGAATTTCCACACCGGGATCTCGAACGCCGTCATCACCCAGCAGCAAGACATCGTATACTTCACTTCGGATGTGTATCCCGAATGTTTGGCCGACTGCGCCTGCAACGAAAAGAAATCGAAACAACTGTCCGACGGACCGGTGCAAGCCCACATGTCCGACACCCTGCTCTACCGTCATTGGACCTCGTACCGCGATTGGACCTACACCCACCTATTCGCCCTCGATCTTAAAAACACAGAAGCGAAAATCAAGGCCGTCAGCGAAGGATCCGTCGATTATCCCGCCTTTTCCCTTGGCGGCGCAGGTATTGCTGTATCACCGGACGGAAAAGAGATCTGCGTCACCTCGAACCACGACAAAAAGGCCGCCAATTCCACCAACACCGACCTATTCCTCGTCGATCCCAACGCCGAGACATTCTCACCCCTCAATATCACCGCCGCCAACAAAGGGGCCGACACCTCCCCTGCCTATTCTCCCAATGGAGCCTATATCGCCTTTACCCGCCAAACAGTTCCGGGTTATGAATCGGATAAAGTCAGACTCGCTCTCTACGACCGCACAACCGGGAAGACAGAAATCCTCGGCGAAGGGATCGATAATTGGATCGAATCCTTTGTCTGGTCGCCGGATTCCCGCTATATCTATTTCACTGTGCAGGAAAAAGGCCGCTCTCCATTGTACCGCATCCACCTGAAAACCAAAAAAATCACCAAAATTCTGGCCGGCCACTCCATTCGCGAATTTATCCTGACTCCCGACGGGAAAAAAGTCATCTTCACACGATCCAGCGTCGGCCAGCCGGTCGAGATCTGGAGCTTTCGCATCGGTAAAAAAACAATCCCCAAGCAGATTTCCTTCATCAACAAAAAAGTAAGCGATGAAGTGGATATCCGTCCGGCGGAGGAACTCTGGGTGGACGGCGCCAACGGCAAAAAAATTCATGTGTTTGTTGTCAAACCCCATGGATTCGATCCGGCCAGGAAATACCCCTTGATCATCAATGTCCACGGCGGTCCGCAGATGCAATGGAGCGACTCGTTCCGCGGCGATTGGCAGGTTTATCCGGGCGCCGGTTATGTGGTGGCTTTTCCCAACCCCCACGGTTCCACCGGTTACGGCCAGGAATTCACCGCCGCTATTTCAAAAGACTGGAACGGAAAAGTAATTGAAGATGTGGAAAAGGTCACCGATCACCTGGCAAGTCTCGACTACATTGACGAAGAACGCATCGGCGCCATGGGTTGGTCCTGGGGTGGATACGCCATGATGTGGTTGGAAGGAAACAGCGCTAAGTTCAAAGCCCTGGCTTCCATGATGGGCGTCTATGACCTGAACTCCATGTACGGCGCAACCGAAGAGCTCTGGTTTCCCCAGTGGGACCTTGGCGGCGCGCCCTGGGAAAAGCCCGAGAGTTACAGAGCCCAATCACCCTCCACTTACGTGAAAAATTTCAAGACCCCCTGCCTGGTGATTACCGGCGAATTGGATTATAGGGTTCCCTATACCCAGAGCCTGCAGTTCTTTACCGGACTCCAAAAAATGGGCGTCCCCTCCCGCTTGATCGTCTTCAAACACGACGGCCATTGGCCCAATTATGTCAAATCCATGCCGGTGTATTACAATGCCCACCTGGAATGGTTCCACAAGTATCTCAACGGAGGACCGGCGCCGTATGACACGGAAAAACTAATCCGCAATTGCCAATTCACAGACGAAAAAAAAGGGGAAGAAGAAAAAAAAGAAGAAACGGTTGAATAAATAATAAACCAGTCTACCGGGGACCGGTGCGATGTCGCGTCCCCGGCTATTCACATTATTTACGGATGGTTTGCTGCCGTCCGGTTCCCACTGATACGATCTCCACCGGCACTCCGGTGTACTCCTCGATGAAGGCGATATAGTCTTTGGCCGCCTGAGGAATATCGTGATAATCACGAATCACGGCGGTATCGGTTTTCCAGCCGGGGAACGCCCGCGTCACCGGTTGGACACGCTCCAGGGTAACGCAATAGGGATCGAACACCGCTGTCTCTTCTTTGGAATCGCAATCCCGGTAAGCGATCACCGCTTTGATTTCATCGAACTCATCCAACACATCCAGCTTGGTGAGGAAGATGGCGTCGATTCCGTTGATGGTGAGGGAATACTTCAAGGCCACCAAATCCAACCATCCAACCCGTCTGGGTCTGCCGGTGGTGGCGCCATATTCGTTTCCTTTGGCTCTCAACAATTCGGCCTCGTCTCCACTCAATTCCGACGGGAAGGGTCCCTCGCCCACACGGGTGGTGTAGGCTTTGGAGATGCCGATACTCTTGCCCAATGCTTTGGGAGAGAGTCCGGTCCCGGTGAACAAACCGCCGATGGTAGGGTTTGACGAGGTGACAAAGGGATAGGTTCCGTGATTGATATCCAGAAGTACTCCTTGCGCCCCTTCGAAGAGGATGCTCTTCCCCTCCTTCGCATAGCGGTTCAGCGCTTCCACAGTATTGGCGACAAAAGGCCGCAACGTGTCGCCGGCCTCGAGATATTGGCCCAAATAGGATTCCACGGAAATTTCTTCTCCACCGTACACACGGATGATCTTGTTGTAATAATCATTCAGGATTTTGACCCGCTGATAGAAACGGTCCTTATCCATTAAATCAGCCATCAACACAGCCCTTCGGCCCGCCAGGTCTTCATACGCCGGCCCGATCCCCCGGCGGGTGGTGCCGATTTTGCTATACCTGGATTGTTCAAAAATGATGTCCAGATGCTGGTGGATCGGCAAAATCAACGGAGCTAAATGACTGATAGCGAGGTTCTTGAGGGGGATACCCACAGCCTCCACCTCTTTTATTTCATTCACTAACTGGAGAGGATTGACCACCACACCGTTCCCAATCACATTGAGGGTTCCGGGGGTAAAAATTCCTGACGGCAAGAGGTGGAGGACCATTTTCTCGTCCTGGTAATAGATAGTGTGACCGGCGTTGTGGCCGCCCTGATAGCGAACAACCACATCGTAACCTTCAGCCAGGTAATCTATGGCCTTACCTTTACCTTCGTCCCCCCACTGCAGTCCCAACACTAATAAATTCATATCGATCTCCTAAGAACTGACATTTTAACAAAGATAAAAGTCCATTGCAACGACCGATTTTTAAATTTCAAAGGCTAAAGTCCCGTACCTGTCCCCTGCGGTTGCGCGGTTTCCTGTCCCTTTTTGTTTATGGTACAATAAAGCGAAATAATTGGAGATATACAACAATGGCGAGAAAAAAAGGCAGAAGCTTTAGATATACTCTTATCTTTGGGTTGGCGATAGGGATTGTCGGGGCCGTCCCCGCCATCCGCGGAGGAGAAGAGACAGCGTTGCCGTATCACCCGCGGCAGGTTGTGGTGAAATTGGGGAAAGAGATATCTGTGCACTCGCTGCAAAAAGAGCTCCGCCTTCCCCGCTTGCGCGTCAAGCACGAATACCGCATGCTAGGACAGTTAACCGGGAGCCGCTATCTCATCCTTGAATTTTCCGATAGCGAAGACCTGGATATTCGCCGGGCGGCGCGGCAATTGGAGGAACTTCCCGGAGTGGAAGCGGCGTCTCTGAATGTGACGCGCCGGTTGATGCACACTCCCAACGACCCGCTGTTTGAAAAGCAATGGGGGCTCCATAATTGGGGCCAACAGGCATACCTGTACAAAGGCAAGGAGGATGTGGATATCGACGCGCCCGAAGCCTGGGCTCGCGGCGTTGGCCGGGGGCAACCGGTGGTGGCGGTGATTGACACAGGGATGGATCTGGGCCATCCTGATTTGCTGGAGAACACCTGGATAAACACCGGTGAAATACCGGGAAACGGCATCGATGACGACGGCAATGGCTATATAGACGACATCAACGGCTATGATTTCGCCGGCGATAGCGCGGGAGCCAATGATCCGTATCCGATTGATTGTATGGATCACGGCACTCATGTGGCGGGCATTATCGGCGCCTCCGTTGACAATGGAATCGGAGTGGCGGGAATCGGCTTGAACACAAAAATTATGGTTCTCAAGATCTTTCACTTTGGGTCGGACCGAAGCGCCCTGAGCGACGAGTTGGAGGCCTTTGAATACGCCCTTACTATGAAAAAACAGCACAATGTCAACATCGTGGCCGTCAATTGTTCCTATGGCAGCGCTGAATATAGTTCTCTGGAAGAGGAGGTCGTCGGCCAATGCAACGACGCCGGCATCGCTGTTATCTGCGCAGCCGGAAACGGAGATGACGATAGCGGCGGTTATGATATCGACCAAACGCCACTCTTTCCCGCGTCCCTTGATTTACCCAATATTATCGCTGTGGCGGCCATCGATAACCAGGGCGAATTAGCCGGTTTTTCCAATTTCGGGAAGAGATCCGTTGACATCGGCGCACCCGGAGTGGGGATCATGTCCACATTCCGTAGAGGCAACGGTTCGGAGGCGATGATCAATTTCGGAGACGAACAGATTTCCGCCTTCAGCCTGGACTTCGGCGGCAAAACCAACGGAGTTAGCGGATTTTTTTACGATTGCGGTAACGGTGTCTCTATCGACAACTTCCCACCGGGAGTTAATGGGAATATCGCCCTCATCCAACGGGGAGACGTCTATTTCAGCCAAAAAGTCGCCAACGCCCAAATGGCCGGCGCCGTGGCCGCGGTGATTTACAACGACCAGGAAGGAAATTTTTCCGGCACGTTGCAAGAAGACAAACATTGGATTCCCGCCCTCTCTATATCACGGGCAGACGGTTTGCGCATCTTGTTTTCACATACAGCCTCCCCTTCCACAATCATCAACCGCGAAGCCGATTACGACTTCAACTCCGGCACATCCATGGCAACGCCGTATGTGAGCGGAGTTCTGGCTTTAATGTCTCAACAATTTCCCGCGGACGACATGAACCGGCGCATCGCCCGCCTGCTATTGGCAGGCAAACCATTGGATTCATTGCAATCAAACACCCGGTTCGGAACCATCCTCAAAATCCCGTACAGCGACATGCATGAGCCGACAGAAGCCCGCGCCACATTGCGGGTCAACCAATCATTCTTCACCACTGAATATCTGGTGAACATTTCATTCCTATCCAACCCACTGAATCAGCCGTTCGATATTCAGAGTTACCGGGTGTACCGGGCATCCGGTTCAGACATTGAACTGATCGCCGAACTTCCCAGGCAAAACAATGACCCTTCTCGGAGGTACACCATTCTTGAACGCCGGGTAAAGAAGGGGACAGGCGACGTGTATATTGCGGCGGCGGTGGACCGGAACGGCACAACCGGCAGGCCGGCGTTTATGCGAGCGGAATGATAAAAAGCCTTTGCAATTTTAGCGTTATGCCCTATAATATATTTTTGGAGGTTTAAATGGAATTTCTCGATTTAAAAGAACGCTTTTTCAGCTATGTTAAAATCGATACGCAATCCAGTGAAGCATCCGAGAGCTATCCGTCCACAAAAAAACAGCTCGATCTTTCGAAAAAACTCAAAGACGAATGCATTGAGCTGGGACTCTCGGACGTGGTGCTGAATGACTGGGGGTATGTGTTGGCCACATTGAAAACCAACCGGGACAAAGAGGTACCTACCATTGCCCTAATTGGCCATGTGGATACCTCGCCCGATGTATCCGGGGAGAATGTCAATCCCCAGGTGCATGAGAACTATGATGGTCGCGATGTGGTGTTGCCGGGGGCCGAAGGTATTGTCTTGAAGGTAGAGGAAAATCCTTACCTGGCGGAAAAGAAGGGCCACACACTGATAACCAGCGATGGCTCCACTCTCCTGGGTAGCGACGATAAAGCCGGCATCACAGAAATTATGTGCGCCGTCAAATATTTGGTGGAACACCCTGAGATCCCCCGCCCCAACATCCGTCTGTTATTCACTCCGGATGAAGAGACCGGACGCGGTACGGAACACATCACCGTCGAAGAGATCGGAGCGGATTTCGGATACACGATAGACGGCGAGAAACTGGGCGAGGTCGAGGACGAAACCTTTTGCGCGGACACGGTTGTCATCTCGGTCACCGGCGTCAATGTCCATCCCGGTTACGCGAAAAATAAAATGATCAACGCCATCAAATTGGCGGCGGAAATTGTCGAACAATTCCCCAAAAACGGCTTATCTCCAGAAACCACGGAAAAGCGCGAGGGCTATATTCACCCTCACCATTTTGTCGGCGGCAACGAGCAGGCGGTCATCAAAATCCTCATCCGGGATTTTGACGAGGAAGGATTGAAAACAAAAGAGGATTTCATCAAAGGGATCGTCGATCAGGTGGCTACTAAATACCCGAAAGCCTCCTTTGACGTTGAGGTTCAAGAATCGTACCGCAACATGAAAATCGTGCTGGACAAATACCCGCAGGTATTGGAAAAAGCCCTCAAAGCCGTGGAAATGGCCGGTGTCGCTCCAATCAAGAACATTATTCGCGGAGGCACCGACGGCGCCCGACTCAGTTTTATGGGTTTGCCTACGCCGAATCTTTTCACCGGCGGTTCTAATTTCCACTCCCGCTATGAATGGGTCACCCTGGAAGACATGCGGAAATCAGCGGAAACAATCGTTCACCTGATGACCCTCTGGGCGGAATAACTAGAAATGGAAGCAGCGCCTTTCCTGCTGCTTCCACGCTTTTACTCTTGCGCTAAGGACATTTTTGTATTATGATACATCTCTCAATGAGAAGATTATATGCGTACGCGCACCTAAGAGGATGGGATGAATAAATCGGTAGAACAAATCAAACGGGCTATTTTGGCTGGACACAACCTCGTCAAAATCATCACCTATGAAGAGAAACGAATCGAAAACTTACTCAGCCAATTATGTGAGCAGCTCCTGAAGTCTCAGAATATCTCGTTTTGGGACATCAATAACGGCCTGGTCAAAGACCGGCAAGCGCTCCAGGGCACAAGCGAACCGGTGGCGGCGCTCAACGCCGTACTCAAAACCCAGGAGAATGGATTCTTTATCTTTCGCGACCTGACGCCCCATATAAAAAATTCAGAGCGGGTTGTGCGCAAACTTCGGGAACTTTACAAAAGCCTGAAAGGTTCCAGAAGAGTCGTATTCCTGGTATCAGCCGACGACTTCTTCCCCGATACCTTGAAAAAAGAACTGGAAGTGGTCCGTTTCGAGCTTCCGGATTACAACGAGCTCAACGCTCTATTCCTGAAATTTATCCAATCGATGGAGAAGTCCGGCCGGACAATCGAATTGACCGAAACAGACAAGAAAAACTTTGTCGTCGGCGTTCAGGGCTTGACCCATGACGAGGCGCACCGGGCGTTCATGAAATCCTTTCAGGGGCAGAAGGTGATCCACCGCGATTTGATCAAACTGATACACGAAGAAAAAAAACAATTGATCCTGAAAGAGGGGGTTCTAGAGTTTTTCAATCATAAATTCTCTCTCAACCATCTGGGCGGTCTTGATAACCTCAAGGACTGGTTGATGAAACGGAAGAAAGCATTCGGCAAAGAGGCGCGTGATTATGGTCTCGACAAACCGCGGGGGATTCTGACGATGGGGATCTCCGGTTGTGGAAAGAGTTTGTCCGCCAAGATTGTCGCCTCCCTCTGGAATTTGCCGTTGTTCCGGTTGGATATGAATTTGGTGTATTCCGGCATGTCGGGCTCGCCGGAAATCGTCTTTTCTCGCGCCCTCAATACCATGGATTCAGTCGCTCCGGCAATATTGTGGATCGACGAAATCGAGAGCGGTATCAGCGACAAGCAAGGCGAAGGGTCATCATCCAGGATCCTGGGTTACTTTCTCACCTGGATGCAGGAGCATACGTCCGATGTGTTCATCGCCGCCACCGCCAACCGCATCGACCTGTTGCCGGCGGAATTGTTGCGCCGCGGCCGCTTCGACCAGATTTTCTTCATAGATCTTCCCACCCGGAAAGAACGGGAAGAGATCTTTACCATCCACCTCAAAGCCAAAGGCAACGACTTGGAGCTCTTCAATATCCCACAATTGGCGCAGATCACAAAAGGTTGGTCCGGAAGCGAAATCGAGCAAGTCATCATCTCCGGCATGTATGAAGCGTTCAACCAAAATCGCAAATTGTGCGAAGACGACCTGTTCGCCATTTTCGGCAGTACGGTTCCATTGTCGCTCACCATGGATGAACAGATCAAAAAAATCAAGAGTTGGGCCCATAATCGCGCAGCCCCCGCGTCATCGGACAAAGAATATTAAATCTTCGCCACCCGGGTGGCGAACTGCGTCTCGATCCACTGCTTCCGGGCTTCACATGCCTGGGGCATAAAAACGGTACCGGTCTCCTCGTAAGCGCTCCCCATGCAGCCGCTACCGCAAAAGTTCACCCAGCGGCACTGGCGGCATTGCTCAATCCGCGCCGGCCGGTCGTCACACATTTCTATTATTTGGCGGATCCTGTTCCCATGGACAATCGCTTCCAGCGGGGTTACCGACACATTGCCGAGGCAAAACTCATCGCCCCCGTGAAAGCACTGGCATGGATAGACATCGCCGGCGGGATCGACGCGAAATTGCGTCCCGATGGCACAGCGATACGGCGTGCCGGCGCGATCAATTGAGAGGGAAAAACAATCGGCTAAAAGATCCATCTTCCCCTTCAACTCCAGCGCTCTCTTGTAGACATAACCCCAAAATCCCAGCAATTCATCATGATGAAGGTTTAGATCGTTGTAACGGGGTCTCGCCCTCCCGGCCGCGGCCAGCGGGGGAAACTGGATCACCGGTATCCCCCGCTTCAGGGCAAAATCGATAATGGCCGGAACCTCCCGGACATTGTGCTTGACCACTGTACAGGCCAGACAAACATCTCCGCCTTTCCCGGCCTCGATCAAGCGGTCGATGCCCCGCACAGTGGCATCGAAGCTTCCCTGCCCCCTCATCGCGTCATGAACACCGGCGGTGGCGCCATCCAGGCTCACCTGAATCTTCACCGGCCTGCGACTGAGACGTTCGACATGTGTGCGCTCAAGCAAGGTCCCGTTTGTACCGATAGCCACTAGAAGATCTTCCGAGAGAGCGGCATCGATCACATCGTAACAATCGTCTCGCAGTAAAGGCTCGCCGCCGCCAATTGCCACGGAGACTCCGCCGGCCCGCTTGACCGAGCGAATGATGTCGATCAAAACCTCTAACCGCAATTCCCGGATTGGTTCAAAACCGGCGTCCATATAACAATGAATGCACTGGAGATTGCAACGGGAAGTGATTTCCAGAGCGATTCCCCGGAACCGGCTCTCTCTTGGAACATCCTCTCTAGCCATAAACAAACGATGAGCGCTCGCCAGATGGAGAAATGCCTTCACCCTCGATAACACATCGCGAAACATGGTTCCATTATCTTTGCCGGCAATCGCCCGGGCAATGGCTTCGGGTGAATTCTCGCCGTTGCACCGTTCAAGGATACGCCTGCCGTCGTCATTGACCAACAACCAGGCGGGGCCATCAGGATCCAACACTAAATAGATAGGCGACGTCTCCCGATGGCCTACATTTTGAATAATGGTACGAGGCGAAAGCCGGGGAAAATCACTCAACTCAACGAAACTCCCGCATGACATCCAATGCCCGCAATAAATCGGGGGCAGGAATTCCGCTCCACCACCACTTGTGGAAAATAATACCCGGGACATCGCCAAAATCCAATGGAATAACTCCCGGCAACGGGACAGGCATCGCTCCCTCGATATCTAGATCGGGCGCTCCCAAAACCTGGGGGCCGAAACTACAATAAGAATCCAGCGCATCCTTATTCGCCGCCATCTGGGCATAGACCGGCGACTCCACCACCATGGGGGTGAACACACAGCCTTCGTCCTTGTCAAACTGAATCCCATGTTCCCGCAATAACGCAAAAATCTTGCGGCTTAATTCCATCAACAACTCTTTGCTGCCGACAATCCGCTTCATCAACTCCAACGGCGCCTCTTGCCAGGGGATCGAGTCTTCGTCAATATTTTCTTTACCTCCGATCCTCAACCTCTCCAATATCTCCAAACTACGTGGGTCTACAATGCCGCACTCCGGCAGACACCGCTTTGGAATATAGACATAATCGAATATGTCTTCGGTGATACGAACTTTTTGCCTCAAATAATGAACCAGATCTTCCAGGAAACTGTCCCGCCCTTTCAGCCGGATTTCCGCCAGCTCCCTGGGCTCATACGTAAAAATCCTGGGTTCAAATACATAACACATCCCTTCGAGATCAACCTCGAACTCTTCCATTACCCCTGCTACGGACTCCCCAAGTTTCCGCATCAACGGTTCATCGGATGCAATGTCGAGTTTGAGTTTCTCACTCTTCTCAATGTTCCACCTCATTATCCCTCCTCCTGTGGAAACGATTTTTTATAAAAATCGACTCTCCACTATTGCTATAATTATAAATATACGTAAAAAAAGCAATAATTCAACAAGAAGCGATATTTGCCCTATACCGTTGGGTTTCAACCGCCCTGTCGAATATCGATGATGAGGGGTTCGCTGCCCCGGTCTGAAAACCAGGTGATTAATTCGCGTTTGAGATCGAAGAAGAGTTGATAGTTTCCGGGCTGCAACAGGAAAAACATGGTAACCGTGAAGGAAGCCGACTCCCCTTGCTTGACATCTTCAGGAAGAGGGCTATCGAAGAAATCCATGTTGATCAGGTTTCCATCCGCATCCAGCAAACGAACGCCCAATGCGATGCGATGACTGCCGCCATGGCAATACCAATCAAAATTGGAGGTGTTTTCGATTGTAATTTCCCATTTCGCCTTCTCACCCCGTTCGAATATGTTTTTTTCGCCCGAGAGATAGATGTTGGCGCTATAATTCAACGGCGTGATGCCTGTGGTCCCAGACGGTTCGCCCCGGACAACCCGGTCTCCGGGTTTGGTAAACGCCAGAGCCCCAGAGGTAAACACTGTACGAAGATACCTCAACACAGCGTGGGGACGCTTGTGGATCTCTTGCGGCAATTTAACCCAATTATTGAGCCAATGGTCCTCGATGGCGATTTCCACGGGCGCGGTATCCAATTGGAAACCTTTTTGCTGAAAGAGATCCAGTAATTCTTCCAGGCGAAAAATTCTCGTATTGGGAATATTTCCGGCAATACGGTTGAGCGCCAGCTCAGTGGTGATCACACACAAACCGCCGGGCTTGAGCACCCGTTCCATTTCACCGATGGACCGGGCAATCTGTTTGGGAGTACCGAAGTGTTCGATGGACGACGCTGAGAAGATCACGTCGAAATGATTGTCCGGGAAGGTGAGATCAAGGGCGTCCATCTGCACCAATTCCAGATTCTCTTCCGGGTAGACAAAGGGCGCGTATTTCGCCGGATGCACCATTGCATCGGTTTCATCCTCCCCGCCCAGGTAGTGCCCCTCGTATATATCAATGCCCACAATCTTCGACATCTTGTGGGCAAGATAATAGAGAACCGGTTCCCGGCCGGCCCCAATGGAGAGACAATTATTCTCAGGCCTCAGGTAGCCCAATTGATTCATAATGTAGACGATGTGAACATGCTCCCAGGTTTTCCGATGGAAGCGGGCTTCGTCCATAGCGAACGATTCACCCATATCCTGCAACAACGCATGCCACTGGGGGTTGGCAATATCAGCCACGTTGGCGATTTTATTGTAGGGAACCGGTTCCTCCCGCCGCTGCTTTTGAAGCGACGGATAAGACACCACCGGATAGCGGAGCCGGTCCATCCACTTCAGCATCACATTATAAAACTTGTTGGAAAATAAAATATGCTCTACCTTCTGGTTCATTGGGCCACCCGGGTCACATATCAATGTTATATATGAATGGAATGGCCGGATATTTCTCCAACCGCTTCCCAGATATTTTCGCTCAAGGTGGGATGAATAAATACCATCGCCTTGAATTCACCGGTTTTCATGTTATTGCTCACCGCATAATTCAGAAGGGGCATCAGCTCGCCTGCTTCGGCTCCGACGATATGGGCTCCGATGAGACGGTCCTCATTGTCGGCGATCACCTTCACCAGGCCGTTTTTCTCGTCGATTGCATTGGAACGGGATCCGGCGGAATAGGGAAATTTGCCGACCTTATAATCGATTCCCCGCTCCTTGGCCTGTTCTTCCGTCAATCCGATGGATGCGAACTCCGGAAAGGTAAATACAGCGCCCGGCACCAGGGCATGGTGAATCGCTTGCCCATCGAGGATATGATCCACAATAGCGATGGCCTGGTGCGACGCTTTATGAGCCAGCAACGGTTCTCCCACCACATCGCCGCAGGCGAAAATATTGCCCACGCCGGTGCGTAGATTCTCATCCACCTGGATAAACCCACGCCTGTCGATGTTGATAGCCAGAGCTTCATCGAACACATCCGCTGTCACCGGACGGCGGCCCACAGCCATCAAAACCTTTGAGAAACTCTCGTCCCAGGTTTTTTCACCCTGCTTGAAGGTAAATTGAACGGTCTTTTCTTCGGCATTGATCTTCGGCTCTGTAGCGGCGGTCCCCACGTGAATTTTCATCTTCTGCTTCTTCAATTCTTTAAACAGAATATCAGTGGCTTCAGCATCCATGCCCGGAAGTATTTGGCCCATAATCTCCACGATCGTGACCTGGGAACCCAGATGAGCGTAAATAACCCCCATTTCAACGCCGATTGCGCCGGCGCCGATTACCAACAGTTTTTCCGGTATCTCTTCCAATTCCAGCGCTTTATCCGAGTTGATGATGAATTGGCCGTCGAATTTCAAGAACGGTAATTCCGCCGGCACTGAACCGGTAGAAATGACGATGTTTTTCCCTTTCAATTCGGTTTCGCCATTCACCAGGACTGTATCTTCAGCCACGACCCTTCCCCGTCCGCTAATGAGATCGACATTGTTCTGCTTGAACAGGTGCTCGATCCCCTTGGTCAACTTGGAGACCACGCGGGTTTTATTTTTAGCCATAGCCGCCACATCAACGGAAAAATCTTCGACATTGATTCCCAACTTCTTGGAAGATTTCACCTCTTTGAGAATTTTTACCGAATGGAGTAACGCTTTTGTGGGTACACATCCCCACTGTAAACAAGTTCCGCCCAATTTATACAATTCCACAACCGCAGTCTTTAATCCTTTTTTCCCGGCGGCGATTGCCCCTTCATATCCGGCAGGGCCCCCGCCAAGAAAGATAATATCGTACATTTGATTTCCTCCTATGCGTAAATCAAGTCTTTCATCTGTCTCACAGCCTGGTCCAATCCCATAAATGTAGAGTTGGCGATGATAGAGTGGCCGATGTTCAACTCTTCGATCTCTTCGATCTCGACAATCGGTTTCACATTCTGGTAGTTCAAGCCGTGGCCCGCCAGTATCTTGATGTTCAATTTTTTGGCGTACACCACCGCTTTCTTTATTTTTTCCAATTCCAGAATAGCGTAACTATTATTCCAATTCTTGGCGAAATCTCCGGTGTTAATCTCGATCACCGGTATTCCAAGCCTATGGCAAGCTTTGATCTGATCGATCTCCGGATCGATAAACACAGAGACTTCGATGCCGGCGGCTCTGAGGTTACCGGACACTTCCGCAACCTTTTCGCTGTACATTACTAAATCCAATCCGCCGCTGGTGGTTACCTCTTCGGCGGTTTCCGGCACCAACGTGCAGATATCGGGTTTGTATTTGAGGGCGATCTTCACCATCTCCATGGTGATGCCCATTTCCATATTCAATTTTGTCTTGATGATGGTACGCAACAATTCAACGTCGCGCTCCTGGATATGACGACGATCTTGTCTCAGGTGCACGGTGATGCCATCGGCTCCAGCCAGCTCCGCTATGACTGCCGCATACACCGGATCCGGCTCGTTGGCCATTCTCGCTTGCCTCAATGTGGCAATATGATCGATATTGACTCCTAATCTCATGCTATTCTCCTAACCGTGATTTAATGAGATTTTCAAACTCTATAATATACTTGTCTACAATCTCCTGATTCTTGGATTCCACCATAATCCTGATTTTCGGCTCCGTACCGGAATAGCGGACCACGATCCGGGAATCCTCGCCATGTTTCTCCTGGAACTCCCGCACCGCACCGGCGTACTCGTCCCAATGGGCTAGATCGATCTTCTCTTTTATGCGAACACTGCGGGTAACCTGCGGATAGACGCAGAATTGCGAACGCAGCTCGTTTGGTTGGAGACCGGATGCCAACATCGCCCGCAGGAAATATATGGCTGTGAGCAATCCGTCGCCTGTTTTTTGAAACGAACGCAGAATCGTATGACCGGATTCCTCTCCTCCGATGACGGCATCGTTAGCCACCATCTCACGATACACATGTTTATCACCGACCGCTGCCCGTAAGAAATCGATCCCCTTCTCCCGAAGCGCTGTTTCCAACCCCAAGTTCGACATAATGGTGCCCACCACCAGAGGTTTTGCGTTTTCCTCGGGAAAATGCTCGAATAAATAATTTGAAATAAAAAAGAGCGCGTGATCTCCGGTCAGCACGTTACCGTCAGGATCCAAAAAAAGGACGCGATCACCGTCGCCATCAAAGGCGATCCCTAAATCAGCGCCGGAATCGATGACCCGTTGCCGCAGATGTTCAAGATGAGTGGAACCGCTATTGAGATTGATATTTTCCCCATCCGGCCGGTGCTGAATGATCTCCGCTGAAATTCCAGCCTGGGCAAACACAATCGGCGCCACCTCGTGAGTGGCTCCATTGGCGCAATCAACGACGCATTTAAGCGTGCCTTCGAGCTGTTCCAACCCGGAGAGATGATTTTTTAAAAAGCTCTCATATACAGCTCTTCCATCGTATGATTTGATCATCGGCAGAGTCGCTACTTCCGGATCTTCCATCCCGAAATACAACGCTTCGATCTGCCGCTCGAGATCTTCCGAGATCTTTTCTCCATTGGCGTCAAACAGCTTGATGCCATTGTCGGTAAACGGATTGTGAGACGCTGTGATCATGATGCCGTAATCAAAATCCCCTTGCGCTGTCGCCAACGAAAGGCCGGGCGTGGGAATAACACCGCAATCAAAAAATTTTACCTCGTAAGGTAGTCCTAAAGCCAACGATTTGACAATCGCCTTCCCGGACGTTCGGGTATCCCTTCCGACCAACAATTTCCGCGGCTCCAACACGTCGCCGATGGCGACGCCTAACTTAAACAACGCGTCGTTTTCCATAGGAAACTGTCCGAATACGCCGCGAATTCCATCGGTTCCGAACAGCTTATTTATTTGATTTTGTTTCATTTTTGTTTTCCACGACCACAGTCACATCAACATTTTCGCGGTCTTCGAAACGGATAATCTCTTCGCTTTTTTTCAAAGTTAGTTTGTAAGTCGAGGTTTCGGTTATATCCGCGAGATTGACCGAATCTTGGGCGTAAACAGTATCAATGGTGATGATTTTTGATTTATATCCGAATATCTTAACCTTTTCAGGTGAGATTTTACGGTCAATCAACCGGATTCCACGCCTCAATTTTCCTTTATACAACACCCGAACCATTACTTCGCGGGACATGAATTCGTCGATGCTGATCTCGATCATCTTGGGGTACACCGTCACAATTTCAGTATGCTCAGGCAAAACCAGATAATCTTCTGTAAACTTACTCAGCCGCGTGGCTTCGGTGATACCTTTTAGATCAAAGCGCAACTTGATGCTAGTGGGTTCCAACCGGCTGATCTCTTTGGAAATACCCCGCACCACCACCCGCACTCTTTCAGGGCGAACGCTGCGTACATCAAGATTTTGGGAAATATTGAAATACTCGACATTGACATCGAGACTACGCTCCTGATAAGCCCGCTGTTTACCGGTAATCAATACCCATACCGAAAACGCGATCACCAACGCCACCAATTTCAAACTTAAGTTATTAAAAATCAACTTTTTGATATTCATATTAAATCTTGTAATGAATCAAGCGGTTTTTCAAACCTTCCCGGTCTAGACCGCGGATCAATTCTCCCTTCACCGCCAATGAAATTTTTCCAGTCTCTTCGGACACCACAATGGCGATACAGTCGGTCTGCTGCGTGATACCAATGGCAGCCAGATGACGGGTGCCGCTGGGACTCAGCTCCAACAACGGAGGTAAAGGGAAAAAACAACGGGCCAGTTCAATCCGGTCATTACTAATGATCACAGCGCCGTCATGCAATGGCGAATTGGGGGTGAATATAGTCAGCAACAGATCTTTGGTCACGTCCGCGTTGATTTTCACCGGTTTGTTCACATAGTTCTTGACATTGATTTCTCGCTCGATGGCGATAATGGCCCCAATTTTAGATAGAGACAGAGCTATGATTGTGTTCACGATTTCGTCGATAATTTCCGATTCGCCGCTGATATTGTATTTTGTCCGCAATTTACTGCCGATCTCCGCCAATATTTTGCGTAGTTCGTCCTGAAACAAGACAATAATGGCGAAAATCAAGTAGGTCAAAAAATTATTCAAAATAAACGAGAAGGCGGTCAGTTTTAAGATACTGGCCACAACCGCGAAAACTCCGATCAACACCAAACCCACAGCCACCTGGTAGGACTTGGTGCCCTTGATCAACAGCAGCAGGTAATAAAACAACAAAAACAAAAAAAGAATATCTATAATATCGCTGATTCCGAACGTCGAAAACGCATTTATTATAAAATCAAATATCATTGTCCTGGGCAGGCTCAGCTTCCGCTTCTGCCTTTTCTTTTACCGGCGCGGATTTTGTTTTTTTCACTTTTATTTCTTCAGTTTCGTTTTCCTCGGTATCGTCGGCCATATCTTCATTGCGCCCTGATTTATCTGTCCCGAGAATATCATCGATCTCTGCCGAACTCAGAGATTCTTTCTCCAATAACAACTCCGCAATGATCTTCATTTCATCTTTGTGATCGACAATCACCTTCTTGGCCCGTTGGTAAGCGGTGTCGATGATCAATTTAATTTCAAAATCAATGGTTTGAGCGGTACTTTCGGAATATTCACTATGATACATCAACTCCCGTCCTAAAAAGACCATATCGTCTTTGCGACCGAAACTAATGGTACCCAAAGAAGACATCCCCCACTCGCAGACCATCTTCCGAGCGATACTGGTGGCGCGATCAAAATCATTTCCAGCGCCGGTTGTCATCAAACCAAGGAAGGTCTCTTCCGAAATACGCCCCGCCAGGAGCACCATGAGCTGCGCCTCGAGATAAGGCTTCGAATAGGTGTACTTGTCGTTCAACGGTAACTGCTGGGTTACACCAAGAGCCATGCCCCGCGGAATGATCGACACCTTGTGCAAAGGATCGGCCTCTTTCTCCATCGCCGCGATCAGAGCGTGCCCCGCTTCGTGGTACGCGGTGATGGTCTTCTCCTCTTCAGAGATGATCATACTCTTACGCTCGCTGCCCATCAAGACTTTATCTTTGGCGTATTCAAAGTCCTTCATCTCCACTTTTTTCTTTCCCTTGCGGGAAGCGTACAGAGCAGCCTCGTTCACCATGTTTGCGATATCGGCGCCGGTGAAACCCGGTGTGGAACGGGCCAATACTTTCAAGTTGACATTCTTGGAAGTGGGGATGTTTCTGAGGTGAACCTTCAGGATCTCTTCCCTGCCCTTGACATCCGGTGTGGAGACGACGATTCTACGGTCGAAACGACCGGGTCTCAACAAAGCCGAGTCCAGAATGTCGGGCCGGTTGGTGGCGGCGATAATGATCACCCCTTCATTGGCGTCAAAACCATCCATTTCCACCAGCAACTGGTTCAAGGTCTGTTCCCGTTCGTCGTGTCCGCCGCCGAGGCCGGCGCCTCTCTGCCGTCCCACCGCATCGATCTCATCGATAAAGATCAAACAAGGAGCGTGCTTCTTGCCCTCTTCGAACAAATCCCGGACTCTGGAAGCGCCGACACCCACAAACAGCTCGACAAAGTCTGAACCGGAAATGGAGAAGAACGGCACATTGGCTTCGCCGGCAATCGCTTTGGCCAGCAAGGTTTTACCCGTACCCGGAGGTCCGATTAACAAAACGCCCTTGGGGATCTTTCCCCCCAGCCGTTGGAATTTCTTCGGTTCTTTTAAAAATTCTATAATTTCGCGGAGCTCGTGCTTCGGTTCCTCGACGCCCGCCACATCCTTGAATGTCACCTTGTTCTTTTCACCGGCAAACATCCGCGCTTTACTCTTACCGAATGTGAACGCCCGGCCGCCCGCCTGTTGTCTCATCAAGGCGAACCAGAATACGATCAGAATCAGGAATGGAGCTCCCGACAACAATATCGACAGCCATTCGTTTTTATTTAATTTTTCAACTTTTATCTTAACGTCGTTTTTTCTCAAAATCGAAATAAATTCGGGATACTCAGTTGGGATAGCAGTCTCGTATTTAACTTTCACCGCTTCACCGCCACTTCCCGCCGCAGCGCCCTTGAATTCACCGGTAACAGTATTCCCGGTGATAAAAGCGGATTCAATGTTTCCCAGTTCTACATTTTTCATAAAATCGGAAAATTCGAGCATCCTTATTTCCGTTCCCCGCACATTGTTCAGCATATTCCACAATAGGATAATTACTATAAATGAAGCGATCCAGAACAAGAAACCCTTTGGCCTACGTTGATTGATATTTTGTATATTTTTCATCAGCTTCCTCATCCTTAGTTATCAAAGCCACAACATTGGAATTATACCACAAGTGCCGCGGGCTTTCAACGCGAGTAAGGGGAGCAAACCTTTATCTTAACAGTTATTTGCCGGTGATGACCTCTCCCCGGTCGATAAATTGGAATTTTAACAGAGTGCGCCACAAGATTTCGAGGTCCAAGCGGAATGTCCAATTCTGAATATAGTAGATGTCGAACTCAATGCGCTTGTCAAGCGGTGTATTGCCTCTGAGGCCATGCACCTGGGCCCAACCGGTCATGCCTGCCTTCACCCGGTGCCGCAACATGTACCGCGGAACATTGTTCTTGAATTCATCCACAAATTCCGGCCGCTCCGGTCTGGGGCCCACCAGACTCATATCCCCTTTCAGGACATTCAACAATTGCGGAATCTCATCGATGGACAATTTGCGGAGAATCTTCCCCAATGCAGTGACACGATCGTCATCCGGCGGCGACCAGATGGCCCCGGTCTTGTCCTCCGCGTCCTCCACCATGGTGCGGAACTTTATCATCTTGAAATGCCGGCCGTCCAATCCCACCCGCACTTGAGAGTAAAACAACGGGCCGCGGGAATCCAGTTTGATCAACATGGCCAAAAGCAATAAAAATGGCGACAACATGAATAGCCCCACCAAACTGACGACGATATCCACAAAGCGTTTGAACGCCAGAGGCCATCCCTGGAGCGGAATATCGCCGAGATTGATGGTGGGAATCCCTTCGATATGCTCCATCCCCGCCTTCAACGAGGCGATTTGCAGGATGTCGGGCACCAAACGGATATCCAGCAATAGGTTGTTGCCCCAGTCGATCAACTGCATGATGGTATTGTATTCCTTCAACGAGAGGGCGATGAACAGGTCGGTCACACCATGCCGGCGCACCACCGCATCGAGTTCGCCGTAGCTACCCAGCACATTCTCTTCGCCATCCTCTCCTAAAAAGCCTGTAATTTCGATACCGAAATGGGAATAATGCTTCAATTTTTCGGCAACCGCCAAACCCAGCGGTCCGGTTCCGGCAATCAATACCCTCGAAAGACCGTTGCGCCGCATAAAAATATTCTTGAACACCCGGAACACCACCAACCGCAAACTAAACAACGCAAAGGTGGAGATGGGGATATAGGTCAGCATATAAAAATGGGAAACCTCGAAATCGATGAATTTGTAGCTCTTAAAATAACTGAAAAACAGGATCACGATAAATGAAGAGACCGTGCTGTTCAGCAAGACCAGGAACAAATCGTCCAACCGGTTCCGCCGCAAACGAATCTTGTAGTAACCCTGGGAGGAAAAATAGAAGGCCTGGACAATCATCAAAAAGGGTAGAACCACCAAATATTGGCTGAGCTCAGGGGTCCCTTTGGGCACCCCGATAAAAGATGAATGAAACCTGAACCAGAAGGTGGCGAAGAATGCGATGGCAATGGCTACAAGGTCGCTGATAACGTAAAAATGTGCTAGTTTTTTTCGACTTTTTTTGATCATATCCGTTTATCGATGAATTCCTTAATCTTCAATTTAAAAATCTCTTCCGAAAACCTGAGACTGTTAGATCGAATGGCATCCCGCTCAAACGGGATGTCCCGCGAACGCTCCACCGCGTCAACCAATCGTTCTGCCGAATCTCCATCGTACAAGATTCCAGTCTCCCCATTTTCTACTATATCCAGCACTCCGCCTTTGGCGGGCGCAATCACCGGAACCCCGCACGCCTGGGCTTCGCCGAACGCGATACCAAAATCCTCCACTCCGGCATACACAAACCCGGCGGCGTTTTGATACAGATCCCGCAACTCTTCAGGGGTAATATTCTTCCTAAACGTAATATTGTCCCCTGCCATCTTCCTGAGCCGCGCCTCTTCCGGCCCTTTGCCCACCAACACCAACGGCAATTTCAAGAGGTTAAACGCCTCCACCAGTACATGATTGTTTTTGTAAGGGACAAACGCCGACACCGAGAGATAAAAATCTTTGCGGGGATTGATAACCGGCTGGAAGAGTTCCACGTCAACCGGCGGATGAATCACCGCTGCGTCGCGGCGGTAATATTTGGAGATCCGCCGCTTGACAAAATTGGAATTGGCGATAAAATGATCCACCCGCGCCGCTGTCACAGTATCCCACAGCCTGAGCTTCTCCGCTTGCCTGCGAATCACCATCTTCTTGATACCGCCGGCATTCCCGAAATACTGGTCGAATTGATCCCAAATATAACGCATAGGCGAATGCATATAGCAAAAATGAGGCGCCCCCGGAGCCGGAATCACCCCTTTGGCCACACAATGGGAACTACTGATCACCAGATCGTAATCCCAGAGCCGGAACGATTCCACGGCGGACGGAAGAAATGGAAGAAAATAGCGGTAATGCTTGCGGACGAGTGAATAGCGGTTCAGATTGGACGTATAGATCTTGTGCATCTTGATCTTGTCCGATATTTTCTTCCGGTCCAGAAATAGAGTAAAAATATCCGTTTGCGGGTATAGGTCGAGAAACTGCTCCAGTACCTTTTCGCCGCCGCGCATTCCGTTGAGCCAGTCGTGGACGATCGCTACTTTTTGTTTCATTAGCCCCCATTTTACAATGACTCGACTAAGAAAGCAACTCAAACGACGGCGACGGCGAATCGAGGCTCAGGTTATTTGGCCAGGTAGCCTTTCGGATAATATTTTTTTACTTTGCGATCTTTTACATCGATAGCGATGGTTCTAAACATCCCATCAGCTTGAGGAGCGGGAGAATAGAAATCCACCAGATAATAATCGTCGCAAAATCCGCCTACCCGCTTCAACGCGGCTTCCGGCCTGGCGGTTGTCTCCAGCACTCCGCCGGTAATATCCGCGATTTTGGAGAGCATATTGTAAACATCCTGCGAATTGTCCTTCATTACAAAACGACGATCACGGCTCGAGGGCTTGGTCAGATACAAAAAATGGGCGCAAATGCCGGAATTGACCAATGTCTCCCCCACCATCTTCATATCCATGGTCTCTTTGCTTTCGTCGGACTCGAACACATCCATGGCGTCGAATTTCAGATCTTTGTTTTTCTGCAAATTACTCATGGTGCTACGAACCGGAATCGGTCTCAACTCCTGGTTATAAAACACCACCAGATGCGTCTGTCCTGGCTGCGTTTTAAAAATATCGGCCAACTTGAGCAACAACCCGTCATTCAACTTCCGTGCCTGCCTCATATTTTCCAACATCTGACGGTACTGAATCAAAAGCGATTTCACATCAGTGCCCGAAGTGCCGCCCATGCTCATTGAATCACCGTCCACTCCCATCTTGAGCTCTGTCACCACCTGCTTCATCTGCTCCACCACATTCAAGTAATTGGAGGCCCCCACAGGCACATCCCGCTTCAACACAGTCTTGGCCGCCGTGATCAACTCTCCAGTGGATTTCGCCTTCAAGGTCTGCTGCGAAAAGGTATACGGTTTCAGAGGGGTCAACAATATCAACTGATCCCCTTTCTTCAAAACTTCCTCAAAGAAATAATCCACACTATCTGCGATCTTGGAATTATATTCGTTAATATTATAAAGCAAAATAAAATTGCGGTTCATCGCCGGCTTCATGCCCTTGATCCCGTCGGTCTTCTCCACCTTATTGTTCTTGACCAACCGCAGGGCCGCAACCTCGGCCGCCTGACCATTCTCAGTCACGACAACCGCGTCCCTGGCCAGGTCTCCGACAAACTCCCCCGAGTCATAGGCCCTCAACGCCACGGACACTACCTTCTTCTCCTGTCCAAACACAGGACCACTCACCACCAACGACGCAACAAACAAACAGACAAAACTCCAACGAATCCAACTCTTCATCAAATACCTCCAATAAACTAATACGGCCCCAAACTCAAAGACCGGACCCCCAAATTATACCACCCCCCCAAATAATTTTCACCCTATTGGAAAAATCGACAATCAAGTAAGTGTAATCTCCTTACTCATAAAATGATAGTTTCTTTCAAGCAATGATTGTTTGAACCGTTCGATAAATGTCTCAACCACCCCGCTCGATTTCATCGCATCCTCATCCAGCCCAATATCCTTCAAAAAGCCCGTCTCTCTAGTATCGACAAAGCTTGCCCGGACTCTTCCTCTCCCGCGCATATCCTTGAACAGAGGATGGCTGGAAAAAAAGTCGAACAGCTCATCTATCTTGTCAAAAGGCGGAGCCACGACGCAAGTTGCCGAGACATTGCGATCAAAATAGTCTCGATTATACTGCCGGATAAGTTCCAAATTCTTTATTATCGTGTCGAACGTCCCTTCGCCATCGCGAAAAACTCTATAGCGGTCATGCATGGATTTCGGCCCGTCCAAACTGATCAACAGCGCGAAATCATGTTCGATAAAAAAACCGATCATCTCTTTATTAAAGAGGGTGCCGTTGGTAGTAAAACTAAAGGTATATTTCGAACCCTCAGGTTTTTGCCGCACATATCCGACCGCCTCTTTCATCAAACCATACCTCAACAACGGTTCGCCCCCATAAAACGAAATATGAGATTGCTCATCACCCCGACTCTTTTCATAATAAAAATCAATAGCCTCGAACAAAACATCCCGGCCCATATGCAACGAGTGAGTCCCCGATGAGGCATAATGCCCGGAGACCTGACAATACCGGCAATCAAGATTGCACTCCTTCGTCAACTCCAGAACCATTTGCGGAAATCCATTCCCATGAATCCGCCTCACATCCTCTCCGCTATTAATCCCCACCGCCAACCGCTTCGGCCGATGAGAAGAAAACAATCCATGCTCCGCAACCGCGCCTCGAATCGTCTCGACCGCCTCATCAATCTCTTCATCATTATAATCCCAACCAATCGCCTCCCCATCAGTCAACAAATCCCCATCTCGCCAGCGATCAATCACATCATAAACAACCCGCTCCACCTCAACGATCCGGTTGGTATTGACATCATAAACAAAATACCCCCCGCCAAACCCAAACGTCTTGACAAACGGTCCCAAACAAACCTCATCCGCCATCGTATTCTCCTTCCCTCATTCATTGAGCAAATGCAAACTTGGAATAAAAAATTTCTATTACTTCCTTCGAGGTCTTCTCCAAATCCTGGTTAACTTATCATTAAACAAGGAAATTGCTAATTTCAGCTCATAGTGGTGGATATATATATGAATAAATATTTCGGTATTCATTTATAAAATCTGAATGTAAAAGTTCAATGCTACAAGTACAACTGCAATAACAACCATTGTTTTCCGTTCCTCCAACGGCAAGGTTAGTTCCGCTCATCCCGATTGGGCAACCACACGCGCACATACCTCCAAACGCTTGATCTAATTCCGATGGATCTAGCTCTATTCCGCTTTTAATAATTTTCATATAAATCTCCTTTCCTGAAATTTCTAGCTATATTGAGTCTTCTACAAAAATCCCAAAACATTATTATTTTTTTTTTAAATCAAACTCAAATTCAAGAATACTTGGTCCTAAGACCTCATCTACAGCAAATAAATGGTTACCTCTAACCAGAAGATGATTGTAAGGTAATTTAACAGACGAACCTGCAATCACTTTACCTTCCTTATTAAAGACTAATATCCTATTATATTTTGGATATTCATCGACATTAATATTCGGTCTTATAATTTTCATCATTCCATTTGCCCCCCCTTCAGTTCGAACCTCTGTCTTTTTGGATTCCTCCTCAGATAGAACTCGGTATGGGGAAACAATAAAAATTCTCTGCTTAGAGTCTATAGCAAGCGCGCTAAAGAGTGAAAGCCACTGCTTTCCTTTTTTTCTATAATATTGGCCATTACGAAATTCCCTGGTATCCTCACCTGTATTGTGTATAATAACATCTTTACCGTCAGGGGTTAATTCTAGTCTTACGTCTGGAATTTCGAAAGGCACTTCAAAAGTGATGCATTTCAATAGTTTTCCATCCGGAGAGAATTTTCGAATAACAGGAGCGTGCGCGCTTGCAACATATATATTATCACATCCATCCATTGCAACATGGAATTTTTCAGAACCAAAGTAATCTTCTGACCTGTCATGGTAGTTTCCAATTTCACGAAGAACTTCCCCTTTCTTATTTTTTACAAATAAAATTTTCCTTGATTTGTATGTTCTATAGGGATTATATAAAATAAATTCTGCCTTCGCATTAACTCCCATCCAATTTACAAGCGAATCTAACTTGATTATCTCAAGCCCCTTCCCCTTTTGATCGAAGATTTGGATTCTCATCCCATTGAATTCATGGACTGCTAAAAAGCCACCAGGGAAAAGACTCAGTGAGGCCGGACCCAAAAAATCTCCAGGTCCCTTCCCTTTTCTTCCGATTGTTCTTAAATACTCCCAATTAGAATCAAAGACCTTGATATGATGAATAACTGGATCGCATACATATAAATCACCATTTTTTGTAGCACAGATATCAGAAACGGATTTAAAAATTTTGTTTAAATCCTCTTCACCATCTCCACCCATTTGTCTCACCTGTCTTAAATCCAATAATTTATTACAGTTTTCAATTTCCTGGTTATTATTCTGAATTAATATGGAGCCAGTTACTCCAGTATTCAAAAAAGTTAGAAAACAGCAGAACAAAAAAATACTTCCAATAGAAATCTTAGTCATTTAAAAAACCTCAATTCATTTGCTGAGCAAGCAGACTATTAAGCTGGTGGATTAATTTGAATGTATCCACCATAAAAATCATAATTCCATTCACTTGAATATAACCCAGTAGAGGAATTGCATGTACATCCACAATAACAACTACCATTTTCTTCACCAAGAACACTCATTCTCATTCCATTGTATCCAATATCACATCCACACGAACATAAACCACCTTTTACCTCATCCAATTCTGAAGGTTCCATTTCGATTCCGCTTTTTAAGATCTTCATCTTAGTCTCCTTGTTATATATTAATTCTAACTTAGATCATATTTGTATAAATATTGCAGCTTTTCCGGGTGTTGTTCCATGAGGGTGGAGAAATATTCCAGGATTCGCTCCTGGGAGTTGACACGGGAACGGCAATTGTCGCGTTTTTTTTGCAGGTCGAACGTTCCTTCGTCATTGAAGGCCAGGATATAGCATAATTCACACATCCTCACTGCCCAACAGCGGCTGCAATCATTCAGGCTTTCACGAGCGTAATCTTCGATGTAATGTTTCTTGATGGATTCAACATCAAAATCCTGGTTCACGTGCCCGAGGGGTGGAGCGAAGTCCGTCATTTTCTCGCACATTTGAATCGTTCCGTCTGCGGATACATAGCTTTTTCGGTGTCCAGGGACGCAACATCCATTCAGGAGACACTGATTTGTAGGATGTTTGAATACCGGACGTTTCATGATTCTCGCCAATTGCTTCTCGATTACTCCTCTTACCATTGGAGCCGAGTCTCCGAAACTCTCGCGGTAGTTCTCGAAGGCCCATTGCAAAAGATCTTTATCCTCATTCACATCAACTGCTTCGATGTTTGGAACAGGTATGGTTCGCGAACTGGGATACGATGTGGTGATATCGATGTCGGACAACCACTCCTGGTCTTTGAAATATTGGAACAGCTCATCGAGTTTCGCCTGCCCAAATGGAGGGGTATAGACAATGTTCAAGGATACTGATCCTTTTTTTATTGCCCTCTGTTTATCAATAAGAATTTTTAGCCCTTCGAGGGTTTTATCGAAGCTGCCGTCGCCGCTGCGATCTTTGCGGAACGCGTCATGATAACGTTCCGGTCCGTCGAAACTGACCAATACCGAAAAATCGTTTTTCATTAAAAATTCAGCCATTTCATGGGTGATGAGCGTAGCATTGGTGGTGCAATGAAATAGCAACTCTCTCTTGCCGAACAACGCCTTCGTATATTCGACCAGTTGTTTGATCATAGGGAACTGGAGCATGGGCTCGCCGCCATAGAAACCGAGGGCCACTTTTTTCGTCTCCCTCGATCTTGATTCCAATATGCGAATCGCTTGCCTGGCTGTTTCCAGACTCATACTTTTGCGCTCATGATTCCTGCTTCGGGCCACAAAATCATTGTAAATACAATACACACAGCGCAAGTTGCAATCCTGGGTGACTTCCAGAGTCATTGATTGAACGGACGAGGCCAGCATTTTACCAATATCTTTCTTGAAATGATCGGCCAATCCGAAGGACTCGATCCTCTGCACTTTCAAAATATGTTCTTGCTCCACCGCCTCTTTAATTTCATCCGCCGCTCGGCAGAGCTCTTCCTCGCCGAATCGTTCGATAAAGTTTCGAACCGCGGTCTCCACATCAGCGGCCCCCATCAAATCCGACAACAACAGGTAAACCTCTCTCCGGCACTCGAGGATTTTGTTTGTCCCGGTATCATAAAGATAAAAAAAACTCTCGGATTCATACAATTTAGCCAGTGGTATTTCCGGCTCAAATACAGTTTTTAAAAATCGCGATGGTGTTTCACTATCCAGTTTCTTATACAAATGATTTCACCTAATCCTCTATTTAATAGACAATATTAGCAAACCCCTAAAAAGCAGTCAATGCATTTTGAGTAAAAAAAGTCAACGAGTCACGAAGTGAACAGAAAAAATACACTCACCTGTCCCCTACAGTTCCCCCCTACTGTTCCTTCAAACGTTTGACATCGGGGGTGTTTTTCCGTATATTTAGTGAAATGATAACGACCGGAACCATTAGTTTGAATGGAGGAATCTTATGGCTTTGATCGAAGGCTTTCGTATACAGAATTATCGAGCCCTCAAAGATATTGCTATGGGGCGTATCGGAACCGACAAGTAGCTACGTAAAGCAGCGCCATTGACTCCTTTGACTGCTGTTATCGGAAAAAATGGAGTCGGGAAGAGTTCGATATTCGATGCGTTTGGATTTTTAGCCGATTGCATGGAAGCTGATCTCGAAACAGCATGCAACGCAAGGGGACGTGGCGGATTCGATAAATTGGCAACCAATGGAACCGATGATCCGATTAAAATAACTATTTATTATCGAGAATCTAAAAACGACCGGCCGATAACATATGAGATTTCGATCGGCAAAGACCGGAATAATCTGCCAATCGTTCTAAATGAAAGGTTACAGCAACGAGCGAAGAATCGATCGCATGGTTCGCCAAGATCGTTTCTGTTTCTTAAAGAAGGGAAAGAGACGGTTTGGATTGGAGACGATGCGCTGGAAGGCGTGAGTGACGAAGCACAGAAAAAAGAGGTGAAATTCAGCCCCCGCAAATTGGCGATTGTGTCCTTAGCGGAGCAGTATGCGGAAAATCCCAGAATAGCAAAATTCAAAGATTTTATCCGGGCCTGGTATTTAAGCTATTTTTATCCGGATGCCGCCCGGCAGATACCGCAGGCCGGAGTTCAGAAACACCTTAATCTTCACGGCGATAATGTTGGGAATGTCGTTCAATACCTCGAGAGAAATCATCCGAAAATTTTAAGAAATATACTTGAAGATATATCCGAAAAGATACCCGGGATTGGAACAATCAAGACCCACCGGGATGAAATAACTAATAATCTTTATCTGTTATTTCAAGACAAAGGATTCGCAAAGCCCTTCACCCAGCAACAAATGTCGGATGGAACACTTAAAATGTTCTGCTACATGCTGCTGTTGCAAGATCCGGATCCGCCCCCGTTCATCTGTATCGAGGAACCGGAAAACGGTCTCTATCACAAACTTCTCGAAACTCTTGCAGCGGAATTTAGAGCGCACGCCACCGGGCTCAAAGGCGGTTCGCAGGTTTTTATCACCACCCACCAACCATATTTTGTGGATGCCTTGGAGTCGGAAGAGGTTTGGGTATTAGAGAAAGAGGAAAACGGATTTTCAACAATTAAACGGGCGAGCGAGTATTCATACGTAAAAGCAATGGCGGATGAAGGCCAGCCGCTAGGAGCGTTACGGTACAGCGATTATTTCAATTCGAGGTAGCACAGCATGCATTTCGAGATACTGGTGGAAGGCCAGACAGAAAAGACAGCATTATCAATCCTTTTGGAAAAAATTCAAGAAGGAACTCGAAAGCGTCCTGGAAACATGCCCTAAAAAACCAACGACGCTTTTTCGGATAGCAATCGAAGAATTGGAAGCCTGGTTTCTCGGAGACCGGCAAGCCATTTTCAAAGCGTATCCAAAAGCTAAAACCGATGTATTGAAAGCATACGAGCAGGATTCGCAATGCGGCACATGGGAAGAGCTGGCTAAAGCAATCGAACCGGGTGGACTACAGGAACTACAAAAGCATGGCCGTCGATCCAGGCGAATTCTTGATCGAAAAAGACAATGGGCGGCGGCGATCTGCCCAAATATGGATGTCGAAAGCAACAAATCTCCAAGTTTTCGCGCTTTTCGAGACGGTATCAGAAAGTTAGCCGCTCATAGATAACAATCCCTTGGGTAGACACTCATAAAGAAAGAAGGGGACAGGTGCTTTTCGTTCTAAGTAGATTTGGGAATTAGTTGTGGAGAACAAAAAAATTGTGGAGTCCGTAGTATTTTTTTGGGGCTGGATGGCCGGGGGTGGATGGGACATGAAAAGGAGACGTGAAGATGAAGATGTTGATGAAATTTAGACGTTGTTGGTTGCGGGTTGTTGTCGGATGTGTTGTGATGATTGGGATTGGAATGGGATGGTTGGCTGCCGCTGATGTCGGGGATGTGGTGATTGGGGCGAAGCGGACGATGGAGTCTTCGGTACTGAAGGAGACGAGGGGGTATTCGGTTTATTTGCCGGAGTCTTATGAGACGGGGATGACGAGGTATCCGGTTTTGGTGGTGTTGGATGGGGAGGATTATTTTCATTTTTTAACCGGGGTGACGGCATATTATGCCCGGTTGGGAACGATTCCCGAGATGGTTGTTGTGGGGGTTGATTCCGGGGATAGGTTTCGGGATTTTACGCCGACGAAGGCTGCAATCCCCGGCGGGAAGGTGATCGAGACTAGCGGCGGCGGTGTATTGTTTGAGCGGTTCCTCGAGGAGGAGCTCTTGCCGGCTATTGAGAAGAATTATAGAGTGACTGGTTTCCGGGTGTTGTGTGGGCATTCGGTGGCCGGGTTGTTTGTGGTTGAGAGTATGGTCTCCCATCCGGGAAGTTTTTCCGGGTTTGTGGCCACCAGTCCCAGTTTGTGGTGGGACGACGAGTATGTTTGCCGCGAGGCTGAGTCGGAACTCAAAAAAAAGGGCACGCGGGATCGCTATCTGTTTTTGGCGGTGGGCAATGAAGGGGGGACTCTGGAAGGGCCGATCGTTAATTTTACGAAGGTTTTGGAGAAGCAGCCATCGGCGGGGATCGACTGGACGTTTAAGACGTTTGAAGGGGTGAATCATCAGGCGATGCCGGTGAAAGCGTTTGTCTATGGGCTCGAATTCATCTTCGCTGATTGGACGTTGCCCGAAGCTGTATTCGATGAAGGGCTCGATGCGGTGTCGCAGTATTACCGGAAGCTATCGAAAAAATATCGCGAGACCATCGTAGCGCCGGAGCAGGTACTAAATCGTTTGGGATATAAAATGTTGAGAAAAGGAGTGCTCGAAGAGGCCATCCGGATATTCGAGACAAACGCTGCCTATCATCCGCAGTCGGCGAATGTGTACGACAGTCTTGGGGAAGCGTATCTGAAAAGAGGCGAGAAAGAGATTGCGATTGACAATTATCGAAAATCTCTGGAACTAGACCCTCAAAACCAAAACGCGCGCCAGATTTTACGGAAGCTGGAGATAAACTAGAAAATGAAAATATTTCCAAATTACAAAAATCACGGCAATGAAGCGTTATTTTTAGTTGAAAAATAAAATTGAAATCGGTATTATTGAAATGAATATATAATTTAAGGAGAAATATATAATGAAAAAGAAACTCGCTTCAAAAAAACTTCATCTTAAAAAAGAATCCATCGCGACATTGGAAAAATCCGTTTTACATCAAGTGAAAGGCGGGGATTCCGCTCCAATGGAAACGTGCCTTCAGCCATGCTATTCCTATCAGCCGGAACGATGCTTGACAGGTTATTCCTGTGATTGGAGCTGCGTTCTTTTCTGTTAAACCCAGATAGGTAAAGCCTTTACCTATGTAAAACCAGAGGGACACGCGACAATGTCCCTCACGCGTTGATAACAGATGTTTTTAGGGGAACCGGAGATGAACTAGTGCCAATGGGGACAGGTGCTGGTATAATGGTGGGATGAGAACTGGATTGATAGATCCTATTGTGGTGCTTTATTATAATAAGAGCAGGTTGACGCGGCAATGTGTGGATGCGATTCTGGCTGCCGGCTATCCGGCGGAGAAGATTTACTGCTTCGACAATGGATCGCAGCCACGGGTCTTCGAGGAATTTTCGGCAGACTATCATCATCTTCATCATCAGCGGTGTGAGGAGAACGGTGGGTTTTCGAAGGGATTTAACCTATCGCTGCGCTGGGTGTTCGAGCTTGGGTTCGAGTCGGCTCTCTTTTTGACCAATGATACGGTCATTACTGCCGGCGCTGTGGAAGCGTTGATGCGGACCGGTTCGGATACCGGGGCCGGGATGGTGGCGCCGCGGATATCGTTTTTGAGCGACGGGGCGAAGATTGACTCCATCGGGGGATTCTTTGACGATGAAGCCTTCAGTCTGGGGCATCACATTAAGCTGGAGCTTCCGGTTTTGTTGGATCCGAAGCGGGACTATATTCCCGGCACCGCGGTTTGGGTGAGGCGGGATTGCTTCGATGCCCTCGAAGGGACCGATGAATCGTTCCACATGTTTTGGGAAGATGTGGATCTGTGTTTCAGGGCCCATCGAGCGGGGATTCCGTTGGCCCGCTGTTATGAGGCGCAGATACTTCATGGCGCCGGGCAAACCACGCGAAAAAAACCGCTTTACACGACCTTTTACTTTCATCGCAACCGCATCCGCTTCTGCGCCCGCTATCTAGAAGGCGAAAATTTGAAGCGAGCCCTCGCTCATATCGAGGACGAACTCAATCGCCAGGCCGCCTTCCGTCGCCAACAAGGAGACGCCGCCCGCCTCAACTACTTCGAACAATTATTCGCCGAACTCCACTCCGCCCGAAAAGCGGTGATGGAGGGCCAGGTTCCCAGGTCCGAGTAGGTGGCGATGGGGATTGCGGCCGCCGGGAAGAGGGATGAATCGCTGGTGGGGACGGGTTGTTTTTGGACAGAAGCCAACATGAATTGGTAGAGGGACGAACCGATGCTTTGGGTAAAGCCGTAGCATCCCCAAAAACTATTGTAGAGGTCGAAGCCGCCATCGGGCTTGTCGCAGAAGCGGATGACGAACCCTTTCTCGACGAACAGGGCTCCGAGACTTTGCAAGCGGGCGGAATCGGAGCAGGGGATGGCGCCGAAGACCAAATCGTCGGCGGTCAAACGTTGATTGAAGGCTTCGATGAGGGGGATACCGGACGAATCATGATAGGGGTCATTGTCGCTCATGGCCAGAAAGGAATCCGGCAGCATGACGATGTTGCGTTCGCTATAATTTAGGGCCGCGGAATACACAGATCCCGGCCAATCATGATATTCGTCATCGAAAAAGACAGTCTCTACCTCCACGTCCGGTAATTGTTTTTGCACATAGTGAGCCACCTCCAGTTTCCAGGGACGGGTCACTACGGCAACTTTTATCGGAGGCAACGAATCACTCTCGAATGAGCGGATGAAGGCCTGGATATGGCGAAGGGAGAAATCAATCAGCCGGACACCGGGGAAAATTTCATAGAGTTCTTTGGGGGTGTCGAGTCCCAGGCGGCTGCCTGAACCGGCGCAAGGCAAAATTACAGTGAGTCCAGGGTCGATGCGTGTCATCTCCGTTAGCGTCTCTGTGGGCATTATACTCCAAACTGCGTACTTGTCATCTCTTTTCATGATTTTATCCTTTTTTTTATAGTATTCTAAAATAGGGCCCCCCTTCCTCCGGCAGGGAGGCTCCAATTTACCACTCGTTCATCACGCAAATCTATTTCTGGCTAATGTTCATTGACAACATATGTCAACCTATAAAATTTTTATCTTCTTTCTAATTTTTTTCGCTCGTTCTATTCCCTTACTCGTGAGGATGATTGTGTTCATTTCATGGTGCTGATAGATGAGCCCCTCCTTTTCCAGCTCCTTCAACACCTCGAACAAATATCCTCGCCAGGCGCGGAAGATCATTTCGCCCGGGTGTTTCGTCGATTCCTCTTCCCAACCGGAAAGATACAAAACCAACATATTCAAGTTTTTGAGGAATTCGTGCATCCGCTATTCTCCAAACAAATACCTATAGAAGTCGGAGGAGGCCGTTAGATCATTATTTGTTTTTTAAAATTTTCGAAGGTTTTCTCGCCGATACCTTTTACCTTCATAATGTCTTGAACGCGCTTGAATTTGCCGTTCTTCTGCCGATACTCAACAATGCGGGCGGCGATCTTTTCCCCGATTCGCGGTAATTTGATGAGCTCAGCGGCGGTAGCTGTATTGATATTGATCAAATCGCCTTTTTTAGCGGCTTTGGTTTGAGCCATCACTCCAGTGTTCAGTGTGATTACAAAAATAGCGATCAAAACTATCGCCGTTACGTTTTTTCTAACATTCATTTTGTTGCTCCTTAAAATTTAGTTTGCCTAACACAATTCTAGTAACATGGTCGATGCCAACGTCGAAACCGCCTATCGAAAAAAAGACTGAAAGCATCTATTGGCGAGGCTATCATAATTTTTATCTCTCCATCGCGAAAAAATTGAACAGTAAAGAATTCTTTACATCAGCGCCATCAGCCGCACACGTTTCTTTACACCGCTCCAGGCGTTATAGTCTCGAAAGTCCCTCCCACAAAAGATATCAATCGATTCCCATCACCTGGCACAAAATATGAATCACTGGATGGTGAAGCTTGTAATCCATAAGGAGGTTATCGATGCAAGTAAATAACAAAGGATTCTCTTTAGTAGAGACTATGATCGCGATGATAATCGTCGCCATCAGCGTATTTATGTTGTCCAGTATTCTGGTGATATCCATGCAATCGAACAAGCATGCGTCCATCCGCATGCACCTGTCCCAGGTCTATGACGGATACCAAAACCGGTTGGCGTCCCAACCGTTTGATTCGACATCATTGGCTCCCGGAACACATACCAAGACCGAAAAGCCGTTCGAAGTCCGTTGGGAAACACAAGACCTATCGGATAGTCTCAAGAAGATCGACCTCTTGGTCTCCTACCGCCGTCAAACAAAACGGCAGGGTTATTTTTACAAATCCCGGCTCATAAAAGAGGTACACTAATGAGCAGCGGATTTTCTCTCATCGAGATGATCATCGTATTGACGTTGAGCCTGGGGATTTTAGCCCTGGTGTTCAGCAATGTGGTAGCCTCAACCCAACACTCGAAACGAATCCTCACCAATCAGGAGATTCTGGAGTCGATTTTTCATACGGTTGACACCTTGAAGTCGGATCTCACCAAGTGCGGGATGCGCCTGCAGCAGGCCAACGAGTTCTTCAAACTCGATTTGTTCCGGAGCCAGGACGCCTGGTTCAAGGTGACGTATGGCCTGGGGGGCGGAACATTGAAGGAGCCTGCATATGCCGGCGACACAACCATCCGCATCTCGGGAGACGACTATTCGAGGAGCAAGCGGCGGGCGCTTTTATACAATATAATTGACAATGTGTACCAATTCAATGACATCACCAATGTAAACGGCGATGCCATCACCCTGGCCGAAGGCTTGATCGCCGACTTCAACACCAATTCCGTCATGGTCATATTACAAGAGGTGGAGTACAAGCTCTACCATAAACAAGCCTGTCTGAAACGCAAAACCGGCAAAGGGTATTTTCAGCCGATGGTGGAGAATGTCACGGATTTTTATCTCAAGTATTATCCCGATTCCTTTTCGGTCCTCTATCGCCTGGAGGTGAACCACAAGGAACAGATCCGGGGCTACATTTTTTTGACCAATATGGTGTATTGATGAGACGAAGCAAACAATCCCAGCACAGCTCGGACGGCAGCATCTTATTGGCGATGCTGGCCTTTATCCTGATCTCCTTCATCGGCATCTCGGTATTGGGTCACGTCGTCACCCACCAGCGGATCATCAAAGCCAGGATGCAACGAATCAGCCGCATGGAACCGGTCTACCAGGAATTGCTTCGCTATTTGCACCAATTCAAGGACCGGGTGTCGCAACTGGACATCCAGAACACGGACGAACCAGAGGCGCATCTCTTCAATTCCCAACAATTCCCAGGCAAACAGGTAGACGGCATATCCATCACCACTCACTTTTCACATACATCCATCCGGACCGGGACCTACCAAACCACCACCATACTGGACCGGGTCGAGGCCTCATCGACAACGCTCCCCTACCTATTCGTGGCGGGAGTCGAGATCGACATCCTGTCGGGGAAGATTCCCCTCTCGTTAATCCCGCTGTATTTAAAACAGAAGATCGACATCCCGGTCTCCTCTTTTCTGAAAGAGAATGAGATCGGCCTCAACAGCCAGAGCCAGACTATCATCGATGACTCCCCTCAAACATTCGACTCCACAGCATTTCTGACGGACAGTCTCGATATCCAGGGCAGGATGCTGAACTGGATGAGCGTGAGAGAGAGACTGGGATTCGAAATAAACAGCAACCCTATTCCCGACGGGATCTACTTCATCGAGGAGGGGCGGGAGGTGGAAACAGTGTTTGTGCAGGGCAATGTCCAGAAGCTGCGACTCTACACCCTCGATAACCGCCAATTTGTGATGTTGGAACAAAACAAAACGGCCTATTTGCTCAGTTATATTCCCGGCGAATACGCGTTCACAAGTTGGGATCCATCGGTTGCGGACGATACTCGTTTCGATGAGAAAATAATCATCAATGGAGACTGCCTGGGTCTGGAGCAGCAAGGCGACATCGCCTTTCACCGTAACAGCGACCTCAAGCTTTTTGTCTCCGGCAAAACCATTGTCAAGAGTTCACTCTTATCGGAAGCAGATGAGCTCACACTCAAGAAAACCGGGTGGACACACCTGACGATAATCAGCGGCGCACACAGCTTGAGCCATGAAGCCGGCGGGAAACCCTCTCTCATTGTGGAGAATGAGGGTGAAACAGAACTTGAATTATCATTATTGATCAATGGACGGATAATCAACCATAGCCGCCAATTGATATTGAATGGAAGCTTGTTTGCATCCGGCATAGAAAACAATGGATCTATCAATATAAACCATCTATTCTCCCAATTCAACGAAGTTGCCTATTTTTCGAGCAAAAATGCAACAATAATTCACAATTTGACAATTAATTATATTCAGGAGGTAACAAATGGCAATAAATAATCATTTCCCCTTTAATAATTTGACATTCGATATTAATCATGATATAAAAATTAATTCGCCCTCTCGCCTGGAAAGAGGGATTGGCGTTATCGAATTGATCGTATCGGCAACACTGCTGTTTCTAACGTTGAGTCTGGGACTGTCCGGGTTTCAGTCTTACCGGGACAGGGCTCTCGCGACAGACGCTGCGCGCCTGGTTACGTCGGCCTTTAACTGTGCCAGGTACCGTTCGTTGGAAGAAAATAGATGTATAAGAGTACAATTGAAAAGTAATGTACTATTACTTGAAACGAAAAAAAATGGAGAATGGCGTATTATCAAGGAATTCCCATTAAATATGGATGCCGGGATTTCGATGAACGCAGCGCCGGTTTTTTATCCCAGCGGATTCGTAACGCCGTTGTGTTCGGTTTACTTAAAGACGCTGCACTATACCTTCAGAATCACCATCTCGATTGCCGGTCGGATCAAAGTACTCCAGGTCAAGGACACAAATTATGCCACAATATAATATGATCGAGATAAAAAAACTAAAAAAGGGACATTTTTAGAATGAGACAGGTGAAATTCATTGGAAAGGTACTTGTGCCTTTCCTGCTACTACTATTAATCCAACAATCGGTTTTATTTCCAGACACTTCGAAAAAAAATGGAGACGACCCGCAGCCGGCGAATATCTTTGCCGGAAAAACGTTGCAAATGCCATTTTCCGGCAAAGCAATCGAGGTCGATGGCAGGCTGATGGAGGCATGCTGGAAGCATGCGTTAAAGATACCGTTGACATATGAAATCAGTCCGGGGGAAAATATCGCGCCCCCGGTCAAGACCGAATGCTACCTCACCTATGATAGCGACAACATCTATGTGGGATTTAAATGCCATGATCCGGAGCCCTCTGAGATACGGGCCCATTTAGCGGACCGCGACACTGTATGGAGCGACGATCATGTGGGGTTTATCATCGATACGTTCAACGACGAAAACCGCGGGTACTTTTTCGGCGTGAATGCGCTTGGGGTGCAGAACGATTCTATCCTCAGCGAGGGGGGGAACCGGGAAGACATTTCATGGGATGCCATTTGGAAAGCCGCCAGCCGGCGTAACAAGCAGGGATATACCGTCGAGGTGGCCATCCCCTTTCACGCCATCCAATTTCATAGAAATTTGTCGGAGCGGACATGGGGATTCGCGGCCATTCGTGAATATCCTAGATCCAAACGTCATCAGATCCTCAATAGCCCGATCGACCGCAACAATAGTTGCCTTTTATGCCAAATCTGGAAGATCCAGGGCATCAAAGGCGAGCCGCCGGGCAAGACCTTTGAATTGGATCCAACGGCGATGGCCTACCGCAGCGCCTATCGCAACGACTTTCCGACTGGAGATCTGGAGAATGAAGATCCCGAGGCCAGCGTCGGCGTCTCCGGTAAGTGGTCCTTTTCCCCCAACCTTTCGCTGGGTTTCGCGATAAATCCCGACTTTTCCCATGTGGAAGCGGATGTGGCGCAATTCGAGATCAACACCCAATTCGCCCTTTATTATCCGGAAAAACGACCGTTCTTTTTGGATGGTAACGACTTCTTCAAAACCAGGATAGAAGCGGTCTACACCAGGGCGATCACGGATCCCGATTGGGGACTCAAAATGTCGGGCAAATCGGGAAACAGCGCGGTGGGATTATTCATAGCCCGGGACAATATCACCAACATCATCATTCCGGGCAACACTCTCTCCATCTCCACATCCTTGAACCAGCAAGCCTGGGCTTCAGTATTGAGGTATCGCTACGATTTCGGCAATTCATCCGCCGTCGGCGTCCTGCTCACCGACCGGGAAGGGGACGATTACACCAACCGCGTGGGGGGGATCGACGGGTTGATCCGTCTTACTCCCAGCGATACGTTGCGTTTCCAATACCTTGCCTCTTCCACCCGCTACCCACAGGAAATCGTCCAGACCTACAAACAGAAAAGCGAGACTTTCTGGGGCAAAGCGTTTGAATTCCAATACCGCCACACCGCCCGTAATTGGACCTGGAGGGTGGGATACGAAGATTATAACCCGGATTTTAGATCAGATCTGGGTTTTGTTCCCCAGGTTGACCACCGCCGTCTCGCCGGCAGCGGCGGATACGTGTATTGGGGAAAAGAGGGAGGATTTTTAAGCTCAATGGAAGTAGGCGCCGGCTTCGATCAATCCTGGGATTATGAGGGAAACGTGGTCGAGAGGAATATGGAAGTGTTTATGAGCTTCAATGGCCCATTGCAATCACGACTCACATCCAGTAGCGGGGTGAGACGGTACATTTACAATGGCATTGAGTTTGATCAATTCAGTCAGTACGTCTCGCTACAGATGAGACCGTCGGGCTCTTTCTTCTTCAATCTGGACCTTATGGTGGGAGATTCCATTGATTTACTCCATATCCGCGAAGGCACACTCTATTTGGCGACCCCCGCCATCACGTTCAACCTGAGCTCCAACCTTTCTTTATCCGCCAGTTATTCTCTCAACGCATTGCACGTGGAGGGCGGACGGTTGTTCCTGGCCGAGCTATCCCAATTAAAGGCAATCATCCACCTCAACCGCCGGGCGTTTATCCGGGGGATCGTTCAATACAGGAATATCGACCGCAACCTAAACCTCTACCAGGTACCGGTCCAGGGTGGGGATAAAAATCTGTTCACCCAATTCCTATTCTCCTACAAACTGAATCCCCGCACGGTACTATTCCTTGGATATAACGATGACTATCTGGGCTCAAACGCCCTGGAGCTCACGCAAACGCGTAGAACCATCTTTTTAAAAATCGGCTACGCATTTGTTCTGTAAGGCAAAATACGGAAAAACAAGTTCGTTAAACAAATATTAAAATTCGACGCCGAATTTTTTGCGGAGCCCAAGGACAATCACCAGTGTCCATAAAAGATAGTGCCATAACCAGTGAATACGGGTTCCAAGGAAATTTACGGTCTTGCCTGGATGGGCGATATACACCGCTTCCAGTTCATTACCGGTGACGAATAACGGTTCAGCCGGATATATGAAGTGGTTGAAATTTGAATGGCTGTACTTCTTGTTGGAGATCGCCCCGGTATATTTGCCGGCGGCCAATACTTTTTTGTAAGTCTTGTCTCCCACCTCGATGGCCAGATCAAAGGCTTTATCGCTTCGCACTGCCAATTTCCAATCAACCTCTTTTTTGGCCTTGATAAACACCGGCTTCATCAGCGGCTTCACAAAATCACTCTGCGCCAATTTTATATCAAGAGTTTCCACATCTACGTTAAAATACGCCTTTACAACCGCCACTTCGTCCGCCTCGAACGGTCGCATACCATAGCGGACATCCATTTGGGAAAAAATCGGCGCCAGTATCGGCAAAACCACCACCAACGGCAGTAAGTTCAGAGAGAAGTATTTCAGCGTATACAGTACGCTCTTCCCGAAAGAGGCCAGGATAACCTTCCAGAAATCCCGGTACAGGCGGATGGCCAGAATATTGGCCTTTATTTTATCTTTGGCGTCTTTGATCTTCTCAGGGGCGGATAGATATTTGTAGATCACCAACACCACCAGCGAAGACACAGCGCTCAAAAAAAATATCCCCCAGAAGTCATTGACAAAGGAAAAGGGGTATAAAATCATGTCAAAAAGACGGGTAATAAAATAATTAATTGTATGAAGCATAGAGTTACGTCCTCCTAAGGACCGGTATCACCGGGATTAACCAGGATCTAATTTACGAAATATACCCCAGGCCGCTCAGCTTGTCAGCCAACTCTTCTTTGTCGTCATCGGATTTAATGAGTTCATACTCTTTACCGATTAGATTGTCAACCAATTCATCCAAAGAGGAATATCCGTGAAAAGCCAGGATCTCCTCGGCTTTCTGTGCGCTTTCGTTACTGAGTTTTACCTTCTTTGCCATGCCTTATCTCCTATATTAATGATTTTCCTGATATTGTGGGAGCATTCGCGATGCCGAAATATTTTAAAATTGTCGGCGCCAGATCTTTTATCTCCGGCACTTTTTTTGTTATCTTGA
>CAZBHS010000022.1:0-7463 GCA_964491915.1 uncultured Clostridia bacterium
AACCGGACCTCCTCCTCCAGCAGCACAGGTTCATCGATTCTAGCCTTCCTTCCGACCAAACCTGCTCATATTGCATCCACGCCATCTCGGACTCAGGCGAAACAGTTGGGATTTCCAACGCTTGCACACTATAAGGAGATGAGAACGTGAAGTTTCGGAGTTTCGTTGCCTGTCCCTTTCTTTTTTGCCCTTTCTATTTTTTCTTTATCACAAATTGCATCATTTTGTAGCGACTTTTACACAAAGCCACATTTAAGGACTCGATGGGAAAAATCAATTGTGTGCAATTGCGGAGAAATTCTTCATATTGTAGAAATTCTAGTTTAATTGTGATACCATAAAAAAGCAATTTTTTAAAGGAAGCAGAACATTGATGATGAAACCTTTCGAAATTTTTTCGACAACTGCCGACGTAGGCATCAGAATTAGTGGGGCTGACTACCGGGAATTATACCGGAACGCGGTGATGGGATTCAACGAACTGGTCTTCGGTTACGGAGCGGAGATGGAACGTCTCGACGAACAGATCCCGGAATATCGCGATTGGGAATTCTCCGGCGATAGTCCGGAAAATGTACTGGTCAACCTGTTGAGCGAGGTGTCGTTCTTATTGTACACCAGAGGCAACATCACCAAAGAGATGGATATCAGCGAAGCCGGCGAGGACCGGATGAGAGTCCAATTTCTTTTGGTTCCTTTACCGGAGGAGATTAAACCGGAGTTGGAGGTCAAGTCCGTGACCTATCACAACCTCAAGGTCGAGGAACAGAATAATTACAAAACCGCTGAAATCATCGTCGATATATAATATAATAACAATGTGCGTGTGGTGCAATCTTCACGCCGGGCAGAGGAAGGGCTCATGGAAATAAAAGACTTTGAAAAAATATCTCCGTTTCGTTGGCGTTTGGGAAAAAATTTCGATAAAACGATGAATGTTGACGCGGAAATCTTCGCCACCGAAGAGATCTTGCAGACCGCCATCGACGACGCATCGATCCAGCAAGTCATCAATGTGGCGTCCCTACCGGGAATCCAGGCTCCGTCGCTGGCTATGCCGGACATCCATTTTGGCTACGGTTTTTCTATCGGCGGCGTGGCTGCCTTTCCGGCGGAGACGGGTATCGTGTCCCCCGGCGGCGTCGGTTACGACATCAATTGCGGCGTCCGTTGCCTCACCACCAATCTAAATCTAAGTGATGTGGAAGAACATCTGGATGTTCTGGGCCATTCCATCTTGCGGGACATCCCCACCGGCATGACCTCCCGCAGCAACTTGAAACTGAGCAAGAAACAATTCATGGGCTTCATCAAAAACGGCGCCCGTGAAGTTTTCAATCATATCTCCGGCAATCCGTCCGACCTCGAATACATCGAATCCGGCGGGAGCTTGCCCTTCACTATGCCGGAAATCATCAGCGACAAAGCGTTGGAGCGGGGCAAAAACCAGATCGGCTCGTTGGGCTCCGGCAATCATTTTATCGAAATTCAATTGATCGACGAAATCTTCGACCAAAAAACCGCGGATGTGTTCGGGCTTCGCAAAGGCCAGATCACGGTGATGATCCACACCGGTTCCAGAGGCTTCGGTCACCAGATCGCCACCGATTACATCGAGCGGTTGCGCAGAAAAAATCTCAAGAAAATCAAAATCAAAGACCCGCAGCTCATTTACGCGGACATTCAATCAAAAGAGGGAAAACACTACCTGGAGGCGTTGAACGGCGCATCCAATTTCGCCTGGGCCAACCGCCACATGTTGATGGAGACCATCATCACCATCCTCGAGTACCGTCTCGGCGCCGGGCGGGAGAAGCTGGGCATCAGCTTGCTGTACGATCAAGCCCACAATATCGCCAAGTTCGAATCCCATGATGTAGGCGGGCAGAAGCAAAAGCTCCTGGTCCACCGCAAAGGCGCCACCCGCGCCTTCCCCCCCGGACACCCGGAATTGCCGGCCCGCTACAAAGCCACCGGCCAGCCGGTATTGATCCCCGGCAGCATGGGCTCCGCGTCTTACATACTGAAAGGGACAGGCGACGCCATGAAACTTACCTTCGGATCTTCCGCCCACGGCGCCGGAAGGCAGATGAGCCGGAGCAAAGCCATCAAATTCGCCGCCGACACCAATGTTCGCCAGTCATTGAAAGAGCGTAACATCCTGGCCTTCTGCATTTCGAAACGGGGCTTGAAGGAAGAGATCCCCGAAGCCTACAAAGATATCGATGAAGTGATCGAAGTGACCGCCGGCGCCGGCATCTCCCAAAAAGTGGCGCGGCTGGTGCCGTTGGTGGTGGTCAAGGGCTGATCGATTCGGTCTTCCAGATAGAACTTTAAAAAAAGTATCTTCTTTGCAATTTTTCTAAACTTTTTTCTGAATAATTCCGTTTAATATATTTAAAGCCGGCTTGCTTCCACAGCCGGATTTTACCCAAATGGACATAATGAATGAAAAAATATAGATTCTTTGTAATTTTACTGCTACTTGGCATGACCCTCTGGGGATCCAACAGCAAAGACTGCGACGGGGCGATCCAGGCGGGATACATCGACCAACCGCCGCAAATCGACGGTAAAATCGACGAGGTTTACGATCTGTTCACGCAGGTGGATCAGTTCTACCAAATGGACACCGGCTGGGGTGAAGAGGCGGAAGAGAAAACCGTCATCTACCTGGGATACGATCAGGCAAACCTATACCTGGCGGCCCGGTGTTTCAAATCCGAAACCGGCGAGGTCCGCGCCAATATCGGTAAGCGCGAGGACCTGGAAAACTCCGACATGATTGTTTTCTTTCTGGATACATTCTACACCCGGCGACGGGCGCTGTTTTTTGGGTTCAATCCCTATGGCATCCAGGTGGACGGCACCCGCGACGATGAAAAGCGGGGCCATAACATGGATTTTTCGTGGGATACACTATGGGATTCGCAAGGACGCATCTATGATTGGGGCTATTTTGTCGAGGCCAGAATTCCATTCAAGTCCATCCGTTTCCCCGGCGGAAAAAACTTCCAGAAATGGGGCTTTATCGCCGAACGGCTCCTCGCCGGCAAAGGGGAAAAGAACGCCAGCGTGAGAATCAGCCGCGACATCCGGGGTTACCTGAGCCAGGCGGCGCCATTGATCATCGACAATGAAATCAAATCCGGCAAGAACCTGGAGATCATCCCCACCATCACAGGAGCGGCCACCGAGTCTGAAAAAATGTCCCCCGAATTCGGCGCCAGTTTCAAATACGGCATCACCTCCAACTCCACCTTTGACGTCACCTACAACCCCGATTACTCGCAAATCGAGGCGGACAGCGGTCGCATCGACATCAATCAACGCTACGCCCTCCAATACCCGGAAAAGAGATCCTTCTTCCTGGAATCCCGGGATATTTTCGAGATGCCCATGAACCTATTCTACTCCCGCCGCATCGCCAACCCCCAATGGGGGTTGAAATTCACGGGGAAATTCGGTAAATCCGACATAGGCTGGATCTCCGCCCGCGACCATTCGTCTTACGAAAGCGTCTGGGATGTGTCCGAAGGGGGAGAATCCCATGCCACAGCCCATGTGCTCCGCTACAAATACAATCTCAAGGAATCCAACTACATCGGAATATTCGCTTCACAAAAAACATGGGACGGAAAACAAAATCTCACCCTATCGTTGGATTCGTTTCTCAAATTTAAAAACTTCGCGTTCACATTCCAGAGCGCCTTAACCAGCGGCGCAGACACCATCGGCGCCGACGAAGAGACCATCGCGGCCGATTCGATCGTCAACAATGTCACGGGCAACTCTCTTCTCACCACATTCAGCTACAACGGCAAACATGTCAACTCGGGCCTCGGCTACGCCCAGTATTCACCCTCCTACGATCCGCAGCTCGGCTTCCAGCGCCGCGTCAACTACAGAACGTATTGGCTCTACGCCGGCTACAACCTCTACCCGCAAAAGGAATACCTCAGAAACCTGACCCCCCGTTTGATGGTCACCCAGAATTTTGACTGGGAAACCGGCGAAGAGGTGGACCGCAAATTGACATTCAGTTTGTGGGGCGCATCGTTCAAAGGATCGTCGTTCAGCGCCAGAGTGCAAAAGGAGTATGAAAAGTACGAAGGCGTCGGGTTTGATAAATTGAAATTCTCGTTCTTTTACGAAATCGACCTGACAAAATTCTTGAGCCTCGGCTCGAACTTCCGTCTAGGCGATAGCGTCGATTATAGCGAAGACCCTTATCTTGGCTACAGTTATTCTCTTTCACTCTGGAGCGGCATCAACATCTTGAAGCGGATCAATATCCGGGCCAATTACGACAACTATTACTTCTACGACAAACCCGGCGGCCAACTGGAATACAAGATGAACATTTTCCGCCTGAGGAAGACCATTCTCTTCACCCGCCGGCTCTCCTCCCGCATGGTCTATGAATACAACGATTATTACCTCACCCAATACCTCTCGCTATTGTTGAGTTATGAATTGAATCCCGGCACAGTGTTTTACCTGGGCGCCACATCCGGCTATCTTAGAGAAGAGGCTCAATACATGCGCGACAATTATTCGGTGTTCTTTAAATTTTCATATTTTTTGCGAGTATAAAGACAATTTCAGCAAATCATATTACAATGACTACTATGACACTGGAACAAAAAACAGCAAGACTCAAAGAGATACTATCGGCATACAGCGATGTGGCGGTGGCGTTTTCCGGCGGCAAGGATTCATTTTTCGTGCTGGAGGCGGCATTGGACGTTCTAGGCAAAGGCCATGTCACGGCATTTTTTGTCGATTCCATCTTCACGGCCGAGGCGGACAGACAACGGCTGGACTATTTCCAATCCCGCCTAGATTTTAATCTTCAGAAAATCGACATCCGCTTCCCCGCCGGAAACATCATCTTGAAGAACCCGATGGACCGCTGCTATCATTGCAAGCACAAAATCTTCTCAACCCTTTTGCAAGCGGCACAGGAGCGTGGGATCAAAATACTCTTAGACGGTACCACCCACTCGGACCTCGACCATTACCGCCCCGGCCTCCGGGCGTTGCAAGAGCTGGAAGTCGTCTCTCCCCTGGAGCAGGCGGAAATCAACGAGACCGACATCCAGCAGTACCTCCGCCAATTCGACCCCGCCATCGATCCCTACTACCTCACCTCCTCCTCATGCCTGGCCACCCGCTTCCCTTACGACACCCCCCTCACAAACGAAGCCCTACGCACAGTCGATGCCGTCGAATCCTTCATCATATCCAAAGGAATCTACCCGGTCCGCGCCCGCTACATCGACGACACCTTCAGAATCGAAATTCCCAAAGACAAATTCCTCCCCCTCCTGGACATCCGCGACCTACTCATCACCCTCTGCAAGCGCCACAACATCCCCTTCATCTCCCTCGACCTCGAAGGCATCCGCTCCGGCATCTGGGACCCAAAGAAGTGAGGTTTGGAGCCGTATTGACAAAAAGCGGTTTTTTCGGTATGATGTGCTTTATTTGTTGGAGGAAATTGCATGGCAAATCATAAATCTGCTGTTAAAAAGTACAAAAGAGACCAGAAGAAGAGAATGATCAACAGGATGAACCGGTCTAAAATGAAAACCCAGGTAAAAGCTTTTAAGAAAAAAATAGAAACCGGGGAACTGGAAGAGGCAAAGACCATCTTGCCGGGATTGATGTCTACTATCGACAAAACAATCACCAAAGGCACGATTCACCAAAAAACGGGTTCGCGCTATAAATCCAGACTTACTAACCTGTTGAATAAATCTCTCGGTAACGCTTAACTTTTAGGGAATGGACCTTCCCAGGGGTTATTTATCATATAACCAGATACGTTTATACCAGAATTGTCCACTAAAATATTATCTATCTTACGTCAAAGAAATACAATTCCCGATCAACGATAAAGTATATCTGGGAATTGTATTTCATGCCGTTTTGGAAGAATATTTCAAACGAAAAATAGCGGGGGAAGAGCCGGAAAAATTCCAGGTTATCGACATATTCAACGATCTCTTTAAATCGTTGGAAGACAATAATCCAGTGGAGTGGGACTCCCCCAAGGGCAAGGTCAAAGACCGGGGTATCGCCTTCACCCGCCACTTTCTCAAGGAAATGGCTCCGGCGATCGAGCCCTTGATGACGGAAAAGGAATTGGAAACGACGATTCCTGAGTTAAACATAAAAATCAAAGGGGTCATCGATCTGGTGGAGCAAGACTTCTCCATCACAGATTTTAAAACCACCACCGCTAAATGGTCCAAAAGCCGCATCAGTAACTCTCTGTTACAGATGGTTATCTACAAATATCTTTTCGAGAAAAATTTCGGCGACGTCAACCCCGACCTGTTGTACCGGATTATATATTCCAAGAACGCCCTGGGCATCCGCGACCAGAAGGTCAAGATCAAAGGATCTGACGTAGATTATGAAAAGATGTTGAAAATTATCGGCTATGTAGCGGATAACATCAGCAACGGAGTTTTTTATGATAATCCCTCCTATATGTGCGGTTTTTGCGAACACAAAGATATTTGCCAGGAACATAAAAAAAACATCTCGTAACCCAAATCCATCGCGCTGAATCATTGGCGCTTTCCCCATATGATGTGACATTTCCCCTTTTTAATATTATTATACATTAGTGTATTTAGGAGGGAAGATGTTCAAAACGTTTGACGCGCAAAAAAACCAGATGTTACAGGTGATGGACAATGATGGAAAGATTGTGAACCCTGAATGGAAACCGGACATCTCCGACCAGGAAGTCCTGGATGCCTACAAATTCATGCAATTCGCCAGAACTGCGGATATTATGGCTGTTTCCTTCCAACGGCAAGGCCGCATGTACACCTATCCCCCCAATCTGGGGCAAGAGGCGATCTCGACGGCGGCCGGAAGAATCATGAGAGATCAAGACTGGCTGGTGCCTGCGTTTCGCGAAATGGGCGCGTGGCTCGCCAAAGGAGCGAAGCTGAGCTCATTGTATTTGTATTGGGGTGGAAACGAAGAGGGCTCGAAATTTTCCGGCGCCCCAAACTTCTTACCGTCGGCGGTTCCCATCGCGTCCCAATTACCGCACGCCGTGGGTATCGGATTCGCGATCAAACACAAAAAGCAGGACAGCGTTGTATTCGCGTTTGTGGGAGACGGCGGCACGTCCCAGGGAGATTTTCACGAAGCATTGAACTTCGCGGCCGTCTGGCATGTCCCGGTGATCTTTATCATCCAGAACAACCAGTTTGCCATCTCGGTACCGGTGAGCAAACAGACCGCCTCGATAAATCTAGCTATCAAAGCCACCGCCTACGGGATGCCGGGGATTAAAGTGGACGGCAATGATTTTTTCGCCATGTATCGCGCCATTAAAGAAGCACACCAATATGCCAGGGATGGGAATGGACCGGTCTTGATCGAAGGATTGACATTCCGTCGCGGCGCCTTGAGTTTGAAGGCCTGAACGACGC
>CAZBHS010000022.1:7473-85392 GCA_964491915.1 uncultured Clostridia bacterium
GAAGAGAATGATCCGGTCAAGCGATTGCGGGGCTACCTGGTCCAGAACAACCTCTGGACCGAAGCCGACGATGAGTCGTTACTGGAACAATACAGGAAAGAGGTGGACAAAGAATTCTCCATTTACGAAAATTTTGAACCCTATAAGCTTGACGATGTGTTTCAGTATCTTTATACAGAGATGCCGGAAGAGTTGAAAAAACAAAAGGTGGCATACGAAAAATTCCTCAATTGGAAGGAGGCGCGCAAATGAAAATCATGAATATGGTGGATGCGATTAATGACGCTCTGGATATTAAATTGTCCGAAGACCCCGATGTGGTGGTGTATGGAGAAGATGTGGGCGTCGAAGGCGGCGTGTTCCGGGTCACCAAAGGGCTGCAAAAAAAATATGGCGAGGAACGGGTGTTCGACACGCCGTTGGCGGAATCGGCGATCGTCGGTACCGCTGTGGGAATGAGCGCGGCGGGTTTGAAGCCGGTGGTGGAGATTCAGTTCTCGGGCTTTGTATTTCCGGCTTTCAACCAGGTGGCCTCCCATGTAGCCCGGATGCACAATCGTTCCAGAGGCCGGTACAAAGCCAATATTGTCATCCGCATGCCCTACGGCGGCAACATCAAGGCGTTGGAGCACCACAGCGAAAGCATGGAAGCGTTATTCGGCCACATTCCCGGTTTGAAAGTGGTCATTCCATCGACCCCTTACGATGCCAAAGGCTTATTGATCGGTTCCATCGAGGACGGCAATCCTGTGATTTTTATGGAACCCAAGCGGGTGTACCGGGCCATCAAGCAAGAAGTTCCGGAAGAAAAGATCGCCATCCCCATCGGCAAAGCCCGGGTACTGAAAGAGGGGGACGATGTGACGGTGGTCTCCTACGGCGCCATGATTCGCGATGTGCAACGGGCGATGATGATGGCCAAGGAGGCGGGCATTTCAGTGGAATTGATCGACTTACGCACCATCTATCCCATCGACCGCGATGTATTGAGGGATTCCATCCGCAAAACCGGCCGTTTTTTAGTGGTGACTGAAGGTCCCGCTAGTTTTGGAGTGGGGGCTGAATTGATGGCAATCGCCAACGAAGAGGCCTTCCTCAGTTTGGAGGCCCCGCCCACCCGCCTCAGTGGATTTGACACTGTGCCTCCGTTGCCGAAAGGCGAGCATTTTTACTTCCACAGTCCCGAGCGGATTTTTTATGAAATGAAGAATCTCAACGACTATTAACCAGAGAAACGGGGAAAAAGGAGAGAACAATGAGGTTTATATTTAGATTTCCTGATATCGGGGAGGGAATCAGCGAGGGGAAAATCCTGCAGTGGCATGTCAAAAAAGGGACGAATGTCAAATCCGGCGACCCACTGGTAAAAATGGAAACGGATAAAGTGGTCACCGATATCCCGTCGCCGAAGGATGGCGTAATCGTGACTGTGTTCGGCAAAGAGGGCGAGGTCATCAATGTGGAAGATCCTCTGGTGGAGCTCGATATCGAGGGAGTGGAAGGCGCCGACGCCCAAAAGCTCGCGCTCGAAAAGCCGGCCCCGCCGCGACAAGAGGTGGTCGAAGAGAAAGGATTCGGCGTTGTCGGCACGATAGAGGTGGCCGGCGACGCGGCCCTGCTTCCCTCCAGTGACGAGGGGATTCCGGAACCCGCTGAACCGTTTTTGGAAAAACCACGCAAAGCGTTGGCCACTCCGGTTGCCCGCGCCATGGCCAAAGATCTGGGATTGGCCGTCGATAAAATTCCGGGGACAGGCCCCAACCGGCGGGTAACCAAAAAGGACATCCAGCTCTACTACGAAAGTCTCCAAAAGGGTACGGTGAAAACAACAGCCAGGGAGAAGGCGCCGGAAGAACCCAGGATCGATTACCAACCTCTCACCCAAATCCGCAAGGCCATCGCCCGCAACATGCTCCGCTCCAAACAATCGACGGCCCATATGACAGCGTTTGAAGAGGTGGAGGTCTCGGAGTTGATTCAATTGCGAAACCGTCACAAAGAGCAGGCGGCGGCAGAGGGTATCAAGCTGACCTATATGGCCTTTATCCTCAAAGCGGTTGCCCTGGCGTTGGCAAAACATCCTACCCTCAACTCCGAGATGGATCTGGAAGCCGGCCGCATGCTGTTGAAAAAATATTACAACATCGGTATCGCCGTGGATACTGAAGAAGGTCTGGTGGTGCCGGTGATACGGGACGCGGACCGCTTGTCTATCCGGCAATTGGCGCGGAAAGTCGTGGAGATCGCCGGCAAAGCCCGGGACCGGACGTTGACGTTGGAAGATATCAAGGACGGTACATTCACCATCACCAACTACGGCTCCATCGCCGGAACATTCGGCGTGCCGGTGATCAATTATCCGCAAGCGGGGATTCTAGGCATCGGGCGCATCATGAAGGTTCCGGTGGTAAAAGACAATGAAGTGGCGGTAGGGAATGTACTGCCCTTGTCCCTATCGGTAGATCACCGCATTGTGGACGGCGGGGACGCGGCCCGGTTTTTGCTGACGGTTATGGGTTTTTTAAACGACCCGGTATCGCTGCTGTTGACCTGATGCCCGAAAAAGGGGACAGGCAAAATAGGAGGAATGATGGCCTATGACGTAGTAATAATTGGCGCGGGTCCCGGCGGTTATGTCGCCGCCATCCGGGCCGGGCAGAGCGGATTGAAAACCGCTCTGGTAGAAGCGTCCGCCATTGGGGGAATGTGCTTGAACTGGGGGTGTGTCCCCACCAAATCGATCCTGGAAAGCGCCAAGAGGTTTCAAATGGTGACAGAGGCCGCCGCCTTCGGAGTGGACGGTATTGATATAAATCAAGTGACATTTAATTGGCAAACCGCCCGCAAACGATCCGAGAGAATTGTCAAACGGTTGACCAAAGGGATCGGTTACTTGTTGAAGAAAAACGGGGTGGAAATTGTAGAAGGATTCGCCGCCATCAACAATCGCAACTCAGTTAGTGTCGCAAACCGCTTGCTGGACACAAAACACATCATCATCGCAACCGGATCGCGGCCGTTGGCCCTCAATCTCCCGGCGCCGAAAGAACTGGCGGCCGGAATCGAGGAATTCCTGGATATGACGACATTACCGGAGCGACCGGTGGTGGCGGGCAATGGCCCCCACGCCATAGAATTGGCGCAATTTTTCAATTTGGTGGGCAAAGAGGTCAAGCTGGCGGTCCCGGATCCGTATTTGGCTCCCCGGTTGGATTCCAGAATTTCGTCTCACATTGCCAAAATGTTCAAGAAGGCGAAGATCGAGATGTTCGATCTGCATGAGATCACCGGTTATGAGGATGGAGCTCTACTGGCGGCGGACCGCCGGATCCCTTGCGATAGAATCATCAATGCGTCGGAACGGAAGGCGGTGATTCCTGAATCAGGCGAACCATTCGCTCTGGACGAAGGCTTCATAAAAGTGGATGAATTCCTGCGCACTTCCATCGACGGCATCTTCGCGGTGGGTGATGTGAACGGCCGCTGCAATTTGGCGCACACAGCGTCGGCCCAGGGTTTGCACGCGGTGAACGTGATCAACGGCATCCAGAAGCCCTTCGACTTCAGCGCCTATCCGTTGAACGTCTACACCTATCCGGAGATTGCCCAGGTGGGGATGACAGAGGCTGAAATCAAGCGACTGGACATCCCATACAAAGTCAATGAGTTCCCGCTGTCCGCCAACAGCAAGGCATTGATCGAAGGGCACATCGACGGTTTCATCCGCATGTTGTCGGACAAAAAATACGGCGAGGTGTTGGGGGTTCAGATCGTGGCGGAGCACGCCACCGACATGATCTCGGAGGCAGCGCTGTTAATGACGATGGAAGGGACCATCTACGATGTGGCCCAAACCATCCACGCCCACCCCACCGTCTCGGAGATCTACATGGAAGCCGGTTTCGACGCGTTCGACCAACCGGTTCATATTTGAAGTAGGATGGATCGGATCACAATCCGGGAGTATGATCTCCCGGACGCACAATTGCTGCGGGGAGACGATCATTCCGGCGGGACAATGGTCTGGTATCCGGACGAATTAAGCATCGTGCTGGGACAGAGCAACAACGTCGAGCAATCGATTCACCCTGAAGCGGTGATTCGAGACAACATCCCTGTATTCAGACGCCCTTCGGGGGGAGAAGCAGTGATACTATCGCCCAACACTCTGGTCATCTCCGCCATCCTGAACGAATCCGGCTTCCGCTCGCCATTAATTTATTTTTCATACTTCAACCAACGGGTGATTGAGAGTCTCAAATCTCTGGGAGTGGAACGTATTGGTTATAGGGGAATGTCGGATATCGCTATTGGGGATAGAAAGATTCTGGGCTCGTCAATTTACAGGAGCCGCCGCAAGATTTTCTACCACGCGGTCTTGAATGTGGCAATGCCCGCAGGTATGATCGAAACATATCTCACTCATCCGCCAGGGGAACCGGATTACCGGAAAGGACGACCGCACAATCAATTTGTCACATCCTTATACGCGGAAGGATATAAATATGATCGGGAGGTTGTCGGAAAAGCCGTGACAAACGGTTTGACAAGACCTGGGTTAAAAATTGAAGGAATTGAAGGAATTGAAGGGGACACGGTGAGAACCGCATCCCCTCCAGGTAATTCTACTATTGTAAATGTCGCGGAAATGTTTCTGAAAAGTAAAGGAGCGGATCGTTGATAGATCCGCCCCATCATTATAGGTTATTAAGTATTGTCCAGTTTATTTTGCGGTACCGGAAACAACGTTGGAGCAAGCTTCGCCGTCGTTGTTAAAGGCACATACTTTGTAAAAATAGGTGACTCCGCTTACGAGGCCGACATTGGCATAATAAGTGGTGTTGGCGCCGACAGTGGCGATCAGGTCCAGATTGGTGCTGGTGAGTCCTCCATAGATATAGAAGCCGTTCTCGTTGTTGGAATTATCGGTCCAATAAAGGTTCAATCTACGTTTTTTGGCTTCGACAGTGTTAAGAGTCGGAGCTGCCGGAGGTGTGACCGGGCAGGTGGTGGTGGTGGCGTTGGCTACATTGGTGTACGCGGATGATCCACCGCTATTGGTGGCTTTTACCTTGTAGTAATAGGTGGTATCGCCGGCGGCGGCGGTGTCTGCATAAGCGGTGACATTGGCGCCTACGGAGGCCAGGATGGAGTAGTTGGAACCATCGGTGCTTCTTTCGATCACGAAGGAAGATTCGTCATCGGCATTATCGGTCCAGGCCAGATTGACCTGATCGCAGGCCACGGCATTGGCGCTGAGCGCGGTAGGTGCGGCCGGCGGATCAACCGGGATCTGGTTGCCGACTGCATTGGCGGGAAGATTGGAACCCAGGGCAGTGATGATTGAGGGAATCGGTACGCCTCTATTCGGGCAAGCGGCGCAATGATGCAACGAAACCACCAGGTGGTCGCTGTAAGCCAGAACCGGAGAACCGGAACTTCCACCTTCGGTATCGGCGAAATAGCCGATGTCGCCAGGGCCGCCGGTGCACGGAGTGGTGCTCTGGGTGTAGATTTCGCAATAGCCGGAAGCATCGGTAGAATCGGTGCTGTACACGGCGATCTGTTTACCATATGCGCTCGGATGCTGCGGGATGTAGATTCTTTCGTTTACAATCGGCAGGGTGTCGCGCAACTGGAAGTAACCATAGGTTCCGGTCACGTTGGTGGGAAGCATAACCAGGGAGAAGTCAAGAGCCGTGTCGGTCTGTACCAGTGTACCGGAGGCAGCTTCGACTGTACCCGGACAAGCAAACCAACTGGAGCAGTTGGTGGCGCATGTGTCGCCTTCCGCCATGAATTCGAAATCGGTGTTGCTGGCGTCGGTCTGGTTTTCGATACAATGATTGTTGGTCATCACATGACCTTCACTACCGATTAACCAACCGGTACAAGCGTACTGACCACCGATCAACAGACGGCATACGGCTTTGGACTTGTCATACATGGTGGTGCCTTCGTAACATTTGGCCCACTCTTTGTCGTTGATACCGCAGATGGATTCGAGGTCGATTTCGCCTTCCAGAGGTTCCAGATTATCAAAGGCCGCAGTTACGATTTCTCTTTCATAACCATGGACCCATTTGTCGATTTCAAAACCAAAACCGGCTTTGGGATTGTGGCTGATGAGTTTCACGATGGCGATGTCGCCCGGGATATGGGATGCCCAGAACGTGCTCAGTGTATCGGCGCCGCCGCGAACTTCTTTACCCTTACCGTCATATTTGTAAAGAACATCACCGGCAGGATTGGACACGGTGACAAAATCGCCGGGAGCCAAATCAAACTGGCTGAAATGAACTGAAATGTAACTGGCATTGGGCCAATAGATAACTTTTTCCTGTGCTACGCCTGTGTTGTAGGGGTGGGGAGTTTCAAATTTTTCGTTTACTACGTCACCAACCTGGACTTTCGCCACCAGGGAAGTGGTCAAAAACATTGCTAAACAAACAATGCTCAAAAAGATACAAAGCTTTTTCATGTTACCTCCTATCGGATTTTATAGTTCTCTCGTTACGTTTAAATGCGGATGATGAAAATAATGGCCATAAGGCCGGGCATTCGGGCATAATTTTCATTAAATATATAGCTTCCTTTTTGCAGGGACTCGCATATTGGGCAAATACACTACCTACAAAGTACAAGATAGTATGATAATTTTTTCAGAAAATAGTTGCAACGGTCAAAAGTTGTATTTTTGGTATTAAACTGATTTTAAAAACATGGCACTAAAGTTGTATGCAACCGGGATAGGGTTGTAGACCATCCCGGCTACCCGATTATATCAGGACAAACTACCGACTGCGGCTTCGACATCCCGCACCACATCGCCGGACACCACCATGTTTCGAACGGTTTCGATATCTTTGTAGAGTATGCGGTCGTCTTCCAGTTCTTTTACAAAGCGGCGAATGGCTTGATGAGCCACGGATGTGCCTTTGCCCGGCTCCTGGGGGACAAAATCAATCCCCTGGGCAGCGCACATCATTTCAATGGCCAACACCTGTTCGACATTCTTGATGATCTTGATGGCGTTGCGGGCGCCGATGGTTCCCATACTGACGTGATCTTCCTGGCCGGCGGAGGTGGGAATCGAATCGACGCTCGATGGATGGGCCAACACTTTATTTTCCGACACCAATGCGGCGGCGGTGTATTGGGCGATCATAAAACCGGAATTGAGACCGCTCTTGGGGGACAAAAACGGAGGCAAACCGCTGATATGGGGATTTACCAACCGGTCAACCGTCCTCTCCGAGATGTTGGCGATTTCGGAAAGGGCAATCCCAAGAAAGTCCATGATAAAGGCCAGCGGTTCGCCATGAAAATTGCCGCCGGAAATGACCTCTTCCTCGTCCGGGAAAATCAATGGATTGTCGGTCACCGAATTGATCTCGATGGTGAGAACTTTTTTGGCGTATTCGATGGTATCGATAATGGCCCCATAGACCTGGGGGATACAACGGAGCGTGTACGCGTCCTGTACTTTTTCGCAATTGGTATGAGACGAGATGATGCCGCTCCCTTCCACCAACTTGCGGATATTGGCGGCCACTTTTAATTGTCCGGCATAGGGTCTCAGCTTGTGGATCTTTTCATCAAACGCGCGGGCGGTTCCTCGTAACGCCTCGAGACTCATAGAGCCTGCGATCTGGGCGTTCTTGAGCAGAAGCTCCGCCTCCGCCACCACCAAACAGCCGATGGATCCCATCACTTGCGTGCCGTTAATCAGAGCCAGTCCTTCTTTACACAACAATACCACAGGGCTCAATCCCTTCTCTTCCAACGCATCGGCGGCCACTACCCGCTTGCCGTCAACGAGGCATTCTCCTTCGCCGATCATTGCCAACGCCAGATGCGACAGCGGCGCCAGATCGCCGCTGGCTCCCACCGATCCCTGCTCGGGAATGTAAGGATAGATTCGCTGATTCAACATTTCAACGAGAAATTCGATCAGCTCCAACCGCGCTCCCGAATGTCCTTGCACCAGGGCGTTGGCCCTGAGAACCATCATGCCCCGCACAACCTCTTCACTCAAAGGATCGCCAACCCCAACCGAATGGCTACGAATCAGATTTAATTGGAGTTTTTCAGATTCTTCGGGTGAGATCAATGTATTGGCCAATTCGCCGACGCCGGTGGTGATGCCGTACACAACCCTGTTTTCAGCTAATATTTTTTCAACAAATTCGCGTGATTTATTTATTTTATCAAAACAACTTTCCGCGATCCGGACCTCTTCGAAGTCTTTGCACACAGCGATGACGTCCGGGATTGTCAATGAATATCCGTCTAAAATGATCATTTAAGTCCTCCTGCCAAACTATTTGAAATAGTGGGATAATGTAACGCGAATCCCCCCTTTTGTCAATTCTATTTATAAGATTACAAGAGTTTTTTCAGGTCCACATCAATCCACGTAATTGTGGAACACATCGATGACGGAATCAACCAATTGAGGGATGGATTCGCGGTTCAAACCTTTAGTTTGAAGCGGTTTTTCAAAAATCACTTCCATCTGTCCGGGCCGGATGAGCCAGTGAATCTTCTTTTTGATGGAATACCCCCCCACTTGAATCGCGGGCAGAATATCCAGCCCTGATTCGACAGCCAACAAAAATCCGCCTTTTTTGAATTTTTTGAGTTTTCCGTCCAGGGTCCGGGTGCCTTCGGGGAAAATAATAAACGAGAAATCTTTGCGCTCCCGCATAATTTCTCCTGCTTTGCGAAGACTATCGAGAGCGCGGCGGCCATTTTTGCGGTTGATGGGGACATTACCGAGACCTCTCACCAACCAGCCGTACACCGGCCATTTGAAATGGCTTTCCTCTTCAATGCCCCGCGCTTTACCGGGGAAAAAGCCGTTCGAAATCATACCGTCAAACATATTCACATGATTCATCATGATGACATATTGCCTTTCCGGGTCGATATTTTCCAGACCTTTGACCGTCACCCGGATACCTGAAGCGCGCACAATCAACCGGCACCAAAATTTCAGCGCCCGGTCAAGAGCATTCCCGCGATGAAAAATGCCGATCAACAACATCGAAGCGGATCCCAACACCAGGAACAAAACTCCGGACAACCAGATCCGGATCGAAACGAGGCTTTCTATCATTTTTTTCATGTTACACTAGTACAGTCAATTCTCCGGGCAGCACCTTCAATGTCATCGGCGTAAACCCCAACAGCTCTCCATCCGCCATCAGCAACTCTTCCGGCTCGGTATGGATCACCATTTCGGAGCCGCTGAATATCCTGACTTTGGGATGGTCCACATGAGTCCCTTTAAAAATATTGGCAAAAATACTGACAATATCCCGCCGGTTCACCCGGTCGAACACCACCATATCCACTTTGCCGTCCGCTGTTTCCGCCATAGGCGCGATTTTCATGGCGCCGCCGGTGTATTTGGAGTTGGAAATCACCAACGCGCTGTTTTCCAATTCATGGGTCACGCCGTCCACTGTAATGGCGAGCCGGTTGGCCATGCCTTTGAACAAGCGGATCATCACCGCCAGACTATAACCCAACGGGCCGAAGGGTTTCAATCTCTCATTGGTGAGCTTCAGGACATCGGCAATCAGCCCCAATCCCAATATATTATGAAAATATTTTCTGACAGTTTTTCCGTCCTGTAGAAAGGAAAACTCCACCAGGTCAACCCGGCGCTTTTCTCCCTCCAGCATCCGGCGTACAATGTCCGGGGCCGACACTTCGACAAAATCCCGTAAAAACGAGTTGCCTGTCCCCGCCGGGATCATTCCCAACTCGACATGTTCCGCTGGTTTGCCCTCATCATAGAGACCGTTGATCAATTCAAAGGGAGTGCCGTCGCCGCCAATGGAGACAATACGCCGGTATCCCTTCTCAACCGCGCCCTTGCCAATTTCGAATAGATGCTTGGGGGTAGTGGATACAGTAAAATCGACGTGTTTCATCGATTTCTTCAATTGCTCCAGGACACCGCCGGCAAGTTTTTTACCCCGCCCTTTGCCGGCGGCGGGATTCAATACCAGTAAAGTTTTCCGTTCTTCAATCATAAGTCCTTATAGCATATAACTGGTATTAATTCAATCGCGAATATCAGCTCCAAAATATACACAGCGACGCTTTGCCTCTTGACAAACACAGCGATATGAATTATAAATACACCTTAACTCGCCGAAGTGGTGGAATTGGTAGACACGCAAGTTTCAGGTACTTGTGGGAGTATTCCTGTGGGGGTTCGAGTCCCCCCTTCGGCATTCTTTTTTCTCAACAAACAATCACCATGAAACAAAAGGGAAGAGTCGCCGTTTTATTATCCGGTCGCGGATCAAACTTCGAAGCGTTGCAACAGGCATCGTCGCGTCCCGGTTCGAATTACGAAATCATCGTTGTCATCAGCGACAAAAAATCGGCCCCCGGTCTGCAAAAGGCCCGCGACGCCGGCATCGAAGCCTTCCATGTTTCCCCCCGGACATTTCAATCGAAAGACGACTACGAAGGCCGCGTCGTGGAGCTATTAAAAGAACGGAATATCCAATTGGTCTGCCTGGCGGGGTACATGAGGATGGTGGGCAATTGTTTATTGGAAGCCTACTCCAACCGGATCATGAATATCCATCCGGCGCTGTTGCCGTCGTTTCCGGGCTTACACGCCCAGAAACAAGCGGTGGACCACGGTGTCCGGGTGAGTGGTTGCACCGTCCATTTTGTGGACGGCGGCATGGATACCGGCCCGATCGTTCTGCAGCGGTGCGTCGAGGTAAAAGCCGGCGATACCGAAGAGACTCTGGGCGCCCGCATTCTGGAGCAAGAGCATCAGATCTTTTCCGCAGCGGTTCGTTTGTTCTTTGAGAATAAATTGAAAATAGAAAATAGGCGCGTTATAATAGTACAATGAAACAAATTATTTGGGCTCTAATACTGGTGTTTTTAGTGTGCTCCCTCGGAGCTGCGGATTTTTCTATCGAAAAGGCGATGAAAATCGACGCCTTCATGAAAAAAGTTGCGAAAAATCATCGCAAGGTTCCATTCTTGAGGAAAGTCACGTTTACCCAACAGGAATTGAATTCTTACTTGAATTTGATTTACCTTAAAAACTACGCTCCGGAAGTGAAATTCATCGAGTTGAGACTCGACAAAGAGAACCTGGTCTCTGGAACTCTCAAGGTAAAATTGACGGGGGAAAAATATGAGAAGGTCCCCTCTTTTTTAAAAGATTTCGAGTTGGAATTCAGCGGCAGCGTAGAGACGGATAACCGCCGGATGCGCTATATCTTTGAAAACATCCGCATCAACGGCACCAATTTCTCGCCGGAAATCCTCGATGAAGCATTCGGCGCCGCCCAAACAGACTTCAAGGTGCAAAAATCGATGTTCGACTGGTTTTCGCTGATGCCGGGTATGAAAGATGTGAAGATCGAATATAGCAAGATTACCCTCTTCTATTAATTGCCGCTGACACTCGATTCCCCAATCACAGCAGTCAAAGGTATTGGGGAAAAATACGCACAATTATTAGGGGACAACGGAATTTTCAAGGTCCTTGATTTATCGCTGCGCTTCCCAATCACCTACATCGACTTCTCCAACCTGGCCCAATCAGTGGAAGCGGGCGAACACATCTACGCCGTCGAGGTGCAACGCTACAACCTCTCCCGCAACTACCGGAGACGCTTGTCTGTGTTGCGGATCGATGCCGTCATGAACGGAATCGACTTGCAAGTGGTGTTCTTCAACCGCCCTTATCTGAAGAACCAACTGAGAAAGGGCAAGCAATTGTATTGCTTCGGCAAGATGGAACAGCGGGGGGATATTTGGCAATTGGTGAATCCCGTGATGTTCGAAGAGATTTCCGGCCACCCGGTGGTCCCCAATTATCCTTCTATCGGCAATCTGAAATCCGGCACCTTACGCAAAATCATGACAAACATTTTCAGCGCCCTTCAGGATTCCCCGGAATCGCTCCCGGAGCAATTGGCGTCGAAGCATAACTTCCTCCCGGCGGCGCAAACGCTTCAGGCGATTCATTTCCCCGCAGCCTTTGATGAAGATGCTATTGAAGCGCTTAAGAATCGTTTCATATATCAAGAATTTCTCTATTTCCAATTGGAACTGCAAACATTGCGCAGCCACTTCCGGCAGGTGCCCCGCGTTCATCCCTATCACATCCCCGCCGGCACATTGGAAAAACTGACATCCACCCTTCGGTTTCAATTGACACAGGATCAGATAGCAGCGTTGGATGATATCGTCGGGGATTTGCAGAGCCCGTCGGCTATGCAGCGTCTGCTTCAGGGCGACGTAGGCAGCGGCAAGACCATTGTCTCGTTTTTGGCATTGCAATTGGCTATTGCCAACGGTTACCAGGGAGCGTTTCTGGCGCCCACCGAACTCCTGGCGGCCCAACACTTTCAAAATGCGCAGGCCTGCTTCGCCGATGGGGAGATCGAATTACTGACCGGCTCCATGACAGCCAAACAAAAATCGGATATTCATCGGCGGCTCGAGAGCGGGGACATCAAGGTTGTGTTCGGCACTCACGCGCTTTTTAGCGACAATGTGAAGTTCGCCAATCTCTCGATGATCGTGATCGACGAGCAACACCGCTTCGGTGTGTCCCAACGGGCGGCGCTCTATTACAAAGGACGGGCGGTCGATCTATTGGTGACCACCGCCACTCCGATTCCACGAACCCTGGTGCTATCCCTCTACAACGACCTATCCCTCTCTACGATTAAAACCAAACCCCAGGGCCGCTTGACAATCAAAACCAAGATTATCGGCTGCCCCCGGCGGGATGAATTCTACAATTGGTTGAGCCGCCGCATCCAACAAGGAGAGAAAGCCTATATTGTACTACCGCTGATCGAGCCGTCGGAATTCTTCTCCCAATTGCGCTCCATCGAGGAAGAGGCGGATTTTGTCCGGGAGACCATGCTTCCGGCCGCAATCGGGATCGTGACCGGCCGAACGTCTGTCCAGAAAAAGGACGAAATCCTGAGACAATTCTCAAATGGGGAGATCCAGGTATTGTTGGCCACAACCGTCATCGAGGTAGGCATCGATGTAAAGGACGCCACCATCATGGTGATCGAAAACGCGGACCGCTACGGGATGGCCCAGCTCCATCAATTGAGGGGCCGGGTGGGCCGCGGCGACAGCCAGTCCTATTGCTATTTGATCCCGTCGCAACGGACCACAGACAAGGGCAAAAAACGGCTCGACACCATTGCCGGCACCACCGACGGTTTTAAAATAGCGGAGATGGATTTAAAAATGCGGGGTGGAGGCGTGATCCCCGGCTCGCAACAATCGGGCTATCTGGATTTCAAACTGGGAGACCCCCGCCGCAACTATGATATGTTTGCCCAGGCACGCCGGGACGCGGGGGAAATCATTAAAGACGAATCGCTGCGCAACCGGGACATCAGCGAATTCCTGGCCCTGGTGGACGAAAAGATCAAACAATTGAATTTCAGTTAATTGGTAAAACAGCCGGCAACCTGCTATAATTCTCATTATGAATGCCGAAGATTTTTTAGACGTATTGAGAGAGAATGGCTTTGATTTTTTCACCGGAGTCCCGTGTTCTTACCTGACCCCATTGATCGATGTGCTGTCGCCGATGGATTCGAGTCTGCACGTGCCGGCGCCGCGGGAAGACATAGCCGTGGGTATCGCCGCCGGAGCCTACCTGGGAGGTAAACTACCGGTCATCTACATGCAAAACTCAGGACTGGGATACTCCCTGGAGGCGTTCGCCTCCATCCATATGATCTACAACATCCCGGCCCTGGTGCTGGCCACCTATCGCGGCCCCGCCGACAAAGGCTGGGAAGAGCACCAGGTTATGGGCGACCACACGGAGGAATTGCTGAAAACCTTTGGATTTCGTTATTCCATTCTAGAAGAAAGTCTCGGCCAAAAAGAGATAGAGGAGATCGAGACCTATCTCCAGCAATCTCTCAAACCCTATGTTTTATTGGTAAAAAAAGGGAGTCTCACATGAACCGATTGACAGCCATCGATAGTGTTGTCGCTCAATTGGGCGACCGGGAATTCGTATTCCACGCCAATGGAGCCATGGCCCGGGAATCCTGTTATTGTAGGGACAGGCAGAGGAACTTCTACCTGGTGGGCTCGATGGGATTGGCCTCGTCCGCAGGCCTGGGATTCGCGGTTCAACAACCGGAAGAGAGGGTCGTGGTGTTGGATGGAGACGGCAACCTCTTGATGGGTTTGGGCAATCTGGCGATCATCGGCGCCGTCAAACCGGACAACCTGCTGCATATTGTACTTGATAACGGCGTGTACGGCACCACCGGCAATCAACCCACGATTTCGGACAAAGTGCGCCTCGAAGAGATGGCGAAAGCCGCTGGGTATCCCACGGTGAGGATCGCTGAAACAGAGAGCGAGGCCGGTTCGATACTTCCTCGACTATGGCAACAGCCGGGACCCCGTTTTCTGCTGATTAAGATTACCGACAATACAACCGGCGACATCCCCCGGATTCCCTATACCACCGCGCAAAATAAAGAACGGTTCCTGGAAGCTCTGGATAAGCGGCGGTAAGGTTAGCCGCCCATAGGCACGGCGCCGCCCCACTGGAAGTCCTTGCCCAAAAATAGATTCCGGGTTTGCTCTTCCTGGATCACAGCCTCGGGGTGGCCGGTGGTGAGAATTTGGCCTTTGTGGATAATATAGACTCGATCTGTTATATTAAAGGTGTCTTTTACATTGTGATCGGTGATGATGATGCCGATACCCCGCTCTCTCAACTTCCAGACGATCTTCTGAATCTCGATGATGGTGATGGGATCGATACCGGTGAAAGGCTCGTCCAAAAACAAAAATTGTGGATTCATGATCATGGCGCGGGCGATTTCCAACCTCCGTTTTTCACCGCCGGACAATTGAAAGGCGCGGGAGTCTTTGATATATGCCAGGCCAAAATCCTCCAGTAATGACATCGCCCTCTCTTGGGCCTCTTTCTCAGGCAATCTCAGCTCGAGGATCTGGTAGAGATTTTCATACACAGTCGCTTTGAGAAAGACCGAGTGCTGCTGGGGCAGGTATACAAGCCCCCGCTCCGCCCGTTCATAAGAGGGGAGCCGGTCGATGGGTTCCCCATCCAGATACACCTCGCCGGAATCGGGTTTGACAATGCCCGCCAACATCAAGAACGTGGTGGTCTTACCGGCGCCGTTTCTGCCCAGCAAGCCGATGATCTCGCCGGATTCGATCTCCATTTCCACATGATTCACCACAGGGATTTTATTGTATATTTTTACCAGTCCAGTTGTCTTTAACGTCGCCATCTACGCCTCCTCGAGCCTCAGGTCCCAACGGGAACCCAGTGAATTCAACGTGGCAAACACTTTCGTCTGCAACGGGACAGTGACTCGATGTCTCTCTTCCGCTTCATATTCTTTTTCACCCGCCACGTAGATGCGGTCATACCCGGCGCCTTTGCCGGCGTTTTGCAGCATGCCCAGATAATGATCCATATTTTCGGCAATCTCCTCGAGGCTCGAAAACGCCTCGGGATTGATAGCTCCCACAAAATGGGACACCCCCGGCGGAGAATTGGGTTCGCCGTACACATCAGTGCCGGTCTTACCGGAAGAGAACACACCGCAAAAAATATCCACCATTGCCGCCAGGCCGTATCCTTTGTGGCCTCCGGTCTCTTCCTTCGCGCCGCCAAGGGGGAGAAGCCCGCCCTTCTTATCGCCTTTCAGATTTTTCAATACCAGGGCGGCGTCGGTGGCCGGGCGTCCGGTCTCGTCCGTGGCCCAACAATCGGGCATTTCTTGTTCAGCACGGGAATAGACCTCAACCTTGCCTACCGGCACCGTGGAGGTGGCCATATCCAACAGGAATGGACGACGATTTTTGGCTGGTACGCCGATGGATATAGGGTTGGTTCCCAACAACGCGTCTTTACCGAATGTGGGCACCACCAGGGATTCGGAATTGGTCATGGAAATACCGATCATATTCTCGTCCAGAGCCATTTGAGTATAGAATCCGGCGATACCGTAATGGTTGGAATTACGAATGGTGGCCAGGCACATAAAACCTGATTTGGCCTTTTGTATGCATCGTTTCATACTGCGATAGGCCACTGGGTGCCCCATGCCGGCGCCACCGTCAACCACCAACGACACCGGGGTTTCCTTGACGATCTTCATTGCCGCGTCCGGCGCGATCAGTCCGTTTTCCAACCGCCGCGTATAGGCCTCCATCCGGGCCACGCCATGCGACATGATGCCGCGGCGATCCGCCGCCAGCAGCACATCGGCGGTGATCTCCGAATCCTCCGCGCTAAAACCGTTGTTCTCCAGAATCCTGACCACAAACGTGTGCAACAACTCGCCATTCACTTTAACGATATCTCTCGAATCCATACGTCAATACCTGCCTATAATCTCATTATACTGAAACCACATAGTACCACAAATCCTCTAAAACGGCAAAGTTGCAACCAACCCCTTTCTTTTTACGTCGTAAAGATGTAAAATAACGAAGACAAGAGGGGAACCATCATGGAGGAATGCAATGGAAACATACCGTAAAGTCATTATCGCCGCCAGCGTGATCGCTGTTCTGGGGATCGGTTTTTTTTCATATATTTTTTTCTTCCCAAAACAGGACTCCGCCGCCGAGAAACAGAAAGCTCTGTCTGAAAAAACACAACCCATCGAGACATTACCCGTAAACCCGGAAACGCCGGTGGAAATCGAAGAACAGTCCGGGCCGCTGAATGTGAAATTGAATGAAAGTGACCAACCGGTGCGGGAATTGGCCAAAGATCTTAGCGGCGACGCATCCTTCGCCCATTGGCTGAAAACAAAGGACCTCGTCCGCACCATCGCGGCAGTCACCAATAATATCGCCGCCGGCGAAAGTCCCGCCAACCACCTGGAATTCATGGCTCCGAAAAAAGAGTTCCCGGTCTTCGCAAAAGAGGGGAAATATTACCTGAATTCGAAATCCTACCGCCGCTACAACCGGGTGGCGCAAACGGCGTCATCCATCGAGACAGAGGCGGTCAAAACCCTTTACCCACAATTGGAACCGCTACTCCAACAAGCGTACGACGAGCTGGGCTACCCCGGACAAAAATTCCGCGATATCCTGGATAAAGCGTTCGAAGTGATTTTAAAAACCCCGATAGTCACGGGCTCGATTGAATTGGAGAAAAAAGTCATCTCGTTCGCCTATAAAGATCCGGAGTTGGAAGGGCTCAAGCCGGCTCAAAAACACTTACTGCGCATGGGACCGGACAATATAAAAAAAATTAAATCAAAATTGCGGGAAATCGCCGTCGCCCTCGAACTCCCGGTGGCCCGGCGGCGCGACCTATTCTAACTATTGGGGAGCCGGTAAAAACGTTCGGCCATTCCGAGCTTCACCCTCCGGGGCAACGCCCACATCAACATATGGTTGATCTTGTTCATCAGTCCGGGAATCTCCATGGCTTTTCCCTTTTTGAAGGCTTTGATCGCCTTGCGGGCCGCAACGCAGGCGCTCATGTTGACAAAACTGTCGCGGTCAATTTTGGCCGATAACCCGGAGTCGGTAATCATGTCGGTGTTGATGCCGCCGGGCACGAAGGTGGAGATAGTCACGCCGCCGTCCCGGTTTTCCACCCGCAAACAATCGCTAAAGCTTTGAATCGCATGCTTTGAGGCGGCGTACACAGTTTGGTAAGGCGTCGGGGTGAAGGCGGCCTCGCTGGTGACATTCAGAATCGCGCCCTCGCCGTGCGCCTGGAAATATTCCAAAAATAAGAGGCTCACATTCATCACCGCCCGCACATTCAGATCGATGATATTCATATACAGCGGAATCTCGCCCGCCTGGGTTTTCCCATACGAGGTCATACCCGCGTTATTGACAACCGCATATATGTTCCCCAAAGCGGTGGCCTTCCGGAACAACAGATCACATCCTTCGGGGGTGGCGAGATCCACAACCACCACTACCACCGCGACGCCCGCATCCCGCTGCAATTCCTCTTTGAGCGCTTCCATCCTCTCCTTGCGCCGTGCCGCCAGAATGAGATTAGCATTTTCCTTTTTTGCCAGATAGCGGGCCATTTCCGCTCCCAAACCCGCTGAAGCGCCGGTAATCACCACCCATCGGTCCTTAAAGTTCAATCGTCTCATACTAATCATTATATCTGAAAACGATTGGGTTGAAAACCCCGCCTAATCCCCTAACTATGCCCAAAATATCATTTGACAATTAATAGAGCATTGGTTAAAATTGTTGCGAAGGGAAGCAATGGATAAACGGCCTGTATACTGTACATCGGGTGCTATTCCTGGCGGCGATCCGGGTCATCCCCTCAAGTGCACGCAATAATGGAGGTCACTCATGTTTCGAAGAATCGCGAATCTTTTCAAAGGCTTTCTGGGTTTATTTATTTCCGGGATCGAAAAATCCAATCCCCGGGCGCTGATCGAAGTGGAAAAAGAGAATTTGCGCAAACAGATCGCTATTTTCAACGACAACCTGGCCACTCACGCCGGATTCGTGGAACGTCTCATGCGGCAAATCAAAACCCTGGAACGGAAAGAGAAAGAAATGACAGCGAAAGTCGCTGCCAATATCAAGGTCGGCAACCGCTCCATCGCGGGCCAAATGGCCCTGGAATTGCAAACCGTAAAATCCCAATTGGACGAAAACCGCGAACAATTGGAATTAGGGGAAGCAACCTATAAAAAATTGATCAAATCCAGGGATGTAGCGATCAAAGAAGCATCCGCGAAAATCGACAAACTGAAACGAATGATTTCGGAAACCGAAATGATGGAAGCCCAGGCTGAATTGCAGGAAATGGCCTCAGGTATGATTTCAGAGATCGGCGGTAGCGGCGATACCCTTGACCGGGTGGAAGGCTATCTGGAGGAACGACGGGACAAAGCGGCCGGGAAAGCCCGTGTGGCCGCCGACAGCATCGACACCGAGAAATTCGAAATGAAAGAGGCGGAACAGGAAGCTCTGGCTGAAATGGCTTTGACGGAATTTGAAGCCGCCTATGGATTCAAAACACCGGCAACCGAAGCGCCGGAGGCCCAGACGCCTCCCCAGCCGGCAGCCAAAGAGATGGGCCCGCAGGAAAAATAAACGAGTTTTAATTTTTTGTTATGTGTAGACTTAAATTAAAGTAAGCAAAGGAGGACATGATGTCGGAGAAGGTTGGACCAACCCCCTTGGGGAAATTTGTTATATTTCTATTTATTGTCGGATTAATCGTATTGGCGGGATATTATTTCCGCGATACCATCTTCCCAACCAAAGGCGCCCAGCAGACAGTCGATATAGACAAATTCAAACAGCAGCAGGGTGGGGCGGAAGCCCAGGATCCCACCGGGATTACCACTGTCACTGAATACAAATATGTGCCGGAACAGAAACTCCCGGCCGTAAAAGGTACCAGTAACTATAAATGGGACAATAACGAAAAAATCGTTCAGTTTCCCATCAATGTCTGGATCGGCTGGTTACCGATCGTGGCCGCTAACAACGGCTTCGCCCCCAATGAGAACAGTGTGTTCTACAAGAAATACGGATTCAAGGTGAATCTAAAACTCATCGACGATCCGGTGACCGCCAGAGACGCGTTCGCCTCCGGCGAGAGTCACATACTATGGGGAACACTGGACATGATGGTTCTCTTCACCGGGGAATTGATGAAGGATTCGCGAACCGCTCCCAGAATCTACCAACAGATCGACTGGTCGAACGGCGGCGACGGAATTGTCGTCAGAAACCACATCGCCAATGTCAAGGACCTGAAGGGCAAAACAATCGTGTACGCCCAGAACAGCCCCTCGCAGTACTTCATCAACAACCTGCTCTTGAACGCCGGCATTCAGCCGGGCGAAGTGAAACACAAATACACGGCCACAGCTTTCGAAGCGGCAGCCGCGTTCGTTTCCGACGCCTCCATCGACGCGTGCGTCTCCTGGGCGCCGGACATCTACAACATCCCGGAAAAGGTCAAAGGCACCCGCATCCTCACCACCACAGTGGAAGCCAACAAACTGATCGCCGATGTCTGGGCCGCCAGAGCCGACTTCGCCAAAGACCATCCTGAAGTTATCGAAGGATTGGTAGCCGGTATTTTCGACGGCATGCGCCTGCTGAAAGACGGCACTGTCAAAGCCAAAGCCTTCCAGTGGATGGCCGACGGTTACGGCATGAGCGTGGATGAAGTCAAGTCCATGCAAGAAGACGCCCATATCACCAATTTTGCAGAAAACAAAGAATTTTTTCTGAACTCCAACTCCCCTTCCAACTTCGAGAGAACATGGAAAAACATCACCTTCGTCTACAAAGAGCTCTACCTCATCGGCACCCCCATCCGCTTCGACGAAGTGATGGACTTCTCGGTACTGAAAAAACTGGAGGCCAAAGGGACGTTCAAAGACAGTAAAAACGAATATGTCACCCGTTTCAGCCCCATGGCCTACAAAAAGGTCAACGCCGAAAAACCCATCATCACCCAGACCATCCGCATCAACTTCTACCCCAATTCTTCCAATATCTTCGAACCCCAACACGACGAATTCGGCAATGCCCTCGCCAACACCCTCTACGATCCGTCATCCACCGGCACACTGGAGAAAGTGGCTAGACTGGCGGGCCAGTACGAGCGGGCGGTCATCGCTATCGTCGGTCATACCGACAGCTCCATGAAAGGGCGGGTACCCAGAAGCGAAGTGGAAAAATTGTCCGGCGACCGGGCCAAAGCCGTGAAGAACGCCTTGATCAAAAAATACAAATTCGATCCCAATAAATTTGTGGTGGAAGGAAAAGCATGGGATATCCCGGCCGACCCCGCGGATCCCATGAACCAGCCGCTGAACCGGCGGGTGGAAATTTCCATTTATCCACCCGAACAATAGCGCAGCCACATGAAATGGGTTCTATTTAAATCAAAAGTAAACGTAAAAACGACACAGGGGCCTGAGACCAGGCCCCCCTGGCTGGGAATCAGAACCCCCGTCTCTACCACCTTGAAAATCGCCCTGGGAACAATCCCCATTACGGCCCTGTTTCTGATATGGTGGTTATTGACCAGGGGAGAGGCTGAGATGCGTATTCTCTCCCCCCTGATCTTACCTTCGCCATTCGAGGTGATCACGTCGTTTAAATCCTTGTGGTTCGAAGCGGAGCTGACCCGCAGCATCATCGCCAGTACCCTGAGAGTCGTCATGGGCTTTCTGGTGGGGGTTTTGGTGGCCTTTCCCCTGGGCCTGTTCATGGCCTCGTTCAGTAAGGTAAAAGCCCTGTTCGATCCGCTGGTGGTCTTCATCGCCTATCTGCCGATTCCGGCGTTGGTGCCTCTGACCATGAGTCTATTCGGAATCGACGAAATGCAAAAGGTGATGTTTTTGGCGCTGGCCTTTATCATTTACTTGCTGCCCTTGACCATCAACGCGGTGGAAGATGTTCACAACATTTACCTGCAAACCGCCTACACGCTGGGACTGAGCCGCTGGCAAATCGTCCGACACGTGCTGCTCCCCATATCCTTCCCGCAAATTATCGACGCCATGCGGTTGGGATTCGGAGTGGGCTGGACCTACATCATCCTGGCGGAAATGGTGGCGGCGGAACGCGGCCTGGGGCAGATTATCATCATCGCCCAACGCAGGGGCCCGCGGGAGCACATCTATCTGGTATTGGTGGTGATCGTCATCATCGCATACTTTACGGATAAATTGTGGCAGGCGTTGTACCGTTACCTGTTCCCATACAAACACATGGTGAAGAAATGACCGAGCAAAAACAAGATCACCCACCGATAGTGGAATTCAAAAATGTCAGTAAAGTGTGGAATCCCGGTACCCCCCGGGAATGCGTCGCTGTCAAAGACCTGAGCTTCTCCATCCCCGACCTTCCGGGCAAAGGCGAATTTATCACAATCCTGGGACCGTCGGGCTGCGGCAAGTCAACCGCCCTCAATCTCCTGGCGGGATTCCAGGAAGTATTCCCTCCCACCACCGGAGAGATCCTGGTGCGGGGTGAACAGGTGACCGGACCGGGCGTAGACCGGGGCATGGTATTTCAAAAATACAGCTCCTTTCCCCACCTGACGGTTTTTAGAAACATCAGCTTCGGTCTCGACATCAACCGCAAAAAGCTCGGCCTCTCCCGCCAGGAGATCGACTCGCAGGTGGAAGGCTGGATCAAAAAAGTGGGACTCACAGGACACGAGAACAAATACCCCCATCAATTATCCGGCGGCCAACAGCAGCGGGTGGCATTGGCCAGAACCCTGTCGTTGAAGCCTAAAATCATCCTGATGGACGAACCTTTTTCCGCTCTGGACGAACCGACCCGTATGGACATGCAGCGGTTGGTGGTTGACTTATGGGACGAAATCCAGGCAACGGTATTCCTGATTACCCACTCCATCATCGAAGCGGTGTATCTGGGCGACCGGGTATGGATTTTCACCCAGGGACCTGGAAAGATCGCCAGAGAATACCTCGATATTCCCATCCCCAAACCCGGCGTTCATCCGTTGGAAACCCAACAAAGTCAAGAATTTCTCGATGTGGCGGAACGGGTGTCGTCGGATTTCCAGATAATAGAACAAGGGCGAACGGTAGACTGACATGGCTAAACACAGTTTTAATTTTTTCGATTATGTCAAAGCGGCGTTCAATCGCAAAATCAAACTCCCCGTCCTCGGTTATTTCGCCCTCAATAAAATGTTTATCGGGTTGAGCGTGGTCCTGGGATTGAAAAATCCCGGTTTCTGGTTTCTGGGATTCGCCATCGAAAGCATCTACCTCTGGGTTGTGGCCGGCAATCCCAATTTCCAGAAAATCATCCAGGGAGAAAACCTGGAAAAAAACAAAGAGCAGTGGTCCACCAGGCAAGCCCGCCTGGTTCGCAGTCTCGATCGCGCCTCGCAAAACCGGTACCGCGGTTTGCTGGAAAACTGCGCCTCAATTTCCAGAAACACGCGCGACAACGACATCCTCTCAAGTGTCGGCCAGATCGGCAATGTCAGCCTCAACCAATTGATAATGATGTTTCTCAAACTCCTCAATTCCCGCATCAATATCAAGCGCACCATCGAAGAATCCCCGCTCCAGCACATCGAAAAAGAAATCGCGGATATCGAAACCCGTCTGGCAAGGGAAGAGGCGAATTCCGCGATTCACCGCTCGCTCCAGGGGACCCTCGACATCCAACAACGCCGCCGCGAGAATCTCATCAAAGCGGAAGAGAACCTGAAAGTCATGGAGTCGGAACTGGAGCGGATCGAGAAACAGGTCTATCTACTCAAAGAGGAAACCTCGGTCCAAAACGACCCCGAACTCCTGTCGATGCGCCTGGACGGCGTGATGGAATCGCTCCACGGCACCAGCCAGTGGATGTCGGAACACAACGAATTATTCGGCATGCTGGAGGATGAATCTGTGCGCACAGATTTCGCGCCCCCCACCATCCCGGGAAAAATGAAGGAATAAATCATGAATCAAGCGCGCCTCCCCGGTTGGGCCCAAACCATGCGGGAAATTTTCCGGGCCGAGACCATCAATCAATTTTTGCTCACCGGCAACCTGAACGACTTTGTCGTCTATACAGACGATACAGGCGAAAAGTATTACTCTTTGAAGCGCTACCTGGCGGACGTATTGTTCCAGCCCTTCGACGTGGTGATCTTCTATGACCGGGGCAAGGGCATACGGCTGGCCAAAGGGGCGGAGTTTTTTTTCAAATACATGAAGATCTTCGATAAATTCCATAAAACCCGCTTCGCTTCGGATGCCGGCGCCGCGCTGGACATGGGCCGGAGCCTGGCCTCGCCGGGACTACTGCCAAAGTCCGCCGAACAAGCTCTGGAAATCATCGACCGCTACATCCACGCCCTGGCCAACATCGGCACATCCACAAGCGACGCCGGCATCGGCAAATCTTGCGCCGTGGTGATCGATTACGCCAACTTTGTGGCCCCCAAAGGCGAATCATTGTACATGAGCGGCGCCACCAGTTCCAACCTGATCAAAATCCTGAACTGGGCCCAGGACCCGGAAATCAGCGGATCCAACATCGCCACCATCCTGTTATCCCAAAACCTGACGGACTTGCACGACCTATTGGTGGACAACCCCCATAGCGCGAAAATCCACATCGAGCTGCCGGACTCCGAAGGCATCCTGAATTATCTCCGTCATCTGGCCAAAGACGAAAAAAACTTCGACAAATATTGCCCCATCGACCTCGCCCTCCTGGCGGAAAAACTCACCGGCCTCAGTAAATTTAACATCAAAAGCATTATTCTACGGGCCCTTCGTAACGGCGAAACCATCACCATGGAATACCTGACCCGCTTGCGCCGGGAAATCATCGAAAAAGAGGCGTTCGGCAAATTGGACTTCATCGAATCGGACCGCACCCTCGACGATGTGGCCGGCCATACGGAGGCCAAAAAATGGCTGCGGGAAGACATCCAACTGATCAAAAAAAATGTGGTCAACGCGTTGCCCATGGGCTATCTGATCGCCGGCCGCATCGGCACAGGCAAAACATTTTTGGTGGAATGCTTCGCCGGCGAGTGCAAGATCCCGTTTGTACGCCTCAAAAACTTCAGGGAAAAATGGGTGGGGGCCACAGAAGGCAATCTCGAAAAAATCTTCAACATCCTCCACGCCCTCGGCCAGGTGGTGGTGTTCGTTGACGAAGCGGACCAGGCCACCGGTAAACGGGGCGGCGGCGACGGCGATTCAGGGCTGTCAGGCAGGATTTACGGCATGCTGGCCAAAGAGATGTCCAACACCGACAACCGCGGCAAAATCTTCTGGATGTTCGCCACCTCCAGGCCCGACATGTTGGAGGTGGATCTCAAGCGGCAGGGCAGACTCGATGTCCACATCCCCTTGTTCCCGCCGGTGAACGAAGAGGAGATCAAAGACCTGTTCCTGGCCATGGCCCGCAAATTGAAGATAAAAATTTCAGCCGAAGAGCTACCGCCATTGACGTTCGACCAACCGGTGAGCGGTAACGAGATGGAGGGCCTCCTAATAAGAGCCATACGGGAATACGAATTGCAGGATGCGGACACTAAAAAAAACCTCCCCCAACTCATCGCCGAAGTCCTGGAAGAATTCCGCCCCAGCGCCCACACCGGCCGCCTGGAATTTATGGATCTCCTGGCGGTGAAAGAGTGCACCGACGATCGCTTCCTACCGCCGCGTTTCCGGGACCTGGATCTGCTGGAAGTGGAGAGGCGCATCTCCGAATTATCCCTCAGGGCTGGCATCTAAAGCCAGCCTCATGTATAATTGATGATTAACCGCTAGAAAAACAGGACTACCATGTTAATAATTAAGGATCTGAGAAAAAACTACAATGGCCGCGAGGCCTTGAAAGGGGTCAACTTCCAATTGGAAAAAGGCGAAGTCTACGGACTGCTGGGTCCCAACGGCGCCGGAAAAACAACGACATTAAAGATATTGGCGGGATTGATTTCCCACCAAAGCGGCGATATCATCGTGGACGGACTCCCGTACAACCGCAACTCCAGCGAGGTGAAGCGGGCCATCGCCTATGTGCCCGACCATCCGTTCGTCTATCCCAAGCTCACCGGCGAGGAGCACCTCCACTTCTATTGCGACCTCTACAAGGTGCCGCGGGATCGCCGCGACGAACGGTTCACCTTTTTCTTCAAGCATCTGGAGTACGAGATGTACCGCCATGAATTGGTGGAAACCTATTCCGCCGGCACCCGGCAGAAGCTGTTGATATCCCAGGCTCTGTTGGTTGAGCCGAAGATATTGCTGCTGGACGAACCCATGGTCTCCATCGATCCGCTGGTGGGGCGGAAATTCAAGAACCTGCTGAAGGAGGTGGCCCAAAAAGGGACTATCATCCTGTTCGCCACCCACATCTTATCGTTGGCCCAAGAGGTGAGCAACCGCATCGGCATCATCATCAACGGCCGAATCGTGACCGAAGGCAGCGCCGAGGCCCTCGAGGCCATGTCCGGTTACAAAGACCTCGAAGAATTCTATTTCAAGACAGTGATGGAACATGAAGCACTTACTGAGAATCAGACTTGAGAGTATCAAGAACTCCATCAAGGGCTCGGATAAAAAGAAATACTTTCTATTCTTGATCCTGGGCATCGGCATACTGGCGGCCCTGGGCTTTTTCTTCTCCCGGGTGTTCGGCTACCTGTACCATCAACAAGAATTCCCCATGGCCTTCAAATTGTTCCTCAGCGAGAAGATTTTGATGATGGTCTTTTTGACCATGTACTCCATGCTGATCATGTCGGCCTTGATCTCCACCCTGAATATATTTTTCCTATCCCGCGACCTACAACTCCTTCTGGCGTCCCCCATGAAGTTGGGCCGCGTCTTCACCTGGAAGAGCCTCGAGGTTACACTAAACAGCGCCTCTATGGTGATATTTTTCTCCATGCCGGCCTTGTACGCGTATCACTACTATTTCGCCCCTCATTGGACCGCTATCCTGGCCTCCACCCTGGTGTTCCTGCTCTATGTGGCCACCGGCGTCGCCATCGGCATCATGTTGGGAGTCACCATCCCCACCTTCTTCTCCGCCCGCCGGCTGCAACCGGTGCTGTCGCTGGTATCCATCGCCCTCATCTCCTTCATCGTCATCTTCTTGCGCCTGCTGCGCCCCGAGCAACTCATCAATCCCGATTCCATCGATAATCTATTCCAATACATGGGAGGCATGAATTTCGACTACATGGCCTACTTCCCCTTCTACTGGATCGCCCGCGGCCTCACCCATATCGCCAAAGGGGAAATTCAGCAATATTGGACTGTGGCCGGTTTATTCGCCATTACATTCATCGTATTGGCCGGCGCATTGGCGATTCTGCAGAAAAAACTCTATTTCACCCTTTTGGATAAATTGGGCGAAGGTTCCCGCGGCGGTTTCCGTTCCAAATGGAAGAGCAAGCCTGTCCCCTCCGCCTATAGGGCCATGTGGCAGAAAGAGATAAAAACCTTCAGCCGTTCCCCCAGCCAATGGTCGCAATTGCTCATCATCGGCGCCATGGTGGTGGTGTTCATCCTGAATCTTAAATCCATCCCCCTTCCGCACCCCTCCATCAAAACCTTTATCGCCTTTCTGAACCTGGGGATGGCGGCGTTTATCGTGGTGGGCCTGGGATCGAGGTTTGTATTCACCGCCATTCCCATGGAGGGACCGGGGATTTCCCACCTCATGGCCTCCCCCTACGACAAGAGGAAATTCTTCCGCTTCAAATTGATGTTCTATCTGGTCCCCCAATACATCATCGGCTTCATCCTGTTCTTCACCGGAGACATCGCGCTGCAACTGGACCCATTCATGCGGGTGACGGGCATTTTGTTTTTACTCCCCACCGTGCTTTTCCTGACGGTGTTCGCCCTCTACTTCGGCCTCTCCATCAAAGAATCCGTCCCTCTATCGCCCCAACACCTATTGGTCACCAAGCAAGGGATCTCCTACATGCTCTGGAGCTTCGCCTACATCATCGGCAGTATGTTCTATTTTGTCCGGCCGCTATTCATCTTCTACTATAGTACGTTCCGGCATCGCGATGTGCCGTTCGTCGAGATTGGCCTCTGGTTCGCCGGCTTTTTCCTGCTCAACATCATCGCCATCGTGTTCTACTACCGCCGCGGCCGGAAACTCTGGCTCGAACGGGAATTCCTCTAGTGCCCCAGGCCTTCGACCATTTTTTCCCCCGCCCGCACCGGGAACGGAAGGATGTTCTCCTGCGGCGGCATGGGGCAGGTGGCGTATGGCGAAAACATGCAGGGCGGATTGGTGGCCTTGTTGAAGTCAATAATGGCCCGACCGTCGCCGTCCGGTTTTTTCACCGTCAAAAAACGACCGCCGCCATAAGTCTCCACAGTATTGGACTCATCCCCGAACACAATGAACAAATCGCCGGAGCCGCCGATAGGATGCAATGTGAATTCTTTCCCCTTCACCGTGAACACCAATTCGCCGGGCGAAGGCTGATCGTCGATGGTACCCAACACAGTGGGGGTCTTGATGGAGCGAGGGGAGTCATATTTCTTGAAGCTAGCCTCGACGCGCCATTTTTTATCAATAGGGAACGAATCGATATGGGTCAACTGCGCGATACGAGGACTTTTGGCATCCCGCACCCGGACCCCCATTTTGTCGCCCCGCTCGATGATGAACCAGCTCAAGGAACCATGGGATAGGACAGTTGGCTTCCCTTTTGCATCCGTTTGAAGAAGTAATTCACCGACCGCCGCTTCTTCACTGGAAGATACAGCTACGCCTCCAGTCGCTTTGAACGTGACTTCGCCCTCTTTGTACACGAAGGCGCCGATAAGAGGCGGCACATCTTTTATCTCCAACACGAAATCGGCTTCGTCGGAATTACCAAAGGTATTATCCCCCTCTTCCAACCAGAACAAACCCACCAAACTCAGCCAGCCGTCTTTGGCTTTTAGCCGCGCCAGCCGTTGCTCGTGAAATGTTTGGATCTCTTTCTCATAGGCGTCGCCATCTGGAGATTTGGATGAATTCTTACATCCGCCCGCCAGAATGGCGACCAACCCTACGGCAAGTACCAGGGCCAACAACCGCGTCAACATAGTGATTCTTTTTTTCATATTTTCCTCAACTACAAAAATATACTCACAAGAATCAATAGTACCCCAAATTGGGTACAAATATCAACCCGGCGTTACCCCTTACGTGGCGCCCCTTAGCAAGGCATATCGGGCCACTGGGTTTCGAAGCAATAAGTATAAATGGGAATCGTGACGCAAGGACTACCCGTCAGTCCGCCTTTGGCGTCATCTTTCTGATCTTCGGACAATGTGGTGACAAAACTTTCCACCCGCACATTCTCCAGATTGAGTTTTTTCTTTTTCAGCATTTGATTTCCTCCATTATAGTTTCTCTCAAAAATATAGTAGCAAATCAAAACTTTTTTTTCAAGAAGCCTACAATTGCCGACACGACCCAGGAGCCGGCCATTTGATTTTTTATCAAAATTTTTTTATTTGCCATTGACAGCAGTCCCCAATCATTGAATAATATAAATTAATCCAGGTGTTTCCTGATAGTGAAAGACCAAAATCAAAGAGGTAAATATGTACGAAACTGAATTAAAAATAGGCATCCACGCCGTTAAAACCGCCATGCGGATGACAAAGTTGATCCAAAAAGATCTATCCTCAGACGACGCCATCACCAAAGCGGACAAAAGCCCGGTGACCATCGCCGACTTCCTGTCGCAAGCCATCGTCTGCCACTTCCTGAACGAAACATTCCCCACCACCTCCATTGTGGCCGAAGAGGACTCCGCCGCCTTAAAAGAGGAAAAAAACAAAGCGGTATTGGAAAAAATCCACTATTATATAAATCAAGACAAAGAGATCGCCGGCTTTCTCAATACAGAAAACCTATTCGATAAAATCGACCTTGGCGGCAAAGAGCCGGACGGAACATTCTGGACCCTCGACCCCATCGACGGCACCAAAGGTTTCCTCAGAGGCGAGCAATTCGCCATCGCCCTCGGCCTGATTCAGGACGGCCGGGTCAAAGCCGGAATTCTCGGTTGCCCCAATCTCGAGTTGCAAGAAAACCGCACCGGATGTTTGGTGTACGCCATCGCGGGCGAAGGTTCCTTCATGCTGGACAGCGACACCGGCCAGCCGGAAAAGATCGCCATCTCTTCCATCGAAGACCCGCAAAACATGCGTTTCGTCGAGAGCTATGTCTCGGCCCATAGTAACATGGACATGCAACTCCAGATCGCCAAGACCCTCGACATCGGCCAGGACCCCGTGCAAATGGACAGCCAGGTGAAATACAGCATGGTCTCCGGCGGCAAAGCCGAGATCTACCTGCGCATCCCGCACCCCAAAACCCCAAACTACAAAGAGAAAATCTGGGACCACGCCGCCGGCAGTTTGATCGTTGAAGAGGCGGGGGGAGTCGTATCGGATATTTTCGGTAAAAGACTCGATTTCAGCGCCGGAAAGACACTGGCCAACAATTCGGGGATTCTGGCCTCAGTGCCCTGCATTCATGAGAAGATTATCGCCACTATCGGCGCTTCGAGACATTAATCTATAAACAATCGATTACAGCAAATCCTCTTTGGTGAAAATGGAGAGGAATTTATAACCGGCCCCTTCGATAATTTCGCGGCCGCCTTCATTGCGGTCGATCACCGACATAATCACTTCCACTTTTCCACCCAGAGCTTCTACCTGCTTCGCCCCTTTGAGGATAGAACCGCCGGAGGTCACCACATCGTCGAATATCGCCACAACGGCGTTTTCGGGAAAGTTACCTTCGATGGCCTTACGGGTGCCGTGGGTTTTTTCCTCTTTGCGGATAATAAACGCCGGAACCGGCCGGCCCGCCTGATAGCTCAACACCGCGATGGAGGAGACAATCGGGTCGGCGCCGATGGAATAACCGCCCACCGCGTCAACCGTGTAGTCTTTCAACATCTCCAGAAATATTTTCCCACACAAATAAGCGCCGGCGGGATCGAGCGTCGTAATCCTGGCGTCCACATAAAAGTTGCTGGTCTTACCGGACGACAGGGTAAACTCCTTTCCGGTAATCACACTTTTTTCCAATAATATTTTTTTTAACTGCTCTCTCATACCAATTTTCCTCTAAAATTTACCGGCATCACCCGCTTCACAAACGGCGCCAACTGAATCATCGTCATCTTCAAAAACTCGAGATCTTCGGTGGTAAAATCCCGGCCCGCTTCTCCCATGGAGGATGCCCGGCGGGATAGCTCGATGACGCCGATGTTGTCGTCGATCAATGTGATCAATGTTCCCATCATTTTCCAGATCGGTTCGTTCTGACCGCCGGGAACCGGGATCAATTCGAATATCGACAAGTGCTTCTGCTGGGAAAAGTTATTATCGATATACGAACGGCGGGTTCTGAAAATCTGGGACACAATCGCCTCGCTGGAACTCACGGGAATCATCCCCGAATTCACCAGATGTTCGGGATGCGCAAACGAAAGAATAGTCTTCTCGTCATTACATAAAAAGATTGCCACTTCGATCGGCTTCAATTGAAATACTTCGCAATAAAAATTGGCAACTTCCTTTATCACGTCAAAAAAGACGCTCTCAGGCTCACCTGCGCCGCTGGTCAAATCTCTCAGTTTTTCGACCACAATATTTACATCAGTCATTATGACACCTCGTTTCCATTGGGATACGTCTACCATAAAATAGTAATATTTTTTCCAATAAATTACAAGCCCCAACCCCCAATAATCATCCAAAATCCCAATAACCAAACAAAATTTCCCCCAAGGGGACAGGCACGGTCATTTACCCTGAATTTGAATTAATTTAAATTTAGAGATATAATTAAGATGTAATTAAATTTCACTCTGATAGGAAGATACAGGAGGGGAAAATGCTGAATCTACAGATAAATGTCAAACCTGAGACCGAAAAAAAAATCAAACGAATCATGGAGCAGGTTTCCGACCAAGAGGTATTTTTCCAGGAATTAATAGAATACCGCACAAACGAACTTAAACGCGCAATTATCAATATAGAGATCGACCTGAAAAAGTACGAAGAGAAATACGGATTAACGACCGAAGAATTTTATGAGAAATACAGTAAAGGAGATATGGAAGACAGCGAAGACTTCATGCTGTGGGCCGGCATCTACGAAATGCAACTAGTAGACAAGCAGACCCTATCCGAATTAGAAAAGCATAGACAAAAAAGTTTATAGCGATACCAAAGGCTATATCAAAGGGATAATAGTTTTCGACGACAACAGCGAGCTGCACTTCGCGGAATTAAAGAGCAGCAAACATCGCGAAAAGCCCAAATACCGTTACCAGTATATAACTAAAAATAAAGATTTAGTGTTTCGATATGACAACTCACTCCACCATCATAATCTTTCCAATTTCCCCCATCACAAGCATCCGCCGACTACAATCATAGACAGCAAAGAACCGGATTTCTATGATATTCTCCTGGAAATAAAAACATACATCGGTTAACCAAACAAAGCGTCACTTCCTAAAACCCTTTTATAGTCAGCCCCACCAACTATCCGGAATTTCCGGATAGTTCAAGACCATCATTATGAAACGATTCATTAGGCATTTCTTAAGCAACCGGCACAGTTATCCTAGCCCCCCCCGCATCCACCAAGTCCACAACGTCCACCGGGTCCACGATGTCCACAAAAAAAGAGATTTTCTAGGGGACAGGCACGGTCATGTGTAGCCGGAGGATCAATTCCCGCCGCGAGCCCGCCTGGGGTTCACAACGGGCTGTCGCACCGTGTTCACCCAACTCTCCGTAGACGATTTAGACCTTCGCGACCGGATGGCAAGGGGCAAAGGAGCAAAGGGGAAAGTGGCTTAAAGAGACCTGGCAAGGCGGAACCCGATGCTGCAGTCGCGGCGGGCAGGGGGATAGAAACTACGGGAGGCACACCGGCAAAAATCACTGCCATCGAACCAGCTACCGCCGCGCATAACACGGAGCTCGCCACTCTTAGGCCCTTTGGGATTCTTATTGGAACTTTTTATATAGTAGTTCTCTTCATACCAATCCTGACACAACTCCCATACATTTCCGGCCATATCCAACGCGCCATAGGGTGAGGCTCCACGCGGGTAGGATCCCACAGGAGAGGTAAAGGCATAGCCATCATCGATGCTTCTGTCTTCCCAACCAAATGAATTTTTCAAATAGCATTGTTTGTCCGCGATGTTCGCACGGTCGCCAATCAGCGGGTCATTGCCCCAGGGGTATGTGCGACCATCAGTTCCCCTGGCGGCTTTTTCCCATTGGGCTTCAGTGGGGAGACAAAATGACGGTTTTAATATTTTGGACAACCATTCACAATAAACCACCACATCTTCCCAGGAAACACCCACGATTGGATAATCTTTCCCTGTTAGGGCCTCGCCCATTGTCAGGTAATGTTTCGAATTGGAGTCTTTCCATTCAGGATAATGGGATTTTGTCTCTTCGGCGAATCTCATGTATTGGCCGACAGTGACTACATTTTTGCCGATCCAGTATCCATCGAGGTAGACCGAACGAATAGGTTTTTCATTACGCCCTTCATCCGAACCCATCAAAAACTCACCCTCCGGAATATATATCATGATGATCCCGTCTCCGAAATCGGCTTCCCAATAGCCTTTGGGGTTTTTGTAGGTTTTAATTCCATCAAGCACTACTTTTCTCACTGCATCAGGCGCATCGCTATCATATAAAATATGATGTTTATTTTCAATTTCTAAGTGGTTTGCTTTGTTTGTCGATGGGTTGAGGGTGGTTACGGCTTTTTTAACCAAATTGGAAAGATCCGATGCATCCTGGTAGAAACTGACCAGGAGGTCTTCCCGGAGCTCTTCGCGGAGAGAGTCTATTTTTTGCCGCTCAGGACCTTTGGCTACTAGTTTGACCGGCCAGGGGGCGTTTTCGTCCAGGAGGAAAATGAGGCAGGGGATGCCTTTCTTGCGGGCCTCTTCATATTCCAGGTGGGTGATGCTTTTATCGTGACCTTTGGGGATCGAGCCGTATCTCCAGGCGAAGATGCCGATGAAGACGTCGCAACTGCGAACGTCGGCGAGGCATTTGTCGAGGGGTCTTATGCTGGAGGTAACGTAATCTTCCATGCAGACTGCATGATGGTCTAGAGATTTAATTACCTGGGCTGCGGTTTTGCGTTGTTCAATTAGATCTTTGTAAGTCGATGAGATGTAGATTCTCGCCATTTGTGAGTTTCACCTCTAATTTTCTTGCCCGGAAATTGGCTCTCGCCGACCGGGCTTCGCTTTAGTCACCACTATTATTTTTATCCTTTTAACAACCCATTGTCAAGGAGTTTAGCGACAAAACAGTTCAAATTCAATGCAGAAAGGGACAGGCGCCTGAAACCTGAAAACATTTGATAGTCTTACCCGGCAACTATCCGGAATTTCCGGATAGTTCGAGAGGTTTATTATAAAAGGGATCGAGGACCCGAGTTGCCTGTCCCCTATTTTCCCAACAAGGACAACGAGGTTTTTTTTATTTCTTGATGGGGGATCTAGGTGGACTTTTGTTCTCTTATTTGTTAAAAGTTTATACTCATATCAATTTTTTGCTTATATTTTGGGATGGTGCAAAGAGTAGAGTTGATTGAACATACGGAGGTGTTAATAATGCAGGTCTCAAAAGGTTTGAAAAAGGTCTTTAGAAAATTCCGGGGAATGTCTCTTGGACTATTCCTGACCTTTGTCTCGGTGGTGATCGGATTTTTAACTATATTACCTAAAATTACAGATTTCAACTCTATAATGTTGGTAATCAGTGGAGTCATCATTTTTTTTCTTATATATGCTTTTGTGTTTGAGTTTAGGAAATCCTTTCGCCGGTTGGAAGCATGGATTCATATTATTACTGAATATTTCGGGTATGTGCGGCAGCAAAACAAATATTTCAAACGATCCCATCACTTTATTGAGGAAAAGAGTGACTTGGCTAATTCTCTAGTAAGAGAGCTGTTGCCCTGCATTATCCAGAGAATCGACCGGGAGCACGGTCAAGCCAACAAAACAATCAGAATCATCCTGGACTCCGGTACTACCATTACTCCAATTTTCCCTTGTCTCATTCGCTATGGAATTTCAGGGAAAGCCAACGATTCGCATAATTTTGTCTTTTACACTAACAACCTTGCGGGAATCGATGAAATTCACCGAACCCCTCCCCTCAAAAAAAACAAATTATCGGAAACCGATTTTAACCTGATCGGAGGTCAACCTCTTAATCAACAAAGAGCTACTACTGGAGATTTTACCGAGGGAATTTTAAAAGACCTATTCGATGAGCAAGATAAATCGAAGGGGAAAATCATAAGCATTGGAATCATCACCTCAAATTGGTTTCTATGTCATAGAAGCCTTGATAAACTACATATCTGCGATCGGGGGCGAGGTCACATGCCATTTAAGAAGATCCTGGTGGATCACTGTGATTATATTATTCTTGTGACGCCGTTGGGGAAACTGTTGCCCATGAACGGTATCGATACCCTCAACTCCGTTCTAAAAAATGAACATAAGGATTCCGACAGTTTATACAGGGAATTCGAAATCCCTTTAGAAAAAAGAAACCAATCTTACCTGCACACATCATTCAGGAAGTCCTACTCTCCTTCACCGCTGATACGTGTTTCCGATCGACTAAAAGATATCAAAATTGAAGATAATGGTAAGAACTATATTTTTAGCGAAGCCTGCCCCGTGTTCGATCCCAAAGTAGACAAGTACCAAGCACGCCGAATGGATCTTCCTCACGATTACATCCAAACTAATTTTAAAAAAATCTACGGATATGAAATACCCTAACCTAATAAATAGTGAAAAAAAACCATATCATCGCCGATTTATTTTGAAAAAATAGCTCTCGGTTTTGGGATTCTTTAGGGGACAGGTACGGTTCTTTTCTCGGATAGTTCGAAAAAAAGATTACGAAAAGGGAAAGGAGAATGTCGAAGCGAGGATTCAGGCTGGCTGGAGGACCAATTTTCGGCGAGCCCGCTTGGGGTTCACAACGGGCTGCCGCACCGCGTTCACCCAACTCTCCGTAGACGATTTAGACCTTCGCGACCGAGTGGAAAGTGGCTTAAAGAGGCCTGGCAAGGCGGAACCCGAAGTCGCGGTCACGATCGAAAGGATTGCCTTCACCACGGTAGGCACACCGGCAATAGCTACTACCACGGAACCAACCACCGCCACGCATAACACGATAAACGTCACTCTCAGGCCCTTGTGGATTGTTCTTGGGGCTATTTTTATAGTAATTACGATGGGACCTATCCCTACACCACTCCCATACATTACCAGCCATATCCAATGCTCCGTAGGGTGAGGCTCCGTTCGGGAAGGATCCCACCGGAGCCATATACTTATAACCATCAGTATTACCATAGAAATTCGCTCGATCACCAGTCGGCGAACTTTTTCCCCAGGGATATTCGCGGCCGTCAGTTCCCCTAGCGGCTTTTTCCCATTGGGCTTCAGTGGGAAGAAAAAATGATGAGTTTAATCTCTTGGACAACCACTCACAATAAGCAGTGGCACCCTTCCAAGAAATACCCACAATTGGATAATCTTTCCCTGCTAGGGCCTCGCCCATTATTCTATAAAAAATCGAACTGGAATTCTTCCACTCAGGATAATAAGATTTTGTCTCTTCAACAAATTTCATGTATTGACCGACAGTCACTTCAGTTTTACCGATCCAGTATCCATCTAGATAGACCGAATGAACCGGTGTTTCATTATATTCTCCTTTATTTGAACCCATCGTAAACTCACCCGCCGGGATATAGATCATGACAATCCCGTCTCCGAAGTCCGCTTCCCAATGACCTTTGGAATTTTTCTTCGTTTTAATTCCTCTGTTCTCCACTTCTTTTACAGCATTAGGTATCTCATCTCTTCTGTCGCTTTTTTTTACGTTATTTTCAATTGAATCCGGTGGTTTCGTTCTTTTCTCTTGGGTAGACTGCTTTGAGGTAGTGGTTGGTATTTCCTTTTGAATTTTTTTTGTGTCTTTTGGTTTTGGAATATCTACTTTTTTTGACGGTACATCAGAAGCAGCACCCCCGTTTTTCTTGTCAACGCCCTTCTGCTTTCCCTTTTTGGGATCATCAACTTTATCTATCCTCGGGATTTCTCTTTTTTGCTGTGGTGATGCCTCAAGGGGAATGCCAACCTTGTTGTTATCGGAGACCAGGATTGCGGGAAGGGCAAAGTTCAGGAAGAGGAATAGTGCGATACCGGCAAGAAGGATAATTGCCAGACGGCGGGGGGAAATCTTGATAGGGGGGCTTGGAGGAGGAGTCGGTTGTGGAGGGATTAGTTCCTCTACATTGGGAGGAGGATCTGGAGCAATTTTCGGATTGAGCGTAGTGATGGCTTTTTTAACTAGTTTTGAGAGATGATCTGTATCTTCGAAAATACTGACCAGGAAATCTTCTTGCAGTTCAGCCCGAAGGGCGTCGATCTTTTGTCGCTCCGCGCCTTTTGCCACCAATCTGACAGGCCAGGGAGCATGCTCATCTAGAAGAAAAATCAGGCAGGGGATGCCTTTCTTGCGAGCTTCTTCGTATTCCAGGTGGGTGATGCTCTTTTTGTGGCCCTTGGGGATCGAGCCGTATCTCCAGGCGAAGATACCGATGAAAGCGTCGCAACCGCGCACATCATCGAGGCATTTGTCGAGGGGCCGCACGCTAGAAGTAACGTATTTCTCCATGCAGACCGCTTCGTGCCCAAGCTCCTCGACCGCTTGAGCAGCAGCCCTTCGTTGCTTTATTAAATCCTTGAATGTCGAAGAAATATAGATTTTCGCCATCTATGAGTTTCACCTCGATTACATCCGCCCGACCCATTTCTTGCGCCGGCCAGACAAAAATTTCACCTCAACTACTATTTTTATCTTTATAACAACCCATTGTCAAGGATTTCCCCCAAGAAAACCAACACCATCAAAAGATTCATTAGGGGACAGGCACTACTAGTTAGCCGCCTTCATAGGACGGCCGCCCACCCAGAATGTTTTTTTCCCACAAATCGCCGAGGCTATAATCCTCCAGCCAGTGGTTATAATCCTCAGAACGAAGCCGCCGGAACAACGACCTCTTCTGCTCGCGATCCACAACGATAATATCTTCCGCTTCAAGTTGATTGACCAGAGTCACTGATTGAGTTGCCACGAAGATCTGGCTCTTCAGCGAAGCCTCCTGCAACATCCCGGCCAGCAGTCTGATCGCATACGGATGAAGCCCGAGCTCCGGTTCGTCTAAAATGATTGCCGCAGGAAGATTCGGCTGCAATAAAAGGGTGGCCAGTCCAATAAAGCGAAGAGTCCCCCCGGAAAGGGAGCGAACATCCCAATCAACCCCCACGCCTTTTTCGCGCCATCCCCATTCTATTTCTCCTTCAAGATCACCGCGCAAGACAAAATCCTCCAACTGAGGCACAACTAACCCAACCGTTTCCACAATATTCCGATAATGACCCAGGCTCGCCTGCCGAATAGAATAAAGTCTCGCCCCCAGATTCGCTACATCCAGACTTCCTACCTCCCAACCCCCATCACCAACAACGCTCCCTGTCTCAATAATCAATCCTCCATCCATATCTCCGCCAAGAAGCCATCGATAATCCGTCGCTCCAATCTCCAACTCAATCTCAATTTTATCAGTACTTTCTCTCCCATACCGCAGCAAAGCATCCGCCCCACCGGATTCCAGTACAAATTCCCGCAAACCCCCATCTCCAATACAAGAAACAAGCGTCAACAACGCAAGAAAATTAGACTTCCCAGCCCCATTGGCCCCAATCAAAACATTCACCCCCCCAAGCTCCAAATCCAACGCCTCAATAGACTTAAACCCTCTCACCCGCACACGATCAATCCTTCCCAACATACCATCTCCTCCATCCAGACCAAAAACAGCCCCCATTATAATATTTTCCCCCAAAATCTAAAACCCCTTTTCCAAATCCCCACCATCAACCACTCCAGCCCGAAACCCTTTGTCAATAATCCCCGGCAACTATCCGGAATTTCCGGATAGTTCGAGAGGTTTATTATGAGAGGATTTTGGCAGCTACTATTTTTTCTAATCTTCAACTAGAAAGAAGCTGGTGCTTGTGGCATAATATATTTATCTCACGGCTGATTGGGATGCCCAGGATGCCCGGAGGCAGGAATTTTTGGATGAAAGACAATAACAACAAGAAAAAACAGTTGATCCGCAACAGCACGGCGGAATTTCTTATATTCACCGGGCAAAGCGGCGAACAAAGCATCGAGGTCCGTTATGAGGACGAAACCATCTGGCTGTCTCAAAAAATGATCGCTCAACTGTTTGCCGTTGATGTGCGGACCGTTAACGAGCATCTGAAAAACATCTACGAGCAAGATGAGTTAAACCACGAGGCAACTATCCGGAAATTCCGGATCGTTCAAATCGAAGGCAACCGCAACGTTTCGCGGGATGTGGACTTCTACAATCTGGATGCCGTCATTTCCGTGGGCTATCGAGTCAATACAGTGCGGGCCACCCAATTCCGCCAATGGGCTACCCAGGTCTTGCGACAATTCGCAATCAGGGGTTATGTGCTTGATAGAAAGCGGATGGAAAACGGGACCTTCCTGGGCGAAGATTACTTTGAACGCCTTCTGGAAGAGATTCGCGAGATCCGCCTTAGCGAGCGGCGCTTCTATCAAAAAATAACAGATATTTACGCAACCAGCATCGACTACAACAAGGATGCTCCTACCACTAAAGCGTTCTTCGCCAAAGTGCAGAACAAGTTGCATTTCGCCATACACGGCAATACCGCCGCCGAACTGATCTTCAAGCGGGCGGATAGCACACAGGCCAACATGGGGCTGACCTCGTGGGAAAAATCTCCGGACGGCAAGATTATAAAATCTGACGTTTCCACCGCCAAAAACTATCTGTTCAAGAAAGAACTGGATTCACCAGGACGAATCGTCAATGTTTCACTAGATCTAGCCGAAGAACGAGCGCAGAGGAAAATCCCTATGACCATGGAAGCCTGGGCCAATTGGCTGGATAACTTACTGGAATTTGACGAACGCGAAATCCTGCAAGATAGCGGCAAAGTCTCAGCCAAAATCGCAAAAGCCCACGCCGAGAGCGAATTCGAAAAATACCGCATTATCCAGGACCAACTTTTCGAGAGCGACTTCGACCAGGTTGTCAAAGAACTGAAAAAAAAAGACCCCGACTAAAACCCCCTCCAGACCGAAATCCTTTCATAGTCGGCCCCGGCAACTATCCGGAATTTCCGGATAGTTCGAGAGGGCTATTATGAGAGCCTCTTTGGAGATAGGGATTCGCCTGTCCCTTTTTTGTTGTTGCTTTGTCAGGACTTAGCCCTCGTAATATAATTCCAGAGCTTCCTTTAGGTTGGCGATGGCCTCTTCAATGATATCACCAAAGCTGGCCACATCGACATTGAGGCATTGGGAGACATAATAGTTCCCCTCTTTGTAGATAATATATTTAAAGTTTTTCAGCATTCAAACCTCTATCCTATCGTTATAATAATATAAAGTAATCGAGAAAATCAACTTGCCTGTCCCCTTTTTGGTTTTTTGGTTTCCCTATGAGATTGTTAAGATAGGGGTTGTCGTTAAAATTGTCACGATTGGAAGGTGTTGGGTCGGCGCCGGAAGAAAAAGGGGGGGGATTGAGAGCTGATGAGGGGGATTTCTCGTTAAAATCGTCACGATTGACTGCTGATGAACCGTTGCCGGAAGAAAAAGTGGGGGGATTGGGAGTCGATGAGGGGGAATTATTGATTTTAGGCTCTCGAGTGGGTGGCAATTCCTCTCCGGTCAACGTAAAACCGCTTGAAACGAGAGCCGTTGCACTGAATTTGGGACATAAATTGGGGACGGGTGAATTGTTGTTTGGGATGTGAAATCTTGTGGAGAGGGGGGATACAATTTGGTGAAGTATTGTTTTTGTTGGGAAAATATGATACAAAACCATATGGACGAAATAACACTATCGATAGTTATACCTGTATATAATGAAGAAGAAAATGTCGGGTTGCTGTACGACGAGCTGATAGCCGCTCTGGATGGGAAATACAAGGGTCTGGAGATCATATTTGTCAATGATGGGAGCCATGACGGCTCGCAGGAAAAACTGACGGAATTGCATCAGAAAGACAAGCAGGTGAAGGTTGTCAATTTCAGGAAGAATTTTGGGCAGAGCGCCGCTATTTCGGCGGGCTTCGAGTTTTGCTCGGGGGATGTGGTTGTGACTCTGGACTCGGACTTGCAGAATGACCCGGCGGACATTCCTATGGTGGTCGGCAAGGTCCAGGAAGGGTACGATATTGTCAATGGTTGGCGAAGAGACCGGAAGGACAAGTTCATTACCCGGAAGATCCCTTCGTTCTTCGGCAATAAATTGATCTCGTTTATCACCAAGGTCAAATTGCACGATTATGGTTGCACGCTGCGGGGGTTTACCCGTGAAGTGGTGAAGAATTTGACGTTGTATGGGGAAATGCATAGATATATACCGGCCATCGCGTCGCGGATCGGGATCAAGTCGGTGGAGATTCCGGTGAACCATAGGGAACGCAAATACGGCACCTCCAAATATGGATTGGGGCGTACATTCCGGGTGGTGGTGGACTTGATCTCCATCAAATATTTGTTGTCCTTTTCCCACCGGCCGCTGCAGATATTCGGCGGAATCGGCATTTTTATGATGACTATGGGTTTTCTCTCCGGTCTGTATCTCAGCATTTTGAAGTTTGCCATGAAAGAGGGCATCGCCGGTCGGCCACTGCTGTTCTTTACAGTGCTGATGATATTCCTGGGTTTTCAATTGATCACCCTGGGGCTCATCGCCGAGATGTTGTCGCGGATTTACCACGAAGGGTTGAACAAGAATGTTTATTCGATTCGCAATACTATAGGGTTTAAAGATGAAGATATTGATGATCGCGCCTGAACCCTTTTTCGAGCCGCGGGGCACTCCGTTTTCCGAATACTATAGAATCAAGGCGCTCTGCGCTATGGGGCACGAAGTGGATCTGGTGACCTATCCTATCGGCGAAGACAAAGATATCGAGGGCTTGCGGATTTTCCGTTGCTTTCGGCCGCCGTGGATCAAGGGCATCAAGACCGGACCGTCGGGGGCGAAGTTGGTGTTGGATTTCTTTCTGTTTTTCAAGGCGATGGGACGGATGATGGCGGGAAAATACGACATGATCCACACCCATGAAGAGGCCAATATCATGGGGGCTTTTTTCAGCTTTTTCTCGCGGGTGCCCCACCTTTACGACATGCACTCCAGTCTGGTTCAGCAGATGGACAATTTCAAGTTCACCAAGTCCAAATTGATTGTGGGCTTTTTCAAGCTGATCGAGAAGATTTCGCTGCGGAACGCCAGGTCGGTGATTGTGATTTGCAAGTCGTTGTTCGAGTATGCGGGGCAAATCACCGAACCGGAGAAACTGACCATAATCGAGAACTTCATTGACGAGACCACTCACGCCGAACAGATGGATATGGAGAAAGTGAGGCGGATTCGGACTGAATTGGGGGCTGAACACCATAAAGTCGTCATGTACACCGGTACGCTGGAGACCTATCAGGGGATTCCGATGTTGATGGAGAGCATGACCTATTTGCCGGATGAATTCAGATTGGCCCTCATCGGCGGCAAACCGGAACAGGTGGAGGCCATCAAGCGGAAAGCCGAAGAGATGGGGCTCGGCCAGCGGGTGGTCTTGACCGGAAGAAAGCCTGCCGGCGACATTCCGTATTATTTGAAGGCGGCGGACATTCTGGCTTCGCCACGGATTTTGGGCACCAATATCCCGCTCAAGATTTACTCTTACTTGAAGAGCGGCATACCGGTGGTTGCCACCAATCTGTACACACACACCCAGACATTGACCTCCGATATATCCATCCTGACGGAACCGGAAGCGGAAGCTTTCGCCGCAGGCATCCGGGAAGCGGCTGGAGAGGAAGGAAAAACGGTCGCGCGGCAAGCGGCGGAGTTTTGCGCGGAGCATTATACCTACGACCGCTACCTGGAGTTGGTAAAGACGTCGCTGGAGAAAGCTGTGCCGGGAAAAGGAGAACGCAATGATTGAACGTTACGAAGTCAAGGACATCGCTCGGATTTGGAGCCGTGAAAATAAATATAGACGGTGGTTGGATGTGGAGATCGCCATCACCGAAGTGTGGCACTCATGGGGCGAAGTCCCGGACGAGAGCCTGAAGAACATCAAAGAGAACGCCGGGTTCGACGTTGAACGGATCGATGAGATCGAGAAAAAGGTGAAGCACGATGTCATCGCCTTTCTGACCTCGGTGGAAGAATATGTAGGCGAAGATTCGGCTTACATTCACAAAGGCATTACGTCGTATGATATCGTGGACACCGCGCTATCGCTGTTGATTAGAGAATCGCTGGATGTCGTCATCCCCAAAGCCGAAGCAATGCGCGACATTTTGCTCCAGCGGGCGTTCGAGACCAAAGACATCGTGGCCATCGGCCGCACCCACGGCATTCATGCGGAACCGATTACCTTCGGCGTGAAATTCCTCATCTGGTACGAAGAGATGAAGCGAAACATCGAGCGGTTGAAGAAAGCGCGGGAGATTATCTCCGTCGGTAAGATTTCAGGCTCTGTGGGCACCTACATCCATTTCTCCATGGCGGGGGAAGAAGAGGCTCTGAAGAAGTTGGACCTCGAGCCCTGCCGGGTGTCGTCGCAGATCATCCAGAGGGACAGGCACATGGAAGTCTTGTTCGCGTTGGCGAGCCTGGGCTCGGCGCTGGAAAAAATCGCGGTGGAGATTCGCCATCTGCAGCGCACCGAGGTGTTGGAAGTGGAAGAGCCGTTTACCAAAGGTCAGAAGGGCTCGTCGTCCATGCCCCACAAGCGCAACCCGGTGCGTTGCGAACGGGCCTCGGGATTGGCGAGGCTGCTGCGCGGCAACCTGACGGTGGGTCTGGAGAACAATGTGCTCTGGCACGAGCGGGACATCTCCCACTCCTCCGCCGAACGGGTCATCTTCCCGGACGCGTTTCACGCCGCCACCTTTTTGCTGGACGACATGATCGGCGTGGTGCGGGACTTGAACATCTACCCGGAAAATATCAAGCGCAACCTGGATATCACCAACGAGGTCTATTATTCGCAGAAAGTGTTGACCCTGTTGGTGGAAAAGGGCATCGCCCGGCAGAAAGCCTATGAATTGGTGCAGAAGAGCGCTCTCACGTCCTGGTTGGAGAAAAAGAGCTTCAGGGAATTGATTTTCGCCGACGCCGAGATCAAGAAATTGTGCCAACCGGAAGAGTTGGATGCGGTCTTCTCCCAGGAGAAATTGATGTCCGGGATCGGCGATATTTTCAAGCGGTTCGAGAGCGATTGGAGGCAATTGAAGTGATACTTTTTCAGAAGAATTTCGGCGATAAAAAATTCTTGCTGGTAAAAAACTCCATTATCGCGGAAAAAGTCGATGCTATTGTAAACCCCGCCAACGAAAAGCTCTCGCACGGCGGGGGAGTGGCGGGGCTGATTTCCAGAAGCGGCGGGCCGGCCATTCAGGAAGAGAGTAATCGGAAGGCGCCGATAAAGACCGGTACGGCAGTGGCCACCAAAGCCGGAACACTGCCGTTCAAGGCGGTGATTCACACTGTTGGTCCGGTCTGGAGAGGCGGGACCAACAACGAGCCGGAGCTGTTGAAATCCGCGGTCCTGTCGGCTCTGAAAGTCGGCGACGACATGAAGCTCAGCTCCATATCGTTGCCTTCAATCTCTACAGGTATTTTCGGTTACCCGCTGGAGCCCGCCATTCACGTCATTGTTGACGCCATCGCTGAATTCCTAACTCAAAGCCGTCACGTGACGGACGTTCACCTGTGCGATTATTCCCGCGCCAAAGCCGACGAGATCAAGCAGATCATCGAGTCCCATTGGTAATCGCTTATTTCTTTTTTTTCTCGTAAAATTTACGATACCATTTAAACAATTTGAAGAATCCGTAGAGTTTTTTTGAGAGCCAGACCAGGAAGCGGTAAAACCAATTCTTCGGTGGGAAGGTATCGTAATCGACGACTTTGGCAATGGCTTTCAGGTTGATGATGCCCCAGGAGATATAGACCTCTTCCAGGATATCGATACTCTCGACGATTTTATCATCGATATTGTCCCATTTACAGACATCGCCGAATTTGGTACTGGTGTCGCCGACGATGTTGTATTCGGGATACGAGCCGTCGCTCAACTGCCAGGCCGCCTCCTGGATGAACTTCGATTTGACCGGATCCACGCCGGCGCGTTTGAAGGTCTCGATATCCACGGCCACGGCGTCGGGTCCCGCCAGGAACATTTTTATGTCCTGGGGATGGCAGATTTTATAGCCCTGAAATCCGTCGGAGCATACCCAGGCGTCGATGAAGGAGAAGTGCAGGGGAAAATTGTAGAGGGAGCGGGCGGTGACTGTGAAGACCTCCGACTTGATATGGTATTTGGCCACCTTGTCGGCCCTGGGCATACAACCGTAGACATTTTTTAGCCCAAGGGTCATCCAGTCGTGCTCGTGGGTTTTGCACTTGGCGAAGGTGATGCGAAAATCGGCGTCTTTCCAACTGGCGCCCACTTTATCTTTCCAGCGTTTGATCATCCCTTTTTTGTCGCGGTACAGATAGTGGAATGTCTTTGATTCCAACGTCAGGTCACAGACCTCATACCTGCCGTTGGGCTGGTAGCCGATTTTCTCTGAGACAAATTTGACATTGTGGTTCTTGAGCATCCGGCCCACGTCGTTTTGAGCTTCGCAGAGTTTTATATTGGTGAATCCCAGCGCCCGGATATGGTCCACCAGATATTCCACCAATTCTTTATCCGTTACCAGGGGCTCAAAAGCCGCCGGATTGGTGTACACCATCATATTTGGTTTGATGATGATGGAGAAATCCTCTTTACTTTTTCCCGACTCTTCATGCTTGCCAAGCAGGGACTCATCGAATTTCGAGAGTTCGATCACCTGCTTGAACGATGATATTTTTTCTTCGCCGCGAACGATTGCTACTATATTTTCCATTATTGTTTACCTCCAATAATTTCGCGTTTTTTATGGCTAGCGAAGCCAGATAACTGTATCGATAAAGACATTGAGAACCCAATGGACAAAGATAATCGGCCAGATGGACTTGATTCTCAACGCCACCGCCGCCACCGCCACTCCCCAAACCAACGCGCCTACATACTCCGGCACCGGCTTGGTCACATGCCACATGGTGTATGCCAACATTTGGATCAATACCGCGTACAAACCGAACACCAACGGCCCTGCCCAACCTTTTACCCGTTCCAACGCCCGGCTGTCTTTTATCCCGTACAGGCCGAACAATAGATATCCTCTAAAGATGAATTCAATGATGATAAAAAAGATAAAATAGACCAATTCATAGACAATGAAACCGCTCCAGGTGGTAATAGTGTTTTTGCCGAAAAGAGGATACTCCGCTTGCATCGCCGCGTCGAACGAACCGAAATAAAAGAGTGGTAGAGCGATGACCAGAGTGACAAAAAAAGCGATGACACTCAATTTGATGTTGGTTTTCCCCTTTGGCAGCCCCAGGCCGTAGTCTGAGAGCTTCTCCTTGAACCAGAACTTGATAATGAGACAGGGGATGATCACCAATAGGATGAAGCCGGTAATGAATGAAAATAATTGCTCCCGCCAGACGAGATCGCCGAACAAACGCTCGGCCAAATCGTCGCCGAATAACTGGTAAAAAACCTGGCTGTCGCCTTTCATGCCCCATAATGTCAGTAAAATAAAAGAACTCCACAGGATGATGGCGGTTTTGTCCTTTAATTTAACCACCGTGCCTTTGATGATTTCAAAAATCGTATAAGCAGTGATATCTTGGTTTTCATCAAATCCAGTACTTTTTTTTTCTTCAGTGTCGCTCATTGTTGCACGCCTCCTAAGCAATAGTTCCGCTAGATACTCCAAGAAATTATTTTATATACAAACGTAACTTCATTCGCGTTTTTTAACTAATAGTACATTCAGAAAAAAAAATCAACAATCTTGCCGTAAATAATTCAAATATTGTTGCCTTGATTTAGGAACTAAAAATTTACACATCCTTAAAATGTGATATAATTTCGGTTAGTTAAAAATGTAAGGACGACGAATGGAGACAATCAGACGTATTTTTGTATGTAAGCGCAAGGAATTCGCAATAGAGGCCAGGCATCTCCTTAAGGACCTAAAGGAGAACCTGGGGATCGGCAGCCTGGAGGGAATCCGCATCCTCCATCGGTATGATAGCGAAGGGTTGGACGCCCGGGAATTCGAGTCGGCTATTCCGACTGTATTCTCTGAACCGCCGCTAGACGATGTGTATATCGAAGACTTTGATACAAGCGACGACGAGCGGATCTTCGGCATCGAGTATCTGCCGGGCCAGTACGACCAACGCGCCGATTCCGCGGCCCAATGCTTGCAGATCATCAGCCAAACCCGGAAGCCCATTGTGGCAGCCGCGCGAATCTTCGTCTTGAAAGGAACGCTCTCGGATGAAGAATTCCAGAAGATCAAAAAATACCTGATCAACCCTGTGGATTCCCGCGAAGCGGACCTGGGAAAAAAGAGCAGCCTGCACATGGACATCACACAGCCGGGGCCGGTCAAGGCGATCGAAGGCTTCATCGAGTTTAACAGCGAACAATTGGCTGAGCTACAGGATTCCCTTGGTTTGGCCATGAGTGTCGAAGACCTGGCCTTTTGCCGGAACTACTTTAAAGACCGGGAGAAACGAAACCCCACCATCACGGAAATCAAGATGTTGGATACCTATTGGTCGGATCATTGCCGCCATACTACATTTTTGACTACTATCGACCGGGTGGACTTCCAGGATGGCGAACTCGCCGTCCCCATTCAAAAGGCTTACAAGAAGTATACGCATGCGTTGAAGCACATCGCCCACAAGGAAGATGAAGATAATTGCCTGATGAGTATCGCCACCATGAGCGTGAAAGAAATGCGTCACAAAGGCAAGTTGGACGATATGGAGGATACGAGCGAAATCAATGCCTGCAGCATTGTTCGCGATGTTGTGGTGAACGGGGAAAAAGAGGAATGGCTCATTATGTTCAAGAACGAGACCCACAATCACCCGACAGAGATCGAGCCCTTCGGCGGAGCAGCCACCTGTCTGGGCGGAGCCATTCGCGATCCTCTCTCGGGCAGAGCTTATGTGTATCAATCGATGCGTGTCACCGGTAGCGGAGATCCCCGTCAAAAAATAGAAGACACACTTCCGGGCAAATTGCCGCAACGAAAAATCACAACGGAAGCGGCTCATGGTTTTTCCTCATATGGTAACCAAATCGGGCTCGCCACCGGACTTGTCGACGAAATTTACCATCCAGGCTATATGGCCAAGCGGATGGAGGTGGGCGCCGTCATCGGCGCTGTTCCCCGCAAACAGATTCTTCGCCAGGAGCCGCGACCGGGCGACGTCATCTTGTTGGTGGGCGGTCGCACTGGACGGGACGGTATCGGCGGAGCCACCGGTTCATCCAAAGAGCATACCGAAGCATCGCTGGAGACCGCCGGCGCGGAGGTGCAGAAAGGAAACGCACCGGAGGAGCGCAAGTTGCAACGGCTATTCAGAAAGCCGGAAGTGACCCGGTTGATCAAAAAAAGCAATGATTTCGGCGCCGGCGGTGTGTCGGTTGCGGTTGGGGAGCTGGCCGACGGCCTGGAGGTCAACCTGGACGCTGTACCGAAAAAATATGAAGGGTTGGACGGGACGGAATTAGCCCTATCGGAATCGCAAGAACGGATGGCTGTAGTGATCGAGAAAGAACATGTGGACGACTTCAAATTATTAGCGGCGATCGAGAATCTCGAAGCCACACCCATTGCGGTGGTGACAGCCGAGCCCCGGCTCAAGATCGTATGGCGGGGACAGCCCATCGTTGATATTGCCCGCGATTTTATCGACACCAACGGCGTTCGCCAATCAACCTCCGTATCGGTCGCGGCTCCGAATACAGACGAAAATTATTTTGAACGTAGTAAACCAGAAATAAAAAGCCAATTACCCAATATAAAATCCGCCTGGATAACCATGCTGGGCGGTCTCAACATTTGTAGCCGTCGCGGTCTGGTGGAACGGTTCGACAACAGCATCGGCTGTAGCACGGTATTCTACCCGTTCGGCGGTATTTACCGGTCCACGCCGACTGAATCCATGACCGCCATTGTGCCTATTTTAAATGGGCATACCCGCAGCGCCAGTATCATGAGCTATGGCTTCAACCCCGAACTTTCCAGTTGGAGCCCGTTTCATGGCGCTGTATACGCAGTGGTGGAGTCAGTTAGTAAAATTGTGGCCGGCGGCGGCGATTATCAAGGCATTCGCTGCTCGTTGCAAGAATATTTCGAAAAATTAGGCGAAGATAGCGAGAAATGGGGAAAGCCCTTTAGCGCCCTACTGGGGGCATATTATGCGCTTTCCGAGTTTGAAATCGCTGCCATCGGCGGCAAAGACAGCATGTCGGGCTCGTTCAAAGAGCTCAACGTGCCGCCAACCCTGATCTCCTTCGCCGTCACGATGGTGGAGGCCACCGACGCAGTGTCTCCTGAATTCAAACAGACCGGCAGCGCGGTCGTTCTTGTGAAAGCGTCCCGCGACGAACATTTTTTGCCCCGCTTCGATGTATTGAAAAATAACTACTATCGAGTCCATGAGTGGGTGAAGCAACGCAACATTTCGGCCATGCATACGGTGAGAGGCGGTGGAATCGCGGAAGCCGTCAGTAAAATGGCGTTCGGTAACAGAATCGGTTTTTTGTTTAACGACAAGCTGGATTCCCGGGAATTGTTCTCGCCGGAGTATGGATCGATTGTGGTGGAATTGGCGCCGGGGACAGACCCACAGGAATTTTTGGATGGCATCAACGCCGCGATAATTGGAACAACCATTGCCGATCCGGTCATCGTTGCGCTGAACACAAAGATCCCCATCATCGACGCCCAAGCCGCATGGGAGGAGCCGCTGGAAAAAGTGTTCCCCTCGCGGACCGCCAATAGAATGGAACCGCCCCAACGGATTGCCTATAACACCCGCAATACTCACAAGCCCGCGGTTTCTATCGCCAAACCCCGGGTCGTGGTGACCGCCTTTCCCGGCACCAATAGCGAATACGATACAGCGCGGGCGTTTCGCCAATTTGGTGGAATCGTCGAGGTTCCGGTTTTTCGCAATCTCAGTTCCCAGTGCATCCAGGACTCTGTTTCAAACCTGGAGTCTTTGATTCGCAATAGCCAGATCCTGGTGATTCCCGGTGGATTCAGCGCCGGCGATGAACCGGAGGGATCGGGAAAGTTTATTGCGACGGTCTTTCGCAACCCTCGCATCAAAGACGCAGTGACAGAATTGCTGCAAGTGAGAGACGGTTTGATTCTGGGGATCTGTAACGGCTTCCAGGCTCTCGTCAAGCTTGGGCTCCTACCTTATGGCGACATTCGCCCTCAAGATCCCGACAGTCCCACGCTGACGTTTAACACCATTGGCCGGCATGCGGCGTTAATGGTACGGACGCGTGTAACCTCCACGTTGTCGCCATGGTTTTCGCGGATGAATATTGGCGATATTCACGCAATTCCAGTTTCCCACGGCGAAGGCCGCTTCATTTGTTCTCCCCAATGGATGGACACATTGATTCAACAGGGACAAATCGCCACCCAGTACGCGGATGAGATCGGCTTGCCGTCCAACGATATCGCCCACAATCCCAACGGCTCGCTGAACGCTGTGGAGGCCGTCACCAGCCCGGACGGACGGGTGCTTGGGAAAATGGGGCATACGGAGCGCAACGGCGTGAATGTGGGCCGTAATATTCCCGGCAACAAAGATCAGCAATTATTCAAGGCTGGCATTGCCTATTTTAGATAAATGAATAAAATTTTTCCGCTTGCCGATAAGATTCGCCCCTTCGATATCACACGATTTGAAGGGCAATCCCATCTGACTGGTCCCGCCAAAATCATCCATTCTTTTTTGAAAAACCAGACATTAAATTCATTGATTTTTTGGGGCCCGCCGGGGACAGGCAAAACCAGTCTCTCGCGCATCCTGGTAAAGGAGCTGGATTATCCGTCCATTGAATTTTCGGCAACCATTTCCAAAATCGCGGAAATACGCGAAATCATGACCCGCGCTGTGGATATGAAAAAAATAGACGGCAAACCATTGGTGGTGTTTGTGGATGAGATCCACCATTTCAACAAGCATTCCCAGGACGCGTTTCTCCCGTTCATCGAGAGGGGGGATATCATTTTGATCGGTACCACCACGGAGAATCCCGCGTTCAAGATGAACCGGGCGCTCCTGTCCCGCTTGAAAATTCTAGAGTTTTTCCCCCTGGAAAGGGACAACCTCGCCGGCATTCTCGAAAAAGCCGTCGTTTTCATCAAACAAGAAACGGAAGTCGAGATGCGGATGGATGAAACTGTAATCAATATTTTATTGCATTATAGCGGGGGCGACGCCAGGAGGTTGCTAAACCTGCTGGAAACCATCTACAATGTATGGGACAAACAGTCCGCCGTCGGCGAAGCCCTGATCCAGGATGTGATTCAGAATAAAATCTCGGGCTATGACCGCAGCGGTGACGACCGCTACCAGATGATTTCCTCCTTCCATAAAAGTCTGCGCAATTCTGATGTGGACGCGGCTCTGTTCTGGCTCTACCGGATGCTGGAAGGGGGTGAGGATCCTCTGTATGTTTTGCGGCGTATGATTCGCATCTCAGTGGAGGATATTGGCTTCGCGGATCCAGAGTCCACCACTGTCTGCCTCAACGCGAAAGCGGCTTACGAATCCTTGGGCTCGCCGGAGGGAGATCTCTTTTTAGCCCAAGCAGCAATATACCTGGCTTCCGCTCCCAAAAGCAATTCCCTGTACCTGGCTGAAAAAAAACTCAAAAAAATCGCCGACGCCTACAAACACTTGCCCGTACCAATCCATATCATCAATCCCTCCAATTTTATCTCCGCCGGGAAAGGGGCCGGGAAAAATTATTTGTACGCGCATGATTTCAGTGAAAAAACCACTTCTATGAGCACACTGCCGGACGATATCAAGGAAAAAGATTTTTATGTCCCCAACAGGGTGGGATTTGAAAAAAAAATAAACGACCGCATTGAATACTGGAAAAAGCTCAAAACATCTCTGAAAGAAAAAAAATAGAAATCTGAATTCTATTTATTCATATACACCTGGAGCATTCCAAGCAACTCTTTGTAACGAACAGGTTTCGCGATATACCCATCAAATCCAGCGGCGAGAATCCTCTCCTTGTCACCCTTCATGGCGAAGGCAGTCATGGCGATCACCTGAATTTCTTTTGTGGCCTCTTCCTCTTTGAGGATTTTGACAGCTTCAAAACCATCGATACCCGGCAATTGAAGATCCATCAAGATACACCGTGGGGTAATCTTTTTCGCTAATTTGATACCAATATATGCATCAGTCGCTTCAATGACTTCGCAGCCCGCCAATTTAAGCAAATCAGCGGCAAATTTCATATTCGTTGGATTATCTTCAATTATCATTACTTTCATGGTAGTCCCCTTGCTCAATTTCATTGGCAATTTCTTGATCTACAATAACATTATCAGTTTTATCACTCGCTCTTCTGTCCTGCGCCCGGCGGTCTTGCAAAGCCCTGCGTTCAATCCTATACGGAACACAAATAGTGAAACAACTCCCTTTATCGATTTCACTGGTAACGGAAATGGAACCGCCATGTAGTTCGGTTAAGCGTTTGACCATTGTGAGCCCAAGTCCAGTTCCTTCATATTTTCTTGAGGTGGATGCGTCCGCCTGCTGGAACGGTTGAAACAATTTTTTTAAATCCTCCTCGGAGATGCCGATGCCAGTGTCGGTCACGGACAATTCCAGAAGGTCTTCGGATATGTCCTCGCCGCCCTGGTCGTTATCGGACTCTTCCCCTCCTTCGGTGAGGGCATCGAGGGACAATCCATGGATCCTATAAGCGCTAATCGTGACAACGCCGCCGTCGGGAGTAAATTTAACAGCATTGGATAACAGATTGAAGATGATCTGCTTAAACTTCCTGGTATCGACAAACATATCCCCCACATCATTTTCCATATCCAATTTCAGTTGAATGCTATGATTGTAGGCTTTTTCTTTTATGATAGAGAGACTACTCTCAACCAGTATCGGTATGTTCACCTTTTCGAGGTCCAAATTCATTTTCCCGGCTTCGATTTTTGACAGATCCAGAATGTCATTGATCAAGGACAGAAGATGTTGACCGCTTCTGAAAATATCATTCACATAATCGGTTTGCTTGGGGGTTAAAAGCCCGATCAATCCATCCTTCAAAACCTCCGAGAACCCGATAATCGCGTTGAGGGGAGTTCTTAACTCATGCGACATATTGGCGAGAAAATCCGATTTTGCCTTATTGGCGATTTCTATTTGTTCACTTCTTTTCTTCAACTCTTCCTGGGCTTGCTTCTGGGAGCTGACGTCTAAAATTGAAAGCAGAAACAGATTATTGCCCTCATGGAACACCTGCCGGGCGCTCACCTGCATAATGCGATATCCAATGGTCGGGAAACTACCCTGGACCTCAAAATCATCAAACGTGGAATTGGCGGGGCTCAACTCATCCAATAATTTCCGTAAATCAGGGATATCCCATTGCATATCTCCCAACTGAAACAGCAATAACCCAACGGTTTCTTCCGGGGTTACAAGAAATGTCTTGTAGAAAGATAAATTGGCGGATTGAACGTTAAATGCAGAATCGAGAACCAGGAGTGGATAGCGGACGCTATCGACAATGGAAGCGGAGTATTTCCGCGCATCCTCGATGGCCGCGGCATAAGAGGTGATTTTCCCGATCACGCCCTTGGAAAACTTGTTGAACAGAAAGATGATCACCACGAGCAAAAAAGCAAGAATGGATATAATTGCGGAGACAGATGGATTCGGAACTTCAACAAGGGTATCGTACATCGTTTTCAAGAGCAATAACAACAATCCGTAAATGACAAAGGTCACAATCGCTTTGAGCTTCCTAACCTCGATTTTGAACTGTCCAAGTAAACGCTTATCGTCAGTCTTCATAACCGTTCTCCTTTTGCGGTCCTGATTCGCACATCAACCTTTCCACCGTTCATACACTTCCTCGAAATGCGAGGCGGTTTCGAGAAACGCTTTAAACACCCTGGGATCGAAATGATTGGGATTTACTCGCTCATTCCCCTCGCATAAAATTTTTACCGCTGTTTCATGATCATAAGAGGGCTTGTATGGACGCGACATCCTCAACACATCATAATGATCCGCGATAGCTAAAATCCGGGCCTCAACGGGAATTTTTTCACCGCTGATTCCATATGGATAGCCTGAACCATCCCATTTTTCATGATGTGCCAATGCGATGTTTTTTGCCATCTTCAGGCGCGGATGGTTGCCGAGAATTTTAACCCCAAACAGCGGATGGTTCTTGACAAAATTCCATTCGTCCCGGGTTAGCGGACCGGGCTTTTTTATAATTCCCGCGGGGATATAAATCATACCGACATCGTGCATTTGGGCGGAGAGTCTAATATTATTGACAAAACTCTCCACAAGTTTCAGCTTCCTGGCAATAACACTGCAATAGAGGCCGACCCGCTTGACATGATTACCGCTCTCTTCGTCATTTGCCTCAGATGCCCGTACCAACGATGACACAAGATAAGCGAAAGCGTTCTCCGTTTCTTTTACCTGGTCGGCAAGCGATTTTAAGAAGAGACTCTGCATAACAATGCTTTTTAAAACAGCGGCATCATATGAAGTGAGATCATTTGAATAATTGATTGCGAATATACTAAACTCGGCGCTTAGATAGCATGTAAAGTTGGACAACTTAATCGGAATCAACGATTCGATTTTTTTTACAAACGCCTGCAAGCCGATTTTATCGAGGTCGCTTTCATTGTAAAACGCGATGGTGGATTCGCCGTAATCAGGCAGTGTCAAGGCTTTTTGAACGTCGGCTTCAATCGGAGTCCGATACAACTCCTCGAATGCGGATTCATACTGATACCATTTCCATATTCTGGCATCATCCACAAAGCCGACCAGCACGATACGCGGTTTATCACTCGTATCGCCCGCCTGGCGAATGACTTGTTTGACGATGTTGTCAATGGCGCTAATAAAATCAAAATGGAGGGGATTGAAGGTTTTAATCGCTTCCTCTCCCGAAGTGATCAACTGCTTGAGATTGGAGTATCCTTTCTTTAGCCTGCCATCCAGATCTTTCATTTTGAGAAGCATCTTTATCCGGGCCAACACTTCATTTTTGTCGATCGGCTTCGAGATAAAATCTTCGGCGCCGGCTTCGATGCCCCTGGTTCGATGTTCTTTCGAAGCTAAAGCAGTGATCATAACGACGGGAATATGCCGGTATTCCTCCCGCTCCTTGATCCACGTACATACCTCAAAACCGTTCATACCAGGCATCATAACATCCAATAGTATTAGGTCTACCTCTTTCTCCTGGACAACGGCAATAGCGTCTTGGCCACCTTTAACCGTCAGGACATCATAACCCTGGGAAGTAAGTATCGTGTCCAGCAACTTCAAATTTACAGGTTCATCGTCTACACAAAGCAACTTCGGCTTATTCGGCATTCGGATTCCTCCTTGAACAAAAAACGACTAATTTAAGTGCCTGGGTTTCCCGGACATGATTATACCTGGATGATGAGAACCGGTCAACATCATTTGCGCCGGGTACCCGGAAAAACTTCGACCGATGTCTCCTTTTGTATATATAACAATGTCCTTTATGCATAATCTTTACGCCTGATAACATAACCATATTATTGAAATACTAGAAAAAAGTCAAATATTTTTCTTAAAATACTTATTTGGAAAGGACCCCAAAAAAGAGCTCCCGCCTCACTGTTGTTGACTTTTCTAACCAAAAGAATTATACTTCCTCAGAGGTTTATAACAATGGGCGATTCAATAATAAAAAAAGAGCTGGAATATAAGGATTTCTACCATAAGTTAAGGGGAAGAATCGACACCTGGGCAAAAGAGGGCCGCTTCCAAAAAAAGACCGGAAAATGGACCGATCCGTTCATTCAATATCTAATGGTTCTACCGGATTTAATGCACCTTATGATAAAACTTTTGGTAGACAAAGGAATATCGATGCAGGTCAAAACCTATATCCTGGCGGCAATGGCTTATCTTGTATCCCCAATAGATATTATCCCCGACTTCATCCCTGTAGCAGGCTTCGCTGACGATCTGATCGTTTTAGTGACTATCTTGAATAAAATCATCAATACCCTGGAAGTCACAATGCTGGAAAAAATTAAAATCTATTGGGCCGGAGACGGCGATGTTTTTATTAAAGTCAAAGAAATTGTCGCCGTGATCAACGAATTTTCCTCAAAAATCCCACGAGGGATTTACAATTTCATGAATAAAAAATAGGTCGCTTCCCAGCAAAAAAACGAGAATAAAAGGAAGGGGTTAAACGCCTGAGGGCCCGGCTTCCCTGGAACCATTGTCAAGAATATCTTGCAAAGACATCCCGGAAAATTCATTTTTAAGAGTTGCCCCCAGGCGTGTCCAAACCGACCGAGCATCACATTCATCGAATAAAGGACAATGCTCGCCATTCATACATTGCGATAGCTTTATCTCTTCGTCGAACGCATCGAAAAGCATCAGCAGGTTTATTTCGCCTGGGGCTTTGTTTAATGTGTATCCCCCATAGATACCCTGAACACTGCGGATTAGCTCGCCTTTCTCCATCGGTCCAGCTAACTTTCTTAAATACTTGGGGGACACATTCATTTTTTTTCCCAGTTCTGAAGTATTGACAACACCCTCTTCTTTGGCAAGCATCAAGAGCATTCTCAATCCATATCTTATTTTGGTGTTAATTTTCATTTTTTTTCCTAACAACCATTTCTTCAGAACTGTTATGTTTCATGCGAATATTTTCTGGTTAACAGTTATCTGAATAGAAGGTCTATTCTTCGCCGGCGCCAACCTTTTCCAACTGACGCATGTAAGCTTCGTGCGCAATTAGTTTTTTTCTCAATTTCAGGAACTTCTCGCCGGCTTTATCGCCTTTCGTCATAAATTCTTCCCTTTTCAGCGGTTCAGCTTTAATTTTTTCAAGATACAGGAGTTTCATATAAGCCCACGGATCCGGATAATCAGGATCCAATTTTCCCGCCCTTTCGAGGAAGGTAAAACCCTTGTCGACTACAGCCAGTCTTTCCTGGGGAGCCATCATGTCGGGGCCGGTCTGGTAACTTTTGTTCCAGCATACGACTCCGATGGTGTAGTTGGCCCTGGCGAGAATTTTCCGTTTCTCTTCGGGGAACGACAGCATCACGTCTTCAATCTTATCGAGTTTCTCTTTCAAGATTGCATTCTTTTCTGCGATCTGAGCGTTAAGTTCTTCCAGATTACCCAACTCTTCCAATTGTTTGGTTTTTTCATCCAGAAGTCTCTCTTTCTCAGCTTTGTCAACGCGTTTATTTTTCCTGACTGTTTCCATAAATTTCTGGATTTTTTCGATATTTTCAACAACCGCCACCCGCTTGTCAATTTCACTCTGAACTATTTCAATTTCAGGATCCACCATAGCATGGATACGCTTCTGGTGATATTTGATGGCATCGTCGAATTTCCTTCTATTTCCAAGGAAGTTGGCATAGAAAAAATAACCGGAGGGATCTGCAGGATTTAACTGAATCCGTTTTTCATACATGGATTCGGCTTCCATCAACTTTCCATACTTTGAATAAAAATCCGCCAGGATATAATAAGTATCGGCTTTGTCCGGCGCCTTTTCGAGAATCTGCAAATAATATTTTTCAGCTTCTTCGAAATTATCCATTTTGTCATAAATGTCGCCGAGTGAAAGAGTGACCTTAACCTGGTTTTCTTCCGGTTCAACCTCTTTTGCCTTCAAGAGATATTTAAGAGCGTTTTCGCCATATTCTTTATTCGTATCGGATTCTTTACCGGGTTTAAACATAAGAGCGTTTGCGGTCCCCAGATAAAAATAAACAAACTCCAACTTGGGATTATACTGTAGAGCCGTTTCGTACTCTTCTATCGCTTTTTTAAATTTTTCTTTTGTGTAATGGTCGTTCGCTTTCTGTAAGTGATGATTTGCTTTAAGGTTATCGATTTTTAACTTCTCACAGCCAGTAAAACTCATCAAAAAGACTAGAAACAGCACACAAATTAAAGCCGTAGTCGAAATTTTTTTCATAAGAGCCTCCTACAAGTCTTCTTTATAATTTAATATTTGTAAAAAGTCAAGATAATTTGAGACAAAAACTGCAAGTCAGCCATCTCACTTTATCCTGTAAAACCACATCAGGAAAAGCCATAGATCCTGGATATAAGGGATCAACTTGTTGTTCAAGTAAATCTTCGTGGTTTCATGTTCCTTAACTAGCTCGAAGATTGCGTACAGATCTTCAACATTTTCGGGATAAAAACTCACATAAATTTTGTAAAAATCGCCAGCACCCTCCTCGAGAAAATAATTATTTTTTCTAGCTAATTCAACTGCTTTTTCATAATTTTTCGAAAAATGCTTTTGGAATCTGATGGTAATTTTAAAGTCACGGTTCGACTTTTTGGGATTTAGAATATTGTAAAGTTTTTCCTCTTGAATTTTTTTCCTAGCATCCATTTGTCAATTATAATACAAAGAACAGGTAAAAAACAAGGGGGTATACACAAAAAATGATACTCTGCCCGGCCGCCGCGGAACCAGTGAAACCAAAAAAATTTTAAAGAAATGTAATCGCCACGACGGACGTGTCGATAACCTTTTCGCCTTTGTTCTCAAAGTCCACCAGGATTCTTTGATGGTCGATCTTCTTGCGGATACGGCCTTTCCCGAAAAATGGATGTTGGATAAACGCTTCGCTATCAGCGACCTCGTCCTCTTTTGGAATTTCAGGACGGGGCGACAATTCATCGATAAACTCTTCCACGGAGTATAAATTCCTGATGAGCGAATAATCCACATCCCTGAGAAAAGGAGATGGTTTATGAGATCCCACAGACATTATCAGTTGTTTGATGGGGCGAGTCACCGCGACATACATCAGTCTCCTCTCCTCTTCAAGCTCCGACGCGTTTTTGCGCATGAAAAAGGGCAAATAGGTGGAATTTACTCCAGCGGTGACAACGGTATTGAATTCCAGCCCCTTGGCATTATGCATGGTGAGCAAGAACACATGGATATTTGATTGATCGTCCTTTTCCCCCATTTCCGAATCGAGGCTCATACGGTCGAGCAAATTGCCGAAGTTTTTATCGCTGTCTTCCTGCTCCCAGCCTTTGATGAAATTGATCAATTCTTCGATATTCAGCAACCGGTCCTGTTCGCCTCTCTCTTCGAGGTTGGGGCGGTATCTTGTATAATTCAATAAAATAGTGAGAATTTCCGAGGTATCCAGGTCTTCGAATTTGTCATGAAGCTCCATTATTTTTTTGAAAGAATCTTTGGCGTCATACCTGTCGGGGAAGTGTGTTCTCATGGCGGCAAACAAGGACGTCCCATCCGCGCGCGCTTTTTCGGATATTTGCTCCAATGATTTTGCGCCGATCCCCAGGGGCAATACGTCGATCACCCTAACGAAGGAGATGTCGTCATCTGGATTATAGGCCAATTTTAGCAATGCCAGACTGTCCTTGATCTCTTTGCGCTCGAAAAAAGGTTGCCCTTTAAGAATTTTAAAGCGGATATTCCGACGGGTAAATTCCGTTTCAAAGGCGAGGGATTGCGAATTGATGCGGTACAAGATCGCCACCGGCAGCAAATCGGGTTCTTCCATAATCAGGTGGTAAACCAATTCGGCGACTTTCGCGGCTTCACCCTCTTTGGAAACTGTATGAAGCAAGTAAATCGGATTGCCGCCCTCGTTTTCAGTCCACATCGACTTGCCCTTCCTCAGCTTATTCCGGGTAATCAACTGGTTCGCGAATTCAAGAATCGGTTTTGTAGACCGGTAGTTTTGTTCAAGTTTGATGGTGCGCACATCCTTGAAATCGTTTTCAAAGTTGAACAAAAAACGGATACTGGCGCCGCGCCAGGAATAAATCGCCTGGTCGTCGTCGCCGACAACGGTAATCTGCTGGTGCTGCCGGGCCAATAGTTTTATCAATTCGTATTGGTTGGGGTTGGTGTCCTGGAATTCATCCACAACAATGTAATCGAACCGGTTTCTATATTTTTCCCGGACTTCATCGTTATGGAGCAGCAACTTCACAGGGAGGGAGATCAAATCCTCGTAATCCCACCGCTTGACTTTATGTTGCCGCTCGAAATAGGCGGAGTAGATCACGACCTCCTCCTGGCTGAATCCTCTCTGCAACAATTCTTCGCTATTGTTGGGATAATTGAGGTTCATTTTCGCGAGATTTATCTTCTTCCTGACATCATCACGCATATCATTGGTGTAGAAGCTGTAATTTTCTTTGATGATGCGGTCGAGCAACTGGCGCTGTTCGCTATCGTTCATCACCTGCCAGTCGGAGTCAAATCCGGCCGCCGCGCAACTTTCCCTCAAGATCCGCAGTCCCAGCGAATGGAAGGTGGAGATGGGAAACTGGCGGGGCTCGAAACCTGTCAGACTCGCAGCCCGTTCCTTCATTTCATTGGCCGCTTTATTGGTAAATGTCACCCCCAATATCCTATAGGGAGACATATTTTTTTCCTGGATCATATAGGCGATCTTATGAGTGATCACCTTTGTTTTACCCGACCCGGCCCCCGCTACGATCAACAAGGGGGAATCAAAATGTAGCACTGCTTCTCTTTGAACTGGATTTAGATTTTCTAGTAAATTACTTGGCATTTTTTCCTCGAATCAACGGTACAAATTGAACTGGGATTAAATTCGTCCGCTTCAATTTTCCATTTTTATCTTTTTCAATTAAAATCAATTCTTGCACGGATTGCGAGTAACTGACCGGAATGACCATGCGCCCGCCCACTGCCAGTTGTTCGATCAAAGGCTGTGGAATGTGGTCGGGGGCGCAGGTTACGATGATGGCGTCATAGGGAGCGTGTTCTTCCCACCCCAGGTAGCCGTCGCCGGTCTTGAACCCAATATTCTCATAGCCCAACGACAGCAAACGATCTTTAGCGGTTTTGGCAAGGTGCTCCTTGATCTCGATGGTGTACACATTTTTTACCAATTCCGCCAGAATCGCCGCCTGGTATCCTGAGCCGGTTCCGATTTCCAATACTTTTTTGTCATATTCCGGGGCAATCACATAAATCATGATGGCCACTGTGTAGGGTGTCGATATAGTCTGGTCTTCTCCGATGGGAAGATCGCAATCCGCGTAAGCTTTATACCGGAGGGCAGGGTTCACGAAAAGGTGGCGCTTCACTAAAGAAAAAGCGTCCAGGATGCGTTGATCGGTAATCCCCCGGTCCATGATTTGTTTGTCCACCATATCCCGCCGCAACAGAGCGAAATTATCACTCTGACTGAAAACCGGGGCCGGCAGCATGAATCCTAACAGTAAAATCAAGCGTATCCACATACTTTCATTCTAACAGATAAAACGGTATGTGTAAATTTAATTATTTCCGGACTTCCATCCCCCGTGATTTCGGAAGAACGGCAGACGCCGTTCTTCCTCTGTATATTTTCTTAGTCTTTTTTGATAAATTCTTTTAATTTAATATCGTAAGATTTCAGAGTCCGGCCCAATACTTTATTGATTTTGGCAACCGTCATGTTATATTCTTTCAATGAATTCAATAAACCGGTTTCCGTCTGGACGTAATCCCTCTGGTAGTTCAACACGTCATAGTTAGTGGACAGGCCGACCGACAGCTTCTTCTGCTCGGCTTTCAATTTCTGGTCCTGGAGCTTCAGAGCGATCTGGTTCGATTCAACCAATTTGGAGTTAGCCTCCAATTCCTTGATAACCTCTCTTACCTCGGAATACACAATATTCTCAGTGTTTTTCAAGCCCAACAACGCCCGTTTCAAATTCAATTTGGCCTGGGTCAATTGCGCCCTTTCCTGGGCAAAGCTGAGGGGAACAGTCAAACGCAATGAGACTGAATAGTTCTTATAGAGGGCGGAGAAGGTATCCTTGACGGTTTCCCAGATGTCACGCTGAATCAGTCCGATGGGTACGCCGCCGATCAAGGGGCTCTTGTCGTAGATGATCTGGTCGCCGCCGGCGCCGGTGGTATAGTAAGAGGCTACCAGTTGCAAGTCCGGCAGCATTTGATTACGGGAGTATTTAACCAGAACATTGTTGTTTTTCAAATCCAAGCGCGCTTGCTCGATATCCGGCCGGTTATTGAGCGCCTCTTCCAGGAATGCGTTCAAATTTTTATCCACAGGCTTGACCTCAGGCATATCCACAGGAACGATCCTCTCGTCCCGCTGGGTCATGTTGAGAATACGCTTCAGATTTTCTTCCGCCGTCTGGATGGCTTTTTCCGCCTGAATCACCTGACTCTCGTTTGTCGCCACTTCGGCTTTGGCTTCGAGAATATCGATGGGAGCGGCGGATCCCACTCTCACTTTGATCTCATTCTGCCTTAGCAAGTCCATGGAGCGCTGTAACGATTTTTTCCTGGAGTCAAGATCCTGGTAAAAGTACACAAGGTTCCAATACGCGTCCTCGACATTGTAAACCAGGTCGATGATGGACTGCCTCAACTGGTGGCGCGCCTTTTTATAATCATTGGTGGCGACTATAATGTCTTTCTTGGTGGCCAGGGTGCCGAAGCCTTTCAGCAAGGGCTGGGTCAGTTGGACGGTCAAGACTGAAGAGAGGTAGGGATTGATAGTACTGTAGATACTATTGCTTTCAGACTTCTGGTTATTCAGGGAGATCCGCAAATCTCCGCCGATGGCGAGCCGTTGGGTGAGGGCCATATTTAAGGCGAACCTCTTTTGGGTTTGAATATCGGCGCCGGTAAACACGTCGCTGGTGGGGCGGTTCGTTTCAGAGGTGGATAAATCAACCTCTAGTTTCGGGATAAAGATCGCGTCCCGTATCACTTTGTTCTGCATTGCCAGATCCGGATTGGTGACTTGAATCTGGAGATCCAAATTTTCTTTCAAAGCTTGTACAATAGAATCCTTCAACGTCAATTCAAGCTTTTTCTCTTCCGCCTGAAGCGGTGCAGCGAGTATCAAAGCAGCTATCAAAATTATTCCAATCAATGTTTTCATAAGTTTCCTCCACTACACTGAATAATATGGTAAATACGGACGGGGGAACAAAAGGTTCCCGGGCGTCCGTTTTTCATAAATAAATTTCATTTTACCTGAATACGCGACAAAAGGAAATATATTAAGCCGCCGGAATACTATTTTCCGGCAGATTCCTTCTGTCAACGAGTATGACGCAATAACCATGCCAATGTGATTCAAAACCGGACATCCGGTTGCAATTATGTTTAGAAGCTTCATATATATTTAATGAACACATCGATTCCGCATTTCTTGCAAAAAAAGTAATTGTCCGGTATCGGGACACACCTTGTCCGATTTCGGACAGCCCCACATACAACTCTTGACTTTTTTTTTATTTCATCTTATGGTAGCCCCTACGGAGGTTTGTATGAAAAAAATAGTAGTATTAGGATTAATGATCGCATTCTTACTGGCCGGTTGTAAAACCGACAAATACAAAGAGCCGGGAATCTATGCGGAAATCGATACCAACAAAGGATTGATCGTGGCGTCGTTGGATTTTGAGAAGGCGCCGATGACAGTCGCCAATTTTGTGGGACTGGCGGAAGGGACCATCGAGAACAAGGCCAAAGAATTGGGAGTCCATTATTTCGACGGCTTGACCTTTCACCGGGTCGTTCCGAATTTCGTCATCCAGGGCGGAGATCCCGATGGTAATGGTAGTGGAGGCCCGGGTTACAAATTCCCGGATGAATTCCATCCGGATCTCAAACACGACGCCGCAGGAGTGTTGTCCATGGCCAATGCCGGAGCCGGTACAAACGGCAGCCAGTTTTTTATCACGCTAAACGCCACGCCTCATTTAGACGGCAGGCATTCGGTTTTCGGCAAAGTCACCCAGGGCCTTGACGTTGTAAAAAAGATCGAAAAGGGCGATGTCATGAAATCGGTCAAAATCTTCAGAGCCGGCGAAGTGGCCAAAAACTTCAAAACCGACGACGCTTCGTTCAAGGACCTGATAAAGAAAACAAAAGCCGCCATGGAAAAAAAATTGACTGAAAAACTCGAGTCGGACCTCAAAGTGGTGGAAGAGAGATATCCCGACGCCGTTAAATTGAAGAACGGTCTGCGCTACAAAATTCTTGCCCAGGGCAAAGGCAAAACACCGGAAAAGGGCGCCAATGTTAAAGTGCACTATACGTTGACACTATTGGATGGTAAAAAGATCGACAGCTCGCTGGACCGCGGCCAGCCAATGCCCTTTCCAGTAGGCATAAACCGGATGATTCCGGGCTTCGACCAGTCGGTATTGGAGATGAAAAAAGGTGAAAAACGCCTCTTGATCATCCCGCCGGAATTGGGATACGGTTCAACAACCAAAGGACCGATACCGGGCAATTCCGTTTTGATTTTCGAAGTGGAATTAGTGGAAATTGGATCTAAATAACCGATTAATCTAAAAAAAATAACAGTCGTGGACACTCCGGTGTTCACGGCCGAACCCTCAAATCGAACACCCCGTCGGGTGTGACGATCTTATGGCGGACATTCACATCATGTAAGCGAATACCCCCGGCGACAATACAACTGGAGATGGACGACCGCCCGCTTATCACTGTATTTTCCCAAATAATCGAATCAACCACCGAACACTCTTGCCCGATCGCCACATCCTGAGACAACGAATTCCCAGGCTCAAATCCCAAATACTTCCGGTAAGCGGCATCGGCGAGCAGATAGAGATGAGGACTACCTAGATCCCACCAGGGAGCCGAGGTTTCGGTTACAACGACGTTGAACTCACGGGCGGCCAGCATATCAAAAAAACTGATGTGATCGATAACCTCGAGGATTTTCTTGCCTAATAACGCCACGCCGGTATACATATATTTGGACCCGTCAGGCAACGGTGTATGATCCTGTTCCGGCAAATCTTTTTGCCGCCCCAAGAACCGGGAACCGGATATCACCAACGGCGCGTAGTGATTGGCGCGAGTTTTTTTGACCAGCAGCACCCCGTCGGCGAAGTGATCGCGCATCGTTTGGAGCATCCGCTGAAGAGGAATCTCCGAATATATATCGCCGTTTACAACCAGCAGGCAATCATCGATATGAGGCACAGCTTCCCTCAGAATTTTACTGCCGGAGAGCTCTTGCTCATAAAAAAAGCGAATCCCCTCTTCCCGGGACAACGCCCGCCGTATTTGCTCCCCTTTGTGGTGCAGATTTACAAATCCGCGACAACACCCCAATTCTTTTAGTTGGGACAACATAATTTGAATCAGCGGCCGCCCAGCCAGCGGGAATAACGGTTTGGGTTTGTAATGGGTCAAGGGCCTGGCCCTTGTACCCAATCCGCCGGCCAACAAAAAAAACGGAACGTCAACGGGGGACTTCATCAAAGGTCATATCTCCGTTTTGTCCGGCATCCGCCCACAATCGCCGGTAGTTAACCGCGATATAATCGTTCTTGCTATATCCAAAATCACGGGCCAGAGCATCGATCTCTTCGGTCTCCCCTTCGATCTCCATAAAATCTCCAATGGGAGTCTCGTCCAGAAAGACAGTCGCCCCTTCACGCCGCCAGGTCTCACGGTATTTTTCATACATCCACGCCACCTGGTAGCCGAGGCCCAGGAGAATGGTCTTCATATTATCGAAGTGTTCGAAGCCGGACTCGATCTCTTCGCGGATTTTGTAGTTTTTGTCTTTATCATCCTTTCCAGCGGGACGTTTGAAGGTGATGACGTTCTTCTGCCCATACCGGCGCAAGCGCAGAAGATTCTTTCGGGACGCGAGAGAGTGATCCGGAGTGTCGAAGAGGACATTGTGCTCGAATTGCCGCCGATCCTGGATCGCGAATCCCAATTCAGGCAATCGTTGCCTGGTCAGGGACAAATCAGTCAACTTGATTTTGATTTCAACTTCCAGATGGCGAGGCGATACCGGAGTCATTAGTAATCGCGATACCTGACAAAGGAGAGCAGGTTGAGCAAAGAATCTTTATATATAGAATCGGGAAATTGGCGGGTAAAAGAGACACAATCGTTGTAATAGCCGTCGATATAGTCCATGCACTGCCGTTTGATACCGTGTGTTTCCATCAGTTCTAAAAACGTCTTCCGGTCGCTATCGCTGAAATTTTCAGGAATGCCCACTTTCTGCGATTTCAATAAAAGAATCAACGGCAAGGTGATCTTCCCCTCTTTCAAATCCCGGAACCGGTCTTTACCTGAATTTTCCGAAAAAATATCGAGAACATCATCGATAACCTGGAAAATAGTGCCGAAGTTCATTCCGAACTTGTAAAACTCATCCACCCGCCGCGGCGATTCTCCGCTCAATTCGGCGGCGATCTTACACACGCCGGCAAACAACGACGAGGTCTTCTTCTGGATGATATCGATGTAGGTGGCGGTCTTCACGTTTGTGTTGAAATGGTTTTCTATTTCCAGCAATTGACCTTCAATCATCAACAATGCCGATTCCAGCATGATGTCCAGAATTTTTTCCTTGCGTAATTTGTGGATCGAGAATAACGAATTGATAAATAGATAATCCCCCCAGAGAACAGAAATATGATTGCCGAAGCTGAAATTCAGAGTCCTGCCTCCACGCCTCAACTGGGAGTTGTCCACCACATCGTCGTGAATGAGGCTCGATAGATGGAACATCTCGACAGAGGCGGCGATAGGCGGTAATTCTTCCACCAGCTTGCCGTTCATTCCCGCCAGCAAAAATAACACTGTCGAACGAATCCGCTTGCCTTTCTTCGCGGGCGTTTGGTCCGACACCTGCTTTATCAGTTTTGTTTTGCTCCTGAAGTCCCTAAAAAGTAATGTGTCGGTTTTCTCCAGGAGATCTCTCACAGGTTTTTGGATCTCTTTTAAATTCATTAGGGCAATTGTATCATCATTAACGTTATTTTGCAATTACCTTGCCAACTATCAAAATTTCTTAACTTTTTCACAGTAAAATAGCGTCATGATCGAACTATATAAAATAGAATTGCACACAAAAGGGAAAAATGGAATCAAGGATATTAGCGGGGATATCCGGCCCATTATCCGGGGCTCGCAAATTACGGACGGCGAATTGGCGGTGCAACCAATGGGAAAGAAGCTATACCAGTAGCGTCTCCTCTTTCATCAAATTGGCGGCGAGACATGAATGCGCCGGCAATACCGCCAGAAGATCGCCGCGACGGATATCCCGGACAACCTCCGGCGGCGCTTTGACAATACCGTGTTCCTGGCTCAATGAACGCACATAAGTATCCGGTAGGGGGGCTTCCCAACCATCCTCTGTCAACCGGCACACGTAGCCGAATACTGCCTTCCCCTCTGGATCGACGCAATAATCCTTCGAAAGGTGGACCGCGCCGCCATACAGCACAAATTCATCCCGATGGGGATACACACCCACCACCGGGCAGGCCAGAGCAGCGGCAATATCTTCCAATCGGCAGGCGCCGATAAAATATTGCATCAAATCATAATAGACAAAATTGCCGCAACGAATTTCGTCCACTCCCGAGAAATCTTCGACGACGCTACAGGTAGGAGTGTCGCCCACGGAGATCTCCACCTGGGGAATTCCTGCGTCCAGAAGCGAGCGCTTGAGCGCCGACATCCTGTCCTTTGTATCGCGGAACACAGCTTCCAACTCAGCCTTTCCCCCGGCATTGTATGAATGGCCCGAATGAGTCAACAAACCTCGAAGCCGGAGCTTCGACGAATCACGAACCGCCCGCGCCACAGATACAATCTCCCCGGTCGCTTCATAGTCGATTCCGCTGCGGTGATATCCGGTATCAACCTCGATCCAGATATCTACACCCGCCGCCAGATTTTTTTCGAGAAACCGCACCGACTCCTCCGCCTCAACCAGCAGGTGTAGCGTCGCCTCTCCGGTCAGGCGATTGATGGCATCAATCTCCAGGCGGTTCATTGGAAAAGCGACGGTAATATCCCGCCAACCCTTTCGGGCGAAAAAAGCGGCCATTGTCACGGAAGAGGCGGTGATGCCCTGAATCCCATGCTCACGGAACAATTCTCCCACCGCTTCGGATTGATGGGTCTTGAAATGAGGTTTTAAACGGATGGCCTGCCGGCTGCATTTTCCCGAGATGGTACGAATATTCCGTGTAACGATTGTTTTATCCACCAATAAGGTGGGCCTTGTGATTTGCGGGTTTTCATACTTCATGATAGATAATATAGCACGCCCAAATTGCCGAGTCAAAGGGTACAGAGGTTGCTTTTTTCACCTGAGTTCACTATAATGAGTCCGGAGAGCAAAGTTGGATACTCAAGATGAAAATCGACAGCCGGAAGGCGACGCATCATTGATAGTGCCGTGGATACCAGACTTCACGGGCTATAGCGATGTGAACCAGAGAAAAAAAACCGATTCCCTTATACGGGCGTACATTTGCCGCCGACTGGGAACCTACAAAACCACTCTCGAAGAGATCATTCAGACCGTGGCCGCTGAAAAACGGTTGGACCTTTTATCCGATTACGACGGCCTCATTCAGGACATTGAACATTTCAGGGAGCGGCTCGATGAACCTCCAGAAGATTGCGGAGACTTTTTCGATTTGGATTTTTTTACTTAAGACGACATATCGGGCATTTATCTGCGGGCTTACCAAATACTCGAAATAACCGAAACATTCTAAGAACAATTGGATGGGCTCAAACAAAATCCTCTGGAACGGAATGACTCCAGAACCCTGGACTCCCGCTTACGGGAAATGATCTCCTGCTTCAACGAACGGAGCATCTGCATGAAAGGGTGCCGCAACGGGGCAGGGGAATAAAAAAAATTTCAACAATTGTACAAGGAGCTTAGGTATGGACGAAAGAAATGTGATAATCATAGGATCGGGACCCGCCGGACTAACCGCCGCCGTATACACAGCGCGGGCGAATTTGAAACCATTGGTAATCGAAGGATACCAGGCGGGTGGACAGTTGATGATAACAACCGAAATCGAAAATTTCCCGGGCTTTAAAGAGGGAGTGACCGGACCTGAGTTGATGGCGGACATGAGATCCCAGGCGGAACGGTTCGGAGCTGAATTCGTCACCGCCGACGTGACCAAAGTGGACACCGCGGGCGATATAAAAAAAGTGTGGGTGGAAGACGACGTGTACACATCGGAAACATTGATTCTCTCCACCGGAGCCAGCGCCAATTATCTGGGCCTCGAAAGCGAAACGCGTCTCAAGGGACGCGGCGTCAGCGCCTGCGCCACCTGCGACGGGTTCTTCTTCCAGGACAGAACCATCTGCGTCATCGGCGGCGGCGACAGCGCCATGGAAGAGGCGACATTCCTGACCCGCTTCGCTAAAAAAGTATACGTGATTCACCGCCGCGACCAATTCCGCGCTTCAAAAATCATGGAAAAACGGGCCGCCGAGAACCCTAAAATCGAATTCATCATGAATACGGTAATCGAAGAGGTTCTTGGCGAGGATCGTGTCACCGGCATCAAACTGAAAAACAAAGAGACCGGCGAAACATCCGAGCTACCGCTGGAAGGCGTATTCCTGGCTATCGGCCACACTCCCAACACCAGCCTGTTTGCAGGTCAACTTGAGCTGGACAAGGCAGGATATATCGTGACCTCGACTGAAAAAGGGCGCCAGACCGCCACCAATGTCAACGGCGTGTTCGCATGCGGAGATGTGCAGGATCCGCATTACAGACAGGCTATCACCGCCGCGGGAAGCGGATGTATGGCCGCCCTGGACGCTGAACGCTACCTGGAAGACCTGAAGGGATAGTCGCCAGACCGCTTCAATCCCGGAACCGCCGTAGAAGGCATCCTGTCATCCGGCTTTCCGGCCATGGCATACCCAGAGGTCTCCCCATTTTCCCGGGCGCCCGGCTTCCGTTTTGCGACGCCTTTTTTATCGCCCTCGATAAACCCTAAACAGCCCCCGCTTAAAGTTATTTCCGGTTTATATAGCCTGCGGGGCTCAAAACCCTCTCCCAAAAACAGTTTCACCCGGACGACATAGATTCGTAGACACCTCTAAACTATAAATTATCGCTTTCTAAACCGCCAGTTTATAACTTTTTTTCTAATTTTACCCGCCTTTTCCTGTAAAAACGCTTGACAATTGATTTTTAATGTGTTATTGGATTTCTTGGGAGTAATTATGAACAAGAGAGAAATATCAGAACACATTGCAAAAAAGTTAGAAATCAAAAAATTCGAAGCTTACCAATTCATTGATTTTCTGATCGAAGTCATGGCCGACAGCCTGGATGACGGTAAGAAAATTGTTATTTCCAATTTCGGCACCTTTAAAGTTGTGCAGCGGAATGAAAAACGGGTCATCAATCCCAACGACCAGGAGGCCATGATCATCCCCTCTAAAAAAATAGTGAAATTTTTGCCTTCTAAAAACCTGAAGCAAACTCTGGAGAGCCTCTAAAATGGAATCAAAACAATCTTTTAAATTGAATTCTCTCATTTGGGCCACTGATTTTTCAAAAGAGAGCCGTGCGTGTTTACCATATCTAAAATTTCTCTCGGACAAACTACACACAAAAAATCACGCCGTTTACGTGTTGCCTAAGTTTTCCGACTGGGTGTACGAGGCGGCCTTCTTCTCGCACGAAGATCTATTTCAAGAGATAGAGGACACCAAAAAAAAATCCCTCGCTAAAATTGAACATGATTCCAAAAAACGTGATTTAAAGCTGAAACCGGTCTTACTGGAGGGAACCGCTTCCGAAGAAATTATCAAGTACGCGGACGAAAATGATTGCGACATGATACTGGCCGGTAGAAGAGGTATCTCGGAGATCGAAGAGATACTGATCGGCTCCACCACCTCGCGACTGATCCGTAACTCGCACAAACCGGTGTTTGTAATTCCCAAAGCCAAACGGGAGGTCAAGATTGAAAAAATCATGGCGCCCGTGGATTTCAACGAGCTTTCTCTTCTGGAATTACAGTATTCCATTTTCCTGGCTCAGGCCCTTGGCGCCAAATTGTATGTCGTCCACATCTCTGAATTCTTCAACTACCGGCTACCGGCTTTGAAAAGACACCAATTGATCGAAAAGATCAACCAGAGAATTCAGAAAATCGCGAGCGAATGCGGTTACGAAATCGAGAACTTCATCTACGACGAAGGTGAACCGGCCCAGAAAATTATCGAAATCTCTAAAAAGAAAAAGATCGACCTCGTGGTTATGACCACCCGTCAGCGCAGCGGATTGGAGAAATTTTTCCTGGGAAGCATTACCGAAAAGGTACTCATGTACTCCAACACACCGACTCTAATTCTACCGCCACCTGATGCATCCTCAAAATGAACACGAACTCAAACGAATAGCCGCCCATCTCATCACCTATAACAACACGAAGGCGAAGCGCAGGCTCAAAAAAAATAGTATAGACAGCCACACTCTATTCGATATTCCGCGAACCGAGCTCGCCGGTCTGGGATTCACACCCACTGAAATCGACTCCATTTGCTCAGGCGACCTATCCATCGCCGCAAACGAAATCGCCGCGTGCAAGACCCACGACGTCTACGTCATCTTCCGGGAAAGCGGCTATTATCCAGCGCTCTTGAAGAAAATATTCAATCCGCCGGACTTCATCTACGCTCGCGGCAACCTCGACACATTAAAAACCGAAAAAATCTCGGTGGTGGGATCCCGCAAAGCCAGCCGTTACGGCAGCAACACCCTGAACACCCTCTTGCCGCCGTTGTGCCGGTCCGGACTCGCCATTGTCTCCGGCATGGCCTACGGCATCGACTCCATCGCTCACCGCATCGCGGTACAACAAGGCGGGAAAACCATCGGCGTCAACGCCGGAGGCCTATTGCATCTCTATCCCGCCGGCCACTATTCATTATTCCCGAAAATCATCGCCAACGGTTGCATCATCTCCGAATTCCCCCTCGATGTAATTCCCAGGCCCTACCATTTCCCGATTCGCAACCGCATCATTGCCGGCTTGTCCAACGCGGTGTTGGTGGTGGAAGCGGCAATGAGAAGCGGATCGTTGATCACCGCCAGACTGGCGCTGGACCAGAACCGAGATGTTTTCGCCATTCCGGGCCCGATTGATTCGCCCCTCAGCCAGGGCGCCAACTACCTGATCCAACAAGGGGCGAAACTCATTGCCTCGGCGGACGACATATTGGAAGAGTACAACCTTCCCACCACCGGCGATGAACAGGATCTGCGCCGGGCGCTCAGTCAAAAAGAAATAAAACTACTTGACTTGATTGGTGTAAATGAGGTAAAAGATATAGATTACTTTGTTGAACAGACCGGTCTCTCAGTTTCGGAAGTTATTTCGCTGGCGATGGGTCTGATTTTAAAGAACCTTCTGATGGAAGCTGAGGGAGGTTATAGAAGGACAACATGAAAGGAAAGACGCTTTTAATTGTAGAATCCCCCGCCAAGTCGAACACGATCTCCAAATATCTTGGCCCCTCGTTTATCGTCGCCTCATCCATGGGGCACATCCGCGACCTCAGTCCCAATATCCTGAGCATCGATGTCAAGAACAAATTCAAACCCCATTATGAAGTTTTAAAAGACAAAACACATATAATCAAAGAGCTCAAAAAGCTCTCGAAAAAATGCGAAACCATTATGCTGGCGCCCGACCCGGACCGGGAAGGAGAGGCTATCGCGTTTCACCTGAATGAATTGCTCAAAAGCAAAAACCACAAGGTGTCCCGCATCCTGTTTAACGAAATCACCAAAAAATCTATCGAAGAGGCCGTCAAGCATCCAATCGACATCAATCTGGATAAATTCAATTCCCAACAAATGCGACGGATCCTCGACCGCCTGGCGGGCTACAAAATCAGCCCGGTGTTGCGCAAAAAGATCGGCGGCCCCCTGTCCGCCGGAAGAGTCCAATCCATCGCCCTAAAGCTGATCGTCGAACGGGAGAAAGAGATTCAGGCCTTTATCCCGGAAGAATACTGGAGCATCAAAGCGGAGCTCGAGGGCTCGGCTAAACCTTCCTTTGTGGCCAAACTGGAAAAGCACAAGAAAAAAAAGATAAAAATCGAGAACAAAGAACAATCCGATACCATCACCGACGCATTGAAAGGGAAAGATTACAAACTGGAAAACATCAAAACAAAGCTCAAAAACAGGAAACCGTCGGCCCCATTCATCACCTCCACCCTCCAGCAGGAGGCCTTCCGCAAGTACAAATTCTCCGTCAAACGGACCATGAAGCTGGCTCAGGAATTGTACGAAGGCATCCCCATTCAGGGTGGGGAACCCACCGGTTTGATCACTTACATGAGAACCGACTCGTTCAGAATCGCAGGCGAAGCCACCACCGCCTCCAGGGATTATATCGTCAAAACCTTCGGCGAAGAATATTACCCCGACAAGCCGAATGTATATGAAACCAAAAAGAAAATCCAGGACGCGCACGAAGCCATCCGTCCAACATTACCGTTCCACGAACCCAAATCCCTGCGAGGCATGCTGAACGATTCCCAATATAAAATCTACCAATTGATCTGGAATCGCTTTTTCGCCTCCCAGATGAAAGAGGCGATGCTGGAAGAGACCACATTCGAAATTGCCAACGGCGATTATCTCTTCATGATCAAAGGCGAAATTTTAAAATTCGACGGCTACTCAAAAGTGGTCAAGCTGGAAAGCACGCTGGACCGGTTGCCGAAATTGAATGAAGGCGAAATTTTGAAAGAATTAAAACTGATGCCTGAACAACACTTCACCAAACCGCCGGCCCGGTTCTCCGAAGCCAGTCTCGTACGGGTTCTGGAGGAGAAGGGGATCGGACGACCGTCCACCTACGCCAAAATCATCGACACATTGGGCAAGCGGGACTATATTTCCAAAGAGGACCGGAAATTCATCCCCTCCATCCTGGGTATCCGGGTGGTGGAGTATCTGGAAGACCATTTCAAAGACCTGATGAACTACAATTTCACCGCCGAACTGGAGAAACAACTGGACCAGGTATCGGAAGGAAAACTCGATTGGGTTGACGGCATTGAAGAATATTACTTAAAATTGTAACAAGACCTGGCCAAAGTCCAGTAAACAGATAAAGTCGAACTCTTCATTGGGAAAAAATGTCCAGAGTGCGGCAATGAATTGATAAAAAAATACTCGCACCGCACCTTCGGCTGGTTTATCGGATGCAACGGCTACCCCGAATGCAAATACACCGAAAAAGTCAATGGCGGCGAAGAACAGAAAAAAGATGAACTGCTGGAAAAAGAATGCCCCAAATGCGGCTTGCAAATGGTCAAGCGCTATTCCCCCAAAACCCGGCAATATTTCATCGGCTGCACCGGCTACCCCAAATGCAAACACATTGAAACGGAGCAGGGCGACCTGGGGAATTGCCCCGAATGCGGCAAACCATTGACCAAACGCTTTTCCAGAAAGACACGACGCTTTTTCGTCGGTTGCTCCGGTTATCCCGATTGCACATTTATCGAAGGTAAATCCAAGAAATGAGTAAAAAGATTATTATAATAGGCGCCGGTCTCGCCGGAATCGAAGCGGCATACCAGGCGTCAAAATCTGGCATAGAGGTCGATCTCTACGAGATGCGGCCGGGCAAGGAAACAGAGGCGCATACCACCCCCTACGCCGGCGAATTGGTTTGCTCCAACTCCTTGGGCTCCATCGAGATCACCAGCGCCCTCGGACTATTGAAAAAAGAACTGGAAATGCTGGACTCCTTCTTTCTAAAATTCGCGTACAAACACCGGGTCCCGGCGGGAAGCAGCCTCTCTGTGGACCGTCTCGCCCTGGCGGAGGACATCACCAACGCGGTCAAAGCCCTGCCCAATGTCAATTTTATCCCGGAAGAGGTAAAAGAGCTTCCCCCCATGAGCGACGAACACATTGTCATCATCGCCACCGGTCCCCTGACCTCCGGCGACTTCGCCGACGCCATCACCAAAGTGACGATGCGCAAGAACCTGTTCTTCTTCGACGCCACCAGCCCCATTGTCCATGCCGAATCCATCGATATGTCGAAAGTCTACAAAGCGTCCCGCTACGATAAAGGGGAGGCGGATTTTATCAACCTGCCGCTGGACGAAGCCCTGTACACCGAGTTTGTCAAAGCGCTGTTGGCGGCTGAAACCGTCGAGCTCAAAGACTTCGAGAAGAAGGTATTTTTCGAGTCGTGCCTCCCCATCGAGGAGATCGCCCGCAGAGGCGAGAAATCCCTGTCGTTCGGTCCTCTCAAACCAGTGGGGCTCGTGGATCCCAAGACCGGAGTCATCCCTCACGCGGTGGTACAATTGCGGCAGGACGACCAAAAAAACCAGTTCTATCAATTGGTGGGATTCCAGACCCGCCTGAAATGGGGAGAACAGAAACGCGTCTTCCGCATGCTTCCGGGCCTCGAGAATGCCGAGTTTGAACGCTACGGCAGAATGCACCGCAATTCTTATATCAACGCCCCGTTGATCATCAATAAATTCTACCAATCCAAAACCATGGACAATCTATTTTTCTCCGGCCAGATCAGCGGCGTGGAGGGATATGTTGAATCCATCGCTTCCGGCCTTTCAGCGGGAATGAACGCCGCCCGCAAATTGTGTGGGTTGCCCCTTTACAATTTCCCCGACGAATCCGCCGTCGGCTCGTTGGTCAATTATATTTCCCAGGCGGACTGGAAAGACTTCCGGCCCACAAAGTTCACCTTCGGGCTCTTGCCGGAACTCTCCAAAACTAACCGCCCCCGTCACTTCCGTAAGAAAAAATTCAAGAAGGAAATGAAGGCGAAAATCGCTCTCGAAGCGCTGGACCAATGGTTGAAGAAGGTCGCTACATAGACGAATACCTGGAGTATATCCGGGACATCAAACAATTCTCCGACAATACCGTCAAAGCCTACCGCCAGGACATCCAGCAGTTCATCACATTTTTCGAAGAGCGCAATCTTCCGGTGCAAAAGGACACGATCCGGGACTTCATCGCCGACGTATTTTACCGCACCGGACAAAAAGCCACAGTCTCCCGCAAGATCTACGCCATCAAGTCCTACTTCACCTACCTCCACCGCAAAAACCGAATCCCCAAGAACCCCTTCGACGGCATTTCGAACCCCAAGGTGGATAAAAAAATCCCGCAAATCCTCACCGAGAAGGAGATGATCACCTTTCTGGACCGCCTGCCCAGCAACACCTTCCTGGAGCTCCGCAACCAGGCGATGTTCGAGTTTCTCTACGCCACCGGCTTGAGAATTTCAGAGCTCACCAATCTCAAAGCCGAGGACATCCAGTTCGCCGAAGGGTTGGTGCGGGTGCTGGGCAAGGGCAAAAAAGAGCGAATCGTCCCCTTCAACACCAAAGCCCGCGACCTGGTGCGCGACTATTTGCAAGCCGCCAGAAAAAAGTTCCCCAAAGAGCAATCCTATATATTCCTCAATTCCAAAGGCGGCAACATTACCGAGCGATCGGTGGAGCGAATTCTGCAAAAAGTCTACAACGACATCATGGACGCGCCCAAGCACGTCTATCCCCACCTCTTCCGCCATTCGTTCGCCACTCATCTGTTGCAGCGGGGCGCCAACCTGCGCATCATCCAGGAGTTGCTGGGCCATTCCAACCTCTCCACCACCGAAAAGTACACCACCCTCAACTATTCCGATCTGTTGGTGGTCTACAAAAAATTCCATCCTCGAGGCCTGTAAGCCATCATGAAGAAAAAACTCCTGTCCATCGTGTCGAGAGTAGTCATCAGCGGCGGTTTACTCGGCTATTTCGTAATCTCCCTGGCCCAAAAGAACGGCGGCTTCGGCCCCGCCACCACGCAGCTCATCCAATCCTTCACCCAGGCCAACCTAATCTGGCTTTTCCCGGCAGCCTCCCTTCATATCGTAGGCTTCACCCTCATCAGTTTCCGTTGGAAGCTGCTACTCAAAGCCCAAGATGTCGAAGCCGGATTCGGCCGTCTATTCCAATACTATTTCATGGCCGCCTTTTTCAATCTAGTCCTTCCCTCCAGCATCGGCGGCGACGCGGTACGGGCAATGGAAAGCCGCCGCCTCGTCGGCACCGCCACCATGTCCATCACAGTGGTCATTGTCGAACGCCTCACCGGCCTCATGGCCCTCATCCTCATCTCCGCCACAGCCTTTGCCGTCAAATTATCCGGCAACATTGCCCAAACCAACAACATCTGGCTCTTCCTCCTCTTTGGAGCCGCCGCCCTCCTCATCCTCATCAGCCTCATCCACCCCAAAGTCACCGCCCGCTTCATCCCCCTCTTCCGCAAGCTCCTCCCCGCCAAAATCCACCAACTGATCGAAGCCGCCATCGACGCTGTAACCGCCTACTACAAACAACCCCTCTATTTCTTCTCCGGCCTGGCAATCAGCATCGTCTTCCAACTGAACATGGTCCTCTACTACTACCTCATCGCCCGGGCGCTCCAACAAAATCCAAATCCCATCGACTTCGCCATGAAGATCCCCCTCATGATCTTCCTCCTCATGGTAGTCCCGGCCATCAACGGCCTCGGCGTCCGCACCGCGGGATTCAAAGAACTCATGAACTTCCCCGCCGCCGGAGCCATCGCCGCAGAAATGATCGACCTCGGCCTCCGCATCATCTTCGGCCTAACCGGCGGCCTCCTCTACCTCATCCACCGCCGCACCCCACCCAACAACTAATCACCCCCACCCCAAAATCCACGCACCTGTCCCGAAATTCTCCTCGATGATAAAAATAATTCAGGCCGGATTCCTGGTCGTAGTATTTGGACTGGAAGCCGAGGTTGCCTTTGGTGGGGCCGGATTGGGAGAGGAGGTTGCCGAAGGTGTCGGTGTGGCGGTTTGTGACGGTGGATTGAGTTTGGTGGGAATGGATTTTGTAGATGGTTCCTACCTGGTCTTTGATGTAGGAGTACCAGCCGTAGGGGTGGGCGAAGAGGTTGGCGGAGGCTTCGGAGAATTCTATGTGGCCTTCTACGGAGTCTTTGCCGATGCCGTAGGTGTAGCGGCGGATGGGGGTGAATGAGGCGTCGA
>CAZBHS010000023.1:0-81888 GCA_964491915.1 uncultured Clostridia bacterium
TGTTCCAGCACCCCACCATCCGCAGATTGGCCCAGCTTATCAAGCAGTCTGAAAACGATGAGTGTGTGCCGTTGCAACCGGCTCCCCCACAGGACTATTATCCGGTGTCCAGCGCTCAAAAGCAATTGTATCTGGCGCAGCAGGCGGATCTCGGCAGCGCCGCCTACCATCTACCGCGGATTTTACCGCTGGCTGAAGAACCGGACCGGGAACAGCTAAAAATCGCGTTTCGGCAATTGATTCAGCGTCATGAGACCTTGAGGACGAGCTTCCTGGTTGTGGAGGGAGAGACTGTTCAAACGATTATCGCCGATGCCGATGTCGAGCTGGAGGTTTACGATTCCCTACCCGCCGGCGAAATTTCGGCCACATTTGTCCGGCCCTTTGACCTGGCGGAGGCTCCTCTCATGAGAGTGGGATTGATCAAAACCCCGCGGTCCGAATGGTGGCTGGCGGTGGATATCCATCACATTGTCACCGACGGCATCTCCAACGATATTCTGGCCCGCGATTTTTCGGCCCTTTATGAAGGCCGCCGTCTGCCGGAGTTGAAGCTCCAATACAAAGATTATTGCGTCTGGCAACAAGAACGGAGGCGCAGTGACGGCAACGATGCGGATCTTCACTATTGGCGCTCGTTATTCCACACCCCGCCGCCTCCATTGAAGCTACCGCTCGATTTCCCCAGGCCGGCGCAGAAGAGCTTCGCCGGCAATAGCGTCTCCTTTCAATTGGATGCCCCGCTGACCGCCGCTTTGAAAGAGATGGCCGCCACAAACGGGGCGACGATGTTTTTGCTTTTATTGACAATCTATTATGTGCTCCTGGCCCGTCTGTCAGGTCAATGGGACATCGTGACCGGCACGCCGGTGTCCGGCCGCATCCACCCGGATCTCGAACAAGTCATCGGTCTGTTCGTCAACACCCTGCCGTTGCGTCATCGAGCGGAGCCGCGCCTTCGCTTCAGCGACGTGCTGCTCCAAATAAAAGAGCGGACCCTCGAGGCATTCGACCATCAGGATTTCGGCTTCGACCAATTGGTGGAGCAAGCGGTTCCCCGCCGGGATTGGAGCCGCAGCCCACTCTTCGATGTGTTTTTCACCTATCATTCTCTGGATCACCGGAGGGACGAGGCGCGGCAAGAACGCGAGTCCGCCATCGTCAATACTGTCTGCGATTACGATCTGGTGCTCAACGCGCTGGAAACCCCCGGCGGCATAAGCTTCACTTTGATTTATTGCACGGAGCTGTTCGCCGCTGAAACAGGCCGGCGAATCGCCGGTTTTTTCACGGAGCTCTGCCGGAACATCACCGCCTATCCAACCATTCGTCTTGAAGATATCGATGTGATGGATGCGGCCGAGAAAAAACGGTTTATGGACATTGTTGACGGCGACCAGGAGAATATTCATGCGGATTTTGACCTATAGAAAACATGAAACTCCGGAGGAGAGACCATGAGATATTTTAGTATTCCCGCAGATTTTAAAAAGGAGACCATCGACGGCTTTTACCGGTTGAACCGGCAATATCCAGAATCCCGTGTTATCGAGGTGTACGGCAGCGTCACCGCCAACAATACAATCGGCACCGGCCGTTTGTCCAATTATCTGGGGACCATCGATTTGCTGGATTTGTACGATTACGCGGCTTACGCGGCGGAGCGGGGCATCGAGTTCAATTACACCCTCAACGCCTCCCATCTCTTCAACCGGGAGTTTTCAACCGACGGAGCCGGGGAGATCGTGTCGTTTTTGCATCAATTGCGCGAGGGAGGAATTCGCGCCTTGACAGTGGCGTTGCCGTCGCTGATGGAGTTGATACAATCCACTGGATTGGATTTCAAAATCAAGGCCTCCTGTATTTGCCAGATCACCAGCGCCATCAAGGCCGGGGTCTACAAGAACATGGGGGCCTACCGCATCGTGCCGGATGAATCCTTGAATCGCGATTTCGCGGCGTTAAAACGAATCCAAAAGACCTTTGGCGACGGAGTGGAGGTGATTGCCAACCAAATATGCGATCAGAACTGCATCTACCGCATGTTTCATTACAATATGATCTCAGGCGACCCGCACGGGGCGGTGAATGACGTCAGCGCCAACTTCTACGAGCAACGTTGCCTGGCCCAACAATTGAGAAGCTTCGACAATGTGTTGAAGTTGAGTTGGATCCGGCCTGAGGATTTACACTATTATGAAGCCATCGGTATTCGCCATTTCAAATTGCAAGGGCGCCATACCTTCAAGTATGGCGGCGATCCGGTTCGTACCGCCGAATGTTATTTCAATGGGAGTCATGACGGCAATTTGATGGATTTGTTGACCATGTTCGCCCAGACCACCAGCTTCAAAGTTATGATAGACAATAAAAAACTGGATGGCTTTCTGCGGCCTTTTGTGGAGAACGATCATTTTTGCCGGCGCGATTGTTCGGTTTGCGGATATTGCGCCGCATTCGCTAAAAAATGTATGGATCAAAGGGAAACCCAGGAATTGATGGATCTGGCCGGCGGTTATCTTCAAGTGTACGACCGCTACCGCATGCTTCTGGAAACTGTGAATCAAGAATTTAAAGAGGGTGAAACAAATGAATTATCGGCTGAATTCGATATTTGAGCGGAGGAATTGTGATTGGTATTAAAAAATTCGACGAGGCCAGAGAGTATTGGCTAAAAAAATTGGCGGAGCTACCGGACTTTTCTCCGCTGGCGGCGGATTTTCCTTCCGCGGATAGTTCGCAAATCTCCGCAACGCGATTCCAATTGGACTCCGCTTTGGCCTCCCGCCTGGAGCAAATGGGAAAAGGGAATCATCTGTCGGTGTATATCATTCTGCAGACAGCCTTCAAAATTTTGTTGTCGGCGTTTACGGACCGGGACGATTTGGTGGTGGTGTCGCCGGTGTATGACTCCAATATCCGTGATTACAACCGGGTGGTGCTGTTGCGGGACCGGTTGGATGCCTCGCTGACCTTTAAAGAGTTTTTATTGCGAGTACGCGCCACCGTGTTGGAGGGCTACCGCCATCAATACTACCCGGTGGAGAAATTGCTGGACTTGTTGGATGTGTCCGTCGAATCTCCCCTGTTTTCCTTTGGTTTTCTTCACGGCGTCATTCATCGGCGATCGTTTGTTTTGGACTTTTGCCGGGAAAATCCCCGCCATGTGACTGTAGAGTGCAACACAGACGGGAACGGCCTTTATTTGGAGATCTTCTGTGATGCCGGAAGATTCTCTACCGGAACCATCCGCTCCTTCATGGATTCCTTTATCTATATTTTACGTCAGGCGGCGGAGCAGCCCACCATCGGGATCCGGCAGATCCAGTTCATGGATGATCACGTAAAAGAACGGGTGTTGCGGGGGTTCAACGACACAGGATCCCAGTACCCTCAGGACCGCACGCTGCAGCGATTGCTGCGCGAAACCTCAGAGCGCCATCGGGACCGGATCGCTCTGTGGGGATGGAGCGATCACTCCGCCGGGCGTGAGAGTGTCTCGTATGGTGAGTTGTCCCGGAAGGCCGCTTCGCTGACCCGTCGTTTGCATGCGGCCGGCGCCGGCGATACTAGCGTGGTGGGATTGTTGCTGGAGCCCTCGGTGGAGATGATTGTCGCCATCCTTGGCGTTCTGGGGGCCGGCTGCGCCTATTTGCCGATGGATCCCGCGTTTCCCCAATCGAGGATCGACTTCATGTGCCGGGATAGCGCGGTCGATGCCGTGGTGGCGCAACCATGCTTCGAGCCATTGGTCCCAGGCGATTGTACCTGCTGGTTTGTGGATCCTTGCCGCGATATAGAAGATGAAGCTCCCGCTGCCGAATGCGCCGGTAGCGCCACGGATTTGGCCTACATCATCTACACCTCCGGCACCACCGGCGATCCCAAAGGGGTGCAAGTGGAACACCGGGGCGTGGTGAATTATATCGTTTGGCGGATCGAGACCTACGAGGTCAGCGTCGATGATGTCTCGCTTCAACCGTTGTCTTATTGTTTCGACGGGTTTGTCTCGAACATGTACACCCCGCTTCTTAGCGGAGGTTTGCTGGTGATGGCGCCGGAGAAGGATCGCCTCGATTTTGCCGCCCTGGCCCGTTTGGTGGAGCGGCGCCGGGTGACCAATGTCAGCCTGGTGCCCGGTTTGTTCGCGGCCTTGCTGGATTACGCGACACCCGGCCAATTGCGGTCTCTACGCTTTGTGGTGCTGGCGGGTGAAGCGGCGCGCAAGCGGTTGTTGGGGCGGATAAAAACGGAGCTTCCAGGCCTTTGTCTCATCAATGAATACGGCCCCACCGAAGCGTCTGTAACCGCGGCGGCGCAGGTGGGGGTGGACGGCGAACCGGAAATTATCGGCCGTCCCATCGCCAATACCACTATTTATATTCTCGACCGGCAACTGAAACCCGTTCCGCCGGGAGCCGCCGGTCAATTGTTTATTTGCGGCGACGGCCTCGCCAGGTCCTATGTGAATAGCCCGTCGTTGACAGCGCGAAAATTTTTGCCGGCGCCCCATGATATCACCGGCTCCAACAATGGCGAGAGAATGTATGCCAGCGGCGATCTGGCCCGGTTCCGTGCGGACGGCCGCATCCAATTATTGGGACGCACCGATCTTCAGGTCAAAATCCGGGGCCATCGCATCGAGCTGGAAGAGATCGAGAACCGGCTGGCCATGCTGGAGATGGTGCAAGAGGCGGTTGTTGTTGCCCGAAAAGACGAGAACGGCGATCAATACATCTGCGCGTATCTGGTGGCTGGAGACGGCGCTCGGTTGGATATGGACTCTATCCGGCGGGAATTGGAAGCCCATTTGCCCGCTTATATGATTCCCCGCTTTTTGATGGCGGTGGAAAAAATCGAACGAACCGTGGCGGGAAAAGTAAACCGGCGCGCGCTGCCTGAGCCCCAACTCCTCGCCGGACAATCATTCGTCGGCCCCACAGGCCATACAGAGACTGTGCTGGTGGATATTTGGGGGCAAATACTCAACATCTCCCCCGATCTTTTGGGCATTGACGCGGACTTTTTCACCATCGGCGGTCATTCGCTAAACGCCACCCGCATGGTGTCCCTCATTCACAAAGAGCTCGGCGCCACCGTAACATTGGCGGAAATATTCGAAGCCCGCACCATCCGCCGCCTGGCCGAGGTCGCTTCCCCCCGTATCCAGAGCCAGGCCTTCCAGGCGGTCCAAGCGGCGGAGGAGCGGGAGTATTACGAGTTATCGCCGGCTCAAAAGCGGCTGTTTGTACTCCAACAATTGGAACTTCATAGTATCGCCTACAACATGCCGGAAGTGATGGAATTGCAGGAAGAGCCGGATTCGAAGCGATTGGAACAGGTGTTTCGGCAATTGATTCTCCGCCACGAGAGCTTGAGGACCGGATTCGCCACGGTGGCGGGATATCCAGTGCAACAGGTTCGCGAGCGAGTCGAGTTCGCCATCGAACGCTTCCAGCTTCAGACGTCGGGCGCTAGCGACGCGGATGCCGTCAATTCATGGATCAAAGATACCGTCAAAAAATTTGTCCGCCCCTTTGATCTGGAGCAGCCTCCGCTATTGCGGGTGGGATTGGTGACGGCCGGGGAAAAAAGGCCGGTTCTGTTGGTGGATATGCATCATATCATCAGCGATGGTGTTTCCATGGGGATTCTCACCGAAGAATTTCTGCGTTTGATGGAAGGGGAAGCTCTCTCTCCCTTGAGGCTTCAATACAAAGACTATTCCCAATGGTTGGCGAGCCCGCGGCAAGAAGAGGCGGCGGCGCGGCAGAGGGACTTCTGGGTCCAGCGGTTCTCAGACCAGATACCGGTTCTGCGACTACCCCTGGATTTTACCCGCCCGCAGGTTCAGGACTTTTCCGGCGATGTGGTGCCTTTCATCTTTGACGAGACTGTTGCCGCCCAATTGAAAGAACTGGCCCGCCAGACCGACGCCACTCTGTACATGGTGCTCCTGGCTCTATTTAACATCCTCCTCTTCAAACTGAGCCTGCAGGAGGACATCGTGGTGGGAACGCCCCTGGCCGGAAGGCGGCATGCGGATCTGGAGCGGATGATCGGCATGTTTGTCAATACTCTGGCCCTCCGCAATTTTCCAAAGGGCGAGATCAGCTTCGTGGATTTTTTATCGAATGTCAGGACGCGGACGCTGGAAGCGTTTGAGAACCAGGAATACCAGTTCGAGGAATTGGTGGAGCAATTGTCCTTGCGTCGCGATATCAGCCGCAATCCATTGTTCGATGTTTTGTTCTCGATGCAGCATCTGGAGCGCGCCGGCGGCGATGGCGGCGGTCCTGATGCCGGCGCCCGGGAATCAGAGGGGTTGACCTTCCACTCATCCAAGTTTGACCTCACCTTTTCGGCGGTGGAGCGGGACGAACAGATCTTCTGCCGGATGACCTACGCCCTGCGGTTGTTCAAGCGGGACACCATCGAGACGTGGATTCGGTATTTCACCACGATTGTCCGGGGGGTTTGCGAAGAGCCGAATCTTCCGATAAAAAACATAGATGTGCTGGATAACGCGGGACGGAAGCAATGGCTCGATACACTATCGTCTCCCGCTACCGCGTTTCCAGAGGGGAAACCGGTCTATCGCCTGCTTCTTGATCAAATAGCGGAATCTCCTCGCCGGGTGGCGGTAAGCCAGCCGTCCGCCGGCTTGTATATTACCTTTGATCAATTGGGAAGAATCTGCGAGTCGGGCGCCCGGGCATTGAAGGCAAAAGGCGTTTGCCGCGGCGATATCGTCGCCTTCATGTGCGAACCCGGCGCTGATATTGCCGCAGGCATTTTTTCTATCCTATCGAGCGGAGCCTCTTTTTTGCCCATTGATCCCCTCATGCCGGCGGAGCGGGTGCGGTATATTCTAAACGACAGCGGCGCGTCCCTATTGTTGAGCCAACAAGGGGCCGGCATGGAATTCGCGGATGATATCCCAATCGCTTATATTGACGATTTTAGCGTCGCTGAAGCCCAGGATTCGATTGGAGCGCGGGATACCCGGAGCTATGATCCGGTGTATGTCATCTACACCTCCGGCACCACCGGCAGACCCAAAGGGGTGCGGCTTTTGCAACGCAATCTTGTCAATTATATTTCCTGGTTTGCCGGGACTCTGGGCCTTGGCTGCGACGACCGGTCGCTCCCGGTCTCGTCTTTCGCTTATGATTTGGGCTATTCGGCGCTGTTTCCCGCTATTTGTTCCGGCGGACGGTTGACCATGGTGTCCAAAGAGGAATATATGGAACCCGGAACGCTCCTGGATATTATCGTCCGGGAACGGATCTCCTATCTAAAACTCACCCCCTCGTTTTTCGCCGCCATTCGCCGGCACCCGGATTTTGGTCCCGACCGCTGCCGCCATATACGTTGGATCGTGTTGGGGGGCGAAGCCATTGTGCCCGCCGATGTGGAGTCCGCCTGGGGGCAATGCCCCCACCTGCGTTTCATGAATCATTATGGCCCCACCGAAGCGACAATCGGAGCGGTGGCCCGGGTGCTCCATCAAGCCGATATGCAGTATTATAGTGGGCGGCCAACCATCGGTAGACCGGTGGACAATACCTTTGCCTGCGTCGTGGACGCTTACGGCAATGTGTTGCCCCCCGGAATTCCCGGCGAATTGTGCCTCGCCGGAGCGGGGTTGGCCGCCGGTTATTTGAACAGACCCGAGTTGACGGCCCAATCGTTCACGCCTCTTCCGGCCGCCGGTCAAACGAGGGTGTATCATACCGGCGATTTGGCGGTGATGGAGGAGAACGGCGAGATCCGCTTCCTGGGCCGCAAAGACCATCAGGTGAAGATTCGCGGCTTCCGCGTGGAACCGGCTGAAGTGGAGGCTGTATTGCTTCGCCATCCTCGAGTGAAAGAAGCGGCTGTTTTGGCGTTAACTCATCAAAACGAACCGTTTTTGGCAGCCTATGTGGTGGCCGCGGAGCCTGAGCTCACCCGTTATCTGGAAGAGCGGCTGCCGGATTACATGATTCCGGCGGTGTTTGTGAGACTGGATAGTTTGCCCCTCACCGCCAACGGCAAGCTCGATCGCGGCGCGCTCCCGGCGCCGGATTTCTCGACCGGGACGATGGCTTCGGCGCCCGAGACCGGGACCGAGCAGCGTTTGCTTCAGATCTGGTCGGAGGTGTTGGGAGTGGAGACCCAGTCCATCGGCATCGACGACGACTTCTTCCGCATCGGCGGCCATTCGCTGCGCGCCACCATCATGATCTCTAAAATCCAGGCGGAACTGGGGGTGCGGATTCCGCTGGCTGAGGTATTCAAGACGCCCACCATCAAAGAATTGGCCCGCATTGTTTCTGTCTCCGACAAAGAGTTTTACGATAGTATCCGGCCGGCGGACCCCAAACCCTATTACCCGCAATCTTCGGCCCAAAAACGGATGTTCTTCCTGGATCAATTCGAAGAGATCGGGGTGAGCTACAATATGCCCTTTGTGCTGGAGGTCCCGGGCCAACTGGATATCCAGAGCTTCCAACACACTCTGGACACATTGATCGAGCGTCATGAGACCTTGCGCACCTCCTTCGGCCTCATGGACGGCGAACCGGTGCAATGTGTTCAAGAGCCCGGCGCCATTCAATTCAAAATCCAGGAGATCGCCACAAACGAACCGGCGTCGTCGCCGGAGAAGATTCGGGAACTCATCGATTCGTTTGTCAGGCCCTTCAACCTGTCCCGGCCGCCGCTTCTAAGGGCCGCCGCGGTGCGGTTGCCGGACCAGCGGAATCTCCTGCTCTTCGATACTCATCACATCGTTTCCGACGGTTCTTCCCGGGCGGTGCTGATGGAAGAATTTGTGCGCATTCATAGCGGCGAAGAACTCCCGCCCTTGCGGCTCCATTACAAAGATTTTTCCGTGTGGCAAAACCGGATGTTCGCCTGCGGCCGTATCCGGCAACAAGAGCAATACTGGATGAATGTGTTTGCCGGGGAGCTACCGGTTCTGGATATGCCCACAGATTTTCCCAGACCTCCGGTGTTTTTGTTTGAAGGAACCAATCACGATTTCCGATTGGATGCCGGTCAGAGCGAGCAATTCATACTCCTATGCCGGGAGCGGGGCGCCACATTGTTCATGGGATTGATGGCGATGTTCAATCTCCTGCTTTACAAATACTCCGGGCAGGAGGACATTGTGGTGGGCACCGGTATCGCCGGCCGTCATCACGCTGATTTGCAGCATATTGTGGGCATGTTTGTCAATTCATTGGCCCTACGATGCCGCCCTCGCCCCCAAAAGACATTCTCGGAACTTCTCGATGAGGTGAAAAATCATGCGCTTCAGGCATTTGAAAACCAGGATGTGCAATTCGAAGATTTAGTGGATAAGCTCAACCTTCCCCGCGACCCCTCGCGAAACCCCCTGTTCTCAGCCACTCTGGTGTTGCAGAATTTCGAGCGGTCGGAGCGGAAGCTCGAAGGCGCGGAGGTATCACGCTTCGAATACGAAAATCGCGCCGCCAAAGTGGATCTGGCTCTCTTTGCCCAGGAGGGCGGCGGTCAATTGTTTTTCAGTTTTGAATACTGCACCCGCCTGTTCAAACCAACGACGATCCGGCGAATGGCCGGGGGGTTGAAGCATTTAATCATCCAGGCTCTGGAGCGGCCCGACGCCCGTATCGGCGCTTTCGATTGTGTGAGTCCTGAAGAAAAAAAACAACTATTACTAGACATCGATGGCGAAGCTGGATTCGTCCCAACAGAGAAAACTCTTCACCAACTCTGGCGAGAGCGGGTGGACGAACATCCTCATAGGATAGCGTTAATGGATGAAAGTCGCCAATTCACCTTTGCCGAAGTAGAGAGCGAAGCCCGGCGAATAGCCTGTTATTTGCGGCGCAATGGAGTGGACGATGGAATGCCGGTGGGGATCCTTTTGGATAGTTCGCCTGAATTGGCGATGGCCATGTTGGCTGTACTGGCGGCAGGCGGCGCTTATGTGCCGATGGATCCTTCCACTCCGGAAGAGCGGCTGCGAATGATGATAGACGACGCCGCCATCGGCATCGTCCTCTCACGGAAGCGTTGGATTCGCACCCTCAATCGCTTGCAATGGGATTGCCCCGGTTTTTATACCTTCTTGTGCCTGGACAGCCGCGATATTTTGGCGGAGGAGGAGGCTGAACAGAGCGTCATGATGGACGAAAAACTCTGGCAATACATCGGCGAGCAAGCGGACGACGATATCGCCGCCGGCGGTTGGGTCAGCAGTTACACCGGTAAACCCTTGAGCTCATTGGAGATGGAAGAATTCGGGGATAACGCTTTCAAGAAATTGCAGCCGCTCTGAAAGCCGCAGACCCGTGTGCTGTAGATCGGCTGCTCCTCCGGTTACACTATGTACAGGGTGGCTCGCCGGGTCAAACGTTATGTAGGCACGGATCTCTCCTCCGTCATCATTGACCGCAACCGGCAACGGGTCGAGGAGGAACACATCGGGAACATCGAACTCCTATGCCTGGCGGCCCATGAGATCGGCCGATTGGCGGAGCAAACCTTTGATTTGATTATTTTCAACTCCGTGATTCAGTCCTTCCACGGCCATAATTATCTACGGCGGGTCCTGGGGCAGGCTCTGCAATTATTGGACCGCAAGGGAACGCTGTTCATCGGCGATGTGATGGACCAGGACATGAAAATAGACCTGAAGCGGGACCTTCTGGAGTATCGGAGACTCCATGGCAGCGAGCCTGGGATCAAAACCAAGACCGACGTCTCCGAAGAATTATTCGTGTCCCGCGGCTTTTTTGCCGATTGGCGGGCAAGCGAGCCCGCCGTTCTGGCAATCGAATTCTCCTCCAAGATCCACACCGTCGAAAACGAGCTCACCCGCTTCCGCTACGATGCCGTCGTCACAGTGGACAAAGACGCAGTAGAGCGGGATGCGACGCTGCATCGCCGCAAGCGTCAACATGATCTCAGGGCGCTGGAAGAGGAAGCTCTCGATGAGAGTGTGCTCCGGCACGCGTCTCCGTCCCAGGCGGCGTATATGATCTTTACCTCCGGCACAACAGGCCTCCCCAAGGGAATTGTGATCCGGCAGCGAAACATCGTGAATTATTGTCTCTGGCGGCGGGATTTTTATCGGTTTACCCAGGACGATTGCGCCCTTCAGTTGATCTCGCCGGCGTTCGACGGTTTTGCCGCAAACCTCTATCCGGCCCTTCTGGCCGGCGGGAAGGTGGTGATGATCCACCGGGATTTCCGCCTGGATTACCATCATATCGCAGCTCAAATCCAACGGAAGCGGGTCACCCATTTCAGTGTGGTGCCCGCCATGTACAGGGAGCTCCTGGAGTGCGCGGCGCCGGGCCAATTGGCTTCGGTCCGGTTGGCGGTGTTGGCGGCCGAAGGGGCCGGCGAAGCCCTCTTCGACTTGCATGAAGCCGGGGCATCCCATATCGCCCTGGCCAACGAATACGGGTCGACGGAAAACGCGGTGGCCACCACAGCCTATGTCGGCGCCGACCGACAGACTATGGGGATAATCGGCAAACCGGTGGCTTTTAATCACTGTTTGGTCCTGGCAAACGATTTATCCCTTCTGCCGGTTGGAGTGGCGGGAGAGCTAGCGGTCTTGGGCGGCAGTCTGGGGAGCGGTTATTTGAACCGGCCGGAATTGACTGTGGATCGTTTTGTCGCCTGTCCCTTCTCCCCCGGGCAGGTCATGTATCGCACCGGCGACCGGGTGAGACTGTTGGAAGACGGCAATCTTGAATTTATCGGCCGTATGGATACCCAGATCAAAATCCGGGGCTTCCGGGTGGAGCTGGACGGGATCGAGAGGCGATTGATGGCTCATGATAATGTACGCGGCGCTGTGGTGGTGCCTGTCGGCAGTGGTGAATCCCTCGCTCTGGCAGCCTATGTCGAATCGACGGACTCATCGCTGAAAGACTATCTGTCCCGCTTTTTACCCGATTACATGATACCCTCTTTTATTGTATTGATGGACGCGCTACCCAGAACCGCTTCAGGCAAAATCGACCGCAAGGCATTGCCGCGGCCGGGAGCGGACGCCGCGGCGTCCGGCGAGGAGATCGTGCCCGGCAGTCTGGAAGATCGGATGCGGGCGGTGTGGGCCGGAGTGTTGGGGATCGACGCCGCTTCGATCTCTATTTATGCCAGCTTTTTTGACCTGGGAGGCAATTCTCTCAAGGCCACTGCTCTGCAACGAAGCATCCAGGCGGAATTCAATGTAAAAATTCCCCTGGCTGAACTATTCAAGACTCCCACCATTGAAAATCTCACAGAATGCCTCGATGAGGGAGATAACGATTCCTTCGCCGGCGACGACCCGCAACTGGAGCGTCTGAAACGCCAGGCCCGAAGCGCCGGCAACCTATTTCTCATTCACGCCGGCAGCGGCGAGGTGGACGGCTATGCCGAGTTTTGCAGCCACCTGGCTCCGGCCTTTGCTTGTTGGGGGATCAAAGGGGAAAAACCAACGGCCCACGCCCCCTTCAATATCACCATCGAGGCGTTGGCAACAGCTTATACCCAAAAAATTCTCACCCTTCAACCCCGGGGCCCATATTATTTGTTCGGTTGGTGCATCGGCGGCACCATCGTGTTTGAAATCGCCTGTCAATTGGAACAAATGGGCAAGGAGGTGGCGATGGCGGCCATTGTCAACGCCCGTCCGCCGGATGAAGCGGCGGCCGCGTCGGTGAGTCCCTTTACAGTGACAGGAGAACGGGACTGGCTGGAGCGGGCGGTTCCCCACCTCGCTCCAGAGAATACCATTCGAGAAGCAAAAAATATCGGGGAACTATGGACTATGATCGCCGGTTTAGTCGAGCGTCAACAAGATGGGGTTCTGCATTTGAAGCAAAAGATCCCCCCCTCTCTGGCCCAGGCCATTCCCAATTTCGACACCCTCGAATGCGGGCCGCTGCTTGATTATTTCAATCTGGGCCGCAGTCTCTCGCAGGCGCGGCTGTTGTATGTGCCGCCGCGACAGCTCGAGGCGCCGGTCTCCTTTTTCCAGGTTCAGGACGGTTTCGGAGCCCCCTGGGAAGGATGGCAGAAACATTGCCGGAAGCCGGTGCAGGGGTTCGAGGTGAGGGGCGATCATTTTTCAGTGTTCAAGAAACCCTATGCCGAGGAATTGGCCCGGCTATTTGGGAAACTTGTTCAACGTTTATAAAGGAGATTTTTTCAGTACTATGATTGAGGGGCGTTGTTTTTTGCAAAGGAGGCGATGATAGACACAGGCGGGTAAAGTAAAATTTCTGATCAATGTTTAGCTAACAATGGCGTTGGGAACACCAGGATAATGGTATTTGGCGCCGGATGGCTTGTCTCATCCGGGTGTTCTCTGCGCCATTTTTTTATTTAGAAAAAATCTGAAATAACTCGAGCTTAGCCTGGACTTTTTATTCGAAAAGTTCCGGGTCCCGCGGGAGCTCTAACCAATCAGTGTACAAACGTGTTTTTTTTGGCTATACTTTGCCGGATGAGGGGAACCGGAGACACCGCATAATGCGTCGCACTTTGTTAAAAGTCCATTTTATAGGATAATACTCATTAAATGTGAATTATTGAGGATAAAGGGTCCCAGGTAGGAATGTTTTGGATTGCGGCAATGATGAGGTTTACTTTTTTAGTGCGATAGGAGACATGAATAAAACCGTTACAAAAAGCAGATAGCTTAATTTCATCGGAACGATGACGAAAAAAATAGAAAAAGATTTCCTTTGCAACCGAGCGGTTGAGTACATCCTTATGCAACCGGTAGAGAATTTGGCTAACCTGACTGTGGCGGAAATCGCCAGGCATCTGGATGTCAGCCATTCGTATTTAGCCAGAAAGTTTAAGGCAGAGAGAGATTTTCCTTTAAGGGAATATTTATTTAGGGAAAAAATGGTTCGTTCTGTTTTTTTACTTCAGAAAGAAACAAATATGACCGTCAGGGATCTGGCCAGAACAATGGGATTTTTTGACGCAGAGTACTTTGCATACTTGTTTAAGCAGCACTTCGGAGTTTCGCCGGGGAGGTACAGAATGTGCAAGAAAATAAAAATACAATGACTGTTATGAGTAGAATGCTTTTGGGGATACTGAAAAAACTGAACCGCGCGAAACGCCTTGATAATTGGCGGTCTTGCTTCGGCGGCGATAGGCGTGGAGATGCCGGCATGTTTACAGCCTTATCAAACAGAGGTGTTGCCGGCGGCGGTTATTTATTTTTGGTTCATTTTTTTCACGGTACAAACTCTTTTAGAAGTGTGTTATTTTTTCTAATGTCAGGCAATGATATCTATTTATTGGCGGCAATGAAATCAAGTGCTCAGAATCTAATGAAAAAAAGGAAACTATCTGATCGTGTCATAGAATATATTCTATCCTGCGATAACAAAGATATAGCCTCGCTGACTATCAAACAGGTAGCCAATACCTTTGCGGTGAGCCAATCCTTTTTGTATAGGAAATTCAAGTCCGAAAAGTATTTTTCATTGGGTGAATTCCTGTTGAAGGAAAAAATGTTCCGGGCAGCCAACCTACTTCTCGAGAACCAGAAACTGCCTGTAAAAGTGATAACGGAAATGATCGGCTTCTCCACCTCCGACTATTTCATCCGGGTCTTCAAAAAACACTATGGCGTCTGCCCCAACCTCTACCGCAAGTGTAAACAGCGGGACTCGCGAAAAGAATCCCAGATCGATTAAGCGTCCTTTAGCGCAATGTCCGCGAAATTCAACAATAATTGGGGATTGTGAATCTCCGGATGAAATTGGCAGGAGTAAAGAGGTAAGTCCTTGTGGCGGATGGCCTCGACGCGGCAAGCGTCTGAATAGGCCAACCGCGCAAAACCATCGGGCATGGTGATGGAATCGTGGTGGTTCTGAGCCGCCAAAAAACGGGAAGGGAACCCGGAAAAAATTGGATCCTCCCCATCCACAGTCACGTAAAAATCCCCCACTTCCTTCTCCACGCCGCGCAGGATCTCCGAACCATACAGGCGTCCAAGCACATGGTGTCCGGCGCAAATCCCAAACACCGGGACCCCGGCCGTCTCGATCCATCTAAAATAGGGGAGGTGGTGGTCCACGATATCATCGCCCCGGGGTGATCCGGATATGATCACCCCGCGGAATTGCTGTATATCTGTTTTTAATGTTTCCGCATACTCGATTGTCCGGCAATCGTAGCCGCCCCCCGATAGAATTTCTTCGAGGGGGCGCGTAAATTCTATAATCCCCGGCTCGGCGCTATTGACAATGAGAAAGCAACCGCTCATCACCAACTACCGGACGAACCGCCGCCGCCGAACGACCCTCCGCCGCCGGAAAATCCTCCGCCGCCGCCGAATGAACTGCCGCCGCCGCCAAATCCGCCGCCGCCGAAAAAGATACCGCCGCTCCGGCCTCCGGTGCCTCGACCGCCTCTGCCGCCGCCTTTGATTAAGTTTATGACGATGATCAAGACAAAGATCCAGAACCCAAAGGGGATAGATGATTTCCCGCTTTTCTTCCGCTGTTTGTTGTAACGGGCCAATTCCTCCGGGGAGATCTCGAAGTCTTTGTTGACAATACCGGTAACGGCGTTGAGACCGTCATAGATACCGCCGTAATAATCGCCTTTTTTGAACTTGGGGACAATGAGCTCCCGGATAATGTAGCCGGTTTTCAGGTCCGTCAGCATCGGTTCCAAACCATAACCCACCTCGATGCGCAATTGCCGTTCCTTCATGGCCACCACCAGAATGGCGCCGTTGTCCAGCCCCTTCTGGCCGATCTTCCATTTTTCCGCCAGCCGGATACTGTAATCCTCGATCACATCCCCCTCGAGAGAGGGAATCACCACCAACACAAATTGAGACGACGTGTTGGTCTCCGCTCCCGCCAGCATCGCTTCGATCGCTTGCTCCTGATCGCTGGTCAAAGCGCCGGCAAAATCATTGACCCGCTGCCCCGTAAAATCCGGGATCGCCGCCATGGCTGCGCCGGTTACCAGTATAAAAATTATCAACAGAATGAGGTGTCGTCTCATGATCATGTCTCCAGAATATCGATACCGTTCTTCAGTTCGTTCACATCGTCCGCCTGGATGGGGAAGTGCTCAGCCAGAATATCTCCGCATTGACCGATGGACTCCACCAGATGATCCGCCAGCTTTCCTCGCCGGATGCCGTCGATGATATGCTCGACCATCTTGTCCCAGGTCTGCTGCTCTATTTTAGCCGCGATGCCCGAGTCGGCGATGAGCTCGATTCTATGTTCCAGATGGGAGATGAAGATCAAAATCCCAGTCTGGTCCTTGGTCTTGTAGACCCCAGCCTCGGCAAAATGCCGCAACGCCCGTTCCCGCACCTTGCGCCTCTTGACTGAACCGGGCACAATCAGCCGGTCCACCAGAGGAAGGTTGGCCAACAAATAGACCAAAAATATCACCACAAACGTCGAAAACCCATACGCCATCAACAAATGGTTGAGCGAATACTCCCAGGACAGACTCTTCACAAATGTCTCGATCTCGTGGGTGAAAAACAACAACTCCATAAAATACAAAAAGCCGATAGCGATACCAAACATCAACTCCTGCACCGCATAGCTATCGCTCTGCTTGATATAGGCCACCGCGATCTCGCCGCTGGTTTTGCGTTCCGCCGCTTCCACAGCGGCCTCTATTTTTTTGAGCTCGTCGTCCTTGAACAGGAACTTGCCCATCAGAATTTCACCTTCGGCGCCTGATCCGCTCCTTCGGTGGCCTTGAAGTAGGGGCGTTCGCTAAAGCCGAACATATTGGCCAGGATCATGCGGGGGAATTGCTTGATATAGACATTGTACTTTTTGGCGGTTTCGTTGAATCTACGGCGTTCCACCGCGATGCGGTTCTCGGTCCCTTCCAACTGGTTCTGCAAATTCAAGAAGCTCTGGTCCGCCTTGAGGTCGGGATAGCGCTCCACCACCACCATCAATCGCGACAACGCGCTCGATAGCGCCCCTTGAGCCTGCTGGAATTGCTGGAACATCTCCGGTTGGCTCAACACCTTGTCCGAAATGTTAAACGTACCGCCGGCCTTGGCCCTGGCTTCCACCACCGCCTGCAAGGTTTCCCGTTCGTGGGAAGCGTACCCTTTCACCGTTTCCACCAAATTGGGGATCAAGTCGTACCGCCGTTGGTACACATTCTCCACCTGGCTCCATTTTTCCTTCACCTCTTCCGAGAGGTTCACCATGTTATTATATGAACTCTTGACAAAACTGTACACACCGATACCAAGCACCAGTACCAGCGCCACTACAATAATGCATCCCATTTTTAAGTTTTTGCTCATCTGTAATTCCTCCTAATTAACACTCTATTTATCATACTATCTTTCGTCACATTTGACAACAATCTTTCCCTTCACGTCGCCCGCCTCGATCCGCCGGTGAGCGCCGGCTACACCGGACATCGGTATCACCGAATCGATCAACGGCTTGATTTTCCCGGCCTTCGACAAATGAAACAGAATCGTCAAATCCTGCTTGAACAAATCCGGCGACTTCTTCCTGAATCCGCCGATAGAATAGAAGTAAGCCTTCTTTTTATTGGGCAGCAAATGCCACAACTTCACCGTCAAAAAACCTTGCAGCGCGTCGAGCCGATGCCCCTTGCCCAACACATTCTCCAAAAAGCCATAGGCCACCAGTTTCCCCCCCGGCTTCAAACATTTGAACGACCGCCTAAAGTTATCCAGTCCCACCGCGTCAAACACAGCGCCAACGCCGTTCTCAGTCCTGGCGGCAATCACCTCCACAAAGTCCTCGTTCTCACAATCAATGGCCGTCGCTCCAAATTCCTCGATGCGCCCATGGTTGCGCTTATAGTCTGTGGCAAACATCGTGGCGGTAAATATCTTCCCCATTTCCAACAACGCCCGCCCAACAGCTCCACCGCCCCCATGAACCAAAATACTGCCGTCTTTCTCAACCCCCGCCAACCAATTGAACATCTGATAAGCCGTCACATACGGAAGCACCAACGCCGCAGCCTCCGTCGCGTCCACCCCCTCCGGCACCGGCACCAAACTCTCTTCCCGCCGGCACAAATACTGCGAATGACCCCCAACGACCGTCATATCGGCAACCAAATCCCCTTCCTTCAGAGTCTCCACTCCAGCCCCCAACGCCTCCACAACCCCAACCATGTCATAACCCAGAGTCAGCGGCGGCTTCCCTTTCAATTCAGGATACATCCCCTTCCGAATCATCACATCGGTAAACGACACCCCGCTCCTCAACACCCGGACCCTCACCTCCCCAGGCCCCGGCTCCGGCATCCGGTCAACCGTCACGACCTTCACTTCCTCGACTCCGCCAAACCGCTCGATCATCACACGCTCAAATCCCATGTCAACATTCCCTCCACCCCCAATTATACCAGGAATCCCCCCAAAGAGAAATATCATCTTTCAGCCTTTAAATATTGACATTCGCTCCCTTTCTATATTATTATATTGTTGAGGAAAACATGGCAAAAGAGAACGCTGCAGTTGAAAAGAAAAGTGGAGCTAAATCAGGTGGAAGCAAGAAAAAAAAAGAGTTTAGGAAATTGAAACGCCCGACCAAGTTGGGCACTCTCAGCCGAGAACAAATACGTGCGGGTATAGATGTAGTAATCGCCCGGAGAATGGCCTCTGAGTGATTTCTCGATATTCCAGCAGTATCTTTGTAAATTGCCCATTTGATGAAGAGTATGATCCACTTTTTCAGGCTATTATTTTTACGATCATAGATTGTGGTTTTTATGCTCGTTGCGCACTGGAGTGTCAAGATGGGGGAACTACCAGAATTGACAAGATTTGCAAGATTATATCTGAATGTCAATACAGCATTCATGATCTTTCCAGGACGGAATTGGATCAGAAATTCAATCTGCCCCGATTTAATATGCCGCTAGAATTGGGCCTATTTCTTGGAGCGAAACGTTTTGGCAATAAAGAGCAAAAAAGGAAAAAATGCCTGATAATCGACAAGGATAAGTATCGTTTCCAGAGTTATATTTCTGATATTTCTGGGCAGGACATTACGGCACACAACAACAAAGAGATTGATTTGATAAAAGGGGTCAGGAATTGGGTGCAACATGTCTCTGAGGAAATAATACCAAGCGGCAGCGTGATTTATAAACGGTATGAACTTTTTTTGCGTGATTTACCATTCCTATGCGAGCAATACCATTTGGATGAAAATGAAATAACGTTTAGGGACAGGACCATTATCCTTTATGAGTGGATAAAGAAAATCGAGAAGAAAAATAACTTTTCTGAGCAATAGCATTTCCCAATATTTTCATTTCCTCCACTCCTTCACTTCCCCTTAGGAGTTCAAGAATATCTGAGTTCAGTAATCTAGTTGAAAATAATTCTATTTTGACAGTGAAAATATCAATATGCTATAATTAGATCGAAGGGGTGATTATGACTGAAATGAAGAGCGACTCTAATGGAAAAAAAGAACCTGGAAATGCTTCGAAAGATAAAAAGAAGAAAAAAAAGTTTAGGACATTGCTACCCCCAGCGGGGGTCGGTAAACTGAGCCGGGAGGAAATCAGGGAGGCGGTAAAAGCCGTCATTGCCCAGCGGAAAGCTTCCGAATAGGAAAGTTGAATCTCATCTCTAGAACGCCGTGCTTCTAGTGGAATAAATCAGAAAACTTAAAACGTAGACCACATAAGGGTATTACTTGTTTTAGTGTCGGATCCGGATGAATCTGTCTCAAATTCAGATGAATGTGTTTCGGATTGACAAGAATAGGTCTCCGATTCAGAAGACAATGCTCCGCATTCAGTAGAATATGTTACGTTTACTAGTGAATGGGCTCTACATTCAGAAGATTATGTTCCAGATTCAGGACAATCTGTCCTGGATTCAGATGAATCTGCTACAGATTCAGGACAATCCGTCCTGGATCCAGATGAATCTGTTACAGATTCAGATAAATCGGATCCCCAAGCACGTGCGACCGGGCGCAAGTCTGTTGGATTAGAGTGAGAGTGTGACGAAGAACACACTGCCCGCCATGTTCACGACGGAAATCATCGTGGCCCGAACCTCCGACTCGATGATGTAGATGATCGGGAATCAACAAAATCGCCGACACCATAGGTTTAAAGCGTAGCGTCAAAACGTTCGACACTCCATTAGTTATACGGAATAACGGAAAAAGGTGATTTTTGATTTGAAAAATGGTAAAATTAGTTAAACTTCTTAAAGGTGTTGCTGAATGAGCAAAAAACTATCAGTTGTCGATCTTTTCGCCGGAGCCGGCGGTCTGTCTGAAGGATTTCAGGCTCATGACTGCCAGTTCGTCGCTTATGCCGAAAAAGATTCGTATGCTTGTGAAACATTATTGACCCGGCACATCTATTGGGAATTGCTCAGAAGCGGCAAGAGAGAGTTGTATCTCGACTATCTGAAGCGAAAGCTCAAAAAAGAAGAATTTCTAAAACTCCAGGAAGGGATAAATCCAGTCATCAATACCGAGATCTCAAATAAAACTCTCCCCGGCGTTATCGAACGAATCCATCAAAATATGTCTGAGTTGGACGTCGATCACATCGATATCTTCATCGGCGGTCCTCCTTGCCAGGCATACTCGTTAATCGGACGGGCCAGGGACCCCTATCGTATGGAAAACGATCCCCGCAATATTTTGTACAAGCACTATGTCCGTTTATTGAAGGAATTCCAGCCCAAAGTCTTTGTTTTTGAAAATGTTCCTGGAATTCTGACGGCAGGCAAAGGTGTTCTGTTTAAGGATGTGTGCCGATTGTTCGAGAGAGCGGGATACAAACTCGAATACCGGATGCTCGATTCTTCGGATTTTATGGTGTTGCAAAAGCGGCGACGGGTAATTCTGATTGGCTGGAAAAAGGACCTGGATCTCGCATATCCCGACTTTTTACCGGAATCCCACAATTACAAAGTCGAAGACGCTCTGCTCGACCTTCCCTCGTTGAAACCCGGAGAGGTGATGGACCCCGGAAATTATTCTGGAAAACCATCCGAATACCTCTGCAACATGCAACTTCGCAAACCGGATGATGTGCTGACTCAACATATCACCCGCCCCCTCATCGACCGGGATCGGGAGATTTACAAAATCGCTCTGGAAAAGTGGTATACCAATCAGCAGAGACTGAGGTATATCGATCTTCCCGATCATCTCAAAACCCACAAAAACCAGAAATCATTCCCCGACCGTTTCAAGGTCGTGGCCCCAGAGCTCTCCGCCTGTCATACAGTCGTCGCCCACATTTCCAAAGACGGCCATTATTATATTCATCCCGACCTTCAGCAGAACCGGTCGCTATCGGTTCGCGAGGCCGCCAGGCTCCAATCGTTCCCCGACGATTATTTCTTCGAAGGCCCCAGAACATCCATCCTTGCCCAGGTGGGAAACGCCGTTCCTCCGTTAATGGCAGAGAGGATCGCATCAAAAGTCAAAGGATTTTTTCAATGAAAAATGATAACGTTTTCAAACCCCACGCCCGCCTACTTCTCCAACTGGGCGATCAACTCATCCGCAACGAAAGCATCGCCCTCATCGAATTGGTGAAGAATTCCTATGATGCCGACGCCACATCTGTCGCCATAGAAATGGAAAAGCTCGATGAACCGGAACAAGGCAGTATTGTCATCCAGGATGACGGCGAAGGGATGGATGCCGACATTATCCGCGATGTCTGGTTGGAACCTGGCAGCGATTACAAAGAAAAGCAATATAAAGAGAAAAGAAGAACCAAAAAATACAACCGCCTACCATTGGGCGAAAAAGGAATCGGCCGCTTCGGTGTCCACAAACTCGGATACGAGATCGAGCTCACCTCCAAAAAAGCCGGCCAAAAAGAGGTCTTCCTCAAGATCGATTGGACAAGATTTGAAGACGCCAAGTACCTGAACGAGGTGCCGATCGATATCATCGAGCGCGATGAACCGGAACTATTTTTAGACGGAAAAACCGGAACAAAGATTCTAATCCGCAATCTTAGAACTGAATGGGAAGAGAAGATGGCTCAAGAGGTATATCGCTCACTCAAATCCCTAAGCACCCCCTTCGAAATGATCGATTCGTTCAAAGTAAGTGTAAAAATTGATAAAGAAGAATGGATCAAAGATATCCGTTTGTTCGAAGATGTCGAAGAATTGGCGTTATTTAGGTTCGAAGTAACTCTCGAGAGCAACCTGGTAAAAAAATTCAAATATGAATTCGTTCCATTTCCCAACTTGGAAAAATTGTCTCCGAGAATTGTCCGGCATTCAGATGATGAGATAAAAAAAAGAAAATGGATGGTTTATAACAATAAGAAAAAAGACCCTATTAATTTGGAAGATTTTCACATAGGTCCAGTTCGTTTTGAGGGTATTATTTTTGATGTGGATAGACATATTCTAAAATTGGATCAAATGTACAACAAGACCTTTCGGGAATACCTGAAGCTCAATGGGGGAATCAGAGTATACCGGGACGGGATAAGGGTCTATGACTACGGCGAACCGGGAAACGATTGGCTTGGCCTCGGGACTCGAAGGGTCAATCTACCGACGAAACGGGTTAGTAATAACCTAATCATCGCAGCCGTTCACCTTGATAGAAATGAAAGTTCCGATTTGGTAGAAAAGACTAATCGTGAGGGCTTTATTGAGAATGGAGCCTATACTACAATGCGGGATTCGATCCTTTACGCTTTGGATATGGTGGAGAGATTGCGGAATTCGGATAAAGACAAGATGCGAGTGTTTTATGGACCGAAAAGTTCCACTGAGCCCGTGATGGCTTCACTAGATGAGTTGAAAAATTCAATTGATAAAAAAGTGGGCGATGAACCTTTGAGGAAAGAATTAAACAAGTATATAAAACAGATTAAACAAGATTATAAGACTGTTACAGATGTACTCCTCAGGAGCGCTGGTACTGGTCTCACCCTGGGTGTAGTCATTCATGAAATCGAAAAAATTATTTCCGAGTTGGAGAATCTTCTGGAAGAAGAAGGAAATAAATCACCTCATTTGGTAACTCTTGTTCGGCACTTGGCCACGTTAACAGATAATTACGCGAAACTTCTACGAAAACAAGATGTAAAGCAACAATCGGTGGTAAAACTAATTGAATCTGCATTGTTTAATATAGGCTTTCGTTTAGAGACACACAAAGTGGTTATTCATGACTTATATAAAAAAAACGCAAATTCAGAAGATTCAGCGAATATTACGTGTAATCGAAATTTTGTTGTAGGTAGTATTATCAATATCATCGATAACTCCCTTTGGTGGATGGATTATCGCAAAGTAAAAAAGAAACAAATCTTAATAGATATTTCTTTTGACCGACCTGACCATTTAGCTATTATAATCGCTGATAATGGCCCGGGGTTTGCGCTTCCCACCGATGAGATTACTAAACCATTTGTCTCGGGAAAACCCGATGGCATGGGACTTGGTCTTCATATTGTTAAGGAGTTGATGAGATTACAGAAAGGGGATATTTCGTTTCCCGGAACTGATGAATTCCCAGTACCGAAAGAATTCGAAAAAGGGGCGAAAACTGTGCTTGTATTCAAAACGGAAACTTCAGGAGGAAAGACATGATTCTACCGGAAAATGGATCTGTGGTGGTTGTTGACGACCAGGTAAATGAGGCCATGCCGTTGCTTCAATCGCTTGCCAAAAAACATATCCCGGCAATATATTTTGAGGGTGGAAATCCTGATGCTTTGCCTGAAATCCCATTGAAGAACATTAGACTGCTATTTTTAGATCTCAACCTTACAAAAAGAATTTCAAATGACGAACAAAGTATCAAATCCAGCCTATTTGTAAATATTAAAAAGATTGTATCTGAGGAAAATGGGCCATATGTTTTAGTTGTATGGAGTACTAAGGAGGACTTATATTCAAATATTCTTGACAAACTTTTTGGCAATTCATTAAAATCCCTAAAGCCCTCAATTAAGCTGAGCCTTTCTAAGGGGAATTATTTTAAAAGAAATGAAAAGAATAAGTTAGTTCCAAAGCAAGATTTTTTAGAGAAGCTAGATAAAAAAATAAAAGAGGAACTCCAAAACCTTGGAAGCTTAACTCTCTTAATGGCCTGGCAAAATATCATCAATGGTGCTTCAGGTGAAATTATCCGCGAACTTACTTCGTTCTATGATGACCATGACAATTGGAATGAAAATCTGAGTGAGCTCTTCAAGCGTCTAGCGAAAGCGCGTCTTGAGGATCATCTTGACGCGACAGACGTACCAGGGATTGCGAAAAATTGCTTATTTACCCTCAATGGAACATTTGCCGATGTGTTGGCTTCGGGGATCAGGAACCGGGATTTCTCAGGCCTAGAACTTCAATTCAAGCCAACTGAAGAGAATAAAAGCTCGCAAAAACCTAAGAAAAAGAAGAAGCAAGAACCGACCTTCCATGAAAAAAGAGAACGGGAAATATCCTCAAAAATTAATTCGAAATTGCATCTAGAAAAAGATATAGAAGACTCGCTGGTTCAACCGGGCAATATTTATTCTTTTGATTCAGATTGGCCCGAAGGGATTCGAATGGATGCAAAAACGATTTGCGGCAAAGATGTTTGGGGATCTATTTCAGAGCAAAATATTAAACTTGAGCATGTTTTCATCGAAGTCACACCTTACTGTGATTTTTCCAACAGAAAATTCAGCATGTATCGATTGCTTCCTGGAGTATTGTGGCCGGTTGAATTCGATTTAAAGAGCAGTCTTCCTGCAAATATCTATGATTCGCCTTCCTTTTTTTGGGATGGGCGTTGCTATAAGATTGTATTTGATTTCAAATACTTGCAGTCACTTCCCACTAAAGATTTCAATCCCGGACCTCCCTATTTCCGTATAAGGTCCGGTCTTCTATTTGATATCCAGTCCAAAATGGCAAACCACATATCCCGTCCTGGAGTGATATCTGTTGTGTGAATTTTTTCAAGAAGATATCTTTCTCTGGTTTTCCAAACATTATCGAACATTTCCCTGGCGGCGGTATAGCGATCCTTACCGCATTATGATCGCCGAGTTCATGCTGCATCGAACTCGTGCCGCGCAAGTTGTTCCTGTTTATGAAGAATTTCTGGAAAAGTATCCCGATGTTCGAACTCTTGCCGGGGCAGATGAGGATGAGATCAAAGAGGTGACTCGCCATCTAGGGCTTCATTGGCGAAGCGGTCACTTTATCGCCGCGGCACAATTTGTTCTGGAAGAGTTTGGGGGCGAATTTCCCGATATCAGGAAGGAGTTGCTTAAAATCCCCGGAGTGGGGGATTATGTGGCCGGAGCCATTCTAACTGTCTGCTTCAATAAACCCGAACACGTCATCGACAGCAATATCGCGCGGTTCATCGACCGCTTCCATGGATTGGGCCTTAAAGGCGAGCTTAGACGGAAACGAAAAATCATCGACCTCTCAAAAGAGTTGTTCAATATATCCGAACCCGGCTCGTTTCTGTTCGCCATTCTCGATTTTACCGATAAAATCTGCAAACCCAGAACACCGGAATGCGCTCGATGCATTCTGAACCGGGACTGCCGATTCCCCTCTAAAAGTATTTAGAATCAGTCCTCGTCAACAACCCGCGACTCCGTTTCGAGAAAATCCAGGGCCATGTCTAGTTGGTGGGGGAAGTCGGGGGGGAAGAAGTGGTAGAGGTTGGGGTTGATGGTGAAGCGGTAGGGGATGTGGGATTTTTTTAGGATGGCGATGATGTCGTGCTGCTCTTGGAGGGAGGAGTCTTTGCTGCCGGTGATGATGACGGCGCGGAGGTTGGTTTGTTGGGCGCGTTTTAGGGCCGCCTCGTTGGTGAGGGCGTCGGGGATGCCGCCGCCGGGGCAGAGGAGGATGAAGCCTTTGATGGGTAGGGTTTGCTCGAAGGCGATGTCGAGGGAGGTTTTGCCCCCCTGGGAGAAGCCGCCGATGTAGACCTGCCGCTTGTCGATGGAATATTCGCTGATGATGGTGTCGTACATCGAGCGAATTTCGCTGCGTGCCTTTTTGATGTCGTCCCACGAGTATCCGTTGGTCTTCACCACTTGGGACGACTGCATGAAGGCCAGGATGAAGTCCTGCTCGAGGGTCTCCGATTTCCAATACATGCGGAACCAATCGTTGTTGCCGCCCCAGCCATGGAGCGCGATAAACAACGGATACCTGTTGCCCTTGTCGTAGCCCTTGGGCAAGATCACTGCGAAGGCCGGTTCGCTCTTGGTCTGGGCCAACTGCCGCAACCGGGTGTTCCGCTCCCGCAGTTTTTTGAATTCAGGGTACTTCTCCAACGGCTCCCAATAGTTGTAAAACGACGGATCCGGTATACAAACGCCCCGGTCTAGAGCCTCTTCAAACGCAGCCATCGACTGCTTCGCCTGCCCGTCGAGGCAATAGTTCACCGCCAGAGACCAGACGATCTCGTCATATTGCCCCGGAAAATCCTTCTTGGCCAACTCGAGCACCCGGATCGCCTCTTTGTAGTTCCCTTCGTAATACAGGGTCGTACAAACCTCCTCCGCTTCCTGGTAATTGGCATAAGGTTTCGGAGCTTTTTCTTCCGCAATGATCGGAATCGATACCAATGACAATGCCAAATACGCGAATACGATAATTAGTCGCATGCCAATCTCCTTCATAAAAAATAGCTTTTTAATAAAAAAGGTTATACGTTAATTCGACGTTTTTTGTATGATATAAAATTGATATCCGTAAGCCCCGCCATACTTGCGAAACAGCTCGATTTCCTTCAACATCCCCTCGATCAGCATCATAGAGTCCGGTTCGCCGGCGTGGATCTCCTTCAATTCCTTCATCCGCTTCTCAACCGGAGTATAATAATCCTGCCACCAACCGCGGTTCTCCAACGGAAAGCTCCCCAAAAGATCATACCCGGCATTCACCACAATTTCGTGATTCTCCTCCACAGTGGCCACCTCGACCCCCATCGTCTGCCAGAATTCCACCACTTCCTCCGGCCGCTCATCCGTCAACCAATTCAACTCCGAGATCACCATCATCCCGTTCTCTTTCAACAGCGGCCCCCATTTCCGAAGCCCCTCTTCAAAGCCCACGATAAAAATGGATCCCTCCGACCAAATCAAATCGACACTCCCGTCCAAAAAAGGCATCGCCGCCATCGACCCCTGAACAACTTTCAGCCGGTCACTAACTCCTTCCCCATCAGACCGTCTCAAGAAATCCCTTAAAAAAGCCTCATGAACATCCATCCCAACAACAGTCGCCTCAATCCTCTCGCTCAACCGCGCCAACTCCAACGTCTGCATCCCGCTGCCACAACCAATATCCACAATCACAGCGCCATCCTTCAGCTCTTCCTCAACAACCCCAAACGCCTCCCCAGTAACCTCATTCAACCCCGGCCCCTGCCGCGGCATCCCCTCAAACAATTCAAATATATTCATCTCTTTTCTCCGTTATCAATCTTCCAGTTTATCATACTTCTCAATAAATTGATCCACCATTTTCCTAAACTCGCTCGGCTTGGCATGTAACGCCCTTGAATAAGGATGATCCTGCTTAAACCATTGTGTCTTGAAAACCGCATCTTTTCCCATCCCAAGGTACAATAACTTGATCGCCTCTTGTACCTCTTTCCCTTCAAGAAATGGGATATGCTTCTTGGCCCATTTAGAACTCTGGATCTTGTTGGTCTGCTCAATGATATCCATCCAATCTGTTTGGCCTCCCTGCCCCAATAACAAGCGTATAATTTTTTTGTATATTAAATAGAAGGGGCGGAAGCGGAGGGGAGTTTCTGGCTCTTCTATACAAATAGTCGTTAAATCGTCGTTCCCACTAAATAAAAATTTAATTTTTTCCATTGGGCTGCCAGGGAGAGGATTAAGATCTAAAGTCAGATCCTTTGTTTGAAACGGAGCCTTCACTTGGTCCCGAGCAAGCCCCAAATCTTTCGCTAGCCCTAATTCCCGAGATTTTGCTCGTACTAAAAACCGCATCCAATTCCGATCTTTTTCAGGTTTCGGATTTAGAGCTTTGGTAAGAACCTTAGCTCGATCTAATTCGAGATTTTGATCTAAAACTCGAGATAGAGTTAGGTTTCGATGCAAATCAAGTTCTCTGTCTAAAGCTAGAGCCAGATTTATTTCTAGATCCGACTCCCGTTCCCGAGCTAGACCAAGAGCTTCTGTTATTTCCATGAAAACTTCAAGCTTCAATCCGCGCTTTTTACCTAAAACAATCTCCAAGTTAAGTTCTCGATTCCTATTATGAACTAAATTAATGACTTGATCCAACTCACTTTTCCGGGCAAACGATAAGAGTATAGACCGAGCCAGGTTCAGATATCGATTCCAATTTGGGCTCCAGTTCCACTCCTGAGCAATGTCTAGAATTTGATCAACCTCTAAGTGTAAATCCCACGCCCTATCCCGAGTCAGATCCCGAGTTAGATCCCGAGCTAGATCCTGAGCTGACGCCTTTCTATTTTTTTCAATTAACGATAGTACTTGTTCGAGTGAAAAAATAGAGGTCTTGTATAAAAGCATGTTCATTAGAATTCTAATTGAACTACACCATCTAATAAAGTCGTATCGTTTCGATATGTCTTTAGGAAAGTTAAAATCGATGCACATAGTAAGTGGCCTGTCATAACGAAAAAATGAACAGGTAAACCACTTTTTTATCGGCATTCTATTTATTAATTGATCTCTTGCAGGGCCTATAGATGTTGCGAGTGGATAAATAAAGTACAAATCTTTGGGAAGAATATTTTCAAGGATATGTGTATCGTTAAGAATTTTTTCTATTTCATTAAAAGACATCACGGAAATATTTTGAAGGAATACTAGAAATTCTTTTGATGGAAGATGGTTGTTTTTTAATAATTCTTCTAGATAATCAACGATTCCAGGTTCAAGGAATTGCTTTCGAATTTCAACCGGTAGGAGGCTGCATTTTTTGAAAAGATCAAGTTTTAGAAAGTATTGATCCTCTTTTAAAATACGCTGAACGATAAATGCTCTATTTTCATCACTTAGTCCTGAATGTATATCGCCAAGAAGTTCAAGATACAGAAGTAGATCCTGGCCATCATGTTCTTGGGAAGGTCCTTCGGAAATTCTATCGAATAAATATGAAGAGGCCTCATGGTGATTCGAAATTTTCTCAAATAAAAGGATGACTGTTTCATGCCAAATTGTTTTTCCCTTCAACTTTTTTAACTCATCGATGGTATTTTCTCTTTCCGAAAAACTCATCACTTTCTCATATAGAAAAAGGGAAGCAAAATATTCTTGGAAGGATAAATGCACAAAACTGTACAGGTCAGGTCCTTTGGGAATAAACAAGCCTGACCGGTTGGAAATATGTTTCAATTCCTGTTCTGGATGGATTTGAGCTGAGGAGAATGCTTTTATTTTTGATAATACTCGTTCTTTTGGGACTAAAATTTCTGAACGCTTCTGATCTAGATTCTGATTTTCCCCCCTGTCATTGCGTTCCAACTGCATCTCATAAGCAATCTGAGAAAGCCACATACGGTGTTGATTGGGTTGAAGGCCCGTTTCCGACTTTAACTTTCGGAATTTATCGATGGAGTCGAGATAAGCTTCTACAATCTGGTCATAGATTTGAACTCTCCCCGAAGGCAATGTCGCATAGTTCCTATGAATGATCGCCATCATGGTCAGGAGGAATGGAGTTTGCGCCAACCGCTTGATATTTGGAGTTTCGTCAATCGCTTTGGTCAGCGAATTAATGCTTGCTTGTCGTAGGTGCTCGTCATCCTCGCGCAGCAGATACCATTTTTTGATAAACGTTTCAATTTGCTTGTCATTGAATGGGAGGATGTACAACCGTTCGATTGTGGACTGTTGTGATATTGATTTCTTTTTTTCTTCAATGATTTCCTGCATTGAATGAAGGAAATCTTTGTCTGTGAGGTTATGAGCTTTTAATTGGATAGACTTTAATAGTTCTTCTTTATCTAATTTGTTATCGTGAGCGTTGTATGCTACCTCTTCATAGCCGATGATTCGACTGGTCAGAGCCCATGCGCAACGGGGATATGTTTTCATCCCGCCCTCGATGATGGCTGTTCTCAACGCTTCTCTTCTCGCTTTACTGCCCACTTCATCCAGTCCATCCAGGAGGAACAAAGCCTGCCCGCTTTCCATCACCTGGTTCAAGTCTTCCCTCGACAATTCCTCCGGCCAACAGGATTGAGCCATGAATTGCTGGAGGAGATCGTCAAACGTTATCTCTTTTCCGATTTTTAATTCACGCAGAATGAGGGGGATAGGGATTAAGTTTCCTAATAATTCTGTGTATTCGTGGTTTTTCCGCCCCGCGAATAAGTTGACCAAATGAGAGACAATCGTCGATTTCCCCGCTCCGGGATCCCCCAATAGAACCAGACGGCGAAATCTGTTCAGCGAGTCGCCAATCGTGAAGGTATCGTTTCTATCGTCTTTGTCCAGGCTGTAACTCGTTCCCAAATAGAGCGGAACGTATAAACTTCTAAGCAATACATTCGGCAGGTCTTTGGGCGAAGGGAGTCCTAAAAAACGGATGTATCGAAACCGTTGAAGCAGTTGATGGAAGTATGTTAGCCAGCCTTCGTGATTAAAGGGATTGACGAATTTTTTTTTGTCCGGTAAATATGATTGCTTCACTTCGCTATTTTTTTGTTTTTTCATACTCATTGCTATTTAAGTAAATAAAGTTTAAGTTGATCTTCGGTTGGGCGTTGCCCATCTTTATATTTGCGAATCAGTGGAGCGATACGGAGGAGTTTTTCGTTTGCAGGATCTGGGAATTCACTATCTAGTGAACCACCCGCGTCTTTTGTTAGGGGGACCTCATATTTTTCTAGAATTGAATGTTTGTCCTCCTTCGCTTCAGAGTCGCCTTTTGTCCCTTTGCAATATAAGACTAGCTTTTCCCAAAAATCGTCATTGCTTTCAAGAATTCTATAAATGTCGTTAGCCATCAACTTTAAATACAGGAAGATTAGTGTATAATAGTGGTCGCGTCCGTTGGGTTTATCATCTTTTGATGCTTTATCAGACATCATTTTTTCTTTCCACCTATTTAATTGCTTTTTGTGCTGTTTGTCCAATTGCTTCCAATAAATGGAGAGCGCGGTGATAAAACGCTTTATTTTCCTTGGATTTGGGGGCAGGCAATTGGCGTCTTTAATTGTCTTGATCCATTCCTCTTTGGAATTGAATACCTCTTCGTCCATGAGATGGTCTAGAAAACCTGTATAATCTGTAACTGTCGGTAGGTAGTAGACCTGCTGAAACATTTTACTGAGATAGTCCGCAGCGTAGATTTCTTTTGAATCTTTGTCCCGCTCCGGGATCATCCCGTTCTTGTACAATTCATGCGCCACAGCCCTGTTGACGTGACGGACATCGAGCCCAATGACAAATACGCAATTATTCAGGGAAAGATAGATCTTCATGGCCTCCAAGAACCGGAACGCCACCGCTCCCTGGCAGCGGTCAAGATCATCGACAAATATAACCAACCTTTTTTCACCCTTCCCAAGAAGTGTTGAAATGGCCTCTTCCAATAAATCTTTACACATTTTAGATGGAAGTGGATTATAAAGATGGTCATTCTCCCATTTCTCTCCAGCCTCCATAATTTTGCTGGGTTGGATTCTTATTTTTTTAGTGATTCCTTCTATTGACATTAACGCTGCATAAATAAGCTTTTCCGTTTCTTTTGTTAGAGTCTTGGTCCAGGAAAAATGCGCGCGAATTTCATTGAGCAATGCCACGATCGGATTCGACTCAAATTGATAACGCCAGGCATCGAACCAGATGGTTTCGATATTCTTGAAACCTCTAGTTTCGCAGTCTTTCCAAAGTTTTTTATGCCATTTGTCAGCATTCGGATATCCGCAGTTATCGTAGGAGAGGTAGAGGTGTAGTTTTCTGAGAAAACTTGTTTTGCCTGTTCCCCAATCGCCGTGAATCCCTAATACAAAAGGCGGCTCACATTCATACACAATTTTGGCATTCTCCTCTACATGAATCGGGTGGTCCAAATAATCATCTAATGTCCATTCGTCGTTTTTTACCATCTGCTTCACCATGATTGTATTTTATAAAAAAATGGGGTGGTTTGCAATCATGGGGGTGTTATTTTTTTTCTATTGTTAAGGTGTTGAATTATTGGGGGGGATTGGCTATAATGGGGGTGTGGGCCGGAGGTGTAGTGCACCTCCAAGAGAATCTAAATGATGGAGAATTGATGATGGTATTGAAATTAGAGAACTTCGGCCCGATTGTTGGTGGGAATGTCGAATTGAAACCCATGACTGTTTTGGTGGGTCCTAATAATTCCGGGAAATCTTATTTGGCCATGCTTCTGCATACTGTGGCCCGTGCCTTTGGCGAACGGAGCCTGGGGAAAAACATGCAGGGGGGCTTCGAGTTTTTTGTGCGGGAGAGCGAGCCGGCTTATGGTGAAGAGGTTAAGGAAATTGGGGAACAACTTGCTCTTTTGAAAGGGAAAGGGGAGCATCGGATTCCTGTTTCTGTGAGCGGAAAGCTTTGTCGGTTGAAACTCAAACAGATGGTTGGGCGCATGGGGCGCGAAATGGAGCGGTCTTACTCCTGCCGGTTGAAAGAACTCGTCGGGGTTGGTAAGTCTCTGGCTTCATTTGGAATTGGCGATAGGAAAGAGGGGATTTCGCTGGAATTGAAGGATGAAGTGATCGAGATTACTTCGCCGCCTGACTTTCGGTTGGAGATAGTGCTGGTGGCCATGACCGAGAAGGGCGAGAAGGTACGGGTGTTTCGGGAGAAAGATGGATCGTTCACCGTTGAAGTTCCGCCTGAGATACTGGATGATCCGGTCAAGCAGGGGAAACAACTGCTGAAACCCATGAGAAGGATTGTTTCCGATTATTTGGTAGAAATGATTATGGGTGGCATGGACATGCCTTGCCATTATTTGCCCGCCGCCCGCTCGGGCATTTTGCAGGGGCGGAAACTTCTGGCCGCCAGTATTATACGCAATAGCGCTTATGGCGACATGGGCGAGCGCAAACTTCCCAAATTGCCGGGAGTTGTCTTTGACCTTATTTCTTCGCTTATGGAATTTCCCGAGGGGAAGAGCGATTACTACCCTCTGGCTGAGGAATTCGAGGAATTGCTCATTAAAGGGAGATTGGCTATCCGGCCCGAAGGCTACTTCGAATACCCTGAGATCGATTATATATTTAAAGATAAAATCATTCCCTTGCACCGTTCGTCGTCAACCGTATCGGAACTGGCTCCGCTATTCCTTTATCTCAAATATAAGGTGGACGAAGGCGATTTGCTGATTATCGAGGAACCGGAGGCTCATCTGCATCCGGAAAACCAGCGAATCCTGGCCCGGCTGTTGGTGCGCTTGGTTCGACGGGGACTGAAGCTGGTGATTACCACCCATAGCGATTTTTTGCTGGAACAATTGAGCAACTTCATCCAGATGAACCGGCTTAAAGAGGATGATTATCTGCTGGCCGGTGAAGTGGGGGCTTACGCCTTTAAATTCGATGAAAAAGCCGACGGTTATCTGGTGGATCAAATCGAAGTGACGGACGACGACGGCATCTCGCCCGAAGAGTTTTTGCGGGTGCATGAGGCCCTGTACCAGGAGACACTGAACATCAATCAAGTCTATAATTAGTCCAATAAGGTAGGATTTTTAGCTATCACACTTGCGTGGGGGGAGGATTTTGGATATATTAGGGGATGAGATTTGTAGCTGATTTTCATATTCATTCGCATTTTTCCATTGCCACCAGTAAGTTGTTGGTTCCCGAGCATCTGGATTATTGGGCGCGGTTGAAAGGCATTGGAGTCGTTGGTACCGGGGATTTTACCCATCCTGGATGGGTGAAGGAATTGAAGGAGAAACTGGAGCCGGCGGAGCCTGGGTTGTTCCGGTTGAAGGATGAGCTGGTTCTGGACGAGGCGACGGGGCATCCGTGGGCGGGGCGCAAAGAGGTCCGGTTTGTGCTGACTGCCGAGATTAGCAATATTTACAAGAAAGATGGGCGGGTGCGCAAGGTTCACAATGTGATGATGGCGCCGGACTTTGAGAGTGTGGAGGCGCTGCAGCGGAAACTGGTCAATATGGGGGGCAATATTACCTCCGACGGGCGGCCGATTTTGGGGCTGGACTCGCGGGACTTGTTGGAGATGGGACTGGAGGCCTCGGAGAGGATGGTGTTGATTCCGGCCCATATCTGGACGCCGTGGTTTTCCGCCATGGGCAGCAAGTCTGGGTTCGATAGTATCCAGGAGTGTTACGGGGATCTGGCGGAGCATGTGTTCGCGGTGGAGACGGGACTGTCTACGGATCCGCCGATGAATTGGATGTGTAGGAGTTTGGATGGGTATACGTTGTTGTCCAATTCCGATGCCCACTCGCCTGACCGGCTGGGAAGGAACGCCAATATATTCGATTGCGAACTGTCGTATGACTCGATTGTGGAGGCCATGCGGCGGGGTGACGGGGAACATTTTATCGGCACCATCGATATGTTCCCGCAGGAGGGGAAATATCATTACGACGGGCATCGCAAATGCGGGGTTCGTTGGGATCCGGTGGAGACATCGCGGCACCGGGGGATTTGTCCCGAGTGCGGCAAGAAGGTGACGGTGGGGGTGACCAACCGGGTGGTGGAATTGTCGGACCGGGAAAACATTATGGAGCGGCCGAAGCGGCGCGACTTTTTCTCGATTATCCCCCTCAAGGAGATGGTGTCGGAAATCGCGGGGGTGGGTCCTAATTCGAAGCGGGTGAACCTCCGCTATCATGAGATTCTCAACACATTGGGACCCGAACTCGACATCCTGCTGCGATTGCCGGAGGAAGAGATTCTGCTGGCTGAAGATGAACATTTGCTCGAAGCGGTGTGCCGGATGCGGAGCCGCGAGGTGTATATTCAAGAAGGGTATGATGGGGAGTATGGTGTTATCAAGGTCTTCGCCAAAGGGGAAAAACGCGGCGATAACAAGCAAGGGGTGTTGTTCGGCGGTATGGAGACGCCGGAGCGCAGCATGGCGCCGCGGCGTCAATTGATCAACTTCGACCTGGAGGAGTACCGGCGGCTGGCGGAATTGAACCGGCGACTGGCAGGAGCGGATGATGGGGAGCTGCCGGCCACCGAAGCGAAGATCGAGCTCAATCCCCGGCAATTGGAAGCGGCGCGTCATGGAAGCGGGCCTGCGTTGGTGATTGCCGGGCCGGGGACAGGAAAGACCCGGGTATTGACTGAGCGGATAGTGTATTTGGTTGACGAATTGGGCGTCGAGGCGTCGTCGATTTTGGCCGTCACCTTTACCAACAGGGCGGCGGGGGAGATGAGGCGGCGGTTGTCGGCGTCGGATCAGAAGGGGACTTGCGAAAGCGTTTCGGTGACGACGTTTCACCGGTTGGGGCTGACGATGTTGAAGCAATATTATGAACCGGCGGGAAGGAGCGAGGATTTTTCGCTGGTGGATGAGGATGACGCGGCTCTGATTTTGAAGGACTTTCCGGGCTTTGAGGCGGGACGGTTGAAGCGGATGATGGCGGCGATTGCCGGTTGGAAGCGGGAGATCGTGTTGCCGGAGGAACTGGAAGATGCTGATGAGAGACTGCTCTTCCAATGGTATGAAGGCCGGCTGCGGGAGTTGAACCTCTTTGATCTGGCGGACTTGATCTATTGGCCGGTGCGGCTGCTGGAAGGCGACGATGCCATTTGCAGCTCGTTTCGGGAGCAGTTTGCCTGGGTGATGGTGGATGAGTACCAGGATATCAACCGGGCGCAGTTCCGCTTGCTGAAGGCCTCGATGCCGGGGGAGGGGGCCAATCTATGCGTGATCGGCGATCCGGACCAGGCGATTTACGGCTTCCGGGGGGCGGATGTGAGCCTGATTGGAAGGTTCATGGAAGATTACCCGCAGGCTAAGATGGTGCGGCTCACCAAGAGTTACCGCTGTTCCGATTCCATTCTGCAGGCGTCCCACGGCGTTGTGAGCGGGGAGTTGCGGCTCGAGGGCTTGAATCAAGGGGTGAAGATTAACATCGTCGAGAATCCCAGCCATCGCAGCGAAGCTGAATTCGTGGCCCGCACCATAGAGCGGATGATGGGGGGCTTGCGCTTCTTTTCGATGGATAGCGACATTACCCAGGGGAACCGGGATGCGGGGATCGAGAGTCTGTCGGATTTCGCCATTTTATGCCGGGTGAAGGGGCAGATGGAGGCGATGGAGAAGGCGCTGCTGGATCATAGCATTCCGTTTCAGACGATTGGCGAGGAGCCGTTTTTTAGGCGTGAGCCGGCGCGGACTGTGATTGACGCGCTCAAGTGGTTGCGGAACCCGGGGAACCGGTTTTTGGAGGAGAAGCTCCTGCGGGCCGGGATTCTGACAGGGACAGGCGCGACGGAGCTTGCGCTTCCTAAGGGGCGGAAGACTGTCTGCCGGTTGTTAAAAACATTGGTGGAAACGTATTTGCGCGAAAAACTTTCGGATGATGAGGATCTGCTGGCGCGGCTTTATGATTTCGCGGTTCCGTTCGAACGGGACATCGAGGGCTTCCTGGCGGCGGTTGACTTGGGGGTGGGGAGCGATGTGTACCGCAAGGACCTCGAACGGGTGTCGCTGATGACGATGCATGCCGCCAAGGGGTTGGAGTTTAAGTGTGTGTTTGTGGTGGGCTGCGAAGAGGGATTGATTCCTTACTCGTTGTTCGAGAGCCTGGTGTCGGACCCGGATGAGGAGCGGCGGTTGTTGTATGTGGCCATGACCAGGGCGAAGGATTATTTGTTTTTATCCCACGCCCGGAAGCGGATGCTTCGGGGGCGCGAGTATCAATTGCCCAGGACCTCGTTTATCGAAACCATCCACCGGGAACTCATCGAATTGACACAGGCGGGACCGGCGCCTAAAGAGATGCCGGTGGACGTGCAGCGCAGCCTCTTTGATACTCTGGAGTAACCGCTCTAGCGGGTGGACCAGCTTTTTTTGGTCAGGGTGAGGCCGGCGGCGGAGAATATCCAGACCATGAAGATGGTGCTGAATAACGAGAACACCACGATGTAGGGGAAATCCCGTTTGCCTTCGATGCGCATGTAGTAGAGCATGTAGAAGAATCCGAAGAGGATGGAATAGGAGATCACCCGGAATACCAGGTTGCCGGTGACAAAACCGGAAAACAGGAAGTAGTAGAACCAGAAAAAGTGGAGCACCATCAGCGATACAATGGAGAAGAATTCGAAAAAAGGCAATACCCGGTTGCCCCGGCGTTTCATGTTGAACATGAAGCGGGCGAATACGATGCTTTCGCGGATATTGCTTCTGGCCCAGCGGGTGAGCATCTTGAATATGGAGAAGGCTTTTTCCGGTACCATGGTGAAGGAGGTGGCCTTGCGTTGGTACACGGTGCCGTAACCCTCTTTGAGAATATGGTTGGTGAGGCTTCTGTCTTCGCCGTAGGTACACGGGCGGTTGAGGAAGGTTTGGTGCCGCCAAACATCCATCACTTTGTCGAGAATCTCCTTCCTATAGGCTGAAAAGGCGCCGCTGAGACACAGCACATTGGAGAATGTGGACTGGATGGCCCGGGTAAAATCGAAGGCCATGGCGAAATGGGCGCTCAGCATCTTGGTGAAGACATTGGCGTCCTGGTTCCAGATACGGATCCTGCCGGTGACGGCGCCGATTTTTTGGTTCAGCATCATTGGCGTGAGGATCTCTTTGATGGCGTCCGGTTCCAGACGGGTATCGGAATCCACCGATATGATAAACGGGTGCACGGCTTTTTGGTACGCCTCGAATATGCCCTCGCGTTTGCCCCGGTTCTTGGGGAAACGGATGATCTCCACCAATTCCGGGAAGCGGTTCTCGGCTTTTTCCATATAGAAGAGGGTGTCGTCTTTGGAGCCGTCGTCAACGGTGATGATTTGCAGCTTCTCTTTGGGATAATCGGATTCCGCTATGGAACAAATCGTGGTGTAAACGGTTTCACCTTCATTGTAGGCCGGGATTACCACTGTAACTCCAGGCCAATCTTCCACGCCGCTGGACGAATAGGTCCGGTATTTGAACCACAAGTAGGTACGAAACACCAGGGATGATACAAAAATCAATCCGCTGGTAAACAACAAGTAGCGGAACAACACGTGTTCCCCACGCTCCATCCGGGCGAATTCCCATGTGAAGAATATATTTTTTTTGACTGCGACGATAATGAGGATAATGCTGAAAATAAGTACACCGAAGCGGAAGACCGGCTCGATAAGATCCCATGTGAGCTGCTTTTTTTGGCCGATACTCACCATTTTTTGATCTTTAGTCAGTGTCTCCATTCAGTCTCCTTGGCAAATACCATGTGAAAAATAATAACTGCCCTATTATAACACATTTCCTCCGGTATGATTCGTTTAGATCCCAGATTCCTTAATTTTTATTGTGAGTTTCCTGCAACACCCGATATGAGATTGAAAAAATAACAAAGTTTTTTTTATTGATATCCGGCTTGTCCCCCGAAAACCTGATTTGAACAATATTTTTTTGTTTAATGGCTGGAAAAATTTTGATAAACTATACAAATTTTTGCAAAAAGGTGGAAATTACTCAATTAATTGGTATAATATGCCTATGACCCAAGAACTAAGAAATGAGATAAGTGCTAAGTTAGAACAATTTTCGAGAATTCAAAAAAAACTTGCAGTGTTTTTAATTCAATATTGGAACGAAATTCCGCTGATGTCCATCGAGTATATCTCGAAAGAGTGCGGCGTTAGTACCGCCACCATCATTCGTTTTGTGCGGAGGTTCGGTTTCCGGGGATTCTACGATTTCAAAGACAAAATCAAAGAAGAGATCAAGAGCAGCATCAATCCGGCTGAGCGCTTCCGCTTGGTGAAGACTGAGCTGAGCGGCCGGAAATCACTTGTGAAGGTTGCTAAACAGGATGTTAAAAATATTAACAAACTCCTGGGCACCCTCGAAGAAGCAAAATTTCGCCAATTTTTAGAAATGGTGGAGAAGGCCGGGCGCGTGTTCGCGTTTGGCGTCAGCGTCTCTTCTATTTTTGCCCGCATGATTACCTATATCTTCAACCAGGTCCAGAAAGAGACTCATTTTCTGGATGAAGGTATCATGACGGTTGAAGAGAAACTGCTCACCGTTAAAAAGACTGATGTCGTTATTTTGTCTTCTTTCCCCCCCTATTCCCGTTCCACTATTGAATACGCCCAATTGGCGCATGAAGAAGGACTGCAAGTGGTCGGTATTTCCGACAATGAATATTCTCCTATTTCACAGTATGCCTCTCTTATTATTTCCATCCCTTGCGAAAGTGTTTCGTTCACCACATCTGTCGCCGCGTTTTCCGTGTTGATCAATGCCGTCGCCACTGAAATCGCCGTGAAGAAGAAAGATGTCTTGATTGAGAACGGTAAGCTGATTGATAAGAAATTACGGAGGTTTTATTATCTCAGCTAGATAGGTAAAAAATTCTACTTATCGAGGGATGTTTCTACAAATACGGGATAATTCTATATTTTTCCTTAAACATTTAGATTTGTCACTGCCGTATCTCTGAAATGGATATTCGGATGGGGATAATCTGAAGCGATACCCCGAGGGCGGTGTAGGTCTCTTTGCCGTTGACCTTGCCCCAAAAGCCTCTGGTATCTGAATCCTGCCCGAAGACAAGTTTTGTGCCGTTGCCGTTGCCAGTTGGTTCGAGGGTGAATGCCACACCGGTGGCAACGCTTCTGGAATTATCGATGAGGCCCTGGGTGACGAGGGTATAGGCGGCGTCTTTGGAGAATATATTGGTATCCAGAATGGAATCCCGGTAATATTCTTTGCCTTTCTGAATGGGAGGGCGCGCTGGATTGACGGTGAAGGTTTTTTCCTTCAGATTGCACCCGTCGCCGCCGGCCAGATAATGGAGCCGGATGCCGGAGGCGGCGATCCCATGCTTCGTTTCCCGGTGTTTGGCGTCGGAGACGTCTATGAAAAAAACCCCGGAACTGCCGATGACCTCGATATTGTATCCGGTTGCCACCAGGGCGGTGTCTTCGTCGATACCGAAGCCCAAAGAGATGGCGTCAAGGGAGAGTAGGGCCGCGATGAGACGTCCCAATCTGCCTCGTTTGATGAAATGCTGGTCCACCAGGCCATGGTGGAAGAAGTTCATTCCCGGTTTCATGGGAACCGGGGAATTGGAGATTTCTGAGGGGCCGAGAGCGATAATACTGGTTCCGCCGATGAGCATGGGATCGCTCATAATAGCGGCTCCGGCGCTAGTGCCGCCGATCACGCCGCCGTCGCGGTACACCTGCCGGATGCGCTGGAGCAACGGACTGTCGGCGCACTCTTTGTCTTTCATGGTGATCCAATACCTCATCTGGTCGCCCCCCACAAAAAACACTGCTGTGACTTTGTTCAACGACTCGATCAACGATTTGTCCCAGGCGTTGCGGGCCCAATTGGATTCATCGACGTTTTTTGTATCCGGATCGTCTACCAGGGCCAACGGAAAGATATGAATTTGGCGCTTACTGACGCCATAATGGATAAAGTCTTTCGTATACGTGCGCCCGGTCCTGATGGGAGTGGCGCTTGCCGCCGGGATAATGGCGATCTGAATATCGCGGGGGCCGCCCCCAAGCTCGATGAAGCAGCGGTAGATGTCGTCATTGCTGGAACTGAGCGCCCCGCCGATGATGACGAGGCTGCCGCTGGGTTGCTCCTGGGGTTGGACCGGTATAGCGGCTACGAATACCAGTATGCATAGGGAAATAATCTGTTTCATGGCAATCGTCCCATGATTGTCAACTCCAGTTGGAGAGCACCGGCCATACCAGGAGAGCCAAAGAGATCACGATGAAGGCGATCTGCAATGGGTAGTTCCACTTGAACCAGCGTTCGTAGGGGATTCTGGCCATAGCCAGGGTTCCTACGGTGACGCCGGAGGTGGGAATGATCATGTTGGTGAATCCGTCGCCCAATTGGTAGGCCAGGACCGCTGTTTGGCGGGTGATTCCCGATAGGTCCGCCAACGGTCCCATCAACGGCATGGTGAGCGCCGCTTTTGTTGAGCCGGAGGGGATGAAAAAGTTGACCGTTAACTGGAACGCGTACTGAACGTCAGCCGCCAGGAGTTTCGGCAGGCCGGCTGTGGCGGATGCCATACTGTGAAGGATGGTATCCATAACTCCCCCGTCTTCCAGGATCACCACAATGCCGGCGGCGAACGCCACAACCAGGGCCGCTCCAGCGATATCCTTGCAGCCGTCGATAAACGATTTGGCCAATTGGTTGGGCCCCTGGCCCGAGACAATACCGGAAATCAAACCCATGGCAAAGAACAGTCCGCCCAATTCCTGGATATACCATTTCCAGATAATAACCCCCAGGATCATGAACACAATCCCCAATAAGAGCACAATCAAGCTGGCGCCGTGCCGCCAGGTGAACGTGGTCGCCGCGGCCCGCTGCTCTTCGATCTCTTCGCGCCGTTTCTGGTCCAGGTCGTACATGATGGATTTGGCGGGATCTTTTTTGATGCGGGCGGCGTAGACCATCACCCACGCGATGGTGAAGGCTGTAACCAAAAACCATACCAACACCCGGTATCCCATGCCCGACAATGGCTGCACCCCCGCCAATCCCTGGGCGATTTGCAAGGTGAAGGGATTGAAAAAAGCGCCGGCGAAACCGACTCCCGCCGCCAGAAACGAGAGGCTCACGCCGACTATCGAATCGTACCCGAAGGCCAATGCCATGGGCACGAAAATCAACGCGAAGGGCATGGCCTCCTCGCACATGCCGAAGGCCGCCCCAAAGAATGAGAACAATGTCATCACAATGGGGATGATAAGAAACTCCTTACCTTTCAAAGTCTTGACCAACCACTGGATCCCCGCCATAATGGCGCCGGTTTCATTCAGCATAAAAAAGGCGCCGCCCACAATGAAGATGAAGACGATGATGTCCGCCAGCTTCAGGAAGCCTTTGATGGGGGCCGTGAAAACCTGGATGGATTGCGGATTGGATTCTGTGTTGTGAAAGGTGCCGTCCACCAGAACCGTGCGCTCGACGCCTCCCACTTTTTCCTGTATCCGTTCATAGGCGCCGCCCGGCAAAACCCAGGTGGAGATGGCTGCGATAATAATTAAGAAGAACATGATGGCAAATACATTCGGTACTTTTTTCAATCTGACCTCCGTAGCGATAAAGGCATATTATAAACAAATTGTTTGCAGGGTTCAATTCCATATGTTGTGTTTCTTTTCCCGTATGATACAATCTTTAAATCATGAGTGTGTTATTCCAATGTAACGGCGTGAAAAAGTCTTATGTTCAGCGAACCGGTCTGTTCGGTAAAAAGAAGGTTCCGGTACTGGACGGGATCTCTCTAGAGCTTCATGGCCAATGCGTCAACGCCGTCACCGGCCCCTCGGGAGCGGGCAAATCAACCCTCTCGCGATTGCTGATGAAGCTGGAAGACTGGGATGAGGGGGATATTCTCCTGCAGGGGACATCGATTCGCGCCATCCCCAAAAAAGATTATTACCAAAAAAACAGAATCATGTTTCAAAATCCCTATTCAGCGGTGAATCCCAGCTTTACCATCGAAAAAATCATCGCCGAGCCGTTGAAAATCGCAGGGATCGACGACCACGGCCTCCGCCAGAGGATTCAAGAACTCCTGGATTTGGTGGGATTGCCGGAGTCTCTGCTCCGCCGGTTCCCACACCAGGTATCCGGCGGCCAATTGCAGCGGGTGGTCCTGGCCAGAACACTCTCGACAACGCCTGCGTTTATAGTGTTGGACGAACCCTTCTCGTCGCTGGATGATATTCTGGCCAACCGCCTGGCGCGGGACTTCAAAAAAATATTCAGGCAATTGGACATCAGCGTTCTTTTTATCTCCCACCACAACCAACGGGTCAATTCTTTCGCTGATCATACGGTGAGGATCGCGAAGGGGAAAATCCGTTGTTAGTTTTATTTTTAAGGAAACGCGATAGTGAGATTTAAAAAAAAGGAGGAAATACAGAATGAAAGCAAAAAAAAAATCCCGCAAATTGGTACTTAACAGAAGCACCATCACCAATCTCGACAGCGCCCAATTGAATGCCGTCAAGGGCGGAACCGACCGTACCTGGTTATGGTCCCGCTGCATTTGCCCGGATTCTTATAGCGCCTGCGAGTGCACCCCCACCGACTGATTGAGCGCCCCGTACCTGTCTTAATGTAAACCGTTTGGTCCTCCTCTAACGTTTATGGTAACATTCCATAGAAAGATAGACCGTAAGGGGAGGATCAAGCTAAGGAGTAATACTATATGAATACCAATTATTTGATCTTGTCCTGCGACGGCGGCGGTATTAGAGGTTTGATCACCGCCCTGCTGATTCAGGACCTTGACAAGAGTTTCAACATTCTCGACAAAGTGGACCTGTTCGCCGGAACATCCACCGGCGGATTGTTGTCCGTTGCCCTGGGCAACGACGTATCCATCGATACGCTCATCGACATGTACATGACCGAAGGAGCGGAAATTTTCAAACCTTACAAACCGAAAGGGGGCGTGCATGACATTTTGAAAGAAGCTGTGGAAGAAATCGAATACTCGTTGCTGCCTTCCTGGCTCACTCATGTGAAATACAATAACACCGGTCTCAAGGGAATTTTGGCGAAATTTTACTCCGATGATTTGACCCTTGCCAAACTAAAACACCATGTGTTTGCCACCACATTCCAGCTCTTTGATTCTAACGCTAAACGCTGGATGCCGATTTACATGTCGAATCTACCCAAATCCCCCACAGCGGATATCAAAGCGTTGGACGCATCCCTCTGTACCAGCGCCGCCCCCCTCTATTTCCCGCCTCATAAGGCCAGCGACACATCCGGTTATTGTGTGGACGGCGGAGTATTCGCCAACAACCCGTCGTTATTCTCTTTTACAACTGTCATGGGTTCCGGTATCCTGGAACAGCAGCGTAAAAACTTCGACAATATCCGCATGCTATCGTTGGGCACCGGAATCACCAGGGCGGGAATCACGGAAAAGCAAGTGGATAAGACCGGCCCTCTCAATTACGGCGCCCTTGCCTGGCTCTTTCCCCTTAAACAACCCCCCACGCCATCCTTCCCGTTGCTGGAGATCCTGATGGACGGCTCCATGGAGGTGGATACAGCCCAAAGCAAACAGGTGTTGGGCGACCATTTTAGCCGGGGCAATGTGGTGATGACCAAAGACATTGCAATGGACGACTACACAAAAGTGGATGAGCTGAAACAGATGGCGGAAGACTACATGGCTTCGGATGAATGGAAAGAAATCAAAGCGTGGGTGAAAGATAACTTTATTTGATCACTTTCCGAAAATGTGCGAGGCGGTATCGATCTTGTATTCACGATAGAGGTTGCCGTTATCGGTCTCTTCGATGACCGCGACGGCAGCCCCGTACAATTTCAATTGGCGGGGCGAGAGCTCGGGGGCGAATTGGATTGTGCAGTGAAAATGACCGTCTCTGTCCAGAATGTCGCACGCCGTTTCCTTCACTCCGACGACTCGCCGTACCAAGAGGCGGCCGGAATTTAGAACGCGGATTTCGTGAATGGCCGGTAAACAATCCGGAAGCATGCCGGCGATTTGTTTTTTGATGGGCTTTGCTATATTGCGAATCGTCCCGGCGATGTACTGTTTGTCCTCGGTCGAGAATCGTGGCGGATCATAGTGAATGGAAATACTCTCCGGGGTGTGCCCGTCGAGCCGTTGTTTGTGGATAATATAATTGGAACTATTGGCGTAATAGACGGTATCGGTGTTAAAATCAATCGCGTACAATAAGTCTGGAAGAATCCTTGGTCCCGGTATCACCGACATAATCCGTTTTTCCGGTAGTGGGATCACTAATTTTCCCATATCCGGCGCTTCGATGAAGGTCCGGGTCAGATTTTCCCTCGGCAGATCGACAAGGCCCACCAGTTTGTTGAAGGTATGGGAGCCGCTACCTTTTGGGGCGAGCGCTTCAAGAGCCGCGACAAAACGATGGCTGTCGATCATGCGCATGGAACGGTAGAATTTCTCCAATTTGAACTCTTTGATGAGATCGCCGTCGAGGGAAAATTTCCCGATCTTACGCAGCCCCAGAATCCAGAGATGATTGTCCAGGATTTGCAGTTTCGGATGGGGTTGAAATTCTCCGGGCCCGGAACCGGGATTCAGAATTTGCCTCTGAAGCTTGCCTGTCCCGTCGAAAATATAGAGTCTTACGCTCCTGCCGTCCAGTAAATAGACGGTCCCGTCGTCGGTGCGCTCGAAGTCGGTGAACAATACTTTTTGCAACTCATAATCATCAGGTGAAATGGAGCGGGTTTTTTCCAATTGGATCCGGCAGGTTTCGCCGGTGATGCGCTTCGCGTTTTCCGCGCCGCCGGAATGATTACCGCCACATCCCCAATTGCCGGCGCACATAACCGCCAATACGAGAGTAAAACTAATTACAGCCCAATGTTCATACTTACCGAAAGTCATAGTTTTCCAAATAGTGTCAATTAATAAAATTAAATGATAGAATGCCCTATTTTCAAAAAATTTGCAACCCCTAAAATGTTCTTTATCGCAATTCGGTTGACTTTGTGTGCACATTGGATACAATAAAAATTGAATACTATCAAGGAGAAGGAAAATGGGGAGTAAAAAAGATAAAGATAAAAATGTGAATAAAGAGTTGATTGAGAAATTGAGGCGCGGTGAAACCGGCATAATCGATGATCCTGAAGAGGAACTCGAAGTTCTTGAAGCTTATGAAAGAGGTGAACTGGCGCACGTTGAAAATGTCGAAGCAAAAAAACGGGAATTGGTAGATGCCGCCGGGAAAACTTCCCTTAAGACCAAGCGGATTAGCATCCGAGTGGTTGAGGATGATCTCGAAAAATTGAAAGTAAAGGCGGCGGAAAGCGGAATTCCCTATCAAACTTTATTGGGCTCGCTTATCCATCAATATGTGACTGGCAAAGTATCGCTGCTTATCTAACCGGTTGTGACTCAATCAACCATGGTTGATGAGGTAGTAGAGGCGGAGATAGTGGAGGCTTTCGTAGGGGACTTTGCCGTCCAGGGCGGCGAAGGCCGGTTTGAGATGCGCGCCTCCGGTTTCGGAAAAGGCCATCATGGCGACGGTGAGGTCCGCCGGATCTACGTCCGCGTGCGACAACAACTCGTCGCTCAAGTCATGAACATCACGCTCCAGCGCGCGGTCGTCCGTCAGATATTTATAAAAATTGTCCAGCACAGTCTCGATTTTCACCCCGAATATCTCCGCGGTCCTGGCCAGCGATAAGCCGCTGTCAATAGCAAGACCTACCTGGATATATTTCTTCTGCTTGGTGTCCTGAGTCCCCTCGTCCGGCGTTTCGCGCCTGATAACTTCCTCCTTGGGATTCTCAGCGATATTTCGCCCGGCGCAAAAATCCTTCACCGCATCTAAAAACCGCGGCGCGTACTTCTCCAACTTAACGGCGCCGATGCCGTGAATCGAGCGCATACTCTCCAGCGATTGGGGAAAGTGAACCGCCATGTCGATCAACGTCCGGTCGGGAAAGATGTGATAGGGCGGCAGGTTGGCCTCATCCGCCATCTCTTTCCGTTTTTTGCGCAAAATTTCGAACAACTCCTCGTTAAAGTCCGGCAAATCTTTTGTCTTTTTCCGGGTTTTGGCGCTGGTCTTCGGCCGGTCTTCGGGCACAACTCCCAGCAACGGTAGTTTCCGTTTGAAATGATCCACCGCCATCGGCGTGATCTTCAACGACCCAAACTCGGTGTCCTGCACCAAAAAGCGCAGTTGGATCAATTGCCGGCCGATGTGAAACCATTGATTGCGGGACAAATGATCGCCGCTCCCATAGGTCTCCAATTTATCGTGACCGGAGCTCATCACCTTCTGCTTTTTGGAGCCCTTTAAAATATCTATAATATGATTCATACCGAAAATCTCGTTGGTGCGGCGGATGGTCTTGAGCATAATGTGGGCGTGGTCCGTGATATCGGTTTTCGCCACCTCGTCCCCCAGACAATTGTCGCAGGCCCCGCAATTGGTTTCGTCGTACTCTTCGCCGAAATATTGAAGCAACGGCTTGCGGCGGCAATAATAGGTTTCGGCGAACGCCACCATGGTATTGAGATGGATGGTGGCGATCCGTTGCCGCGTCTCGTCCATCTGGCCGATAAAGAACTTCACCTTCTGGATATCGGCGTAACTGAACAGCAGCAAACAATCGGAGGGCAAACCGTCCCGTCCCGCCCGGCCGATCTCCTGGTAATAGGTCTCGATATTCTTGGGCAAATCATAATGAATCACAAACCTCACATTGGGCTTGTCGATCCCCATGCCGAACGCCACCGTCGCCACCATCACCGGCACATTGTCGGTGATGAATTGCTCCTGGTTGAGCTTGCGCTCCTCCTCCGGCATGCCGGCGTGATAGGGGAGAGCGTCGAAGCCCTCGCGCCGCAACCGCTCCGTCAATTCATCCACAGCCCGACGGGTGGCGCAATAGATGATCCCCGACTTGTTGGGCCGGTTACGCAAGTACTTGAGCACCTGCTCCTCCGCGTTACCCTTGGCTTCCACCTCCAAATACAAATTGGCGCGATTGAAACTGCCGACAAACGTATGGGCGTCGTCGAAGCCCAGACTCCGCTGGATGTCTTTTTGCACCTGGGGGGTGGCGGTGGCGGTAAACGCCGAACACACCGCGTTGGGGAACCGCTGCCTAAACGCCGCCAATTGCCGGTACTCCGGCCTGAAGTCATGCCCCCATTCGGAAATACAATGGGCCTCGTCAATGGTGATATTGTCCACCACGGTATCTTCCAATAGCGCCAGCGTCCTCTCTTTGAGCAAGGTCTCGGGAGCCAAATACACCAACCGCACCTGACCCCGGCGAATGAGTTCCATGTTGTGAACATATTCTTCCGGGTGCAGCGAACTGTTCAGCACCACCGCCGGAATCCCCAATGCCGTCAATTGGCCGATTTGATCCTTCATCAACGAAATCAACGGCGACACCACCACGGTCGTCCCCTTGAACAATAAAGCCGGCAATTGGAAACACAACGATTTACCGCCGCCGGTGGGCATGATGCCTAGAGTGTCCCGCTTCCCCAGGATATTGAGGATGATTTCCCGCTGCAGCGGCCGGAACGATTCAAATCCAAATACATGTTTGAGAGTTTTTTGAGCGTCTTGTATATGTGTCATGATTGTAATCACTCATTATAGACAAACCCACCCCCCCGAATCAAGGGGTTGAGAATTTTTTGAATGCAAAGGGCAAAAAATTCCCGTCCCCCATGTTATAATTATCCTCTTAACAATGGCGAAGGCGCACGCATGACGGAACGAATCAAACTCGACAGCCAGACCTTGAAAAACATCGTTGAAGGCGAAGACCTCGATTTTTGCAAGCGGTTTTTCGAAATGGCGGGCATCGGTTTGGGCGTTGCGGCGTTTATTTTTTTAGTCGGCCACGTGATTCGCATTTTTCTGGGAATCGATGTATAATATGACCTCCAAGAATTTAATTGGGAAGGAAGAGACGAGATGAAAATTCAACTATTCCAGGTGGATGCCTTTGCAGACCACATCTTTGGCGGCAACCCCGCGGCGGTATGCCCTATGGATGAATGGCCTGATGACCATACAATGCAACATATCGCTGCGGAAAACAATCTGTCCGAGACAGCGTTTTTCGTTCCGGAGGGCGACGGCTTCCGGCTCCGTTGGTTTACCCCTGTCACAGAGGTGGATTTATGCGGACACGCCACTTTGGCTACGTCCCACGTGTTGTACCAACACTTGAATTATAAAAACGACCAAATTATATTTTACACCAAAAACGATCGTCTGGTGGTGGAGCGGGAGGACGATCTCTATTCCATGGATTTTCCCGCGACGGTCCCCGAATTGGTGGAAACGCCGCCCCGGCTGGTGGACGGTTTGGGGAAAGAACCCGAGCGGGTCTTAAAATCCCGCGACTATTTGGCGGTGTATGAGCATGAAAATGAGGTTGCCCATATCAAACCGAGGTTCGATTGCCTGGCGAAACTCGACAGTCATCTGGTGATCGTCACCGCCAAAGGGAATGTGGCTGATTTTGTGTCCCGTTGTTTCGCGCCGGCGGTGGGGGTGAATGAAGACCCGGTGACCGGATCGGCCCACACCACGCTGGTGCCCTATTGGGCCAAACGGTTGCAGAAGAACGATCTCCATGCCGAGCAAATATCGAAACGGCGGGGTGAATTGATGTGTCAATACCTTGGAGATCGCATCAAGATCAAAGGCCGCGCCGTCACATTTATGACCGGCACCATCGATCTGGACTGATAACAAAAAGCACCGGCAATTTAGCTCAGGCGGAGTCGCATATTGACTTCCGCCTATTCATTCATTATACTGAACGCATGGAAAACAAGGAAAAAAACCGTTGCGGCTGGACCAACCATCATCCCCTCAACATCGAGTACCACGACGCCGAGTGGGGGGTCCCGGTCCACGACGACAGAAAGCTCTTCGAGTTTTTGGTTCTCGACGCCTTCCAGGCGGGCCTCAGTTGGCTCACCATCCTTAAAAAACGGGACAACTTCCGCGCAGCCTTCGATAACTTCGAGCCGCGCATCATCGCCCAATACGACGAGGAAAAAATCCAGGCGCTCCTCCAAGACAAAGGCATCATCCGCAACAGAAGTAAAGTCCGCTCCTCCGTCACCAACGCCCAGGCCTTCCTCGCCGTCCAAAAAGAATTCACCACCTTCGACCGCTACATCTGGCAGTTCACCAACCACACAACCATCATCAACCAATGGACATCCCAGTCGGAGCTCCCGGTCAGCACCAAAGAATCCGACGCCATGAGCGCGGACCTCAAAAAACGCGGCTTCAAATTCGTCGGCACCACCATTTGCTACGCCTTCATGCAAGCGGCAGGCATGGTCAACGACCACACCACCGACTGCTTCCGCCACTCCCAAATCGATTATAGTTGACAAACGCGTACATTTACATTGTATTGTAAGTGTAAACCACGTAAAAATTAAAGAGATTTTACGTGCTTTGCAAAAAAAGGAGAGCAACATGGGACGAGTAACAGTTGATTTTTCGGCTGAGGCTAATCAAAGGCTCGAGGATTTGGCGAAGGAATTGAATTCTAGCAAAGCTGACGCTATTCGGAAGCGGTCTATCGCTGAAGCTCGGGACCAGCATTACCACAAGCCGCCGGACTATCTAGTCGTCGAACCGGAAGATACATCCCGGCGGACCAAGAATTTAAGACAAACCAACACCAATGGATACAAATGACAGAGTGCATCCCCACAGGATTATGAAAAAGCACAAGAAATAGTCAAAATCTGGGGGAAGGATGGGATGGGATACCAATTTTGCCAAGATCGACCGGATCGGTCATACAGAGATTGAGCGCTTCAAACAAAAGGTCCTATCAAAAGAATTGTTTGGGTTTACTATCAATGGGTGGGCGCGGATATTCAGCAAAAAAAATGCTTCGGAGCTCGAGAAAGGTCTCAAGGCTCTTGGAATAACGGACCGTTCTGGATAGACATTCCATCTTTGAGCCGTTGAATCCCATGATGAAAATAATCGCCGTCTATTTCGGCGGAATAGGCTTCCCTTTTTCCCAGCGCCGCGGCGAATGAGGCTGAGAATAGCCCTCCAAACGGCTCCCATATCACATCGCGTTCGTCCGACGAAGCTTCGATGATAAGTCTCATTAGATCCAAAGGCTTTTGGTTGAGATGCAACGCTTTACCGTTTGAGGATTTCAATCGTTCATTACCGTTGACCGGCGGCCGGTCCCATACGTTTGTAAACCCATGAGGGCAGCGAAACTTCGCCCGCATTCTTGCCCATTCCTCTACCGACGCAGGTGTGCTTCCATATAATCGAGAAATAGGGGCGCCCTTTAGGATCGCCGTGTTTATTTGCATATTCCTGGAGTCTCACAAACATGTTCGGTGGAGGGAAGTACCAACGATGGCCTTGATCGAAGTATTTGCGAACCGCCGCGTCTGCCACTCCGCAAGCTTCATTGGCCCGCTTGAGCGGAAGCCCTGTGCGCTGCCATTCATCCTTAAGCCATCTCTTCAATTTATTCCAGAAGCAATATCTACGCTCGATGTGAAGGATAATGAGATCGTTCAGAGTTATCGAATCCTGATTAGTGTCCTCACGTACTACGAGATAGTCAGCGGATTAAAACATAGGGATGCTCGGAAACAATTGGATTTTTTCCTAAACTTTTGCGAGTTCGTCTCGATCATTCCTGTAACTGAAGGCTCTGCTCGTAAATCCGCTGAAATATATGCGTCTTTGAGGTCCAGGGGGAAATTATTGATGATGTCGATATTCTGATTGAAGGAATCTGCCTCGAAGAAAACTACGCCTTAGTAACAAACAATACAAAGCACTTCTCCAGGATTGAAGGTCTAAAAATTCTAAACTGGAGTGAATAAGCCGTTTTCCGCCTCTTAAAAACTACCAAATTTCGAGAATCCTCTCTCTCTTCATATATATAGAATTATTTGCCTGTCCCCATTGCTTTCCCATCATAGAATCGCGATTCGTTTATGAACCGCTGCTATCAATATAATCCACCTATCGCATACGATATTTGATGATTCGGGTGAACCCCTTTTTATCCGGGGCAATGACAAACAAACAGTCGTCCAGGATTGCCGCGATGGTTCCTTTTACCGCGATGGAGAGCCGGTCGATATACTTTCCGCTAGAATCGTAGACATCGACGATCCGTTCAGACTTGCCGTTAACGGTAGAGGTGACGACCCAAAGCTTTCCGCCGGTATAATGGAGGCTTTGTATATCATTTTCCCATTTTTGTGGCGGCGCGGAAAACCGTTCATTCCCAAACATGATGGAATTTCCCTTTTGTGAGCCATTTTCTGTTCTCTTGACCCGCTTGTAAGGTCTCACTCTTTCGCCGACAATTTTGTCCGCCTCGCTATCATAGACTTTCACTGAATACTCCGGCGTGTGAGATACAAAGAGACGATTCGTTCCATCAAAGGCCCAGAGAAAATCCGCCACCTTGAACGAGCCACGGTAGCCGTTACGATTGATCACATACTCCTTGACCGGGAAGCTCACGCTTCTTTTCTCGACATTTCCAGATTCATCCACATTGACCAGCCGCATCGGCACATCCAGATATTCCGCTTGTCCAGCCACTTTGGGGATCTCTTTAGCGGCAAGTAGATAATGATGCTCACGTCTCAGCAATAGCCGGGAACTGAAGAGCTTCTCGTTGATCTTGATTTCACGGACCAATGACCCCCCGGTTTTAAAACAGAGAATTTTTTGCGGTCGGGAGTTGAGGGCCACAAGATGGCCGGCGGTTAGAATGAAATTCGAAACAGCGTAGAGTTCTCCGGGGCCGATCCCTTTTTTGAAGAAATTGCGCCGGAACCTTCCATTTTTCCCGAAAGCCAGGAGCTGATCGTGATCGCTGAGAAAGACGGAATGATCGTTGTTAACGCTAATGTTGCGAGGATAACGGAAAAAGAAATTTTCACCGTCATCCTCGATAACCAAAATCTTCTTCAACTTCACGCTCCGCCCCAATGCAAGCCCGTCGCTTTCACTTGCCAGGAGATGATGACTCAAGCCGAGAAAGCAACAAATAAGCATTATAGGTAGAAATAAGCTGAATCTGCGAATCACGAAACCTCCATTAACAACAGTCCTCCACACAGCAAGAACCGCAAGCAGACTCCACTTTACATCCGCAAGCGGTCCAGCCACCGCATGTCACGCAACAACGGGCCGGTAGGCTTTCGATTTGCGTTTCAACATTTTTTCTATAATTCTCCGAAAAGGAAATAATCTCGACAATAAATCCCCCATCTAGTTGTGTTGTACCCTGATTCCCTAATGAGAATTGAATCGTTTCGCAATGACTGGGAACAACATTTCCATAAAAATCTTTTGTCCCTTTAACTAGCTCTACAACACCAATCCCATTTTCCCTATCGATTTTTGGAGAGAAGGTATAGGCGACGCCATCCCTTTCCACCGATAAAGCTCCATAATTAGAAACTGTCGTTTCAAAATTCGTACCATTCGGAAGCGTAACAGAAAGTACAATTTTGGTGTCCACAGATTCCTGGTTCTGGCTTGCATAGTTAGATGAAGGCAATAGGAACACTAGACAAAACGAAAACGCGATAACACGCGGTAAATTTCCCCTAATAATTTTTTTTAGCATTTGGTCCCCTTTTACTCCTTTTTTCCATTGGGATTAATTAATTTGTAAAATTTAATTTATCATCTTCATTACACTTTGTCAAACTAAAAACATCCCAAAACTCCCCATATAATTCTATATCAGCGAGCTTCTAACTGTTCCAGATTCGAGGAAAGTGAAGATTGAAAAAAGGGACAGGGGGGATTACAAAAGATGTGACTTCAGCTTTGGATATGAACTAAAAAAATTTAATGCTTTGGCTACAGTTATCATTTTATTTGGAAAAAAGAAACCACGAAGAATATTGCTATGATTATTCAGAAGAGAAAATAGGGGACAGGCATCGACGCCTGGGAAAAATGGATACTCTCCTTCCCAAGCATCCGCCAGGGCATCGCCCATGGCAGAATCGACATCAAGTTCTGGAAGAAGAACCTCCCATTCCCTGAATTCAAACCCATTTCCGTCGGTTCTATGTTCATCGGCCCCAACAACACCCTCTACAACAGAAAAGGCCCCAAAGCATTCGGCAGCGACGAAAACATCTTCACCGTCATCTCCCTGGACACCGGCGAAACCAGCATCCGCCAATTCCCCCCCAACCACAATCTCAGAGCGATCAAAAACAATTTGTTCTATTTCAGCGTCTTAAATGAAGACGATGAACCAACCCTGACAATTCTCGACAAAGAACAACTCCCAAAACAAAAAATCTAGATCATAGAAAGGGACAGGCAAAATTTCATCAAAACCAGCGTCCACAAAGTCCACCTCGTCCACAATGTCCACAAATAAAGTAGTGAAGTAGTAGTAACGTTGGGGACAGGCAAACTTCTACTGGATTCTCTTTTCCTCGACTCAATCTTCTAGTTTGAAGAATTTGAAGGAGAGGAGGGAGAGGAGGATGGTGGTTGAGAGGAGGATGAGGAGGTTGGGGGTTATGTGGCGGAGGCCGCGGTTGAAGAAGATGATTTGGTGGAAGGCGTCCATGGCCCAGTAGGCGGGGGTGAATTTGCCGATGGCGCGGATGGTGTCGGGGACCACTTCGATGGGCCACCAACAACCGCCGAGGGCGGCGAAGATGTTTGAGGTTAGGATGGAGAGGCCGACGATGACTTGTTCTTTGCGGAAGATGGAGCCGTAGAGGATACTGAGGGCTGAGATGGTGACGCAGAAGGACAGGATGATGAGGGTGGCGAGGATGGTGTTGCCGAGGTTTAGGTTGAAAAAGAGTTTGCCCACTGCTACCAGGACGAATGCCTGGACGAGGCCGATGAAGAGGCGGCCGAGGAATTTGCCGGTCCAGAGTTGGGGGATGGAGGTGGAGGAGAACATGATGCGCTTGATGATGCCCTTCTGGCGATCGATCATGACGAAGACTCCGCCGTAGATCAGCACCATCATCATGATGAACATCACGATGGTTCCGGGGATTACGTGGTCGAATCCGGCCGGGATTTCGAGGATGGTGTTTTCGGGGAAGCGGGATTTTATGGAGAGGATGTTGCGGAATTCGGGCTTTTGGGCGAAGAACGATTCGGTGTCGGGGTGGAGGATGATTTCGGTGATGAGCTTGACCAGGCCCTGGATGATTTTTATTTCCACTTGAGTGGAGGCTTCGACGTTTGAGTTTTCGTTGAGTTTTAGGAGGATCTCCTGCGACTTCTTGCTTGTGATGTCGGCGGAGAAGTCGTTGGGGATGTGGAGGTAGCGGATGTAGTCTTCGGGGACTTTGTCGATTGCCGTGATGGTGATGCCGGGGCTTTGGAGTTTTTGGATGAAATAGTCGCCCCATTGTCCCTCGTCCTGGTTCAAGACCATGAGGGCGGCTGTCATGTCCTGGGTGTCATTTTTATAGATGTGGCCGAAGGTCATGATGATAATGATGGGGAAGACCAGGGTCCAGAAGAGGTACATCTTGTCCTGCACCATGAGTTTGATATCGATGAAGGCGATATGGAGAATACGGCGCAATTTATTTGAAAGACTCATTGGGTAATCCTTTTAGGAAGTAAAATTAGCGATACGGCGACGAATAGTAGGCCCGAGGCCAAAAGCACGATGAACGGGAGGATGGGGAAGATGTTTTCCTTGATCATGTTGACGCCTTCCAGGAACCAGAAGTTTAGGGTGAAGCGGGAGATGGCCTGGAACATGGGAGGCAATTGGTTCACCGGTAGGAAACTACCGCCGAAGGCGGCGAAGACCAGGATGATGGGACTGGTGAAGGCGCCCGCCTGGTTCTTGTTTTTGAAGAAGGAGTTCAACATGCCGAAGAAACCCGCCACTGAGAATAGGGTGATGGCGGCGAAGGGGAAGAGGTAGAGGTAGTTGCCCCAGTCGATACCAAAAAACGCCAGGCCGATGAGGATGATGAGAATCAAGGTGAGCAGGCCCATGAGCCAACCGCTGAGAAGCTTGGCCGCGATGTATTGGTGCGGCTCGATGGGGGAGAACCACATGCGGCGCAAGGTGCCGTCCTCTTTTTCGGTGAGGATTTCCCGCAGGAAGGTTTCCACGATGAAGAGGAGGAACATGAAGGACAGGCCCGGGAGGAAGTAGGAAAAAATATTGAAGCCCGGTTCGTCGTCTTTTTTTTCTTTCTCTTTTTGCTCTTTTTTGAGCTTGATCAGTAGGGGAGATAGTACTTCTTTTAGGGTGACGATTTTTTTCTTGGACTTTTCCAGGTGAGGGACCAGTTCGGCAATCGCCAATGTCTCCACCGGCGTGTCCAGAATCTCTTCGATGCTGTCGATCTCGTCGTCAAACACCTGGACGAACGCGGAAACGCCTACTGCCATGGTGTTGAGAAACTCTTCCACAATGGCCGGCAGGAAACGCTCCGAGGGATTCTTCACCAACTCGAGGGTGATGTCCTTGCCGTCGAACAGATCTCGCGTAAAGCCTTTGGGGATAATCACCAATGCCGAGGCTTTGCCTTTTTGCATCAATTGTTTGGCCTCCGCTTCCTCTTTCATGGAGATCTGGAACATATCCTCGAGGTCCGGGGCGTCGAAGGCGCTGACCAACATCTTGGCGGCGAATTCTTTGTCGAGATCCACCACCAACAGCTTGATCTTCGGCAAACTGGAGCCGTCGCCGGAAGGGGAAAACACGGCGCCGAAAATGGCGGTCATGATCACCGGGATCGCCAAAAGGATCAAAATCCCCCAGGGGGACTTCATCCGCCGCTGAAAGTCTTTTTTAAGAATCAGGATGACGCGTCTCAATCTCTCAAGCTCCTGCCGGTGAGTTTCAGGAAGACGGTTTCGAGGCTCGGGGACTTGATTTTTATGTCCGTGACCTCGAGATTGTGTTTGAAGAGATGGGATAGGACGGCGGGTAATTGGTCGGTGTTGTCGAGGCCGATGGTGACGAGCCTGTCTTCCACCGCCAGGAGTTCGGCGTTGGCCAATGGCTCGATCACCGGCGTGATTTGATTGGAATCGAAGTCGCCGCTGATATCCACGACTTCCTTTTCTTCCACCAATGTGATCAATTCTTCCAATGTGCCGGACGCCAGGATGCTGCCTTTATCCATAATGGCGATGCGCTGGCAGATTTCTTCGACTTCGGCTAACTGGTGAGTGGTGAATATCACCGAGGTCCCTTCGCGGCCCACTTTTTTGATGATATCCAGGATGCGGACCTTGGCCTGCACGTCGATGCCGACTGTCGGTTCGTCCAGCAGCAGCAGGTCCGGCTGGTGGATGAGGCCGATGGCGATGTTGAGCCGCCGCTTCATGCCGCCGGAAAAGTTTTTCACCGGTTCCTTACTACGGGTGGAGAGCTCCACTGTGTCAAGTAGTTGGAGCGCCCGCTGCTTGAGCTCTTTGGGGGCGATGTTGTAGAGGCCGCCCCAGAAGAGCAGGTTGTCCATGGCGTTGAGGTCTTCGTAAAAGGCCATGTCCTGGGGGACGATGCCGATATTGTCCTTGAGTCGGCGGTTGGCGAAAAGATCTTCCCCTTTGAAGCGGACTGTGCCGGAAAAATCTTTGACGGTTCCCGATAAAATCGAGATCAATGTGGTCTTGCCGGCGCCGTTGGGTCCCAAAAGACCGAAGATTTCCCCCTTGTGCAGGGAAAAACCAAACTGGTCCAATGCCTTGATATCGTTGTAATACTTTGAAATGTCCTTAATCTCTAAAATAGCCTGTTCCATGCCGCCATTGTATCACGAAATAATTATGGGCTCAATTGAATGGGAGGATGGAAACGGTTAATTTAGAGTGTTTTTTTCCAGAGGGTATCGCGCCCACGTCCGGAGCTCTGGATTTTCCCCTTCCGGCTCAGTTCCCGGAGGACTTTGCGGATGAGGTCGATACTTACGGCGGGGCATTGTTCCATGATGTCGGCGGTGGTGAAGGAATCGATGAAGGATTCGACAGCTTTGTGCACCATGCCGGTTTTGGTCCCATTTTGGGGTTTGGATGTCTCGACCCGTGTTTGAAATTCTTTGTACGCGGACTTGAGGATGAAGAGGAGGTAGCCGATGTAGGGCCAGGGATCGTGTTTGCCGTTGTGCCAATGTTGAGAACTGATTTCCAGGGTTTCGTAGTAGCGTTCCTTGTTCTCTTCGATCAAGCGTTCGAGGCTGATGAAGCGGCCCACTTCCAATCCCAGATGGTAACAACCCAGAAGTAGCAATAGGCGGGAGACCCGTCCATTGCCGTCGCGGAAGGGGTGGATGCAGAGAAAGTCGAGGTTGAAGGCGCACAACAGCAATAGCGGAGGGACGCGACTTTCTTTTAGATAGTCATGCCATTTTTCCACCAGTTCAGTCATATAATTGGGTGTGTCCTGCGCGCTGACTGTGCGGAAGCGGATCCTCTCCCGGCCGTCCGGATATTTTTCGATAATATTACTGTCTTTTTCCTTGTATTGACCGGCGTCCCAAATATCGCCCCGCATACGGGCGTGGAAGGTCTGGATGGTGGACTCGGAGATTTCGATGCGGGCGCTCTGGCTGTGGATGGCGTCCAGAACGTCGCGGTAGCCCCGGATCTCCTCCTCGTTTCTGTCCTTTAGAAGAGACTTGCCGAAGAGGACTGTGCCGATTCGTTTTTGATCGATGGTCACCCCTTCGATACGGTTGGAAGAGACCGAGCTCTCGATGATGGCGTGCTCTAAGAGCCTCTGCAATTGTTGGGGCGCCTGGTTTTTGAAGAGATCCTGTTTTCCCTTGGCCTCGCCAAGGTCGGCCAGATACCAGGAGATATTGAGCGGCACTGAGTCCACACTGTTGATAAGATAGTCCAGAGTTTTCATATGATCTAAGTTCCCTGTTGAGGATTGTATTACAACCTATAACAAAAATCAATCGGTTTGGCGGGTTTGGCGGGGATGTTTTTTAGTCTGTGAAAAAAATTCTTTTGGGTGGATTGCAAAAAATGTGGAGATGGGTTATAAATATTGATGATGGAAACTAAAGAGACAATTTATAGAGCGGAAAATCAGGAATTGGAAAAAAAGTTTTGGGAGAATCTAGAGAAAGCTCCCAAGACCATGAGCGAATACCTCGAGTCGGCGGTGAAAACGTACCCGGACAGCCCATTTGTGAGCAAGGCCATGGAAGAGCCCATGACCTACCGGGAGTATTACAACCGGGTATTGACAGTGGCGGACCTTTTGTTGAGCGAAGGGGTGATGCAGCAAGATAAAGTGGCGATTTTGGGGGAAAATTCCCCTAATTGGAGTATCGCTTATTTTGCCATCCAAAAAATCGGCGGGGTCGCGGTTCCGATTCTACCGGATTTTCCCGAATCCGACATCCGGCACATCCTGGGTGATTCGGAGGCGAAGGTTCTATTCACCACCCAGCGCCAATTGGAGAAAATCGGAGATCTGGATAACACAAAAGTCAAAAGCATTATTACCCTTGACGATTTCGAAACAGACCACCTGGAGGTTAAAAGCGGATCTTTGCCGTTAAAAGTGGAGACGATTTCCGGCGTTGTGGAGAGGGCCCGTGATTTTATGAAGCGGATTCAGGAGACAATCGGTTTAAAAACCAGGGAAATCAAGACCGGCGATACAGCGTCGATTATTTACACTTCCGGAACCTCCGGTAATTCGAAGGCGGTGATGCTGTCGCATCGGAATTTTATCGCCAATGTGACGGCCATGAACCTCTTGATCCAGTTGCCTCCGGGCTCGACATCGTTATCGATTTTGCCGTTGTCCCATGTGTACGAGTTTACCCTGGGGTTACTCTTGCCCATCAGCTTCGGCGGCCGGATCGTTTATCCCGGCAAGGCCCCCACACCCTCGATGCTGGAAAAGGTGTGCAAGGTGGAACGGCCCAATGTCATTTGCGCGGTGCCGTTGATTCTGGAGAAAATTTACAAGAAAAAGGTGTTGCCGGTATTGGAAAAAGGCACCATGGTCAAGGTGTTGACAAAGATTCCCGGGATCAAACAGAAGATATATGGGAAAATTCGCGACAAATTGTTGGAATTTTTCGGCGGCCGGTTGGAGATCATGTCCATCGGCGGAGCGCCGTTCAACCTGGAAGCGGAGAAATTCTTCCGCGGCTGCGGATTTCCCTATTTGATCGGGTATGGATTGACCGAAACATCCCCCCTGTTGGCCGGCGGCCCCTGGCTGGACAAGTCCATCAAAATTTCCTCCACAGGAAAAGTGACTCCCGGATGCGAAATAAAGATTATGGGCGCCGATCCCAAGACCGGAATCGGTGAAGTGGTGGCTCGCGGCCCCAATGTGATGAAGGGATATTACAACAATCCCGAGGTCACCAAAGAGGTGTTGGACGACGATGGTTGGTTCAAGACCGGAGACCTCGGCCGCTTTGACAAGAATCTCAATCTCTATATCACCGGCAGAAGCAAGAACATGATTCTCACTGCCAACGGCGAGAATATCTTCCCTGAATCCATCGAGGAGAAGATCAACGCCCAATTGCATGTGGTGGAATCGCTGGTGGTGGAGAACAATAGCCAATTGGAGGCCTGGGTTTATCTGGATTACGATCTGATCGATTCCGAAACTTCCGGCAAATCTGAAAAGCAGAGGCATGATTACATTCATCAGGTGCTGGACGGTCTGCGGGAGACGGTGAATCAGCAAATGGCGTCCTTTTCCAAGCTGGTGCGGATGGTGGAACAAAAAGAGCCGTTCGTAAAGACCGCCACCCAGAAGATCAAACGCTATCTCTATTCCCATAACAAGGACGATTAAGGCGAAGGCCGGATGCACAACCATTCTCATAGCCACCTTCATCACGACGGCGGTGTCAATGAGAAGAATTTAGTATTCACCATTTTTCTCAACGCCGTTATCACGGTGGTGGAGGTGATCGGCGGCTTGGTATCCGGCAGTTTGTCGTTACTCTCCGACGCTTTGCACAATTTTAGCGACGCGCTGGCGGTGCTGGTCAGCCTGCTGGCGCTAAAAATCAGCCGTAAAGAGAGAACCCCGCAAAAAACCTTCGGCTACAAGCGGGCGGAAATTCTGGCGGCGCTCTTGAACGCCACTGTATTGGTGGTGATTTCGGTATTCCTGTTCAAGGAGGCCTACCTCCGCTTCTTCGAACCGGTGGAAATCAAAGGGATGGTGATGGGGGTTGTGGCGTTGGTGGGCTTGCTGGCCAATTTGCTGGCGGTTCTTCTGCTTCACAAGGACGCCGGCAAAAATATCAATGTCAAATCCGCCTACTTGCATTTGGTGTCCGACACTCTCTCGTCGGTGGTGGTGCTGGTTGGCGGTCTGTTTATCTATTTCTTCAAGATTTATTGGATCGACCCGTTGTTCACCATCCTGATCGGCCTGTATATCTTGTATGGAAGTTACGCAATAGTGAAAGAGTCCGTCAATATTTTGATGCAAGCCACCCCCCCTCACCTGGAAATCGGCCGGGTGCGGGAGGCCATCGAAGCCATCGACGGGGTGGATGACTGCCATCATATCCATATCTGGCAATTGAATGACAAAGAGATTCACTTCGAAGCCCATGTGCGGGTGGGGGAGGACTTCCGGGTCAGCGAGGCGGAAGTGTTGTCAACCCGCATTAAAGGACTATTGGCCGAGCAATTCGCAATCAGCCACGCCACGCTGCAATTCGAGTACGACGCATGCAAGGCCCGCGGCTATGATTGCCTTTAGATAGTATTACAGGGTCTTGTACCAGACATTCATGCTCTCCATGGAACCGGAGATATTGGTGTTGTTGGTCAGGGTGCCGCCGAACGAGTATCCGTTTCTGGCAAAGGTGATATTCATGCCGAACGAATAGGCGCGGGCAATGGTATAGGCGTTGGCGATCCCGCGCTTTCGCATTTCCGCTTCCATTGTCCGCAGCAAAAATTGGGCGCCCCCATTACCGCGGTAGTGGGGAAGGGTGGCAAAATCCGTCATTTCCACATTACCATAGGCCGGGTACATTTCCGAAGATGAGACTGCCGCCAATCTGTCGCCGTCCCATAAGGTAAAATAGATGAAGTTCTCTTCCATAGTCTGAAGGATGTACTCCGGGTCGTGAATGGGGAACGGGTAGGTCTCGAATACCTCCCGGTAGACCTGAGTAATGGCTTCGGCGTCATCTTTGGTTGCCAATCTGTAAGTCAGCCCCTCGGGGATGGGTGTGTCCGCCGCTTCCGGTTTGGATTGGGCGGTAGCGATGATTTCCTGCACCTTTTGCGGGAAGCGTTCGATGTTACGCCGTGGGTCGAGAAATTTGCCCATGAAAAAAGCATCGGTTTGTTGGGCAAAAAAGCCGGGAATTTTCGCTTCCGTGATATATCCGGCGTCGCGAAATCCCTCCAGCGCATAGGTAGGGATTTTGGCGAATATTTTACTGTATCGATTCTCGTCCGCTATAGACTCCATATGATGGAGAATCCCCGGATAATCGTTGTTATCCAGGGACATCAAATAAATCCGGTCATTAAATTTCCCATGCTGGATCAAGCTGCCGCCGATTTTTTCGAGGCGATCACTCATCAGCCGGCCTCCTCGGAGTTATCGTCATCCTGGTGGTTCCAGGTAATGGTTTCGCGCGGCGTCAATGCCACCGCGTCGTCGTAATCCGACAGCAGCATGGCGATCCCTTCGGATTTGATTTCCGGCGCGTCCTCCAGGTTTAATTGCAGGTCGCACGCGTCGCACTTGCGGTCGCAGAAGATCGGTTCGTATGAATCCGGTTCTTTGTAACTGGTGATGACTCCCTGGAAATTTCGCAATATCACTTTATTGGTGGACCAGGAGATGATATAGTTCGGCATGATGGGGATTTTTCCGCCGCCGCCGGGGGCGTCGATCACGTAAGTGGGAACGGCGAAGCCGCTGGTATGGCCGATGAGACTCTCGATGATCTCGATTCCTTTGCCCACCGGGGTGCGCAGATGGGACAGACCTTCGGACATATCGCATTGGTAGAGATAGTAAGGGCGCACCCGGTTTTGCACCAATTTGTGCACCAGGTGTTTCATAATTCTGGGACAATCATTGACTCCCGCCAGCAGCACCGATTGGTTGCCCAATGGAAAGCCGGCGTCCGCCAGCATTTTAAGGGCCGCCCTGGAGGAGGAGGTGATTTCCCGGGGGTGGTTGAAGTGGGTGTTGATCCACAGCGGCTGATGCTTTTTCAGCATTTTGACCAAATCCGGAGTAATGCGGTACGGCAGCACCACAGGCGTCCGCGTTCCAATACGGATCACCTCTACGTGCGGGATCTTGCCCAATTCAGTCAAAATCCAGTCCAGGTAAGTATCGGACAACATAAAGGGATCGCCGCCGGACAACAAAACATCCCTTACCTGGGGCGTCTGTTTAATGTAGTCGATCCCTTTGAGGATCTCCTCTTTATTGGGAATGAAGTCAACATCGCCCACTTTGCGTTTGCGGGTGCAGTGGCGGCAATACATGGAACAGACATTGCTCACCAAAAACAATACCCGGTCGGGATATCGGTGGGTGATCAACGGCGCCGGGCTATCGCGGTCTTCTGAGAGCGGGTCTTCCATGTCGAATTGTTCGGTGATCAATTCCGCCGGATCCGGGAATGATTGTTTGAACACAGGATCGAAATGGTAATCGTCCCGGTCGATTAACGAGAGATAATAGGGGGTGATGGAAATCGGGAATTTTTCCACTGTTTTTCTCAGCTTTTTCCGGGTTTCCTCGTCGAATGTCACGCCTAATAATTTTTCGAACGTCTGTATATCTTTGATGGCGTGTTTCATTTGCCATTTCCAGTCTTTCCAGTTAGATTTAATGGTGCTGGAATCGATCTTTTGGGCTAATTCCTGTTGTTTTGTGTTATAAATAGACATAGTCCTTTCCTCCTTATTATGTCGGGGACTCCTTGATTCAAAAAATAAATGAACCTGTCGCAAGGAGCGGCACTAAGTAAAAAATTCTTCCCTTCGTAAAAACATATTACATTTATTATAACATATCAGGCTGAATTTGCAACCTTACAGGTAACCCAGGGTCTTGAGGTTTTTCCTGTCTTCTTTTGACAATTGGGATTTTTGCTTGTATTTTTCCAAACCTTCTTGAATGTATTTCTTGACGGTTGCCATATGCCGGGTCAATGATTCCTGTAATTGTTTGAAATTGTTTTTGCTCTTGTAGTAGAGATTCAGACTCTCGAATGGATCGCGCTTCAGATTGTAGGCTTCGTATTTCCGGGACCGGGGGGTGTAGATCAATTTGACGTTCCCCTGCACCGCCGCGTAGCTGAGGGGCTTGACCTTGAGCTGGAATTTCATGTTCCGTTGGCCCTTGACCGCCCCTTTGTAGGTCTCCATAAACACCAACGGGTAGAGGGACTCTGTTTGGTCATAGAGATTCACGCCCTCCATATGGCCGGGGATATCGATGCTCACGGCCGAGAGGATGGTGGGGGCGACGTCCATCAATGTGCAATTGCGGGGATCCGTTTTTTTCTTGTTATGGTCGCCCGGACGCTTGACGATGAGCGGCACGTGCATCATGGAGTTGTACACCCGGCGGCCGTGGCCCACATAATTATGTTCCCCCAGGCTCTCGCCGTGGTCTGCGTTGAACATGACCAGACTGTTCCGGTAGAGGTCCCATTCTTTGAGCTTGTGGATGAGGGCGCCGATGTGATGATCGGTAAAGGCCACCTCCGAGTCGTAATGATCCGATTTGCGCTTCTGCGTCCCCTCGGGGTAAAAGCGTTTGTCCACACGTTTTTTGCCGAAATCGAAGCCCTTGTGCTTCAAGTAGGGGGCGTGGGGTTCGGAGTAATGGACCCAGAGGAAGAACGGTGTGTCGCGATGTTTTTCCAGCCAGTTGATGGCGGCCTCAGTCACATCCGGGGCTTTTCCCTCCGGTTGCATAATTCCCAGCCAGCGTTTCTTGGTGAAGACTTCGATATAGTCGTCGAATCCCTTGTTCAAATCCGACAATTTCTCGCGCAGCGGCCAATTGGAGATGATGCCGCCGCAATAATAGCCCTGTCTCTTCAAAAACATGGGTAGGGTTTCGATGTGATTGTATATGGATAAACCGTTCCGCTTGGCTCCATGTTTGTATTCCGGTAGCGATGTCAGCATGGTGGAAAATGACGGCCCGGTCAAAGGGATGAGGGTGTAACAATGTGAGAAGCGCGTTCCGTCTTCCGCCAACCCATCGATGGCGGGCGATGTGTCGCGGGGATAGCCGTAACAACCCAGCCGGTCGGCCCGCAATGTGTCCACTGAAATGATGATTATATTTGGAGTTGTTTGTCGAGAGTGCGCCAGGGGGGATAGCGCCGTTAGAATTAGAATAAATATTAGTATAGGTTGTGCCTTGTTTATCAATTGTTTCTCCTTTCGAATAGGTTTTTTATGAGCGATACCGTCACGAACACGACGGCGCTGATCAGAATTCCCGGAATGATATGGTCCAGACCGTATGGTAACCTTGTTTTTAAAATTTTCATTGTTATTGTGGCGGCGCCTCCGCTCACCATTCCCCAAAACGCGCCGGAGGAATGGCTCCTTTTCCAGAAATAGGCGCCCAAAGTGGGAATAAAAAGACCGGAGACCATAAAGGCGTAAGCGTACAGGATCGCATCCAACACTGTTTTGAACGATACGGCGATCACCAACGCCAACAGTCCCACCAACAATGTCACGATTTGGGACAACCGCACCATTGTGTTGGCCTTTATTTTTTTCTTGCTGAATTGCTCGATAATATCGTTGACAACATTGCCGGACGACGCCATCAAGCAACTATCCGCCGTTGACATGATGGATGAGAAGTAGGCGGAGACCACGATGCCGGTGATACCGACGGGAAGAACATCCCGGATCAACAACGGCAAACCCATCTCGGCGTCGATGCCCTGGAACATCACCCGCGAGCACATCCCCAGAAACACACCGGTGAAAGCCATGATGGGATATTCGAACACACCGGCGATAAACCAGGCCCGCTTGGCCTCTTTCACGCTTCGAGAGGCGTAGATCCGTTGGTACAGGGTCATGGCAATGAACCAGATGGGGATAATGGTGACCATCCAATTGACGAATTGAACCCAACTGACATTGGTCAGCGAGAAAAATTCGGCCGGCAAGGCTTGTCTCAATTTGGAGAATCCGCCGATATGGTCGAGGGCGAAGGGGATGGCGAAGAACAACAGTCCGCCGAAGAGTACAATCCACTGGATGGTGTCGGTGAATATCACCGCCTTCAAGCCGCCGAGGGCAGTGTAGCCGATGATCACGAACGCGATGATGATAATGGCGAAATGAAACGGAGACATCCCGAACGGGGCGTCGGTAAAAATGGTGGCGGACGCCAATTTCGCTCCGGCTAGAATCTGGGCGCCGGTAAAGCCCAGATAGCCGATGCCGGAAATTAACGCGGCGGTGGTGGCCACCCGGTTGTCGAATGTATGGCGTAAAAAATCGGGATAGGTCAGCAACCCTTCGGCCATATCCAACCGTTTGATTTTGGGGATGATGAGCACCGCCGATATCCAGGCCCCCACAATACCGGTAAACAGGAGCCAACTACCCGACAATCCCATCATATACCCAAGACCGCCCAGGCCGATGGAAAAACCGCCCCCTACATCGGTGGCGGCCACCGACAATCCGATATGGACGGAGGAGATAGACCGGCCGCCTACATAATAATCCTCGCCGCTTTCATTTTTTTTGAAAAAATAAAAACCAACCCAAAGTACTGCCAACATATAAATCGCAAAAATTATATAATCGATGATAGACATAACCTACAAGGATACCAAAATTAGAATTTTTTGCAAATTTTTAACAGGTGGGAAACAGCGGCGCTTCCTACAAGGAGGAAGCGCCGTATTGAATTAATTGTCTTTGTTATCGGTATGAGCGGCGAAATGTCTGTACAACAGATATGTCATGACAAATGAAAAAATAAACACCGCCGCCGGTATAATGATGCCGAATATTATCTTATTCATCGCCAGCTCCGTTTTTTTCCCGCCCATCGTTCTTCTTGTGTTTTTTGTAAGAATAATAGGCCAATATCAATCCCGCGAAGGACGTGACATAAGCGAGCGACATGCCGATTACCATCTTCAGTCCGTTTTCCATGTCAGTCCTCCCACTTCACTTTTCGTTCCAACTCATCCAGGTATTGTTTCTGTTTTTTTTCATATTCCTCGGAAACCACCGATAACTTCGGGTTGATGATAAAGATCATCAGCAATGTCAACAGGATGCCGGCGCCCAATACAATAAAGCCCGCCGGAATCAACAGCATGCTGAACACTGTGCCCAAAGTGAGAAGAACGTAAATCAGAGGGGAGAGGATGACAGTGATGGTATCCTCTTTGGTCCACTCTTCCGCCTTTTGCGGCGTCCAAGATCTATTGATAAATCCCATAAAAATCTCCTTAAATCAAACCGCGTTTTTGAGCTTCGCGTTTCACCGGTCCCCACCAACCGATGGGCCGGGACATCACGTAAAACTTCACCAACCGGTCCATGTTCTCGGGTTTTGTCATCAATGTCACCGGGATGAACACCAGCGCCCCCAACACCATCAGCAACCAGAATTGCTGGTAATCCTTCAATTGCGGCAGGACACCGAAGGCTGGAAGCACCCACACCACCAACCAGGAGAGCACCAGATTGGATATCCAGGCGAACAAATAGCCCCAGCCGTTGAAGCGCCACCACACCACTTGCAAAATATTGGGCAGCCACACTCCGGCAGCCATGATCCACAACGCGAAAATCAGCCACTCGGTGATGTTCTCCATAATGGAGCCGAACACGAAGGACCCCAACAACAAGCCGATGGTGGCGATGCGCCCCACCCAGACCAATTGCCGCTGATTGGCTTTGGGATTGATGTAATGATGGTACAAGTCCCGGGTCACATACACGGCGCCGAGATTCAGATGGGTGGAAATGGTGGACAAATGGATGGCCACGATAGCCGCGAAAAAGAATCCCAACATCCCCGCCGGTAGATTTTCGAATCCCAGCCTGAACCAGGCCAGCTCGTAATCCTTCACCTGCGTGAGATTGGGATACATGACAAAGAATCCCAAAATCGCCGCCGCCCAAATAGCGTTTCTCACCAACACCAACGCCGAACCGGCCCAAATACTCCAGGACGCGTCTTTCACCGTCTTGGCCGATTGGATCCTCTGGGCCTCCGGGTACCAATCAATGGCGGTGGCCATGCCGAAGCCGCCGATGACGCCGATAATCAGCATGGTGATAAACCAGGCAACCGGAAAATCGCCGCTAAAAAAGCCGGTGAAATTGAAGGGATTCAACTTCCCCGCCTCACCCATCACATGAAGCTTGTCGATAATGGCCCCCGGACCTCCGGCCGCCATCACGCCCCAAATAGAGACAATCACAATCACGATAAAGGCGATGATCCCCTGCTGGAAATCCGCCATGACGACGCCCCAATACCCGGCGCTCAAGACGTAGACCGCGCAAATGGCGGAAAACACCACCATGCCGATCCACAGCGGCCAACCAAAAGCGAAATGACAGACCTTTCCCATGGCGATCCCCACCCAACCGAGGATAAACATATTGAGAAACACCTGCCAGCCCGCCACCCAGCCCCGAAGCAACTCGCCCGCCATACCGCCGAATCTGAGCGATTGCCATTCCGCTTGCGTGTAAGCCAACGAGCGGCGGAAAATCTTGGTGGAGACAAAGGCGCTGATGGCGCACCAGGCGGCGTAAAACGTATACCACAGCCCGGAAATTCCGAATTTGTACACAACTCCCGACACCCACATCGGCGTATCGGTTGCCGTATGAGTGGCGTACACCGACGACGCCGGCAGCCACCAGGGAAGTCCCCGCCCCGCCAAAAAGAAGTCGGATTCGCTCCGTTTCCCCAGGCGGTAAAAGAGGACGCCGCTCCCCACCATCAACAAGATGAAGGCGATGAGCCAAAACCAGTCTAAAAATCCAAACACTACCATATTGTTGTCCTTTTTCTATTTTAGAATATCACTTTCAGCGTTTTAATCTCGTACTGTCCGAACGTCAAATCAATTGTCGAGCCGTTGAACCGGAGGGGACGAATCCGCTCCTCGATGAGGTTGGTTTCCACAATAGACTTCGGAGCCTTGAAAAAGCTCACCGTCGCCTTGCCGCTCGCCCCTTCGGATTCATAAAGCCTGAACACCAACGCTTCGGAACCGTTCTCTTCGGCTATCTTGATGCCGTCCAGAATCACGCTCTCCGAATCAACGGCGAAGAAGCTGGAGCTGGCCGGTAGCGACCCCTCATGCTTGCAGGTATGGGCCGTCAACAACGGCGAATTCAACTCCGCCCCCCGTTTTACCGTGTCGGCCTGTTGCCAACCGCCATTATGGGGATACAGGGAGTACACAAACGAATGTTTGCCCCGGTCCGCCATTGGATCCGGCCAGGTGGGAGCCCTGAGGAGCGAGATCTTCATCACATTGCCGGCGATATCGTGGCCGTACTTGCTGTCGTTCAAGAGAGAGATTCCGAAGCCATCTTCCGATAAATCCGCCCATTTCAGAGCCGACACCTCGAACCGCGCCTTTTCCCACAACGTTTCCCGTTTGGTGGTGCGCTCGATTGCGGCGAAGGGGATCTCGTAGGTCGCCGTGTCGCTTTTCACCGTCACCGGGAACGCCGCCTTCAAGAACATATGATCTTCCCACCAGTCCGCCTCGGTCTCGATGTCGATGCGGGGGAGATTGCTATACAACACAATATATTGTGTGAAAAACGACGACGGAAACTCGTCGGTGGGGGAGTAGCGGCTCTTGGCCAAACCCAAAAAGCTCTTCTTCACCTTCAACACCGCGCACACCGGATTAACCGATACCAGCTTCACCTCGTCCGCTTTGTCGAGTTCCCACATTCTACCGGTGTAACCGATATTCCAGGCGTCCCAATCCTGCGGACGGTCTTCGTAGACCTGCAAGACATTGGCCTCTTTGCCTTTTGCCACAAATTCCTTGTTCAATTGCTTGCTTACCAAACTCTTGATATTACCGGTCTCAGGATTGACCTCCAACCGGTAAAAGGCGTTTTCCAGTACTGTGCCCTCCGCTTTGATGTCTGTCTCGCGCCCTTCGCCTTTTCCCTCTACCAACGAATAGGTCTTATAGCCGATGGACGGAACATCGCGGGCAATGAACGAAACCGTCAGCTTCTGATGGGTATCGCAATAATCCATCGCCGCGGGAATCTCTTTCCCGGTCTCCATATCCACAACTTTATAAGCAGTCTCTTCCGTACCCTTGACCGCCACCTTCACCATATCGCTCCGCGTCCAGGACAAAGGATTGAACACCACCACCGGCTGACCCTCCACTTTAGAAGTGTCGATATTCTTGGCGATGAACCCCAACGTCTTCTTCGAAATCTTGCCGATCTTCTGCCCCGCCTTTTTGTACCATTCGGCCGCGTCTCGATACACCGGAGTGATTGACGATCCGGGCAAAATATCATGGAATTGGTTGGTGAGAATAAACTTCCAGGCAGCCTCCAGATCCTCTTTTGGATACTCGAGCCCCAGCAAACTGGAAATCGCCGCCAATGTCTCACTGACGCCGACTCTCACTTCCGACCGGCGGTTCCCTTTTTTCACCGCCCCTTGGGTCGTGTAGGTGCCCCGGTGGTATTCCAGGTACAACTCGTCGTTCCACACCGGAATCGTGTTCTTCAAATCCCCCTTCACCCGGTCCAAAAAGGTTCCGGCTTTTGAATGAATGAAATCCGGCGAAATATACAGCTTGTTATAGCCCCGCACCCGGTTCAAAATCTCCCGGTTCGGTCCGCCGCCATGGTCGCCGATGCCGTACAAAATCAAACTCTTTTTGTATCCGGTGGTGGCCTCGTACTTGGTGATATTGTCCGCCACCCCCTCGATCTTCACCCGCGACGTATACCCCTCCGGCGGGAAATAGGAGAGGAGCTTGGTGCCGTCCACCCCTTTCCACCAGAAAATATAATGGGGAAACACCGTGGTGTCGTTCCACCAAATCTTCTGGGTGACAAAGCGGTCAATGCCGCTCTTCATGTAAAACTGCGGCATGTTCCAGTTGTAACCGAAGGAATCCACATTCCAACCGGTATTTATATTCAATCCGAATTTTTCCTTGAAATATTTCTTACCATACAAAATCTGCCGCACCCAGCTCTCGCCGGAAATCAAGTTGCAATCGGGTTCCACCCACATACCCCCCACAACTTCCCAACGGCCTTCACTAATTCTTTTCTTGATATCCTCAAACAACTCAGGATACTTTTTCTCGATCCATTCATACGCCAACGCCTGCGATTGGGCGAAATGAAGCTCCGGATACTCGTCCTGGTTCTTGATCACAGTGTCGAATGTGTTGCGGGCAACGAGCACAGTCTCGTAGATCCGCCACAACCAGGCGATATCGATATGAGCGTTGCCGATCAAATGAACCTTGAACTCCTTCGCGTACTTCCGCAAAGACCCCGCCGCCCGGTACGATTTTTTGATGGACGACGATAGCCTCGCCGTATCGCCCGCCAGCATCGCCTCTTTATCAAACGCTGCCAGCGACCGCTCGAGCGCTTTTTGCAAACCCGCCAACTTCCGCTTCGGCGTGCGCCGTTTGTCCGCGATGTCATACGGCTTTTTCGTAAACGTAAAGCGCCTGAAATCAGGATTCACCAACCTATACGCCACCTTCATCGACTGAAGCCAATCCCTCACCGCTTGCGCCGTGACCTTGGCCTTTGGATAAACGATCTCCGCCTCTTTAACGGAAAAATAGAGCCCCTCCTGCTTCAGCGGCCTCGACCGCGGCGGCCAAAACTCCGTCCGCTCAGGTTTGAATCCCTTGTTCGCCACTTCCAGGCTAATCGCCATCGGGACTTTGGCGGCGGATTCGGACAAAACGATCTCCCGCTCCACCTCGACCCCGGTTCCGGCTGATCCATCGACGACAAATTCCCCAACCTTGTCCTTGCCGTTAAACACAACCACTTCAGACAACCCGCGGGAATAGACCTTCAGCCGCACATGAACCGGACTCCCAGCCACCGGAACCCCGGCATAGACGTCCTTGCCCTCCACAACCTGATAAAGTAACGCCTTCGGTTTATCAAATCCCCTTCCGGTCCGATACTCCTCCGGTTTCAAGTCCGCGGCCTCGACCTTCAAATCCCACTGCCCGATCCTCAAATCAACGGCATCCTCGATGGCCTTCAAACCCTCTTGCACCGGATCTTTCTCCGCCGCAAACCCATTTGCTCCAGCCATCCCAAAGAAACCCACAAAAAATAATATACAAATACTACTCATAATGGTTAGACGGTGTTGTTTTTTCATAACCTATTAATAGCATACCGCCATTTTTTGGTCAATCGTATCGCCGTTGTTTGCCGGTAGAAATGGCGTTTGTGATTTATTTTTAAATAAAAGTGGGGCGGGATGTTGACTTTTACGGAGGGCTTCATTACAATTTCCTATGAAATTAATATTTTTAACAATAGTATCAATCCAAAAGGGGTAACTCATGTCAAAAAAAGTCTTAGTCGCAACCGAAAAACCGTTTGCCAAAGCAGCGGTTGACAATATTAGGAACATTGTGGGCAATGCCGGATACGAATTGGTATTGCTGGAGAAATACGAAAACAAGGACGACCTGTTAAAGGCCGTCGCCGATGTGAACGCCTTGATCATTCGCTCCGACAAGGTAACCAAAGAGGTGATCGACGCCGCCTCGAACCTCGAGATCGTCGTCCGCGGCGGCGCCGGGTATGACAATGTGGATCTAGCCGCGGCAACCGAAAAGGGCGTTGTGGTGATGAACACTCCGGGACAGAATTCAAACGCCGTGGCGGAATTGGCCCTCGGTATGATGGTGTATATGGCCCGCGGTCTGTTTAACGGCAAAGCCGGAAGCGAATTGCTGGGTAAAACATTGGGCATTCACGCCTACGGCAATGTGGGCAAACACGTGGCCCGTATCGCCAAGGGCTTCGGCATGGAAATTTACGCCTTCGATCCCTTTGTGGCCAAAGAGGATATCGAGAAAGACGGCGTAAAAGTCTGCGATTCAGTGGAAGAACTCTACAGCGCCTGCCAGTACATCTCCCTCCACATCCCCGCCAACGACAAAACCAAAAAGTCCATCAACGGCGACCTGCTCTCCAAAATGCCGAAAAACGCCGTTCTGGTCAACACCGCCAGAAAAGAGGTCATCGACGAAGAATCGATGCTCCAGATGATGAAAGAGCGCGAAGATTTCAAATACCTCTCGGACATCGCTCCTGTAGCCAGAGACACTTTTGAAGCGGATTTCGCCGGCCGCGTCTATTTCACCCCCAAAAAGATGGGCGCCCAGACCGCCGAAGCCAACATCAACGCCGCTATCGCCGCCATCAACCAGATCGTCGCTTTCTTCGAGAAAGGAGATACCACCTTTCAGGTGAACAAATAAAACGCGATTCTTTTAATTAACCCAACCCATTCCCCCGTAGGTACGCTTCCTTGGGGGAGAGGGTTGGCGTTATCCGCTCCAACCATTGAAACTATTTACCCTTCCGTCACGTCAAAACCATATTCTGAAAAATTTGTGATTGATAGCGTCGTGTGATTTGTTATAATAGAGGGTCATGTGACGCCGGCAAGAAAAAGGATAAAAATGCTTTTTTGTGTACAACAGATAATAGTGGAAGCTCAAACCGCCGAAGGGTGAATCGTTGAATCCCCGGCTGCGAAAATATATCATCGTCGTCTCCGTCTTGCTGCATATCGTCATCTTCCTGCTCTTCGAAGGGGCGGTGAAGCTCAACCTCATCGGCCTCGACCCCGTTGTCCCGGTAACTCCCCAAAACGACCCCATTGTCTTTGATTTAGAGCAGCCGCAAAAACCAAAAAAAGTAGTGGAAACCCCGGACAACGCCAAAATCGTCGAGCAACAAAAAAAAGCCGATTACCTCTCGGATAAAAACGCCTTAGCCAGAAACCCCGAGGCGGACCCCAAAGCCCCCGAAGGCGACGCCTTTTCCAAAGGGATCTACGAGACCCACGAGTTGCCGGTGCAGCCGGGCGTCACAGGCGACGATCGCACCCAGCCGCGGCAAGAGGGCGCGCAGCAAGGGGAAGAGAAGCGCAAGCTCTCGGATTACATTGACAAGAGCGATGTGTTCACCGGCGAATTCTTGAAAAAAGAGCAAGAAGAAAAACGCAAAGGCCAAACAGAGCGCCTCCCCACAGTGTTCCATAACAATACCCTCTCCAAAGCCCTGGATCGCGGCGGACTCTCCTTCAATACCTACAATTGGGAGTTCGCCCCCTATATGATCGGCCTCAAAGCCAAAATCCGCCGCAACATCTTCCCCCCCCTGGCCTTCACCAAATTGGGAATCATCGACGGCGAGACATTGGTGAAATTCAGAATCTACCCCAACGGCGAACTCCGTTTGCTGACGGTATTGGATTACAAAGGCCATAAAACCCTGATGGAAACCAGCACCAACGCGGTAAAGTCATCGGCCCCCTTTCAGCCGTTGCCGGAGAATTTCCCCGAAGACTATCTGGAAGTGACGGGTAAATTCATGTACTTTGTCACCAGACCGGAATCGAGAAAAAGAAAATAAGAGGATAAACTATGGAGCATGTGTTAGATTTTTTTAGTAAAGGCGGATTTGTCGTCTACCCCCTGTTGGTGTGTTCAATCATCGGATTGGCGGTTGTGATCGAAAAAGCCATCACCCTTCGGCGTAAAAAAGTGATTGTCCCGGAAATCAAAAATGTCATCGACAATATCAAGGACCCCAACGATATCAGTCTCGCCCTCGCCATTTGCGAGAAGCACAAAGGTCCCTTCGCCAATATCATGCGCACCGGACTGGAGAACAAGCACCTCTCCAAAGAGGAGCTCAAAGTGGTGCTCACCGACCAGGGCCGCCAGGAAGCCCACCAATTGGAAAAAGGCCTGGTGATCCTCGAGACCATCGCCGGCATCGCCCCGCTCCTCGGTTTGCTGGGCACAGTCGTCGGCATCCTCAAAGTCTTCAACGTCATCTCCGCCGTCGGAGTGGGCCAGGCCTCCGCCATGGCCGGCGGAATCTCCGAAGCCCTCATCACCACCATCATCGGTCTGGCCATCGGTATCCCCTCCGTCGTGGTCTACAATTGGTTCACCAGCAAAGCCGACGGGTTGGTTTTGGAGTTGGAAAAACAATCCATCCTGCTGATCAACAAAGTCTCAAATTTCACTCATCAAAACCCGGAGACCGGCGATGCGGTTTAAGACCAAAGCCCGGCGCAAGATCACCATCAACATTACCTCTCTCATCGACGTACTCTTCCTGCTCCTGATCTTCCTCATGGTCTCCTCCACCTTCCTCGAGCAGCCGGGCATCAAGCTGGACCTCCCCGAAGCCCAAAGCGCCGTCGTCGTCGAACAAAAAGAGTACATCCTCTTCGTGGACAAAGAGAAAAACGTCTTTCTCAACGACTTCCCCGTCCCCCTCGACCAATTGGAGGAAAAGCTCAAAGAGGTCCTCCCCAAGATGAAAGACGGAGCCCTCATCCTAAAAGCCGACCAGGACGTCTCCCACGGCCTGGTGGTCCGTATTATGGACAACATTAAAAAAAGCGGGGTCAAACGCCTGGTTATAGGCACAAAACTACAATAGTTCGCAAATATTTCACAAATAGTAGCGAATAGTTTGCAAAAAAAATTTTATTGTCCTATAATAGACTATTATTCCAATAGCAAGGAAACTGAATCTCAATCAGGAAACTAAATAAGGAGCTAACAATGAAAGAAAAACTCAATCTCAGCAAACTTTCTAAGAAAGAATTGAAAACAGTCCAGGGTCTTGGTAGCTGCAAATGCGTATGCATCATCCCGCCCGACGGCAGCAGTTACGACAACTCGGCATTTTATCAGATTCACGTATAACAAAAAAAACGAATCAGCATGGGGAAACTCCATGCTGATTCCCCCCATCAAATCCTCCCCCGCCATCATCTTGCAAAAAACGCTCTTCTTCTCTATAATATATCCATAATTCCCGGGTAACGGGAACTATATTAAGGAGGAAACTATGAAACAAAAACTCAATCTCACCAAACTTTCCGACAAAGAACTCAAACAGACCCAGGGCGGCATCGACTTCTGCACTTGCAAATGTTGGTACCACCCCGACGGCTCCACCAATTTAGACAACGTATCCATGTTCCAGGGCCTCTAAGCCCCATATAACCATTCGAAAACAACCGGGAGAACCCATTTCTCCCGGTCATTTTCCCAAGCCTCCTCAATCACGAGCCGCCGCACCTCATTCAGAAGAAAAACCCCCTATTTTCCCAAAAAAATAACATCCAACCACCTTGACAAAAAATCCCCAAAAGGATAAAACGTAACTTAGAGATGAAAGTATCTAAACGATACACGAATTCATCGCCAATAAAACAATTTGGGTGAAATGAACACATGGCGAAAATTTACATTTCTTCGACCTACGAAGACTTAAAAGACTATCGCGAAGCGGCGAACAAGGCGGTTAGAAAATTGGGCCACCATGCTATTTGTATGGAAGATTATGTTGCGCGTGATAAGCGTTCTGTCCAACAGTGCCTTGAGGATGTCCGCAACTGTGATTTGTATATCGGTATTATCGCATGGAGATATGGTCATGTTCCTGATGAAAGTACTAAAAGCATCACTCATCTTGAATATGAAGCGGCTGTGAAGGCAAAAAAACCCCGTCTTATTTTTTTGCATAAAGATGAAAACAAACAGAAAAAGTGTTTTGTCGAAAAAGGAGATAAGAGAAAAGCAGTTGATGCTTTTAGAGAACAAGCGCTGAAAGATAGGATGGAAGGTCGCTTTAATAATCCTACCGAACTCTATACGGAAGTGATTGCTGCGCTGGCTCTTTATTTTATTAAAAAATTTGCTGGTGAAGTTTCAAATCTTAAGTTTGGACAGTATGCCCACAGAATGTGTGATCGGAAAGTGCACTGCACTGAATTTGAACAGTTTTTTTTTCCTAATATAAAAACCAATCCCGGAATTCCTCATTTTTATTTTATTCCCGGAGATAGTAAACAATGCCATGATGGTTTTACTAAACACATAGAGATAGAATCTCTAAAAACATATCTTAAGTATAAAAACTGCCAGGGCGGTTCAAAGATTAAACATAAAAAAGTGACTTGGCCTAATCCGGCAACGAATTTTGAATTACAGAAAGGGATATTGAAACGTGAGCTTATACGAAAGTTCGAACTCAATGAAGTTATGATTGAATTTTGTGGAAAATCTTTTGTCAAATCTAACAAAATAGAAAAAGAGCCGATGATTATTTGCAGCCATACGATTACCTCTGCTCATTGGGATAAGAATACCACAGATCTCATTCGCTGGTATATTGAGGATTTTTGGGGGAATTTAGATTTGGAAGATAATGGGCCTATTCTTTTAGTGTTTTTTTGCATTGTTTTTAATGATGCAAATGAATTGGGTTTCTTTCGGAGGATAGCAAGTTCAATTTTTTCTAAGAAGAATTTGGCGTTTTCTATAAAAGAACAGTTGACTGACCTGAGTCACTCGCTTCCTAAAACCATTCCTTGCAAGCTTCTTGATGAATTGCTGCCCGTCGAAATATTGCAAGTTGCAGAGTGGTTTGAAGATAATGAAATATTTGACGATTATTTTAAGTGTCAAACCTTTGCAGAAGAGTGTTTGGGACCCAAATCACACAAGTATGATATGTTTGAGGTGGAGGCAATACTTCAAAAATTTATTAAGGAGAATCGCCCGAAATTAGAGGAGAGAATATAAGATGCTAAAAGAACTGAACCTAAATCTCTATAAAGGAGATGGAAAAACGATTGCCCAGAGAAATGAAAAGATCCCCGAGTTTGACGAGAGTGAATGTTTTGACGTCCCGGAGAATTACATCGCCTCAGAAGGCCTTCGTCACGCCGTCAACGTGGCGATAACCTTAGGCCAGCCATTACTGGTAACCGGAGAGCCGGGAACCGGCAAAACCCAATTAGCCGCCAGTATCGCTCACGAACTAGGCCTTCCCCAATTGAATTTCTATACCAAAACCACTTCCACTGCCAGCGACCTTTTCTACCAATACGACGCCCTCCGCCGTTTCCAGGACGCCAATATGGGAGACAAGAAGCAGACCAACATCAACGACTACATCGAGTATCAGGCGTTGGGAAATGCCATCCATCTTTCCATGCCGCCGGAAGAGGCGAATCAGTATCTCCCGGAAGATTTGAGAGGTAAAGGCCCCACCCGCTCCGTGGTCCTAATCGACGAAATCGACAAAGCCCCCCGCGACTTTCCCAACGACATCCTCAACGAGATCGAAAACATGGAATTCACAGTCAAAGAATCCGGCCAAACATTCAAAGCCGAAAAAAAATTCCACCCCATTATAATTCTCACCAGCAATTCAGAAAAAAATCTCCCCGACGCCTTCCTCCGCCGCTGCGTGTTCTACCATATTGAGTTCCCCTCAAAACAGGAACTGAGTGATATTGTCAATAAACGTTTCAATGGAAGCTCCGATTTCGCCCCTGAGTTTGTCTCGCAGGCGATCGACAAATTCACGGATATCCGGGGACTCCATCTCAAGAAAAAGCCCGCCACCGCCGAATTCCTGAATTGGCTAAAAATCCTCAAAGCAAAGGATATCGACATCGACAATCTCGAAGACGGCCAGGCCGAAGCCTGGATGCTAAGCTTCTCCATTCTTGCCAAAAACAGCGATGATTTGAAACTCATGAAAAAGAAATTCGAGACGGCTTCCAAAAACTAGATGACAACCAAGACAGACAATTCCCGCCTGCCCCTCCTCTTCGAAAACTTCCTCCACCTCCTCCAACACCAAAACTTCACCATCGGCATCCACCACCGCATCCGCCTCCACCAAATCCTAAATCGCCTGGACCCCGACACACAACCCAACGACCTAAAATTCATCCTCTGCCCCCTCTTCGCCACCACCCCCAAGCAGCAACACCAATTCTACCGCCTCTTCGACTCCCACTTCCAACACATCTCGGGATTGTCTAATAAAAATAAGGAAGATGAATCCCTCCAGAAAAATCTGGACGATAAGTCAACTACTCCCCCAAAATGGCGATATATCTTACTGGGAGTGCTGGTTGTGTTGCTAATCGCCATTGTATCCTACCAGTTGGGAAAAAGCGATCACACTATAATAAACCCAAACACCAACCCGGATTCCGTTACCACTACGCCAAAAAACTCCAACAATCAAGGGACGACAAACACACCGGATACACCAGACAACAAGGTAGATAATCCAAACCAAGCACAGGAAGACCCCTACAATAAAAAAGAAACTCCCTGGGAAGTAACCGATTATTTATTCCGCAAAAAATTACTCCAATTCCGCTGGATCGCGATCCTACTGCCATTGCTTATCTGGGGCCTGTTGGAACTGTACAAATTCCGCCGCCGGCAACTGATCCTCCAAAAACAAAAGACAAAAAAACCACCCTATACATGGCCCCTCGACGTCAAAGCCCCCGACTCTCTCCTCAAACGAGAACATGACTTCATAACTGCTTCCCGCCTTTTGCGACGCCGCATTCAAAGCGATATCAGCCAATTGGATGTGCACACCACCATCACAAAAACCATCGAAAAAGGCGGCCTTCTCGACACCCACTACCGAAACCTCACCGCCCCCCCCGAATACCTCCTGCTCATCGACCATCCCACCTACCGCAACCACGACTCCGGCCTCTGGAAAACCATCGCCGACGCCCTGAACCAGGAAGGCCTGTTCGTCGCCCGCTATTTCTTCGAAACCGACCCCAGAATTTGCTTCAAAACCCCAAACGGCCCCCGCGAATACCTGGCGGACATCAAACACAAATACAGCGATCATCGCCTCATCATCATCAGCGACGGCGATTCCCTCCTCAACCCCATCTCCGGCGAATTAGACGACTGGACCAACCTATTCCAGACCTGGTACCAACGTTCCCTTCTCACCACAATCCCCCCAAAACACTGGGGATACAGAGAGATCACCCTGGCCACAGAGTTCATCGTCCTCCCCGCCACCCTCAACGGCCTCAAAGCCCTGGAAGAATTCTTCGACGCCCCCACGACACCCAACCTCCTAACCTGGAAACAAAAAGATGCAAAAAACCAACCCCCACCCATCGATGTTGAACATTTTGAAGAAGATGATACAGATACCCTGCGCGACTATCTAGGCCAGGACACCTTCCAATGGCTCTGCGCCTGCGCCGTCTACCCCGAACTCCACTGGGACCTCACCCTCCACCTAGGCTCTCTCCCCTGCATGCCCGACAATCTCCTGACCGAATCCAACATCCTCAACCTCATCCGCCTCCCCTGGTTCAGACAAGGCGCCATCCCCGACGAACTTCGGGCAATTCTCATCACCAAACTGGACAAAGAAAAAACCACCTTCATCCGCGAAGCCATCACAAACATCCTCGAAAAAAATCCCCCCCCCAAAGACAGCTTCGCCTTCGACTCCTACCGCCTCAACCTGGCCCTCCAAAAATGGATGCTCAACCGCCAAACCCGCCGCCGCAAAAAAGAACTCCGTCAAATCCTCCAAACCACCCTTCCAACAACCGCCAACCAGGACTTCCTCCTCCTCCGCTTTCTCGAATCCCCCAAAACATCCCCCCTAAACTTCATCCTCCCCAAACGCCTCCGCAAACTCTTCTCTCAAAAAGGCATCCCATACCTCGGCCTAAAATCCGCCGTCCGCTTCGCCATCGCCATAATTATCGCCCTCTCAACATTCTTCTTGTCCCAGTCAATCCCGCAATCAGGCCCCCAATACTACCAAAATACCAAAGGCTTCTGGGAAGCGGATTACGGGGACGGCATCATATTGATCTACATCCCCTCCGGCGAGTTCACCATGGGATCGGATGAAGGAGAAGAATGGGAGAAAACAATCCATAAAGTATACCTGGACGGCTACTGGATCGGCAAGACTGAAGTGACGGTTGGACAATACATGAAATTTGTGAATGAGACCAGGACTCATTATCCGGCTTGGTTGGAGCCTGGGGATGATTATAGAAATTTGAAGACAGATGGCAGTGGCTATTATAAGGGAATGGGCGAGGCACTGAATGGCGATAATTATCCCATCGTTGGTATATTCTGGACAGATACAGTCGCTTATTGTGATTGGTTGTCTGAGCAAAAAGTGGTGCAGATCGTTCTTCCCACAGAAGCGCAATGGGAGAAGGCGTCGCGTGGAATTGATGGCCGGATGTATCCGTGGGGCAATGGAAAAGTGACGGGTAAATTGGCGAATATCGGCTTGGAAGATGGTTATGATTATGCCTCACCAGTTGGTTCCTTTCCCGCAGGCTCGTCTCCATTCGGAGCTCTGGATATGTCTGGCAACGTGTTAGAATGGTGTGGGGATTGGTTTGGTTTTGATTATTATAAAAACAGTCCCTATAAAAATCCTATAGGGCCTAATAGTGGCGATGGCCGTGTTGTGCGTGGCGGTGGCTGGGTCCATGATGGTGCTCTTTGCCGGTGCGCCTACCGTGACGGCGTTGAGCCTTCTAATCGCGTCCGCTTTGTCGGCTTTCGCCTTGCCAGGTCTCTTTAGCCACTTTCCCCTTTACCCCTTTACCAATTTCTACAGGCGCGAAGCGCAAAGGGAGTGGAGGATATGAGGTTTTGGGGATTGTCGTGAGATTCGCCCTCGCGGTCGCGAGGTATTGTGTTTCCACAAAGATCGGGTGAACGCGGTGCGACAGCCCGTCGTGAACCCCAGGCGAGCTTGCGGGAAATTTTGGATTCTGTAGGGGCGTCACACTGTGGGCGCCCTTAACGCGTAGAGGGATTTTACACTCGCCGGTGAATGGGGTGATGCGGCACAAAACCGGGGATTCGTGGGTGAGTCAGGGCGGGCACGGTGTCCCGCCCCTACAAAAGGCATATTGATGCGGCGGCGTGATGGTGTAGGGGCGTCACCCCGTGGGCGCCCTTAACGCGTAGAGGGATTTTACACTCGCCGGCGAATGGGGTGATGTTGCGCAAACCCGTAAATGCGTGGGTGAGTCAGGGCGGGCACGGTGTCCCGCCCCTACAAAAAGCATATT
>CAZBHS010000024.1:0-81611 GCA_964491915.1 uncultured Clostridia bacterium
CGAAGGCGGCAGAACAATCGGAGCCGGCTCCGTTACCGAAATTATCGAGTAAAAAGGGAAAACATGACCACAAAAATAAGAATTAAATTAAAGTCATTTGATAGTCGAATCCTTGACAAATCCTCAGCCGAGATCGTTGCCAAGGCCAAAAGGACCGGGGCAAAAGTAGCAGGACCCATCCCCATTCCCACAAGAATTGAAAGGTTTTGTGTTTTGCGCTCTCCTCACGTTGATAAGAAATCGAGGGAACATTTTGAACGCAGGACTCATTGTAGATTGATTGAGATCCTTGAACACAATGATGATACAATTGCTGAACTTAAAAAAATGGACTTGCCCGCTGGCGTTGAAGTTGAGGTTAAATCTAACTAGATGTTGGTTCGAACAGCGTGTGGGAATGGCTAATTTAACAAATATGAGAAGGTGATAAAATGATTCAAGGACTAATAGGAAAGAAAGTTGGAATGACCCAGATCTTTGATGATGACGGAAGGGTGCTGCCGGTAACAGTATTGAAAGCTGGGCCTTGTCTGGTAGTTCAGAAGAAGATTAACGATACCAACAATTCGAGAAAGGTCCAATTGGGTTTAGTGGAAGATAAGAAAGTAAAAAGAGTTAATAAACCTATGATGGGGCATTTCCAGAAAGCCAATGTACCTCCTACCCAAGTACTGAAAGAATTTTTTATAGATGATGATTCCTTGAATGTTGGTGATACTGTCAAAGTGGATATTTTCGAGGAAAAGGAAAAAATAAATGTTGTCGGTACTACCAAAGGTAAAGGCTTCCAGGGCGTTGTAAAGAGATGGAATTTTGGTGGTGGACGCGCGACTCATGGTTCGATGTTCCATCGCCGCCCAGGTTCTACCGGTATGTGTGCATATCCTGGAAAAATGATCAAAGGAAAAAAATTGCCCGGAAGAATGGGTGGAAAAAATAAAACTGTAAAAGGTCTCCAGGTTGTTAAAGTTGATACAGAGCGCAATATCATTTTGGTTAAGGGCGCAGTACCTGGTTTTAATGATAATTATGTTTTTATTTTAAAGGATTCCTTTAAGAGGAGATGACGAAGATGAAATTGAAGGTAAAAAACATACAGAATTCCGAAGTTAGCGAAATTGACGTACCAGAGGAAATCTTCGATTATCCTTTGAATGAGCATCTCATCTATGAAGCTGTCAAAAATTTTAGAGCTAACCAGAGAGCCGGAACCGCTTCGACAAAAACGAGAGGGAATGTAGCCGGTACGGGGAAAAAATTGTGGCGCCAAAAGGGTACAGGGCGTGCTCGTATGGGAAGCCTTCGGAGTCCTCTTTGGCGTAAAGGTGGCACGGCTTTTGGACCAAAGCCAAGGGATTTCTCTTACCAGATGCCCAAAAAAGCCAGAAGAAATGCGTTGAAGTCAGTTCTATCTGATAAAATTCGTCATGATAGAATTTTGATCATCGATGATTTGAAATTCGCATCGAAAAAGACCAAAGATACCCTGTCGCTGCTAAAAAACTTTAATTTTGATAAATTGCTGATTGTAGATAAAAAGGAAAACTTAGAATTAATGCTTTCTACCCGGAATGTCCCAAACATTAAGTCTATTGATTGTAAAGAGATAAATGTTTATGACTCCCTGGACTATAGTTATATTATGTTTTCCGTTGAAGCAGTGAACCACCTGGTGGAGGTATTGAAATGAAATTAGAAAACACCGATATCATTGTTGCTCCGATAATTACAGAAAAATCGACGGAGCTTAAGGAAAAAGAAAGGCTCCTTTGTTTTAAAGTTCATCGGGATGCGAATAAAATAATGGTCAAAAAAGCGGTCCAAGAACTATTTAAAGTTAAGATTGAATGGGTTAAGATTATGAATTATAACGGTAAGAAGAAAAGGTTCGGTCGCTTTACCGGAAAAAGATCCGCCTGGAAAAAGGCCTACGTCAAATTAAAAGCCGATGAAAAGATGATTGAATATTTTGAGGTGGTATAATGGGCATAAAACAATATAATCCTATTACTCCCGGTCAGAGAGGAAAAACTGGTTATACATTTGATGAAATTACTACGGATAAGCCCTACAAAAAATTGCTGGTATCTTTAAAGAAATCCGGAGGAAGAAATAGCCAGGGAAGAATCACAATTCGTTTCCGGGGCGGTGGCCATAAGCGTAAATATCGGATCATCGATTTCAAGCGAAATAAATTAAATGTCAAGGGAATCGTTGAAACAATCGAATACGATCCCAACCGGACCTGCCGTATTGCTTTAATTAAATATGAAGATGGTGAACGCAGATATATAATAGCCCCTCAGGGCATAAATGTAGGGGGTTCAGTTGTTTCAACCGACGGAGAAGCTGAAATTCTTCCTGGAAATGCCTTGTTGCTCAAAAACATCCCCGTTGGTACTGTGATTCACAATATTGAGTTCAATAAAGGAAGAGGCGGACAAATTGCGAGAACAGCGGGCTCTGCAGCGACTTTAATGGCAAAAGAAGGTACTTACGCATTAATCAAAATGCCTTCCGGTGAATTGAGAAAAATTCACGTTGAGTGCCGCGCCACTATCGGACAATTGGGGAACGTTGAACATGGAAATATAAAGGTTGGTAAAGCTGGCCGGAGTCGTTGGATGGGTAAGAGGCCGCACGTCAGAGGTACAGTTATGAACCCGATTGATCACCCTCATGGCGGTGGTGAAGGAAAAACCAAAGGCGGAAGAATTCCAGTTACTCCATGGGGTAAACCTACTAAGGGATACAAAACCAGGAAGAACAAGAGAACCCAAAAATTTATTGTGAAGAGGAGAAAGTAGGCTCATGGGACGGTCATTAAAAAAAGGTGTTTATATTGAAGAAAAGCTGTTAAAGAAGGTTTTGGACGTCAAGAGATCTCAAAAACGAGAAGTCATAAAAACCTGGTCGCGTAGCTCTACTGTTGTACCCGAAATGGTTGGGCTCACCCTCGCCGTACATAATGGGAAAAAGTTCATTCCTGTTTTTGTTACCGAAAATATGGTAGGGTACAAGCTAGGTGAATTTGCTGAAACTAGAAATTATAAAGGTCACACCTCTAAAGACAGCAAGGGTAAAAAATAGGAGGTCGGTATGGATCATATTGCAGTTGCTAAAGGTAGGTATTTGAAAATATCGCCGAGAAAGTGCCGTCTTGTAGTTGATTTGATCAGGGGTAAAGATGCCGGTGAGGCGTTGACAATTTTAAAATTTACCCGTAAGAAAAAAGCCGCTGAATTCATATACAAAGTATTGAATTCTGCAGTTGCTAATGCGCAAGTTAAATATCCTAATGTAGATGTTGATCGCCTGTATATTTCAGAGATTTTTGCCGATAAAGCGCCTTATTTGAAAAGGTTTAGAGCTGCACCCAGAGGGCGTGGAGTTCAAATACTAAAAAAATATGCGCATGTTACAATATATTTAGATGAAAGAGAGGAGAAATAATGGGGCAAAAAACACATCCATACGGATTTAGATTAGGATTCAATAAAGGTTGGTTGTCTTTATGGTACAGTAAAGGTAAGAATTATATTGAGTTGTTCCATTCAGATATTAAGATCAGAAAATTAATCAAGGAAAAGTATAAACATGCTGGAATTGCATCCATTGAAGTAAAGAGAATTTCCGATACAATCCGTGTACAGATAAACACTGCCCGTCCAGGTATTATTATTGGAAAAGGCGGCGCCGGTGTCCAGCAGATGAAAAAGTATATCAAACAATTGACCGGCATGACCATGGATAAAATCCTTGTAGATGTGATCGAGATAAAGTACCCGGAGATCGTGGCTCAATTGATCGCTGAGGGTGTTGCGTATCAGATTGAAAGACGGATTTCATTTAGAAGAGCCATGAGAAAGGCCGTTGATTCTTCGCTCCGGTCCGGCGCGATTGGAATCAAAATCAAGGTTTCCGGCAGGCTTGGCGGTGCAGAAATTGCCAGATCTGAATGGTATCTCGTTGGAAAGCTCCCACTCCAGACATTGCGTGCAGATATTGATTATGGTTTTACTGAAGCAAAGACTGACTATGGTTTGATTGGTATCAAAGTATGGGTATATGTTGCCGATAAGGAAAAACCGAAATTCAAGAAGCAGGCGATTGAAATAGATGAAAAAGGAGAATAATCATGTTAATGCCAGGGAAGGTCAAGCATAGAAAAGTTTTCAGAGGAAAACGCAGAGGAAAGGCCACAAAAGGTAATACATTGGTTTTTGGAGATTATGGTCTCCAGTCCCTTGAAAATGCGTGGGTTACCTCCAGGCAGATTGAAGCTGGCAGGGTGGCCATTAACAGATATATCAAAAGGGGCGGAAAATTGTGGATTCGTTTATTCCCCTACAAACCTGTAACATCCAAACCGATTGAAGTTAGAATGGGTAAAGGTAAAGGTGACCCGGAGTTTTGGGTAGATGTCGTAAAAAAAGGTCGGATCATCTATGAATTGGAAGGCGTGAATGAAACAGTCGCTAAAGAGGCTATCAGGCTGGCGCAGGCTAAGTTTTCCATCAAAACAAGATTCATTAAACGTGAGAAATAGGAGCGGCCAAAATGAAAGCTAAAGAAATAAGAGCGTTGACATTGGACGAAATGGAAGGCAAGCTGACTGAATTGCGTGATAAATTGTTTAAACAGAAAATTCAGAAGTCATTAGGGCAGGCAGATAATCCGTTTAAGATTAAAAGTACAAAGAAAGATATTTCAAGGATATTAACAATTTTAAACGAAAAGAGGTCAAATAATGGATAATAAGACAACCGTAAAAAATAAAAGTAGCAATATTACACTTACCGGTGTGGTTGTTTCTTCGAAAGCTGATAAAACGGTGTCGGTTAGTGTAGAAAGAATTTTTATGCACCCAGTGTATAAAAAAATTGTTCGTAGAAAGAAAAAGTACCTTGCCCATGACCATGACAATAAATGTAAAGCTGGTGATGAAGTGAGACTGGTTCAGGTCAGACCTCTCAGCAAAAGGAAACGTTGGTTGGTCACAGAAATTATCACTGTTGCACCGGAAAAATTGACTCTGGCAGCAAAGAAAGAGGTGTCCAAATGATCCAAATGCAAACCCGCTTAAAAGTTGCTGATAATTCAGGAGCAAAAGAAGTTATGTTCATTCGGGCTCTCGGCGGCGGTATTGGAAAAATTGCTTATATAGGCGATGTTTTTGTAGGATCCGTCAAAACTGCTGAACCTAATTCGAAAATTAAAAAAGGTGAAGTGGTACGTGCCGTAATTGTGAGGACTAGAAAAGAAGTACGTCGAAAAGACGGATCGTATATCCGGTTTTCAGATAACGCTGCGGTTGTCATCGATAAACAAGGCGAGCCAGTCGGCACACGTGTATTTGGTCCAGTGGCCCGTGAACTCAGGGAAAAAAGGTTTATGAAAATTGTATCTTTAGCACCCGAGGTGATTTAAATGATAAAGAAGATAAAACTTAAGAAAAACGATCCTGTCATCGTCGTCAGAGGCAAGCGGGCCGAAAGAGGTAAAATTGGAAAAATTTTGAGACTTTTGCCTGAAAAAAATAGAGTTGTCGTTGAAAAAGTTCATATGGTAAAAGAATATGTCAGGCCCAACCCCCAAAAGAATATCCAAGGTGGAATTGTTGAGAGGGAGGGTTCGCTTCCGATGGCTAGTGTGAAATATTATTGTAAAGAATGTGAGCAGGGCGTCCGTGTCGGATACAAACTGTCCGGGAAAGAAAAACACCGGGTATGCAAGAAGTGCGAGACGGTACTTGATTAGGAGAATTTAGTATGAGCAGACTTTACGAAAAATATAAAAATGAAGTCAAGGCTGAGTTACAAAAAGAACTTGAGCTGAAAAATGTAATGCAAGTGCCCAGGCTCGAAAAAATCGTTGTTAATTCTGGTGTCGGAGAAGCCACTCAGAATATAAAAATTCTCGATAAAGTAATGGAAGAACTTGCCACCATCACCGGCCAGAAACCGGCTATCCGCAGAGCAAGAAAGTCCATCGCATCCTTCAGATTAAGGGCTGGAATGCCTGTCGGAGCAACAGTTACATTACGTGGAATTCGGATGTATGAGTTTTTTGACCGCCTGGTTTCGATTGTCGTTCCTCGTATTAAGGACTTTCGTGGATTATCTCCCAGAGCATTTGATGGCACAGGTAATTACACCCTTGCGTTGAAAGATCAGTTGGTTTTTCCCGAAATCGATTACAATAAAGTCGAGAGAACGAAGGGTTTGTCAATTACCCTGGTTACGTCAGCCAAGACGAATCAGGAAGGTAAAGCATTATTGAAACGGCTTGGCATGCCGATTTTATAAAGGAGGAAAAAGGTGGCAAAAACGTCAGTAATTGCACGGTCAAGAAAAACCAGGAAATTCAGTGTAAGAGAACGTACCCGTTGCCGGATTTGTGGCAGAACAAGAGCTGTGTACAGAAAGTTTGAATTGTGCAGGTTATGTTTTCGGGAATTGTCTCTTCGTGGTGAAGTTCCCGGTGTGACAAAAGCATCCTGGTAAGAGCCAGGTATGCAGGACAAGTGAAGGAGTAAAAAATGACACATACGGATCCTATCGCAGATTTGTTAACAAGGATACGGAATGCCATCATGGTGGAGAAGAAAGAGGTCTCCATTCCTCTATCGAATATGAAACTCGAGATCGCAAAGATCCTGAAGAAAGAGGGATATATCCTAAATTTCAAAGTGGATAACAATGAGTTTCCGGCACAGATTGTGATTGAACTTAAATATAAAAGCAAAATCAGTTCTATTGAAGGGTTGAAAAGGATTTCGAAACCCGGGTGTCGAGTGTATTCAGATGTCGATGGTATTCCAAAGGTTTTAGGTGGACTCGGAGTAGCTATATTATCTACCTCCCAGGGAATTTTGACCGGGAAAGACTGTGTCAAAAATAACGTTGGCGGCGAAGTATTACTTCATATTTGGTAATCGCAATGTATCATAGTAGGAGGAAACAATGTCAAGATTAGCAGCGAAACCGATCGCTTTTGACAGCTCCGTAAAAATAGAAATCAAGGAAGATCAGATTCATGTGAAAGGCCCAAAAGGGGAGTTGTCGGTAAAAATTCAAGAAGGCGTTAAGGTTGAATTAGATGAGAAACAAGTTTTTATCAATATAGAAGACAATTCGAAGAAAGCAATGCAGGGCCTGGTATGGAGTTTACTGAACAATGCTGTGATCGGAGTGACAAAAGGTTTTTCGAAAAAATTACAAATCGTCGGCAAAGGTTGGCGAGCCACTGTCAAAGGTAATGTCATCAATCTTCAGGTTGGATATTCCCATCCTGTAAATTTTGAGTTGCCGGAAGGTGTTACTGCAAGCCAGGAAAATCCTGGAAACTTTGCCCTGACATCTCATGATAAACAACTTTTAGGACAGACCTGCGCAAATATCCAGAGTATTAGGCCGGTCGAGCCTTATAAACTGAAAGGTATTCGCCTAGAGGGACAGTACTTGAGACAGAAAGTAAGAAAGACGGCAGGAGTATAAGATGATTACCCCTAAGTATATAATTAAGAATAAAAGAAAAAATAGAGTTAGAAAAACAATTCGCAAAAAACTTAATGGTACTCCCGAGCGGCCCCGAATGATTTTTGTCAGAAGTAATAAATATTTATATACTCAGGTATATGATGATTTAAATGGGACCGTCCTCGCCAGTGCCACTACCCTGGCTAAAAATGTGAAAGAACAGTTGAAGAGCACAAAAGATAAAGAGGCTGCCAAGATTCTCGGCAAATTGATTGCTGATAAACTTAAAGAAAAAGAAATTACCTCTGTCGTTTTTGATCGTAATGTATATGCTTATACCGGAAGGATCAAAGTGTTCGCCGATTCCGCCAGGGAAAGCGGATTAAAATTTTAAGGAGTACTAAGGTGCAGGAATTAGAAAGTATGGAAACATTATTTGAAGAACAGGTCATTTCCATCCGGCGAGTTACAAAAGTAGTTAAAGGTGGAAAAAATCTAAGGTTTTCTGCAGCCGTAATCGTTGGTGATAAAAAGGGAAGAGTTGGGCTTGGTAAAGGAAAAGCCCGCGAAGTACCCCTGGCAATCAAAAAGGCCGTGGCTCACGCCAAGAAAAACCTGGTAGAGGTGCCAATCACCAATGATACAATTCCTTATTATAAAATCGGAGTTTTTGGAGCTGCACGGGTTGTATTAAGACCAGCGTCTCCCGGTACCGGCGTTATCGCTGGAGGAGCTGTGCGAGTCATCATGGAGTTGGCTGGTATTAAAAACATACTGACAAAGAGCTTGAGAAGTAAAAACATCTTGACTGTGGCTCATGCGACGATCAATGGCCTAAAAGGTCTGAAGCAGCCCGAAAGTATCATTAATAGACGTGATATTACCGAGGAGGAACTATGGCAGTAAAAAAGAAACCAGAATTCCCGTTGATCAAAATAAAATTGGTTAAAAGCTTGATCGGTAGAACTGAGAAGCAGAGAGCTGTTGTTCGTGGGCTTGGGCTCGGGAAAATGAACTCTGAAGTTATCAGAGAGAAACGGCCTGAAATCCTTGGTATGGTCAAGAAAATTGATTTTATGCTTGAAGTGTCTGATGTGGAGGTACAGAAATGATTTCGTTGGCTAATTTAAAACCTGCAAAAGGCGCTGTAAAAAAACGTAAAAGGATTGGTAGAGGACCCGGTTCCGGTTTTGGAAAAACTGCCGGAAGGGGTATGAACGGACAGAAATCCAGAAGTGGATATTCCCGTAAGAGGGCTTTCGAAGGTGGGCAGATGCCACTTGTTCGCCGTATTCCCAAACGTGGATTTACAAATATTTTTAAAACTGAGTATAATATTGTAAATCTCGATACAATTGAAAAATGCGGTTTGGATGAGATCACGGTTGGAAACTTCTTCGAAGCTAAAATTGCTAAAAACAAAAGAGCAAAAATAAAAATTTTGGGGAATGGGGAGCTGAAAAGAAAAGTGATAATTCATGCTCATAAATTTTCTAAATCAGCTTTAGAGAAGATAAACAAGAGTGGAGGCACAGCGATATTTCTTGAAGGAGAAGAGAATTGATTACCTTTTTAAGAAACATCTTTGTTATACCTGAACTTCGAAAAAGGGTTATTTTTACCTTTTTAATGTTGGCGGTGTATCGCATTGGCTCACAGATTGTTATCCCCGGGATCAATCTTGAGGCCCTGCAACAGTTTTTTGAACAGGCGCAGGGTACATTTCTTGGATTTCTTGATATGTTTTCCGGTAGGAATATGTCAAGGATGACTATCTTTGCTTTAGGGATTATGCCATATATTAGCGCTTCGATTATTTTACAGCTTCTACAGGTGGTATGGCCTTATTTGGAAAGAATATCGAAAGAGGGTGAACTAGGAAAACGGAAAATCACCCAGTACACCAGGTATGGAACGGTCGGTATTTGTTTGGTTCAGGCTTTTGGTATTGCGTTAGGCCTGGAAAAAATGAATCCCGGTGGCCTTCCGGTTGTCCTGGATCCTGGCTGGGGATTTCGCTTCTTAGCAATCCTGACACTTACCACTGGAACTGTGTTTATCATGTGGTTAGGTGAACAGATCTCCGAAAGGGGGATCGGCAATGGAATTTCCCTTATCATCTTTGCAGGTATTGTCATTGGGTTGGTCCCCGGCGCGGGAGGCCTGATCGAGGGTATAAGAACTGGCGAATTTATGCCCCTTTCCCTGATTTTCCTGCTCGTGTTAATGGTTGCGGTAATCGGCTTTATTGTTTTTGTGGAAATGGGGCAACGTAGAATTCCCATTTCGTATGCAAAAAGAGTGCAGGGACGCCGTATGATGGGAGGACAGAGCACATTTCTACCGCTCAAAGTGAATACCGGCGGTGTTATTCCCATCATTTTCGCGTCTTCCGTTATTACTTTTCCTGCAACAATTGCCGGATTTATCAATCATCCTATCGCAAAAAAAATAGCAACACAGCTTGGTTTCGGCATGCCTCTTTACAATTTGTTGTACATCACATCCATTATATTCTTTACCTATTTTTATGTTTCCATCATTTTCAACCCACAGGATGTGTCCGATAATTTGAAGAAGCATGGTGGGTTCATTCCGGGCATAAGGGCTGGGAAAAATACTTCTGCTTATATTGACGGCGTATTGTCGAAGTTGACCTTTGTGGGAGCTATTTATCTTGCGGTTGTGGCTTTGATTCCCGAATTTTTGATGACCGGTTTTAAAGTTGGAGCCCTTCCGTTTATCGGCGATTTTCTGGAAGCGAATCTACCAAAGTGGTTTTATGAAGGTTTGAATGTAAAGTTTTACTTTGGCGGCACGTCTATCCTGATTGTTGTTGGTGTTGCAATGGATACTGTTCAGCAAATTGAAGCACAGTTAACCATGCGTAATTATGAATCTTTTTCCAGAAAGGGAAGAATAAAAGGTAGAAAGTAGGATGTTACGGATTATCCTTTTTGGCGCTCCTGGTTCGGGCAAAGGCACCCAGGCGAGAAGAATTGAGTGTGAGTATCACTATAAACACGTGTCTACAGGCGATTTGATTCGCACTGAGATTAAAGAAGATACTCGCCTGGGTAGAAAAATGAAAATCCTGGTAGATGATGGACTTTTTGTCCCTGACGATATCATGATTGAATTAGTGAAGAACCGGGTGGCCAGCGAGGATATATCCAACGGTTATATTCTGGACGGCTTCCCCCGTACATGCAACCAGGCGAGAGCATTGACCGGAATCCAAGTGTCCCGTGAAGTGGCAATATATTTGAATGTTGAAAATGAAGCAGTAATTGTAGACCGAATACTGTCCCGACTGATTTGTTCCAATTGCAGCGCTATTTTTAGTACCACTACCCGTCCTCCAAAGAAGGATGGCGTATGTGATCATTGCCAAACAATACTTATTAAACGGGCGGATGACAATGAAACCGCTATTAAAGAGAGAATCCGGATTTATCATCGTGAGACCTTGCCGGTGCTTGAGTATTACCGGAACCAAGGAGTTCTAAACCAGGTGGACGCTTCTATGGAAGTTGAAACTGTTTTTCGTAAGATATCGGAGTTAATTAATTGATTACATTGAAAACTGATCGGGAACTGAAGTTGATGCGTGAAGCCAACCGGATTATTGCAATTATTCTTTCGGAAATCGGTGAACGGGTCAAGCCGGGAGTATCCACTTATGAATTGGATCAATGGGCTGAACAAAAAATTTTGAGTCTTGACGGCAAGCCTGGTTTTAAAGGATATAATGGATTTCCCGCCACATTATGCACATCAATCAATGATGAAGTGGTGCATGGGATACCTTCACGTGAGCGTATTCTTGAAGAGGGGGATATCATTGGTATCGATGTCGGTTCGATTTATAAAGGGTATTATGGAGACGGTGCTTGCACTTACCCAGTGGGTGAGATTTCAAATGAAGCCAGGGCTCTCCTCGATACCTGCAAAAAAGCCCTGGATGCCGGAATTACAAGAGCGAAAAAAGGAAATCGAGTCACTGATATTTCCGTAGCGATCGACCGTTTTGTTAGCCCAAAGGGTTATGGAATTGTCCGGGACTTAACCGGGCATGGTATTGGGAGGCATCTCCATGAGGAGCCCCAGGTACTAAATTATGATGATGGCGTTAAAGGGCCGAAGCTTAAAGCCAATATGACATTGGCAATCGAGCCTATGATTACGACCGGAACTTATGAGGTTAGAACATTGAGTGATAATTGGACTGTTGTAACTGCAGATGGTAGTTTATCTGCACATTTTGAACACACCGTTGCGATTACCCAGGACGGACCTGAAATATTAACGAGGTTATGAGTAATGGCAGCAAAAGATAAAGATGTAGTGGAAGTGCGCGGCAAAATTATCGAGTCGCTTCCAAATGCAATGTTTCTCGTTGAATTGGAACAGAATCATCATCGAATTCTGGCTCACCCTTCTGGTAAAATGAGGAAAAATAACATTCGAATTTTACCTGGTGACAAAATATTGATGGAAATCTCCCCTTATGATCTTACCAGAGGAAGAATCATTTACAGGTTTAAGTAGGAGGATTGGATGAAAGTTAGAGCTTCTGTGAAAAAAATATGTAATAAGTGCAAAGTTATTAAACGAAAGGGTGTAATAAGGGTTATCTGCAAAGATCCTAAACACAAACAAAGGCAAGGATAAGGAGGTTCACTTGGCACGTATAGCAGGCGTTGAAGTACCGAATAATAAAAGAGTTGAGGTCGGTCTAACCTATATTTTCGGCATTGGAAGGTCAAAATCAAGAGCAATACTGGAAATGGTAAAAGTTGACTATCACAAAAAAGTGAAAGATCTAAATGCCGATGAATTGTCAAGAATCCGGAAACATATTGAAACTGAAGAAATGGTTGAAGGTGACTTGAGAAAAAGAGTTAACCAGGATATCAAGAGATTAATGGATATTAATAATTACCGGGGTAGAAGACATAAACGAGGACTTCCGGTACGTGGACAACGCACGAAAACCAACGCTAGAACCCGTAAAGGCCCCAGGGGTTCAATGATTAAAAAGAGAAAGTAAGATGGCGTTTCGGAGGAAATAAATGGCAAGAAGACAGGCAAAAAAGAAAACGAAGAAAAAAGAAAAGAAGATCGTATCTCACGGTATGCTGTATATACATTCTACGTTCAATAATACCATCATTACGATTACCGACAAAACCGGAAACGTTCTTTCCTGGGCTGCCGGTGGCGTTGTCGGTTTTAAGGGATCTAGAAAATCGACTCCATTTGCAGCACAGTTGGCAGCCGAAAAGGTGCTTAAAGAAGCTGAAAATTATGGGATTAAAACTCTGGATATCCGGGTCAAAGGACCTGGCGCCGGAAGAGAAAGCGCCCTTCGCACTGTAGGCGGTACGCATTTCAAAGTGAGATCCATTAAGGATGTCACTCCGATTCCGCACAATGGCTGCCGCCCCCGTAAAAAACGAAGAGTATAATTTGTGTTAAGGAGAAACAACCATGGGAAAGTATAATGGACCGTTATGTAGATTGTGCAGAGCTGAAGGGACAAAACTCTTTTTAAAGGGCAAAAGATGCTTGACAGATAAATGTTCGTTGGAGCGGAGAAACTATCCTCCCGGACATCGTGGCGCTAGGGTTTCGTTCCGGAAATCTAATTATAAACTGCAGCTTAGAGAGAAACAGAAGGTGAAACGCTTTTATGGTGTTGGCGAACGGCAGTTTAGAATCTTTTTTGCCAAAGCAGCCAAAAAGAAAGGCATTACCGGTGAAAACCTATTGCAGGCCCTTGAATTAAGATTGGATAATGTATTGTATCGGATGAATATGGCTTACTCCAGAGCTCATGCCCGTCAGATGATTCGTCATGGGCATGTTACAGTTAATGGAAAAAGAGTCTCTATTCCTTCTTATCATTTGAAACTGAATGATGAAGTCGGTTTTTGCGAAAAAGCCCGGAATAACGAGAGTGTGAAGACAATGTTCGAAGATGTAAAAGGATTGTTGGATACACCCGGCTGGCTGGTTGTCGATGAAGAGAAGTTTTCCGGGAAAGTAAACAGCCTTCCCACCAGGGATGATGTCTCACTAGCAGTTGAAGAGCATCTTATTGTTGAGTTGTATTCTAAATAAGGAGGGAAGGATGAATTATAACTATCAGAGGCCCCGCAAGCTAGAAGTGGAAGAGCTGACTGATAATTACGGAAAATTCGTTGCTGAGCCGTTTGAACGGGGTTATGGTAATACTATAGGCATCGCTTTGCGAAGAGTCTTATTATCCCTGATTGAGGGTGATGCGATTACTGCCGTCAGAATTGATGGTGTTCTGCATGAATTTGCTGCAATTCCGGGAGTTTATGAAGACGTTCTCAATATCATTCTTAATTTGAAAACGATCCCCTTCAAACTGAATAGTACTGAATCCAAGATCATTAAGATAGAGAAGCACGAAGCAGGGGAGATCGTATCCGGTGATATTATTACTGATAGCGATGTCATCGTGCTCGATAAGAATATCCATATCGCCTATCTGGAAGAAGGTGGTTCGTTTACCGCTGAGGCTCGCATCCAAAAAGGAGTGGGTTTCAAGTTAGCGGAGCAGAACTACGACGAAGAATTATCCGTGGATTTTATCTCTGTCGATGCCAATTTCAACCCTGTTGAAAAAGTTAAATACACTGTTGTGCCGGCCCGTGTGGGTAAGCGTACCGATTTTGAAAAATTGATTCTCGAAGTGTGGACAAATGGTAGTATTTCTCCGAAAGAGACCGTATCCAGAGCAGGAAAAATTCTAAGAGACCACCTAACGATATTCCTTGATTATCAGGATAAGGAAAACTTTGTGCCAGCAGTGGAACAGGAAGCAGGTCTCGGCATTGAGAACAAAAGTGATATCCTCGAAAAGAGCGTCGAAGCCATGGGCCTATCGGTTCGAGCGTTAAAATGTTTGAAACGACTCGGTGTCGATTATATCTTTGAACTTATTGAAAAAACTGAGCATGAATTGCTGAATTCCAAGAACTTCGGTAAAAAGTCCTTGGAAGAAATTATTCAGAAATTAAAGGATCATGACCTTGCTTTGGGGCAAAAAGTCCCTGATAACTTGAGAGGTGATTTGAACGACAGACTAAAAAAGGACCAAGCTGAGGACAGCGATGGAGATAAGGAGTAAACAATGAGGCATATGAAGAGTGGTTATAAATTAAGAAGGAATCCGTCTCATAGAAAAGCATTGCTGAGGAACCTGACCGCCAGTGTGATCGAACACAATCGCGTAGAGACCACGTTGGCAAAGGCAAAAGCTGTCAGGCCACTGGTAGAAAAAATGATTACCATTGGGAAATCCGGAACACTGGCTGATAAGAGACGCGCCCTTTCATTTCTTTATAGACGGAAAACCGTTCATATTTTGTTTGATGAAGTGGCTCCCCGGTTCATGGATCGCAAGGGTGGCTATACCCGTATCATCAAGAGCGATTTCCGCAAAGGAGATGGTGCAGAGATGGCATTTCTGGAATTTGTGGATTTTCAGTTTGAAGCAAAACAAAAGAAATCCAAGGCAAAAGAATAGATAGTGGATTTAAGCGGGCATAGCTCAATGGTAGAGTACAAGCTTCCCAAGCTTGGGGTTGCGGGTTCGAGTCCCGTTGCCCGCTTTGTTTACTTTTTTTAATAGAATGAGGTAAAAATGGCTGTATTTAAAAAATCTGAACCCGTCAGAGAACCGGAACCGGCTTACACACCGCCGACTCCCGCATCAGCGCCTCGCCGCGGCACTCCGGCGGGTAGCTCTTTGATCGGGAAATCGATGTTTATCAAGGGAGACCTTGAATCTGAAGAGAATCTGGTAATCGAAGGTAAGATGGAAGGGACTCTGAAAGCCAAAAACCAGGTTATTGTTGGGAAAGATGGTCTGGTTAAAGCTGATGTCGAAGCTAGCGAAGTCATTATTCGTGGTAAAATTGTCGGCAATGTCAAAGGTAATCAAAAAGTTACCATTGAGCCGGAAGGCGAATTGATTGGCAATATTATTGCGCAGAGAGTGGTTCTGGCTGAAGGATCTATCTTCAAGGGCAACATTGATATGTCTGTCAAAGAAGAGCCCGAAGCCCCTCAGGAAGAAGAGGAACAGGCCGTAGAAGTTGTAGAAACTGAAGAGACCCAGGAATAGGGTTTCATTTTAGCTGGCATGGCAGATTGGTACTTAATATTGGAGAGCGCTCCACTTCCGGCTGCCGAAAATATGGCAAGGGATGAATACCTATTCAACCTTTGCCATGAAACAAATGTCGGCTTTTTCAGGATTTATTTTTGGGAGCTCCCGACATTTTCCTTCGGGGTGTCTCAAAAGATTACAAAAGCTATCAATACTGATTATATAAAAGAGAATGGTTATGAATATGTCCGCCGGATCACCGGCGGCAAAACCGTTCTTCACAATGACGAAGTCACCTACGCGGTCGTGTCGTCGGAAGATATTTTCTACCGGGACAATGATCTTTATCAGTCCTATAAACTGATTTCCCAGGTACTGGTAGACGCGTTTAACAAAATCGGCATTCCGGCTTATTTATCAAAAGGAAGTCCTCCCGCGCTTTCCAAAACCAACAATCCATGTTTCTCGTTCCCCACTCCCAACGAGATTGAAATCGAAGGCAAGAAGATTGTTGGTTCCGCTCAAAAGCGGGATAACCGGGCGCTGTTGCAGCATGGTTCAATTCCTGTTGGGATGGACTACCAATTGTATGCCGATGGCGCCAATTCACGACCCAAAATCATTTCCCGGAGTATGACCACCTTGAGCGAGGCATCGGACAAGACCAAAGAAGATCTGGTGGAGGCTCTGATTCATTGTTTCCGGGAATTTGTGAATCAACCCTTCAAGGAGTTTGAGTTTGCTGAAGACGACAAGAAGAAAATCGCTGAAATCGCAGATAAATATAAATCGAACGAGTGGAATTATATTTTGTAGCTTTCTTCTTGCCATCTGCTTACACAGCGGGTCTATTCTATGTTTGGCTTCCGGTACGGTCGAGGGTGGCCGGGAGACCTCATTCGAACTTCAATTCATGAACGCCGACCTCCGGGGAAAGATTGAGCCCGACCTTCTCAAGCAGGCGGGAATCGATAAGGTCATCATCCGCTCATTCAAAAACAGTCATCCCCAAGGCGGGTTGTATTTCCAGAACTCGTTTTTCAATGTGATTTACCCCTACCTGGATGAACTCTCGGCCCAATTGGCAAATAACGAACCGAAGCTCGACCTCTGGGCCTGGATGATCAGTCGAAAATTCGACTGGACAGACGAGCAGCGTTACTTCGATTACCAATTCAAAGCTGGAAAAAACGGCAATGGAGACGGCGAGCGCAAAGTTATCAAAAAATTCGATCTATTCAATCCCGATGCCATCAAAAAGATCGTCGGCGTGTACAAGGAACTGGCCAAAAAGGAGATTCAAGGTATCTTGATCCAGGACGATCTATTCATCCGTCACAATGAAGGTCTCTCCAATTGGGGCAAAGCCCGTTTCACAACCTCCACCAGTCTACCGTTCCGGAAAAATCTCGTGTTGGCCCCGGACACCCCCTATAGCCAGAACTGGAACCGTCTCAAGATAAACCAGATCAATAATGTCCTGGAGCAAGTAATCGCCGCCTGCAAAGAGGTGAATCCCAACATCACGATCGGGATGAATATCTATTACGAAACTCCCTTCTTCATCGAGCGCTCGGAGAAATGGTATTCCCACAATCTCAGGGAAATCCTTCTCACCGGCATCGATCACATCTATCTCATGTCCTATCACCGGCAGATGAAGAAGGAGATGAAACATAATGACAGCAAAAACAAGATCTTTTTCAAGCAGATTGTGGAGTCGGCATATAGTATATGCGGAGACAAACTGGTGGTTAAATTGCAATTAAAGGACTGGGAAACCGGCGACTTGATCCCTGTGGAGGAGCTGCGCCAATACCTGGAACTGATTCCTCAGGGGGTGAAGCGCGTCTGCTTCATGCCGGTGGATATAGAGGATCTCAATCACATCCGCCAGGTCATCTGCCCTAAAACAACCGCGGTCACAGTCCCACATGTTGAATCAACTGGAGAATAGAGAGAAAATTATGAAGACACGTGAACATACAAATTGGAAAGTCAAAACCGGGCAATTCTTATTCAAGTTCCGTTCCTTTACCCCATTACCGATAATGGCTGCGGTGTTTCTTTTTTTCCGCCCCCAATCCTATGGCGCCGCCGACCCCTTCCTCATCTGGGGAGGCCTGGCAATCTCCTTTCTCGGTGAATTCATCCGCGTCATGGCGGTGGGGTTCGCCCACTCCGGCACCTCCGGTCGCGAGAATTACCTCCGGGCCGATGATCTCAACCGTACCGGTATCTATTCCATCGTCCGCAACCCCCTTTACATCGGCAATGTTTTGATGTTTTCCGGTCTCCTTATCGTGTTTGCCAATGGGTGGGCCCTCCTCTTTTTCAACATCTTCCTCATCACCCAGTACTACTTCATCATCCTCTCCGAGGAACACTATCTCCAACAAAAATACGGCGGCCAATTCAAGGATTACTGCGATGACATCAACCGCGTTTTCCCTACCTGCAACACCTTTCAAAAGCCGGCGCTTCCGTTCAACGGCCGCAAGGTGTTCTTCAAAGAGAACGACTCGGTCTTCAACATGCTGATGGTGTTCATTATCATCCTCACCTTCCGCGAGAAATCAATCATCAACGCCATCCCCCACTCAACCCACCTCCTCATCGCCGCCTACATCATCATCGCCGCCTACATCATCATCAAAATCCTGAAAAAGACCGCTTTTACCAACAAGTGATTCCGCCTCCTATCGCTCTCTCCGCGAGAATCATCGCTTTCCGATAGGGTTCCCAAACTTTAGCGTCACAGGACTAACACGGACTCGACACGGACTGACACGGACGAGGTGGAAACTCGTCGCTTTACTCCAGCCCTTGATGTTTTTTATCTGACTCTCTATAATGAATCTTGGATGAGGACACAACGTGAGATAAAAGAATGATCACTATATAATAAAAAGGAGTCAAATATGAAAATCAAGAAGTTCACCAAAAAACTGTCGCTCAACAAGAGCACCATCGCCAGTCTCAATGTCAACGACCTCGAGTTTTTCAAAGGCGGAGCACCCGAAACCTTTAACGATCCCTGTCTCTCGGTGGGGCCTTTCTGCACGTTGGCCACCCGTTGCGTTATGTGTAACACCGATTATCCTTGCATGACGGCGGATTTGGAGTGTATCTGATTTACTGAGCGATAAAAAACACGACACGGACAAACACGGACCACGGGGTTTCAGAGTTGTCCGTGTTAGTCCTCCAGGCAAGTTTGGTTGTTTTCAGTCTGGATGTGGACGTGGGTGGACACGGGCTACGGATTGCGGAGTTGTCTACGTCAGTTCTCCGACAACTTTGCCAAAGCTCTTTCGGCCTCTTCTAGTTGGTGAAAAAGGCTGTCTTTGCGGGTGAAGTGGGTGTCGGGATTGGTGAAGCTGAGGCTTTGGGAGATTTCTAGGTAGAGAAGAGATTGCTCAGTTTGTCGAGTTCTGCTTCGAAGCGGTCTCTTCTGCAGCAATGGACCAGGAGCTCTTTTTGGCGTCTGGTTTGGATTTTTTTGGTTTTGTTCTGGAATTAGTTGAATTTGTTTTGGATGCGGGAGGATGTGTTGCGGATACTGAAGAATCTGTTGCGGAAGCTGAAGAATTTGTTACGGAAGAAGGACTCTGGGTACGGTTGACTGGACAATCTGTACGGGAGTTTGGACGTTTTGTACGGAGGGGAGGACTGGGTGTACGGCAAGGCAATGAGATGAAGGGGTGGACGGGTGAATGGGGGGTGGGGTTAGAGGTAGAGTTTGTCGTTGATGCGGAGTTTTTCGGTGTAGATGATTTCGCAGGAGCCGTCGCCGGTGTCGTCGCGGCGGGTGCTGGAATGCCACCAGTATTTTTGTCCGCCTTTGTTGCCAAGGATTCTTACGAGGTAGCCTTCGATATAGATGTTATCTTCTTCTTCGATGGTCTCGAGGGCGTAGCGGATGTTGTCGGTGGCGGGGATGATGTGGTTGTTGGCTGATTGTTGGATGATGAAGTTGACGTCGAAGGGGAAGTCGGCGGTGTAGTTGTAAAAGTACCAGCGGTTGCGCTGTTTGAAGGTGATGTGCTGGCGGTTGTCGGGATCTGAGAGTTCTCCCCAGGCGAGGGCCAGGTCGCGGGGGGCCAGTTCTCCTTGCCAGCCGCTGGAGTAGGATTCGGTGGAGAGGACGACGGCGGAAATCTCGTAATAGGCAACGGGGGTGATGGAGAGCGAGATGCCGTCGATGGTTTTCTCGATGGGATCTTCGTCGTCCAGTTTTTCCTGGTATGGGGTTTTGGCCGCATCGATGTAGTCTGTCAATGTTTCCGACGCCACAGGGTCGGGCGTGCAACCAGCCGTCATCAGGGCCGCCAGGGCGAGGGCGATACTAAAATATTTGAGGGATCGATTCATGGTTTCCGTCCTTAATTGGCTAATAGATGATGGTACCAGATGGGGGAAAAAAATACAATCTTTACACTAATTTTTCGATTGGTTATAATGTTGACATGAAAAGTAAAAAATTGATTCCAATATTAATGTTGAGCGTGTTGATGTTTGTTGCGGGCAATCCTCTGTTTGGGTGCACCAATTTCTTGATTAGTAAAGGAGCCTCCAGCGACGGTTCCACCATGATCACCTATGCGGCGGATTCCCACGAACTCTACGGCGAATTGTACTTCAGGCCGGCGGCTGTGTATGCCCCCGGAACGATGCTGGATGTGTACGAATGGGACACCGGCAAATACCTTGGCAAAATCAAACAGGCGGCCCGCACCTATTCGGTGGTGGGTAATATGAACGAATTCCAGGTGGCCATCGGCGAAACTACCTATGGCGGTCGCAGGGAACTGCACGATAAAACAGGGATCGTGGATTATGGCAGTCTGATGTATATCGCGTTGCAGCGGGCCAAAACCGCCCGTGAAGCCATCAAGGTCATGACCGGTTTGGTGGAGGAGTATGGTTATTGCAGTTCCGGCGAATCCTTTTCTATCTCCGATCCCAATGAAGTGTGGATCATGGAGATGATCGGTAAGGGCGAAGGCAACAAAGGCGCTGTGTGGGTGGCTCGTCGGGTGCCGGAGGGTTATATTTGCGCTCACGCCAACCAGGCCCGCATCCGTACTTTTCCGTTGAATGACAAGAAGGATTGCCTCTACGCCAAAGACGTGATCTCTTTTGCTCGTGAAAAAGGCTACTTTAAAGGGGAAGACAAAGATTTCAGCTTCACCGACGCCTATGCTCCGTTGGATTACGGCGCGTTGCGTTTTTGCGAGGCCAGAGTCTGGAGCATGTTCCGTCGCGCCGCCCCGTCGATGAAGCTCTCGATCGACTATGTGAATGGAGTTGAAAACGCTGAACCCATGCCTTTGTGGATCAAACCGGACAAAAAGCTCTCGGTTCATGATGTGATGGAGTTTATGCGGGATCATTACGAAGACAGCGAATGGGACATGTCCGTCGGCGTCGGCGCCGGCCCTTTCAATGTGCCCTACCGCTGGCGTCCCATGACCTGGAAAGTGGACGGCGTGGAATATTGCAATGATCGCGCCACCTCCACCCAGCAGACCGGCTTCTCATTCGTCACCCAGTCGCGCTCGTGGCTTCCCAATGAAATCGGCGGTATTTTGTGGTTTGGAGTGGATGATACCTATAGTACGGTTTATGTGCCCATGTATTGCGGTATTCGCGATGTTCCCAAAAGTTTTGCCGTAGGCACCGGTGATTTTTATCATTTTACCTGGGATTCGGCTTTTTGGGTGTTCAACTTTGTTTCCAATTACGCCTACTCACGGTATAGCGACATGATTCAGGATATCCAGGTGGTGCAGCGGGAATTGGAAGGCCACTTTATGGCCATGCAGTCCACCATCGACACAGCGGCTCTGGAGCTGCACAAAAAATCGCCGGAACTGGCGAGAGACTATTTGACCAGGTATTCGGTCAAGCAGGGCGACATGACGGTCAAACGCTGGCGCAAACTGGGCGAGAGCCTGCTCATGAAGTACCTGGACGGCAATGTGCGGGACTCGAACGGCAAGGTCACCCACCCGCGTTATCCGGACAATTGGTATCGCGCCATTGTCAAGGAACGGGGCGAAGTCTATAAGATGAAAAAACTCAAAGGCGAGAAGGACGGCGGCCACTAGATTACGGCCTGTCGCTCCAATCTTTCCAATACGTGCTCTAATACAATTGCCAGCAGCCGGGGGTAGCGATACTCCCCGGTTCGCTTCAGCAGGGCTCTCGCAAATGGCGCCGGCGTTGTAGGTGATCCCCTGGAGATAGAGCCATCGGGTGACGGCTCCAAACCCAAAGATCAGAAATCCACTGAGCGAGATGAGCGCGATCCCGGCAATGGCTCAACGGGTTACCCGCTTTGCCATTGTCCCGAGGTTGCCTCCTACCTCCAACCTTTAACCGCCAGCAGGTCGTCGATTGTGTCTATAATATCTCCATAGGGATTGTAAGCCGTCACCGATATTTTTTTCTTGTTCGCTCTGAACAATAGGAAGTTTTCCTGGGACGAATAATAAAAGCAGCCTCTCATCGATGTATTTGGGGGGCAAATTCCGGGGTTCTGCTTCCAAAAGGCGTTCCATGGGGTCAATTCCTCGTTGTAATAAGGAGCTCCGGCTCCGCCGCAGGTGATGTACCAGGTGGGGAAGCGGATACTCGATAGCGGGGAACAGCCGAATCCCTCCCGGCACACAAAACCTTTGCCTTCGGGATCGTCCAGCTTGGGGTCGCCGATAGGGACGAAGCGGGCGATCAATGTTTTGTGATAGGAATGCTCATCCGAACCCAGCACCGCCGCCACTTTGCGATTTTCAGAGATCATTGTCACCAAGCGGTTGCGCACATCGACGATTCCTTCGGGCTCGGCCGTCATTGTATCGCTTGCCTGGTGGTAGGTATAAGCGGTCACATTGTTATTGCCGTCGTACCACATACAATCCTGGACATGGCCCCCATTGGGAAACACCGGTTCCTGGGCGAAGAGGATGATGTATTTGACATTGGAATTGGATTCTCCCTCCCGCAGTTCCTTTTGGAGCCAATCCATCTGGTCCCGCATGATATAACCCTCGGGCGAGCCGCCGATGTCTTTGGGGCCGGTGGCGCTTCCATCCTGGAATCCCACCCAATAATTGTTGTTGAAGGCGATAATCTTGACCGGGCCATAGATGAAAGAGTAGACATTCTCCTTATAGGTAGGGCGACGGGGATCCGAGGTGTCCGGGCCGTTGAGGGGGTTGATCAACTCTGAGGCGAACACCGCCTCCACACTTTCACTCGTATAGGGCCAGCGGTCATAGGAAGAGCGCAGGTTTCCTTCTGCCAAGAATACCCGCAGCAATGCTTCATGGTTGCCGATACAGGTGTAGACCGCCCGTTGGTGCCAGAAGCCCGCCATCGACTGCTTCCAGGCGCTCAATTGGGTTCTGAAGTCCGCGATGCCGGATGTGTAACCGCTCACCAGGTCGCCGCCGAATAAAAAGAATCGCGCTCCCAGGTGATAGGCCATGTTGGCGGTCCGCTCCATCACCGCGTAATTGACTCCCATAAGATTTGCCGTGCCGCCGGCGACGCCTTCACGGCTGTCTCCGGCGTATGCGAACGCCACCTCTCCCTTGCCGGGCTTGGGGGCGGTTTTGAAACGGTAGGTTTTGGTTTTGACGGGGCCGAATTCCACAAAATATTCGTACTCTTTGTCCGGTTTCAAGTTATCGATGATGATCTCGTGCCAGGTGGCGGGCCCTATGCCCGGGAAGGTTTTTTTCTGGTTAAGCACCACCTGGGCTTTGACCGTTTTTGTGGTTTTAAAGGCGATGGTGACTTGCGACGGCCGGTCGGAACGGATCAGGCTCACCAGCGGTCCCTCTGAGATGGCCGGTTGCACGATATAGGTTTCTCCCACTTTCTTGAATCCGGTGAAGGTGTCGAACAACCCGAGGAATTGGTCTTGTGCCTGGGATGAGCGAAGGTAGAGCTCCAAACGCAGCACCACCTGTCCTCTGTCGGTCCAGTTTTCACTGTTGGTATTCTGTTCCAATAACGCGAAGACCGGGATGATGCCGCTACCTCTGACAATTCGATTGGTGATTCTGAATTTTTTGTAGGTATATTCAACCTCGCCGGCTTCGAGGGGGTCCGGTCCCACCCGGATTTTGCCGTAAATAGCCGCCGGGTCGATGACGGTTCCGTCCAACAAACGGGTTATCCCGCTCATATCCAGTAATAAACCATGGTTGTTCCCATCTTTGATGCAAGATTGCAATTGGCCGGTTGATAGTTTGTTCTTGATCCCATAATATGGCTTTTCAAGAAAATCCGGGTTCTCTTGAAGGTTTTTTACCGGTAAGTCAAGCTCTTGAGCGTTCATCCAGGGATTCCAAATAAAAGAGAATAATCCAAGCGAAAGCATTACTTTTGTCCATCTCATTTTTTTCCCCATTCCTTAATATTTTAACTATTATATAACAATCATTCGCCATTGGCAAATTTGCCGGTTGACATTTAAGGGAAATGGATTTAATATAGTTTAAAGCTTCCGATGGGGTTTTAATATCGCCCGGTCACCCCCTGGAGGATGAATGAAAGAAATAAAAGCCTTTGCGTTGACAGACAGAGGTCTCATTAGGCCTCACAATGAAGATAATTTTTTGCTTAAAATATACGACAGCATTATGGTGGCCGCCGTTGCCGACGGAATGGGTGGGGAAGCCCACGGAGAGATCGCCAGCCAGTTGGCTGTTGAAACCATCGAAAAAACCTTCGAAAAAAAGCGGGCTAAACTTTCACCTGAAAAATTGGTGATCGATTCCCTGGTCCGCTCCCATAAAAAAATCAGACTCAAAGGCGAAAGCTTTGATAATTCCCCCAAAATGGGAACAACCTGTACTCTTGCCGCCATCAGTCCGGCTTCCAAACACGGCAATCTCAGGGTTCATCTCGGCCACATCGGCGATAGCCGGATGTATCTGGTGCAAAACGACGGTATCCGGCAAATGAGTACCGACCACACCATGGTGCAAAAGCTTTTGGACGTGGGGGCACTCAAGCCTGACGAGGTGGAGCATTTTGTTCATAAAAATGTAATCTATAAATCATTGGGGGGAGCCGAGGATCTTCTTTTGGATCCGGTGGAGGAATTCGACGTGCCGTATGGTAGTATCATTCTCATCTGTTCCGACGGATTTTCGAATTATATCAAGCCGGAGGAGATGGCTCAGATATTGCAGGGGAAGGAGAGTCTCGAAAAGGCTTGCCATTATATGGTGGATCTTGCCAATTATAGAGGCGGGGATGATAACATCACAGTGATCCTGGTGGAGTTTGGAGAGTTTCAGCGGCGGGAAGACATCGACCTGGAGCGCGTTCCGTCGTGGTATTCGGAAAACCGCCAATCTCTTGAAGTTTAGTTCCAGGATCCGTTTCTTCTATTTGACTTTCTTTTGCAAAAAATGTAAGATGTTTTTTTTAGGACTCTAGAGAACGGCATTATATGAAAAAATTCCCGGAAATCCCAGGTTATAAGTTTATGAAGGCAATCGGCAGCGGGGGAATGGCGGATGTGTATCTGGCGGTTCAAAAGAAGTTGGACCGGATGGTGGCAATCAAAGTGATGCAACCGGAAATATTCCGCAGCCCCGTAACCACCAAACGTTTTGTCAGGGAGGCCAAAACCCTGTCGAAGCTGGTACACCCCAACATTATCACTGTATTTGATGTGGGGAAAGTGGACGATACGTATTATATCGTCATGGAGTACTTGCACGGTAGTTTGAAAGATAAAATCGAAGCGCAGCGCAAGGTTCCACCGGCGGAGGCCCTGCAAATCGTTCGCCAGGTGGCGGACGCTCTTTATTACGCCCATAAAATGGGTTTCGTTCACCGGGACGTCAAGCCCGACAATATTCTGTTCAGAAAGGACGGCACCCCGGTGGTGGTGGATTTCGGCATCGCCCGTCCGGTGGACACTGAGACCAAGCTCACCAAAACCGGAATGTCTATCGGCACCCCCAGTTATATCAGCCCCGAACAGGCGCGGGGTCAAAAAGTGGACGGCAGAAGCGACATTTACAGTCTTGGGGTGGTTCTGTATGAAATGCTCACCGGTAAATTGCCTTATCACTCCGAGAATACTCTTGGCGTTGTGATCAAGCACCTCCAGGAACCGGTGCCCAGGTTAACCGGCTCATTGAAACAATACCAGGCACTGCTGGATAAAATGATGGCCAAGGAAAAGAGTAAGCGGGTTCGTTCTCAAAAAGAGTTGGACGAGATTACGAAGTCTTTTTTGAATAACGATCCCATCAAGGTCGTCAAACCGGTGCGAGCGAAGAAATCCACCTCGGATCTGGACAAGACGCAAATGCAAAAGAGCGCCAAAGCCAGCGGCTCCGGTACGGTGGAAGTGTTGGAAAAACCGCGGGGAAAGCGTAACCGTGGAATTCTCTGGTTGGTGTTGTTGGCCATCATGGCGGGGGGCGTCGTGTTCTCCTATTTTTACCGGCAATCGGCGGGGCGGTACTACCGGGATCTGGATACGGCGGATGTCCGTTCCCTCGTGGTGGAGGCCGATTATTTCGATAATGTCTGGAATCGTTATGGCAGCTACCGGGCCCAATATGAAACCGAAACAACCGGCAATATGCCGGTGGTGGTGGATCGTTCGCTGGGGTTGATGTGGCACTGGGCCGGATCGTCTGTGGGTTTGAGGTTCTCCGACGCCGAGAAATGGCTGGCTGATTTGAATGAGCGAGGGTACGGAGGGTACAAGGATTGGCGCCTGCCGACCCTGTACGAGGCGGCTTCGCTTTTACGCGCCCGTAAAGGGGAGGCATCATTGTTTATCGATCCGGTGTTCTCTCTCCGGCAAACATCAATCTGGACCGGCGACGTGTATGGCGACCAGGAGGCGTGGGCTGTTCGCTTCGACGAGGGTTATATTTTACATGACGAATGTCACACCGGTAATTTTATCCGTCCTGTCAGGGGTTTGTAATTATCATATTATTTCTTCTGGTCCAGTATTATTCTGATTTTTTCCAGCAGATCTTCCAACCGGTAGGGTTTGGTGATGAACTCTGTGTTTCCGTGTTTGATGTTATGCTTCAATTGGTCCTTGATCAGGTAACCGCTGGCCACCAATATTTTCAATGATGGTTTTAGCTTGAGGAGTTCCTTCATGCATACCGGGCCGCCCATTTCCGGCATGTTGATATCCAGCACAACCAGGTCCACCCGGTCTTTATGTCTCGCGAACACCTCCAGCGCCTGCTTCCCGTTTTCAGCGGTGAGTACGGAGTAACCGTATTGTTCAAGGATTTCCGCCCCGACTGCCAGGATGTCCTTTTCGTCGTCCACCATCATGATGGTTTCTGTGCCGCGGGCGATCTTTTTATCGGGCTTTTTTAATTCCGCCGGTTGGTAATTGGAGGATTGGAGAGCGGGTAAATAGATCTTGAATGAGGTCCCAAGGTCCGGTTCGCTATAGCAGATGATTTTGCCGCGATGGGCTTCCACAATTCCATAGACCAGGCACAAACCCAGGCCAGTTCCTTTGCCGACTTTTTTCGTGGTGTAGAACGGTTCGAAAATCCGCGCCATCACCTCTTTGGTCATGCCGACGCCGGTATCCGAGAACTTCAATACCACGTATTTCCCCGGTTTCAATCCCAGGTGGACCTTGCAATAGGTCTCGTCCAGAATGATGTTTTCGGTTTCGATCTCGATTTTGCCGTTGCCGGTAATGGCGTCCTTGGCGTTGGTGCCGAGATTGAGAAGGATTTGTTGGAATTGATTGGCATTACCGTTAATGAGCCAGAGGTCGCTGGTCAAAATGGTTCTGATCTGGATTATTTTAGGTATGGTCCGTTCCAGAATTTTGGCCGCTTGTGTCACCTCGTTATTGAGGCTGACAGGGGTTAATTTGCTTTCGGTCACACGGCTGAATGTCAGGAGGCGACCGACCAAATCCGCGGCTCTGGCTACGACGGATTCTATCTCTCCCAGATATTTTTGCGTGTGTTCCGGCTTGATGCCCCGTTGCATCAACTGGACATAGCCGGAGATCGCCTGGAGCATATTGTTGAAATCATGCGCCATACCCCCGGCCAATTTGCCCACCGCTTCCATTTTCTGGGCTTGCTGCAATTGGCGTTCCAACTGTTTGCGCTCTGTAATATCGCGAATGATTCCCTGTACGGCGATGGTATCTTTATATTTGACATAGCTGACTGAGACGTCCAATTCGATTTCCTTGCCGTCTTTGGAAACGCCGATAAATTCATAGCGGGGAGGTAATTCTTCTCCCTGGTTCAACTTCCGGGTGCGCTCTTCGATGAAATCTTTGCTTTTGGGAGAGACGAGATGCATGAAGTCGAATTCAGAGCTTCTGACGTCTTCCAATGTGACGCCGAACATCTCTTTGAATGTATTGTTGACCAGATGGAATTTCCGTTTGTATAGCAGGTAGATGCCGTCGTTGGAAGACTCGATCAGTTCCCTGTATTTTTCTTCACTGTCCTGGAGTGTTTCCTGGGCCTTGATGCGGGCGATGGCTCCGCCCATTTCCGCCGCCAATGTTTCGATCGCCTTACGGGTGGGGGGCAGGAATTTTTCATTCGTATGGGACGCGAGCAACAATACCGCCATGATTTCGCCCTCGTAATTAATGGGGATGATCGCGACGCCCTTTATGGTTTCCTCAAGAATAGCCTTTTCGTCTAGATCGCGGATAATTTTTTTATAATTTGTATAAAGCTTTTTTCCTTCAAGTGTCACTTTGGCTTGATAGGAATCCGGCCCCATACGGGTGACGGTTTTTATGAATTCCAGCGGATGCCCTTGATAGGCGATCAGGCTGAGGCCTGTAGATCTGTCCACCAAATAGACTCCACCGGAGTCGATGGAATCAATCTGCGATGCCGCTGATAGTATTTGGTATCCAGCGTCTCTCAAGGTGGTGGTGGAGCTGAGGGTGAGGGCCAGGTCCCGTTGAATTCTCAGTAGTTTTTCCGCTTGTTTTCGTTTATTTTCGGAGAATTTCAGTATCTGTTTTTTTTGCCTGAGTTCTGCGTTTTCCTTTAGCAACTCTTCATATAGTCTTGCGTTGTTTCGATTTTTTCCGGCCATAGATTTTCCTGAATTATAACTTATACCACATCGGGGTATTTTCTTAAAGGGTTTCTGAAAAAGAGAAAAATATCTTAGTCATGCGGCGTAATGCCCAATGCCGGGAGTACCAATTCGACGTTTGCCGGATCGCTGTCAACAGCGGAGACCGCCCGGATGATCAGTGGGTGGCGGCGCGGGATAAAGATGGTGTGAACCGGCGCTCCGGAGTATGTTCCGTTCAGTTCGCTCTTTTTTCGATAATACGGTAAAAGGCCGCGGGAATCCACCATCACCGCTTCGATCTTTTTCGAATCGCTACGGCCGGACAGTGTGGCGTCTAGAATCGAGAGGAATGTCCGTTCGGAGGACGTCAGGTGGCTAAATTCGAGAATTCTTCCGTGGCGGGGATGTAGCCGCCTCAATACCTCTTTTGACAACCTGCCGATTTTAACAAGCCGTTGCCTGATTTTTCCCTCTTTTTTAGTGGGGATGATGAGGCGTAAAGGAAGGTGGTGATGGTTGCCGAGAAAATCAATCTGCTTGGGATTCAAAACCAGGATTTTGGCTTTGTTGCCTTTCATATGGGAATATCTTGACGCGTAGCGGGTTTGCAATACCGGAATGCCCTTGCTCGAAGCGTGGGCGCGTATCTCCTCCAAATTGAATGTGTAGACAGCGCCGAGTACTGTAAACGGAGAAAAGCAGTTTACGAGAGTATTGTCGCCGGTGATGCGGTTATGTTTGAATAGCAACGCCTCGATCCGCTCCTGGTACGATTCAGGGTATTCGTCGTACCGTTTGCACATCCAGCGGTAGAGATTGGCGGCGGCCGCGCTCAATTGTTTGAATACCGGGTCCGATAATTCATGTTGTGTCTCCATCACAGCGTCGAAGATGAATCCGTGGATGGGGGGGGATGTTTTCATTGCCCAGGGAATTCTCTGGTCTGTGAGCCAGATGTTGCAGGTATCCCCCTCCTGGGTGACGCTGATCCGGGATTTTTTGTAGTATTTAGTTGAATTCAGGATGGTGGAGGCGATGGGGTGTTGAATCACCGGTTCTTTTTCAAGCCGTTTGCGATTAATGACGATTTCGTGTTCCACTTCCCGGCAGTAGTCTTTGACCGCGGCGATTTCCTCCTCCCAATCGGTCGAGGACCGTATCATTTCCAACCGGGTCCCCCCGGGGAGTTCAGGATTTGTGGTAACGGTCAATTGCCGGTTGAAATGAATGCGGATGGAGTGACCGTGGCAATTGTCTTCGATCAGTATGTGCTCCGGCGACGGGGAGAATAGGGAGAGTAAACCGATACCGATGGGCGATTGGAGGGTGTGAATAGCGTCTTCCCGTTGCGCCGGCGGACGTTCGGGGTCCATCAGGGTCGTCAAGGTTTCAAGCGGCTCCTTACCGATACCGCTCCCGTTGTCCCGTATCTCGATCTTATCGCGGTTGATGAAGAGTGTGATTTTTGTCGCCCCCCGCCGCAATGCGCAACGGACCAACTCCACCGGGTAGTGATGGCGCGAGCGGTGGGAATGAAAGGCGAGCTTGCGGAGGTGCCCGCTCACATCGATGGATAAAAGCTTGTTGCCGTTTGAATTCATGGTTGGACTCCCGCGCTGATAGTCATCAACACATGTCTGGCGAACGTCTCCAGGTATTTCTCCTGGGTGGCCGGCTCCTGGGTGATTTTCAGAATCGCGTCCAACAACCGGAATAACGCCAGCGCTCGATTTTTTGAAAATAGAAGATCCAGCTTTCCGATCATGCGGCTTGCGGGATTGATGGCAATCATCTTCCTGTGCCACGGACATGTATCGTCTGCCGGCCGCGGGTACAATGATTCTAAATCCACCACCTGGAAATCTTCCGAACCTTCAGGCAATCCGGGAGCCCACATCAACCGGGGGGCGTTCGGAATGATCGCTTCGACAAGAGAGTTGAAGGTACCGATGAATGCCGATCCCGGGAGGTGGGGGAGGTCCCGGCTATGCCGCATCTCCAACCGGTGAATGGCGTCGAGATTGACGACTCCGGGTAATAAGCGGATCAGCTTCCTGAAAGCGGAGTTGTCGATGTCCAGGATTGGGAACCTGGATTTACCGGCTCTTTTGACAATGGGATTCTGCGGATGGCCGGCGAATAATGTGTTTTTGCGCGATAACCGGAGCGCCTGGCGCAACGATATATATCTAGTCCTGGTGGTGGGAATGATCCGTTTGTCCCATAAATTACTGTCCAGACCCCACATCGTCGGTTGCAACATGGCGCCGATGGCCAACCGGGCTAGATTCTCTCTGATTTTTCCAACGTCCGTGACAGGGGGGGGGCCGGCGGTTTTTTTCCCGGCGAGAAACGCATACGCCGCTATCAAGATTAGAAGCATCGCTCCCATCGCACTCAGCGGCAAGTTCCATGTCCTGTCTGTCTTCTCCTGACTGTGAACCAGGGGGTGGAGGGGAATGATACCGCTGGCGTCAATGGTGTGCCAGCCATCGTGAAAATACTCGGTCCAGGCATGGGCAACCGGCGAGACACCTCCATTGGTACCGATAAATCCCACCGCCAGGCGGCTGGGGACCCCGGCTTTTCTCAACAACAATACATAAAGACCGTTGAGAATATCGCAGTCGCCCTGGCCGATTGTCAGAACCTGGTTGAGCCAATCGCCGGAACCGGCTCGTTTTTTGTACTGTGCGGCGGTGGCGGCGGAAGCGTCGTATTTTACAAAATTTCCGATAATGTCCAGGACTTTTCCGACCTTTTGGAAGGTGTTCAGGTTTTGGAGCCGGGGGAATTGGCGGTCCATGGAACGCGGCAGTTCGATCCCGGCGGGGAGGGTCGTGTAGTTCGCCCGTTCCATAGGCGTCATGGTACTGGTTCCCTCTGCCTTGACGCATTGGTAGCGGATGGAACCTCCATCTGCCGGAACAGTGATTGTGATTTCCCCCGCGGAGCTTTGGAGAGCGCCGGACAGAGCGCCGCCATTTAATTGGATGCTTGCGGCCCGGATTTTGTACCCTGTGGGGATGGGGAGGAATATTTTCCCCTCCTCCCGGGTATTCAATTGTACGGTTAATGTGTCGTCGTTTTCCGGTGGATGTTCAGGGGCTCTGTAGAGATTTTGCCGGAGTCCTCTGATGAATCCCGAGGGAATATCGTAAGAATCGGCGGAGAAAATTTTAAAGTTCAATGTCCGGTTGCCGGGGAAATAGTCGAGGTCCAATCCGGGGACATCCGGGCCTTCGGAGACAGTGGCGCCGGAATAGAGCTGGTTGTTGACTCTCAATATCGGATTCGACCCGTCGGCGCCGCCGTCAAAAAACCAATGCAGTGTCGCGATTTCCAGGGGAATCACCAATATGATCATCAGTAGAATCTTCTTCCACCAGGAGCGACGGATACTTCGCCCCGCTTGTTTTAGGCTGTCCAGCATCATGTCGCTCCGCCGTTCCGGCGCCGCGGCGGAGGTATAGAGACGCACCAGATTGGCCAGTTCCTGTTCCGCTATTTTTTTTACCTTTTTTAACTCCCGGTTGTCCAACACCGAGCGGCGGGAAAAATTCACCGCCAACCGGTTGCCGTTCAATAAAAAAACCGGGGCCAGGCCCGGGCCGATTTCGTAGTTGCGTTTTTTATTCTGATCCGTCACCGAATGGGATAATTCCGTCAACGTACTCCCTTCCCACACCGGCAAACCGCAGGCGTAAAGAGTGACTTGCGGCTTTTTCCCCAGGCCGATCACCCCTTCCAGAGACCTTTTCTTGAAGTGAAGGGTCAATTGCCCCGGAAGGGTGAAGGGGCGGTTGATCGGTTCGCCATTGAGGATAATGGGGAGGGGCGTGCCGGTCCGGTCATTGCGCCGGAGATACCGGCAATAGCGGGAGAGGTGTTTTTTGACCGCCAGGCTAAAATCACGCGATGTGCCGTATTCCGGTTTTCTGATCAATGTGACCCGGGTCCCCTGGGACGTGAGTGTGGCGGGGATGGGACGGGAGTCGAGATCGGCGTCGAAACCGACCGCCCAGTTCGCTTTCTTGTGATAAGATTCGATGACGATCTGAAAGGGTTTGTACCGCAGCACTGTCCAGAAACCGATGCCGTACATTCCCGCCGCCAGTTCGTCGTTGTCTTTGCTGGAAGAGTAGAGCCGGAACAGATATTGGCGAGCTTGATCGTATGTCATCCCCTCGCCGTCGTCTTTGAAGACGATGGTTTCGTTTCCATGTTCATCGACTCCGGTCTCCACCTTGATCAAATTGGCGTGGGCGTCTCTGCTGTTTTGCGCCAGTTCCCGCAGAAATATCCAGGGGTCTTTGCCATAATCCCTAAACGCGGCGGCAATCCAGCGATGATATTGTCCTTTCATGGTATTATTTCTTTTACGTGGCCGCCACTAAAAAGTTATGTCATAACTAGATCAAAATTTCAAGTGACGGAATCCACCTCCAGAGAAAAACTATTGACTTATTTTTCACAGCGGTTTAATATAAATGTGAATGTCAAATCGAAAGGAGGAAGGATGCGATATACAGTTATAGGGATTTTGGTTTTGGGGCTGCTCTTGAATGTGTTGCCGGTACAGGGTAAAACCTTTAAAGGGGTTACCATGGAAGACAAGATCGACGTAGAGGGGAATACCCTGATACTCAATGGTATGGCGCTGCGCAAAAAACTTTGGATCAAGGTGTATGTGGCGGGTTTGTATTTGCCTGCCAAAGAGACCGACGGCGACAAAGTATTGCAGGGCGACCAACCGCGCCGCACAGTGATGCATTTTGTGTATGATGTCAGCGCCAAAAAGATCAACGGCGCCTGGGTCGATGGCCTCGAAGACAACACTCCCGACTATTCTCCCCAATTAAAGAAACAATTCGACACCCTCTGCAATTACATGGAAGATATGGATGACGGTCAGAAATTGATGTTCACTTATATTCCCGGCAAAGGGACAGAGGTGAATGTGAATGGGAAAATCAAAGGCGTTATCGAGGGAAAAGCTTTTGCCGACGCGCTCTGGGCCTGTTGGATCGGACCGGAACCCGGCCCCGGCGAATCCTTCAAAGAAAATTTACTGGGAATTTAATCTTACACTTGAATAAATAGTGCAGGTTGAACGGCTCTCGCTCGAAGATGTATTCTTCAGCAAGAGCCGTTTTTTTTTTAGACCAGCAAAAATTAATTGTCCGTCAATATTTCTTTATCGTAGATTTTTTCAAAATGAAGTTTGTGTTTCGCCTCTTCTGAAGCCAATTTCTGGAAAAGTTTCTTGATTTCTTCATTGCCGACTTTTTCCGCCATGGCGGTGTACAATTTATTGGCTGCCTCTTCCCGTTTCATGGCCATGATGATGATGTCCTGGTAGGTCATGTCCGGCGCAGGTTCCATATCAACCACATAATTACTGATTTTCAAATCGTCTACTTCCGGGACCTTGATATTGTCAAACGTGGTGTTGCGGATATTTTCCAGGATATCCACGTGACCTTGCTCCATATCTTCAAAGCTTTTCAACAGGTCTTTCTGGGCGTCGAATTTCACCTCTTTCTGCAGATCCCGGTAGAATGTGATTGCCTCTTTTTCGCGGGCGATTGCAAAGTCGATTATTTCGTTGAATTTTTTAAGATCCATATCGTGTCCTCCTCTTAGTAGTATCGAATTATAGCCGAATATCATCTGGATTGCAAGAGGATTTTAGGGTGGGAGGCTCTCTTTTCTTGTGAACCGATTATTGACTTTTTTATCATAAATCGTTAGTATATTTGTGTAACAATTTATCAATTTATTGGAACCATGGAAAATATACCTAAAATTGCTGGTTATACCATTGAACGTAAGCTGGGTGAAGGAGGAATGGCCAGGGTCTACTTCGGAGTCCAGGAAAAGTTAAAGAGAGATGTCGCCATTAAAATTTTGGAGCCGTTGCTCTTGAAGGATGAGGATTTCGCGCGTCGTTTCTTGAAAGAGGCGGAAACCGCGGCCAATCTCATCCATCCGAATATCGTGACCATCTACGATGTGGGACAGGAGGAGAATCATTATTATATGGTAATGGAATTCCTGGCTGGAACGCTGAAAGACCGGATCCGTTCCGCCCGGAACGAGGTGACTCTAACCCAGGGCTACACCCCTGTGGCGGCCCTAAAAGTCGTCCGCCAGGTGGCCGCGGCTTTGGATTACGCCCATAAACAGGGATTTATCCACCGGGATATAAAGCCCGACAACATCATGTTCCGGCATGACGGTACGCCGGTGTTGGTGGATTTCGGGATAGCCAAGGCCATGGACGCCACCACCAAGCTGACCCGTACCGGTATGTCTGTGGGCACTCCGCATTATATGAGCCCCGAACAGATTCGCGGCCAGAACATTGACGGAAGAGCCGATTTCTACAGCCTTGGGATTGTGTTTTACGAGATGTTGATCGGGGTCGTACCCTTCACCGCTTCAGATTTTATCGCGGTGGCTATGAAACATCTGAGCGAGCCGGTGCCCACGCTTCCCGATTATTTGTCCCAATACCAACCGGTTATCGACAAAATGTTGGCCAAAGACAAAGAGGCCCGGGTGCAGGACGGGGAAGAGCTGATACATCTATTGGATTCCTATATCGAGAACAAGCCTCTCAAGCCCCAAGCTCCTCCTACTGCCGGCCCGCCGAACGAGACAATCCTCGAATTGAAGCAACAGGACCTGGAGGCGGTCGCCAAACCCCGTAAGAAGAAGGGCCGCGGCCGTGCGATCGCGGCTTTGTTTTTTGTTTTTCTCCTGCTTTCGGGAACCCTGGGGTATATCGTTACCCAGCAACGGGGCATGTTCCCGGCGTTGGACCTGGCCCTCGAATCCATTGTCCAGAAATTTGGACTGACCCTCGAACCCGAGGCCGCAGCGGATCCGCAGACCGCTCCTCTGGAAACGAAGGAGATTGAAACGAAATCACCCCAAACCGAGGAATCCGGCGGAAATCTCAAGCAACCCCCGGTTGTGGAGAAAAAAGAGGCAGACGTTCCCATTAAAAAAACCGCGGCAACCCCGAAAAAAACTCCGCCCCCTCAGGTGAAAAAAAAGACTATCGAGGCGCCCCCCAAAAAAACGGAACAGTCCTCTCCCGAACAAGCTCAGCCCAGGGTTTCACCCCAACAGGCCAATGTCCCGGCGGTCAATATTTTGAATTTATTTCCAGGGCTTATCCGAGAATATAGCGATCAACTCAAACGGCTGACAGTCAGCGGTTTGCCGGAGGGACTTCTGGCCAAAGGCCGCGTCAGTTTCAATTTTTCCATTGGGGCGGACGGCCGGTTGACGGTGGTGCGGTTCAATAATCGCGATTTGGAAGTGAACCCCCTGTTTAGACGGCGTAAAGTTGTTGGAATGATATACAATGCCATGGAAAACATCCAGTTGAGACGTCCCAAAGATAGAAAGGGGCGGGCGGCCCAGGTTGAGAATTGGCGGTTGTCTTTTAAAGTGGGGACGTTTCAGAGCAAAATAATTTTAACCAGGATATAAATTTATAGGAGGATCTGTAAATGTTAGCAGGGAAAATGTTGCGAAATCTTGCCATTGTCGCTCTTGTGTTTTTTATTGGAGTGTCTATAACGTCAAATTATGCGTTTGCAAGCGAAGAAGATAATCTATTGAAAGCCCGGCGCCTTTACAAAGAGGGCGATTATGAAGGGGCTGTCCAGATATTGAATGATTTTGTCGAAAAATTGAAGGCGATTGTGGCCCAGAAAAAGAATGTGGCCGAAGCTTTTTATCTAATGGCCAAAGTCTATTATACTGTCGGCGATGACCGGAAAGTGGATGAAAATCTGAAAAAAGTTTTCGAAACATTCCCTACATTCAATTATGACGAGGCGGACTATGATTTTAAAACCCGGGTGGAAACCGCCAAACAACTAGTGATGGCCCAACAGGGAACCGAAGCCTTCACGGCGCCCCAGGAGACCGAAGTCCAGCCGCAGGAAGAGGTGGTCCAACCGAAACGGCAAAATGTCATCGTCAGTCCTCCGAAGGCGAAGAAAAAGAAGTTCCCCGTATTGCTGGTTGTGGGCGGAATTGTCGTGATCGTTGTGTTGGCGGCGGTATTGTTGGGCGGTAATAAAGATAAAGAAGAACCGCTGGATATCCGCGGTAACTGGATTTTGAACGAGGAGTGGCCGAGATTCGGATCGTTCACCACCTTCGCCACCTTTACCGGAGGCCCGCTTCAGGGAACCTTCAGAAACAATGACGGTATGACCGGAACCTATGTTGTTACCGATAATAAAGTATTCTTCAGTTATGATGATTATGAAAAATGGGAATACAAAGGCAATTTTACATCACCGGATAATTTAGTGGGCACCGGAGTTGTGCTTTTGGAAGACGGCGATGAAGTTAGAGGAGCCTGGACCGGACGACGCGGCGGTCAGGGAGCCCAGACAGCTTCTTTTAGCCGTCACCCCCTTTCCAGCCTGATCAAGAACAAGAAATAATACGAGTCACTAGATACCGAAACTAGTACCTAGCGCCATTGCTGTTTTAATGATCTCCGAATCCGGCTGAATACGCCGGGGAACGGCAATGGCTTCCTTTATGGAAGTTGTTACGATGCGTTGGCCTCTGATACCGACCAAATGGCCGAATTTTTCGTCCATGACAGCTTCCACCGCATGGTAACCGAAGCGGGTGGCCAGTATCCGGTCAAAGGCCGTGGGACTGCCGCCCCTTTGGACATGGCCCAGAATGGTGAACCGGGTCTCGATGCCGGTCATGTCCTCGATTTGGTTTCCCACGAATTGTGATATCCCCCCCAGGCGGATGGGATCGTTCGGATCCTGAACCTTCCGGGCCACCACCAGATCGCCCCCTTCGGGTTTTGCCCCTTCGGCCACAACCACCAACGAGAACCGCTTCCCATCTTTTTCACGGTCGTGGATTTTTTGCACGATCTTTTTCATCTTAAAAGGGATTTCCGGGATCACTATCACATCGCCGCCGCCGGCGATTCCCGCTTCCAGAGCGATCCATCCGGCATACCGTCCCATCACCTCGATGACCATGACCCGGTGATGGGATTCAGCGGTGGAATGCAATTTGTCGATGGATAACGCGGCGATGCTGCGGGCAGTGTCGAAACCGAAGGTAATGTCCGTTCCATCCAGGTCGTTGTCGATGGTTTTAGGTACGCCGACCACCGGGATACCATGGGTCTCGTATAATTGGTTGGCAATGGCCTGAGTGCCGTCTCCGCCAACTGTGATCACCGCATCCAGTTCATTGTATTCCACCGTTTGGATCACCCGGTCGGATACATCGCCGTAGATTTTTTGTCCGTCCTCCACAGCCACTGGATATTTAAAGGGATTGTCCCGGTTGGAGGTGCCGAGGATGGTTCCGCCGCGGGGCAGGATGCCGGATACATCGCGGCGATCCAATTTTTGAACCTGCTTGTTGATCAAACCGGCGTAACCGTCCCGGATGCCGAATACTTCGATACCATATTTTTTGACCGCGGTGTGGACCGCCGCGCGAATGACCGCGTTCAAACCGGGGCAATCACCGCCTCCGGTCAATATTCCGATGCGTTTAATCGTTTTCATCTTGTCTCCTTAAAATAGCGTTCCGCTTCAGTTTCCAGATTGTTGAGCCGGGATTCGAGTTTTTCCCGTTCAAGGCATATCTCTTCTTTTCCGATACCGTTGGGTATGGCGACGGGTTCTCCGTAATAGAATGCGATCTCGCTGAAGGGCCTGGGGATCATGAATTGGTCCCAACTTTTCTCGAACACCGTGACGCGACTGGCGTGCCAGCTAATGGGTACCACCACTGCGCCGGTTTTTTGCGCCAACACAATGGCGCCGTATTTCAATTGCCGGGCCGGCCCCTTGGGACCGTCGGCCGTGATGAGGATTTCGCGGTTGCCGGTTTTGTGGCGGATGGCATTGACCAATTCCAGGAACGCTCTGGCCCCGCCGCGGGAAGACGATCCTCTCACCGGCTGCATCCCGAATTCTTCCGCCACCTGCGCCACCAATTCGCCGTCCTGGGACATGGAAATCAATGGGCTTGCCCCGGTGTTTTTGAATTTGTAGATGTTGACGAAGATATGCCGGTGCCAGAAGATATAGATGACCGGCCGCTCTCCCTCCAGGAGAGGCTGAATCCGCTCTGCGCCCTCCACTGTGATCCGGCATGTCTTGATAATAGTGTTAATCAGGAGTCGGGAGATTTTGCGGATCAAAAAATATTTAGTCCTGCTCGGTGATTCCATATTCTTTTATTTTGTCCAAAAGGGTTTTGTAACTGATTTTCAAAAGGTCCGCCGCCCGGGTGCGGTTGAATTTGACGTCGTTCAGCGCATCGGTGATTTTTTTCTTCTCCACAATCGCGACGGCGCGGCCCGCGACCTCTTTGAGGCTTCCGCTAAAATTGAATGATTCCGTCACATCAAAGGATTTTTCCGGGAGAATAATGTCTTTTTCCCCGATGTCACTGTCCCGACAAATAATCACCGCCCGTTCGATGGTGTTTTGCAATTCCCGGACATTCCCCGGCCATTGATACTTTTTGAGCTTGTTTAAAGCCGCGGTGGAGAGAGTCATTGGGGAACGGTTCATTTCAAGGCAGAATTTTTTTGTAAAGTATTTGGCCAATAGTACCGTGTCATTGTCCCGTTCTCGCAGCGGCGGCAATAAAATAGGAAATACATTGATGCGGAAATAGAGATCCTGTCTGAATCTGGCCTCTTTGAGCTCTTTTTCCAGATCGCGGTTGGTGGCGAATATGAAGCGGAGGGTGAGGTCGATCTCCTGGCTGCTGCCGATACGGCTGATTTTTTTCTCTTCGATGACCCGCAATAGTTTACCCTGCAGGCTAAAGGAGAGATCTCCAATCTCATCCAGGAAGAACGTACCTCCTTGCGCCAACTCCAGTTTTCCCGCCTGGCGGACATAGGCGTCTGTGTACGAGCCCTTCTCGTGCCCGAAGAGTTCATTTTCCAACAGGTTTTCCGGTATGGACGCGGAGTTGATGGCGATAAACGGTTTATCTTTCCTGGGGCTGAGATTGTGGATAGCGCGGGCGAACAACTCTTTCCCCGTGCCGCTTTCCCCCAACAAGAGAACCGGTGTGTCGGTAACCGCCACCTGTTTGAGCTTCTCAGCCTCGTTGATGATGCCGGGACTATTGCCGATGATGATGGATTTTCTGAACAACGCGTCGTGCTGGTCTTTGAAAATAATATTTTCCCTCAGAATACGGGTGGATTGAAGCGCTTTCTCCACAATGAGGAAAAGATATTCCGTGTCCACCGGTTTTGATATGAAATCGAAGGCTCCCTCTTTGATAGCGTCCACCGCCTGCTTGATGGAGCCGTAGGCGGTGAGGATGATGAAGGGGATATTGCGGTCTTTGATCCGTTTTAAAAACGAGAGCCCATCGACATTCGGTAATTGTAAATCTGAAATGATCACCGAAAAATATTCTTTAGACAGCATCAGCATGGCGATGGATACATCTTCGGCGGATTTTACATAGTAGCCTTTCTCCGAAAGTATCGTCTCCAGCATTTCCCGCATTGATTTGTTGTCTTCAACCACCAATATTTTTTCCATTTTTCCTATTATAAAGGAAAATTCCATACTTTGCAATTATGGGGTCCAGTTCATCTGTGAAAAATAATTCTTTAATATCTGCTTTTTACGAACTAAAATATTTGCTATAATTTCCAGATGGATAGGGTTGCAATTCTACTGAATCCCTCTTCCGGGAGGGGGAGGTCGCTCAAGAGGCGGCCTAAAATTGAACGGGCGTTTAGGGACTATGGGATTCCGTTCGATCTTTTTATATCCCGGAGTGAAGAACATCTGCGGCAATTGGCCCACGAATGCGCCGTCAAATACAACCGGATCGTTGCCGTAGGCGGCGATACCACCTACAAAATAGTGGCGAAGGAATTGTTGGCTCTACCTCGTGAACCGGGTCAAAAGCGGCCGGTGTTGGGAATGCTGGGGACAGGTTCCGCCAACGATGTGGTGCGTAGCCTCGGAACTTTCGACGTCAAGGACCTGTGCAAGGCATTGGCCGGGGATAAGATTGGCCGGATGAATGTGGGCAAGATAAAAATCGACGGCCGTCAAAGCGATTTGTTTTTGGGAGCTGTGTGTATGGGACTGGGAACCACTGTCAATCTGTACATCGACTCCTTCAACCGGCGGCACCCCCAAATGGCGAAATCCGACCTGATCGGGCAGGTGATTGCGGGGCTTATGGCGATGCGCTGTTCGTTCCGGGAGGAACAAGTCCCCATGACAGCCACTCTCTCCTGGGAGCGGGAATCCAGGTTGGTGAATTTCTCGTTGTTGGCGTTTTTAAATGTTCCCTTCTTTGCCAGCGGAATACTATTTGTACCCGATCAGTCTGCATTTTTGAGACTGTTGGATATTGTCATTGTCGATACTCTCACCATCCCCAGCACGCTAGGGGTGGCGCTGGCCGCAGTCCGGGGCAAACACCTGGCGCGCCGGGACGTCGAGAATATTACCTCCGCCGCGTTTAAGTTGACCGCTCCGGCGGGGCAGACCATGGATATCCAGGTGGACGGCGATGTGATCCGGGATATTCCGGGGTTTGAAGTATCCCTTATGCCGGAAACCCTGGAAGTGTTTAGCACAGTAAATGTCGATCATAAATTCAATGCATAAATATAATTTGTTTGTAAGGAGGAAAATTTGAAAAATTTTAGAGTATTAGTCGTGTTAGTGGTTTTGATGAGTTCTCTCGTCTTTGCCGGAGTCGAGTATACCAGTAAAATAACCACCACGGGGGATAAAAAATCTATGAATAGCGAAATGACATCCACCCTCTATGCCCAGGGCGGCGATGTCAAGCAGGTCTACAAAAATGTACCCAAGCAGCAACAGGGCCTCATGAGCGAGGACGGCTATTGGTTGTACAAAGGTAAAGACAGCACCCTGTACATTGTCAACGACAAAGAAAAAACCGTCACCCCCATGTCGCTGGATTCGATGCTGCAGATGACCCAAATGGCCGGCCAGTTGGTGAAGATCGAAATCGAGGACCACAAAGTCAAGACCGAATCCCTCGGCAAGGCCAATATCCTGGGCTATTCATGCGATCATATCCGCATCACCAGCTCCTACACCATGCGCATGAAAATCACCTTCATCAAAAAGACCATCATGGTGGAAGAGGTGAAGGAAATCTGGGCCAGCAACAACCTGGACTTTATCAAAGATATTAACCGGGCGTTTTATGAAAAAGATTTCAAAACCGGTTGGGAAGATCTAGATAAAATGATCCAACGGGAAATGACACAGATGAGAAAGATCGGCTTCCCGCTCAAAACAGTGACCCGCACCATCAACAAAAACAAGAAGGGCAAGGTCAAAAGCGACCAGACCACCACCATGGAAATTCTGGACATGAAAGCCAAGAACTTCCCCGCATCCTTCTTCGAGATTCCCAAAGACTACGAAGTGGCGCAAATGGGCCCCGGCGAGGAAGAAGGGGATGAGGAAGACGCACCCAAAAAGAAGAAAAAGAAAAAATTCGGACTGTTTTAATTCAATCGCAAGCTAGCGTAAAAAACTACGAATATAACCGAAGGGGCAGGCGTCAACGCCTGTCCCTTTTTTTTTATCCCCTCACAACACAAACCGGTTCCCTTCGTCATCCTGGATCACGACGGAGTGATCATCCAGGCCGGCGATATAACATTTTACCTTGTAATCCCCAAACGCCGGAACCGCGGCTATTTTTTGATACAATTTCCTGATTTCCGCGGCTTTCCCCGCTTTGCTCAGGTTGCGTTTCACCTCTACCACATGAGCGAGGCCATTCTCATCGTCCACCAGCACCAAATCCAGTTCATTGTCGCCGGTCCGGTCCCAATGGCGACCGATTCTGTCGAACGTCAAATCGAAGGGATTTTGCTCAATAAAGATGCGCCGGACCAATGTCTCCAACTTGTATCCTTCGAACGCCGGAAGCATCTCCCAGACATTCTCGAAGGCCCGTTCTTTCTGGTTGATCTCCCGCAAAGCCCAAAACCGGCTGATGACCCGGAACCAAAACTCGTAAAAATTGTCCGCCAGGTAATACCTCAACACACCGCTTTTCCCGGTCCGGCTAAACACCGGTTTTTCTTTATATATAAGATTGTATACTTTTTCCAGATTTTGCAAATAACCGCCGGGCGCGGTGTTTGTGGCCTGGGCAATGTCGTTCCGACTCCTCTTTCCGGCGGCGATGGCGGAAAGAATCGAATGATAGACCGAATACTCCTTGCCGAATTCTTCCCGCATCATATTCATTCCCTCTTCCCAGAGGAACTCCTTCTCCACCATCAAGCTCTTCAAGGCATCTTTGAAATCCCTGTGCCCGGTCTCGACAATCTCCTCATAGAAGCGGGGGATACCGTCAAATAGCGAAAAACAATGGAGCAGGTTTTGGGCGGAGTACATCCCATGGTCCTCCAGGATGCGCTTCTGCACCTCCACCGGTAGATACCCCAGACGGATGAATTCAGTGGCTCTACCGAACAGTGGTTCCCGCGATCCCGAGAAGATCTTCTCGATCATGGAATAGGACGAACCGGCGAAAATAAGCCCCAACGATGAGGTCTCGCGGTTGATATCAAAGTGTTTCTGAAGGTCCGAAAAGGCGCCGGGATTTACTGACAGAAGATTCTGCACCTCATCGAAGAAGACGATGATTTCCCTCTCTTTTGCCTTATGAAACAAATAGGCCAATAACTGCCCAAAATCGTTGAATTCCCCAAACACATCACCCAAATGGGCTTTGATTTCATCGCCCCACTCCCGGAGCAAATCCTTCATACTTTTTTTACCCACAAAAAAATAGAGGAAGCCCTTCTGCCTTTGAGATTCAAATACTAAACGGGTCTTGCCGATGCGTCGCCGCCCCACCAAAACAATCGCGGAGGACCTGTTCTTCAACTTGCCAAATTCACGATGGATACGATCCAGCTCGTGTTCCCGTCCATAAAATCTCATCGCTCACTCTCTCACATTAATTTTTGCAACCGTCATGTTTGCAACGGCGGTTTCTGCAATGGCGGTTGCAAAAATATGGTACGGCAAACTTAAGTTGAAGTCAAGTTATAAAATACCCGCGTCCGTCAAGTGGCGGCGGATGTTGCCGATGTGGTTGGCGTGGGATAGTTGCTGGTTTTTGAAACGGCCGCCCCCCACTTTGATACCCACCACTTCGCCTTTTTGGTTCAAGATAGGGGAGCCGGAGGAGTAAGGGGTCTTTTCCGCCGGGATAAGGGATTTGAGGACCATCGTGCGTTCGGTGATTTCGACGATCACCGCCTCTGTCATCGGTTTCCCCGGCTTGCCGTCGATGCATGCTGCGTTCCAGACCGGATCGCCCACTTTAGGCGGCTCCAATGCCAGGGGCAACGGCTTCACCTTTACATTTCCCGTCAAGCGGAAGGCGGCGATATCCAGGTCCGACAGAGGCTCTTCCTCGCCGGTGCGGGCATGGGGGAGGACCAGCATCTCGCCCGCCGGCCCCACCGGACACATCATCCAATTGGGAGCGAACACATCGCACAGGTCCACGGCCGAGATGGCGGCGGGCAATTCGCGGCCTGTATAACTCTTATTATTTATGTCACAATCGATATTTTTCTTCTTGATCAGCTCATCGAGCACATGGAGGGCCGTCAGAAGGAGCGGCTCTTTGCCTTCGCCCGGCGACGCGGCGAACGCGTAACCCGCGATGGCCGAATCTTTACCGGCGCTGAAGATAGGCCTCACCACCGAATACTTCGGTAGCTCGGGAGCGGCGGCTTCGGGATTCGGCACCTTGAGCCAGGGCTCGAACATCGTTGCCGGCTTGCCCTCGGTTTTCTCGAATTTGTGCTCCGGTAGATTCAGTTGCTCCGCCAGACTGTCTTTGGGTGGATGGAGGACCGTACCCTCGAGGTATTTTTCGTAGCACTCTTCGCACAAATCGTTGTCCGGTCCGTCGGGGCAGGATACACAATGGTACCGGGGGCCTGCGATGGGGCTATTTCCGCAATGATGACAATGATACCAAATATGAACATTCTTTTGGTCTTCAGATTTCATGACAATCTCCTTTAGTTTCACGTGTTTCCGGTTTCCAGACAGCGGTATTTAAAACCGCAGGCAAGAGGAGACGCTTCCTCGAGCCTCGAGAATAGCATAACATATATCAAAAAAAAGTTCAATTTCAAGATTTTTTCCCTTCAGCCCTTGACTCCCTTAAAAAAACGAGTTAATATATCGGTGGTTACCGATATGATGAAACGATTGGAAAAAATTTTCAAGGCCCTGGCGGACAAAAACCGGTTGCGCATCATCAATATGCTAAGTGAGAAGCCGATGTGCGTCTGCGAAATCCGCTCGGTATTACAATTGTCGCAGTCCACCGTGTCCGGCCATCTACGGGTGCTCAAAGAGGCCGATCTGGTGGAAGATAGAAAGGAAGGACTCTGGGTGGAGTATCATCTTCAAGACGAGCGCCCGGAGATTAAAAGCATCCTTCGCTACGTGCGCCGGATGTTGCTGCAAGATCCCGCCGCCGTAGGCGAACGCATGCAAGCATCCATCGCCGACCGCGACCAAATCACCTGCAAGACCTAAAAAATTTTCCCGGACTGCATCGGTATATCGGAATATATAAAACTTATGACGAGGTATAGAATGAAAGAATGGCAACGATTTTTGTTATTACTGGCAATATTCCTGGTGTGTTTCTTTTTCCCCCTCAGTATCATCCCCTTCGGCGGCCCCATCTTCGAAGCCATCGCTCTGGTGCAATGGTACGCCCGCGAACATGTGCTGTTGTGCCTCGTACCGGCATTCTTTATCGCCGGCGCCATCTCCGTCTTCTTGAGCCAGGCGTCGGTCATCAAGTACTTCGGTCCCGAAGCCAATAAGTTTTTATCCTATGGTGTGGCTTCGGTATCCGGCACCATCCTGGCGGTCTGCTCGTGCACTGTCTTGCCCCTGTTCGCCGGCATTTACAAGAGGGGAGCCGGCATCGGCCCCGCCACCGCTTTCCTCTACTCCGGCCCCGCCATCAATGTCCTGGCAATTATCCTCACCGCCCGCATTCTGGGTTGGCAATTGGGGCTGGCACGAGCTATCGGCGCCATCGTCTTCTCGGTTGTCATCGGATTGGGCATGCATCTCTTGTTCCGCAAAGAGGAAGCCACCCGCCAACAGCCCGCGGGCTTCGTCATGCCCGAAGGCGAGGAAGAGAAGCCCCTCTGGAAGATCGCCATCTACTTCATCGCCATGGTATTGATCCTGGTGTTCGCCAATTGGGGAGCCCCCCGCGCCGGCGCCGCCGGCTTGTGGGCAATGATATTCAGCCTCAAATGGTGGATTACCGGATTCTTCCTCCTGGCCCTGGCCTATATGATCATCCGCTGGTTCCGCAAGGAAGAATTATCCGAGTGGACCCTCTCCTCATGGGGATTCGCCAAGCAGATTCTGCCGCTCCTTTTGTTGGGAGTCCTGGCGGCCGGAGTTCTTCTGGGCCGCCCCGGTCACGAAGGCCTCATCCCCCCGGGAATTATCGCCGATTTGGTGGGCGGTAATTCTGTATTCGCAAACTTTTTCGCCTCCATTGTCGGCGCTTTCATGTATTTCGCCACCCTGACGGAGGTTCCCATTCTCGAAGGCCTCATCGGAGCCGGAATGGGTAAAGGTCCGGCATTGGCGTTGCTTCTGGCGGGACCGGCGTTGAGTCTTCCCAACATGCTGGTGATACGAAGCGTCCTGGGCACCAAAAAAACCGTCGCCTTTGTGGCATTGGTGGTGGTCATGGCCACAATCGCCGGTTTGATTTACGGAATTGTCTAATTCAAGGAGAATATAACGATGAAAAAAATTCAAGTATTGGGCACCGGTTGCCCCAAATGCAACAAACTCTATCAGGCGGCAGAACAAGCGGCCAAAGATATGAACATCGAGTTCGAAATCGAAAAGGTCTCGGACATCAACGATATCATGAGCTTCGGCGTCATGATCACACCGGCGCTGGTAATAGACGGCGAAGTCAAAGTGGCGGGCAAAGTGCCGAAGCCCGACGAGCTCAAAGCCTTACTTAGTTGATTGAAGATAGAGATAAATTTGTCAAAAGAGGAGTCTTACCCATGAAACGAGCATTGATCGCGATCTTATTGATCACATTCACGGCATTCCCGCCGCTATTGTCAGTCGCAGACGGGACCGCCGCCAAAGAGGCAAAGAAAAACATCAAAGTCACCTTTGTCGAACTAGGCTCGGTCCGTTGCATCCCCTGCAAAAAGATGATGCCCATCATGACGGAGATCGAAAAGGAATACGGCGACCAGGTAGAGATTGTGTTCCACGACGTCTGGACCCCGGAAGGCAAAAAATACGTCCCGGTCTACAGGATTCGCATCATCCCCACCCAGGTGTTCCTGGACAAAAACGGCAAAGAATATTTCCGGCACGAAGGATTCTTCCCCAAAGATGAATTGGTCAAGGTATTAAAGCAGGGCGGAGTCAAATAATGATCGACGGTGTGTTCGAGTGGGGCTCCAACCTGATGGCCGCCACCCCGTTGCTGGCGTTTTTAGGCGCCTTCATCTGGGGCATCCTCAGCGTCATTCTCAGCCCCTGCCATCTCACCTCCATCCCCCTCATCGTCGGTTTTGTGAGCCAGCAGCGCTCCCGCTCGGTGAAGCGGGCCTTCTTGATCTCCGCCGCCTTCGCCTCCGGCATCCTCCTCACCATCGCCCTCATCGGCGTCATCACCTCCCTCATGGGTTTGATGATGGGAGATGTGGGAGTATGGAGCAATTATCTGGTGGCCGGCGTGTTCCTGTTGGTGGGACTCCATCTCATCGGCCTCATCCCCATCCAGTTTCCCGGCATGAGCCAAATGAACTACAGCGGCAAAGGTATTTGGGCCGCCTTCATTATCGGCCTGGTGTTCGGCATCGCCCTCGGTCCCTGCACCTTCGCCTTCATGGCCCCTGTCCTGATGGTAACATTGTTTTCCCCCGACTCCGGCTTCCTGTATAATGTGGCGCTATTGGCGGCCTACGGTATCGGCCATTGCCTGGTGATTGTCCTGGCCGGAACATTCACCCATTTTATCCAGAGATACCTCGATTGGAACGAACGCTCCAAAGGCGTCAAGATTATCAAAGCGATTTGCGGAGTATTAATTATCATCGGCGGCATCTATCTAATCTTCCAACGCTGAGAGGCGAGCCGCCCCTAACAAACAATGTAGGAGAGTGGTATGTCCCAGACCCAGACAAAACGGTTGTCTTTTTTGGACCGCTACTTGACCGTGTGGATCTTTCTGGCCATGGCCCTGGGAGTGGGGCTCGGCTATTTCGTCCCCTCGGTGGTGAGTTTTTGGAGCAAATTCAACAGCGGCACCACTAACATCCCCATCGCCGCCGGCCTGATTCTCATGATGTATCCGCCGCTGGCAAAAGTCAAATACGAAGAACTCAAAGATGTCTTCAAGAATAAGCGGGTCCTCACCCTCTCGCTGGTCCAAAACTGGCTTATCGGCCCGGCCCTCATGTTCGTCCTGGCTATCGTGTTCTTGCGGGATAAACCCGAATACATGATCGGCCTCATCCTCATCGGCCTGGCCCGTTGCATCGCCATGGTGATCGTGTGGAACGACCTGGCCCAAGGCGACACCGAGTACGCCGCTGGCCTCGTGGCCTTCAACTCCATCTTCCAGGTCCTGTTCTTCTCCCTCTACGCCTGGCTCTTTATCACCGTCCTACCCCCAATTCTCGGCCTCAAAGGCAGTGTGGTGGATATCACCATCGCCCAAATCGCCGAAAGCGTCTTCATCTATCTGGGCATTCCCTTCCTGGCCGGCATGATCACCCGCTTCTCCCTCATCAAACTCAAAGGCAAAGACTGGTACACCACAAAATTCATCCCCAAAATTTCCCCCATCACCCTCATCGCTCTCCTATTCACCATCATCGTGATGTTCTCCCTCAAAGGCGAAGTCATCATCAAGATCCCCATGGATGTCGTCCGCATCGCAATCCCCCTCCTCATCTACTTTGTCGTCATGTTCATCGTCAGCTTCTGGCTCTCCAAAAAGTTCGGAGCCGACTACCCCAAAGCAACCACCCTCTCCTTCACCGCAGCCTCCAACAATTTCGAACTAGCCATCGCCGTAGCCGTCGCAGTATTCGGCATCTCCTCCGGCCAGGCCTTCGCAGCAGTCATCGGACCCCTAGTCGAAGTCCCGGTCATGATCGCCCTGGTCAACGTCGCCTTCTTCTTCCGACGCAAATGGTACAACATCCCCGAAAAACAAACTAATTAACCATACATTTTCATTCCCCCCAAGGGGCGGATTCCCCAATCCGCCCCGCCCCTCCCCCCATCCACCACACCATCTACAACTGTATCATCTCCCGAACGAAAATATCTTCCCGTACCTACAAAACAGTGTCATTGTTCTCAATTTTCTTTTTTAGAGTTTTAAAAATTCACCTAAACTTCCTATATATAATGGAAATATCACAATTTTATGGGTTGAAAAAAGAAAAACACCATGTTATCTTTTTGCTTTATTGTTAAAGAAAATAACATTATAGAGACTGAACTATATAACTTACTAATTGGGACTAAATAAAGAAGGAGGAAAATCATGATAGAAAAGATTATCACTACATCAACAAGAAAGCCGCAAGGGGATTCTCTGAAAAAATCGCAAATCAACTTCTATTTGTCAGCATGTGAAGCACAATGCGAAGATGGCCAGAGTAACACTACCATGAAGAGTTATCTTGGTTAATATTGCTGTAAAATGAAACTTTCTTGTCCCTCCTTCTTTTATTAGAAAGCGGGAGGGGCAGACTAAATTCTTTATATATTGGTTTTGGAGTTTACATTTCAAATGGAACAGTTACTATTAGATGACGGACGTTATTTGTATCTTCCCCATTATAACAAATTAATTAATTCTGAATTTAAGGATTTGTTCCGAAAATTCGGATTAAGCGAAAATCAAAAGTATGAGCAGCACTACTTCAATAGAGATTTCATTCAGAGAAAACTAAAAAATCTGGGGCAAATAATTTTTCAGATTACTCAGGACTGCAATCTTCGATGTAAATATTGCATTTTTAGCGGAAAATATTATTATAAAAGAAATCATACGAATAAAAATATTTCGTTCGAAGTTGCGAAAGAAGGAATCAATAAGATTTATGACTTAATCAAGGATCGTCAGCGAAAAGAATTTGCACTTGGCTTTTACGGCGGGGAACCCATGCTTAACGTCTCGATAATAAAAAATATAGTGGCTTATGCTGAGAAACGATTTCGTGATTTTAAGTTAAGTTATTATCTAACAACAAATGGTACTTTGGTTAATTTAGATCACCTTGATTTTTTTTTAAAAAAGAATTTTAAAATTTTAATTAGTCTTGACGGACCTAAGGCTATCCATGATCGGCATCGGGTTTTTAGAAATGACACAGGGTCGCATGATGTCGTTATGGCTAATTTGTTAAAAATAAAGTCATTTAATGAAACGTATTACTACGGTAATATCAATCTGATTGCAACGTTTCCCGATTATATTAAAATTAGTGAATACTATGATTTTTTTGAAAATAATCCGATTGTTAATGAACTTGATGTAACAGTAGGCCTGGTAGACTCAAGAGATACATGTTTTTATGATGGGATTGAAAGTAAAGATAATTTAAGGGACGAATCGGTTGAGTATCTATTTCAACGAATAAAGTATAAATGCAACGAAGAATTGTCTTTAAGCCCAATAGAAAAAAATTTAATAAAACCTTATAAAAAAATTGACGAAGCTCTGACCAAAAGGTGTTTACATGATACATCCGGGACATGTTTGTTCGACAGTAGGGTGTTCGTGGATTGTCATGGCATGTTCCATGTGTGCGAGAAAATTGGTTCCGTCAGTCCCATTGGAAATGTACAAGATGGATTCGATTTAGAGAGAATGCAAAATATGCTCAATCGGTTTTGTGAATTGGTGAGGTCATCATGCGCTACGTGTAACGTTCGATCGTTTTGCCGCATTTGTTTTGCGAATATAGAGAGGAATGGGGAGTTTGTTTTGGATTCCTCGTGGTGCCGGGAAAAAAGGGACATCACTGAAAAAATGCTTTCAGAATATATAGAATTAAAAAGAGAAGGAGTGATTTGATGAATATATTTCGATATTTATTAGCTGCTATTTGCCTGGTCTCCAGTTGGCATGTATTTGCGGACTTAGCGGGTGATGTTAAACGGGAGAAACAAATAGAATCTTCTGTTATGCTTCTCGATACGAGCCCTGGACAGCTTGTCGGTTTAAGTCGAGACAGGGAAGAATATTATGTGATTGATGATGTATCATCCAAACTTGAAAACAAGATATTACTTCAGATTCGCAAATTAAACGATGGCTCTCTCAAGAAAATGGTTCGATTGGATATGGGGGATTGTGTCGCTCCATCTGAATTGTGTAGTCCAACATTTGTTCAATTTTGTGATGGCAAGTTTTTCCTTTACGATCTTAATAGAAAAATAGCAGTCTATAATTCGGAATTCAAATGGCTATTTAGTAGCCGGTATTACAAAGATAGACATTTTGTGGATTTTTGGGGTAAAGATCCAGACAATTTTTTTGTACTTGGGGAATATAGAATTAGCCGTGACCGGGGAGAACTTCTTATTGCACTAAATTCCTTCACTAAAAGTCACCTGGTTCGAGAGGATAAAATCGTTGACAAATTTTTTGTGGAATACAAGAGGAAGCGATATGCGAAAAATGGAGTTCAATTTGTGGAAGTTCCTTATTTTAGCCCGATTATAAATGGTTTTGAACAATGTGGAAAGATAATCTATTGCATTAACACAAAAAATAATTACTCTATCTATGATCCTGTGAGCGGGTCCAAAAAAGTAGTAATCGTACCTCAACTTGAAGGTAAAGTGTATTCAGGCAAAGAGGCGCGATTGGCTGGATATTTTAAGACGGATGGCTTTGAGGAAAGGAGAAAAAAGGCGGGGCTTGTATTAAAATATATCCCATACCATGAGAAGGTATATCATTTGGGCATGGTCAAGATTAGTAAAGATTTAGTTGGTTTTATTTCAAGTATAGATTTCAGATCAACTGATATCATGGTTGAAATCATTCATGTTAACACAGGTAAATATATAGAGAGTGTAAAGCTTCCTGTAGGAAAAAATTTCTTCAAGGGACTGTCTATGGTTGGGCCGGGTTTTAATCAAACCTTTTTTTGCTATGACAAACAGGTGTATATCTGGCAAGACGTGGATGATGATTTCGAAACGATTACTTGTTTTGGTGTGTTAAAAAAAGAGAAAAAATAGTTCTGCGTTTGAGGAAATGGTATGAGTGAAAAAAGGTTTCACCAAATGATCTATATCCAGCATGGGCCTGTTAAATCTGCGATTTTTGACTTTCTCAAGAAAAATGTGTTACGAGTCGAAACAGAGGAATTAAGAGCTTTTGAAAATAGAGAACTATCAGGGGATTGTCAATTCATTCGGAATCTCGATGAGGAGGATCTTCTCATTGAAGTCGAGGATAATGCCTGGATTCCATCGATACAATTCAAAATCAATGAATCGCTACGGGACAAAGTGGATATGTTTGAGTTGGAGATAGATGATGGCGTTGATCTAGATTCCGTGCGCGATGTCTTCAAAGGCTATATGATTACAGGTGTAACCCAATATGGAGCTAGCGATGCCAAAGGATTGTTTCCAAATGCCATTTTTGAAACCAAAGAGAAGAATGACGAACATTGTAAAACCCAACTCACGCAAAAGCATGAACTAGGGCCTTTGTCGGAAGAGTTGTATGAATTTGATATGCACTTTAATACCTGTTGGGGGCGAAAGGTCGCTGTAAAGGCGAATGGGGATATCAGTCCTTGTATTTATAGTGATATCGTCGTTGGCAATATTAAAACGGAAGATGTCAACTTGATTCTCGGTAAGATCACACAATACTGGACCATTACCAAGGATTGTGTCGATACATGTAAAGATTGCGAATTGAGATATTTTTGTTTTGATTGCAGGGAGATATCACGGAAAATGGGTGGGGACCTATATGCATCGAACCCTTTCTGCGAATACAATCCTCATAAAAAAGAATGAAGCTCGCATGCACCTATCCCTTCCAGGTCCCCCTCCTCATCTCCTCCGCCCCGTCTCTTTTACCTACCCCAACTGTTCAACGACAACGAAATCGCTGCCACTTCCTGGCTTTACGTTGACAACGAATGCCGGATCGATATCATCGAGGTTCCATCTAAACGAATAAAACGCACCGTGAAGATCTGATCGATGTCTAATTGGGAACGTCCGTTTTATCTGCTATTTATACTATTGGAGTTTGGGATTGTGCTGTATTTTTTCAATGTATCGCGGGAACGCAAGATACAAGTATTTGATGCTCCCAATCAAGAAATCTACCCCTCTCCACCTCAACCTTCAGCAAATCCTTCATCTTTAAACCCCAAATGTGACTGATTTGAATCACGACTACCCGGATTTGAATCACGGTTATCACAATTTGAATCACTACTATCACAATTTGAATCACGACTACCCGGATTTGAATCACTACTATCACAATTTGAATCATCACTATCACAATTTGAATCGCGACTATCACGAAATGGATCACGACTATCACGATATGGATCACGACTGTCACGATTTGGATCATGACTATCACGATTTGGATCGCGATGTGACGGATTTGAATCCCTACCATCACGATTTGAATCATTCCCTCCCTAAATTGAATCCCCACCTCCTCCAAATACACCTTTACCCTCTCACAGCAAAGCAAAAACAAGTCAACGTTCCCCTCCAACCACTCGAAGATGCAGATATCCTTCAACATGAGCCCTTCCTCGACCACAGAATCGATGGCTCGCTGCGATTGTCAACTTCATCACGAAAAAAGTTCGTTACCTGTCCCCTTTGCGTGCTGTTTTTTGGAAATTTTCCTGGCTATGATAAAATAAGTCGAAAGCGCCGAGAAGGAGAATCCATGGATAGTACATTTCCACAAGCTGAAGTGACCGACTTTTTGCAGAATCATCCATCGATTCAATTTGCACTCCTTTTCGGCTCCATAACCAAAGGAAAGGAAACTAAAGAACTTGACCTTATAGAACTGGGCCGCATCATCGCCGGCCTCGAGAATATCGTCGATCTCTACAAAACAGACCCCCGCCTCGCCTTCAATATCCAGTCCCACTCCTCTTGACATCCGATTGGCCACTTGCTATCATCAAAACTAACATTAAAATATAAAAAAAGGAGTTTTTTCGGAATGGGACACCGAAACCGGCAACGAGCATATTTCAAAAAGAGAATTCCATTCATGCTGATTCTTTTTCTCGCGATATGTCTTGCCTCAAAAGAGGTTGTTCTCAAGCGGTCTATAGATTTGGCGGATTTTGAACTCTTCAAACCGGATTTGATGGTTGCCAACGGCGATTATGTTTTTATCTGGGACGATGCCAATAAACAAATTTCTAAGTTCTCTTCTAATCTTGACTATATAAAGTCCTTCGCAAAAAAAGGTGAAGGGCCGGGGGAAATCACGCGACCATTATCCATAAAGCTCTTGCACAACAAGCTCCTGGTCTTTGACTTCAAGCAACGGCTCATCGAATTCGACCTCAACGGCAATTATATTGGCGAAAGCAGGAGTCTAATCTCCAAAGGATTGCCCCGCATGATTAACATCATCGACGGGCAACGGTTTGTGGCAACCGAACGCAAGATCGACAACCACCGCAACACGATCAAAAGCCTGTTCTTCTATTCCCCGGAGAGCAAAATCGAACTGGCCTCGCACTACTACGACTTCAAAGACTGGTTAAATCTTGAAAAAACGACTGGTTTCAAATGGTTCGCCGGTGGCCGCTACATTTATATCGTGCCGCCTACATTCAATTATTGCATCATCTCCTTCGACATCGAGACGGAGGAGATACTCGAGGTCCTTGAAAACAAAGAATACAAACTGGAAGAATATCCTCCTCGAGAAAGAATAGAAATGCAGAAAAAATTATCCCAGGCCAAAGAATCCCCAGTGTTTTCCCAATTGATCATCAAAGCTCCCAAATACAAATCAGCCATCAAATCGTTGGTGGCTGACGAAAACGATACCCTCTACGCCATCACCAACAAAGAGAAAAACAACCGGTTCATCACCCACATCTACGACCATCACCTCCATTCCAAGGGCCAAATCACAATCCCCGAGCATCAACTCATCCAGATCAACAAAAACCAAATCTATTTAGTCATCGAGCAAGACACCTACTATTTAAAAAAGTATTTAATAAAATAAAAAAAGGAGATTTACCGAATGGGGAAAAAATTAAAAGTTAGGGATCTAAAATTAACTTTCCAAAACAAAATGATGATGGAAGAGACTGCAATGCAGGATGTCAAAGGAGCGCAGGCTCCTACGAAATCGTGTTATGCTTGTGGAATTGGAGATATCGAGAAGTTGGATTTTTTTCTCGATTATAATGCGCAATATACCTGTATTTGGGTTTAAGCAAAGCTCTCGGTGGATAAAGAATAGTAAGTAGTTTTTTCCCCCGCGTATTGAAGTATCTTTTCTGAAAGGATTGGTATGTCTGAAATAAAATCAACTTTCTTTAAATCAAAAAGTGGGAATAATTATTTTTTTAGCCCCAAGAAGGAGCGTATTTTGTTAGCCCACCCTCTTCTGGGTTATTTGAATGATTTAAAAAATAGAGGCGTCGATTTGCATTCCTGGAGTAATACAGTAAAGGAAGAAGTGAAAGTGGAAGGTTATGGGTATTTTTCTCCACGGCAAATCGAGTATTATATTGCGAAATATGATTTTCTGAATGACAATGATTTTTTCTCTGAAGTAGATCTCGCAAGGAAAACATCGGGACGGATTACTGAATATCAAGTTGAATCCGCTCTCTTGCATGTAGAAAATATTGCATTTGAAGCAACTGAGAAATGCAACATGAGATGCCTTTATTGTACCTATGGGGATTTATACTCTCACCACCAGGGGAGAGGTAATAAGTCCATGGAAATAAAAACTGCTAAAACGTTGCTTCAATATCTTTATGACATTTGGAGGAATAATTCAGGGCAATCTCAAAAAAAGAGTTATCATATCGGGTTTTACGGTGGTGAACCTCTCATTAATTTCGAATTTATCAAGGAAATTGTAGAATATGCCGAGATGCATCAAGAAAGTTCGGGTTTCCATGTGTCTTTTGGAATTACTTCTAACGGTCTTTTGCTGGAGCGTTATGCTGATTACCTGGTTCGGCACAAGTTTCATTTGCTTGTTAGCCTCGATGGCGACGCATCTGCGAATGGTTATCGAGTGTTAATGGATGGTCATCCCTCGTATCAATTAGTGTTTAGTAACTTAAAGAATCTATACAAGCGACATCCAAATTTTTTTGAAACAAATGTTCGCTTTAACGCTGTTTTACATCAGAAAAACTCGATTTCGGGGATACGAAGTTATTTCAAAAAACAATTTGGTAAAGTACCAAACTTCAGCGAAATTGGACCGTTTTGGATTAATAACGAGAAAAAAGATTTGTTTGTCGAAATTTATAAAAATGCGATTCAAGAGCTAAAAGAAGCAAAAGATTATGAGGTTATAGTGGCGGAGATGGCATCCAAATTGCCGAATATACGAGAGATGACTCGATTCACTCATCATTACAATCCTTTCCATTTTAAGAGGTACAGCGATTTATTCTTTGAGGAAGGGAATGCCAAAGTCTGCCCTACCGGCACCTGTATTCCATTAAGCAAAAAGATTTATGTTACGGTGGATGGAATGATTCTTCCGTGTGAACAGGTAGGGTATCATGTAGCACTTGGAAAAGTCGACGTGAATGGTGTACATTTGGATTGCGAGGATGTAGCAAATCTGATCAATGGATTTTATGACAAAATGTCTCAGTGTCATAATTGCTATTTGACTGGTAAATGCAGTCAATGCATATTTTATCTAATTCAGGACAGTGGTGTGGGGGATTGCCCTTTTTTTGTAAATAAGGAATCATTTGAGAGCTTTTTATCGGATCGGATGTCTTTGATGGAAGAAAAACCTGAGTTTTACCTAAATTCTTTAAAAGAGGGTATTGATGAGTGAAAAACGTTATTGGTTCTATTTGGAGCCTTACGTTCATATATCAGTTAAAGCAAATATGTGTCTCTTGTATAATCCATTGAATGGTGAGGTCATCGAGCTCAAAGATAAACCGGATACATTGGAAATTGCCAGAGCTTTTCTAAAAAAGGATGAGTTTAGAATCGTGGAATTAACTGAGGAACAGGTAAGTATTCCAGAGGTTTCAAGGTTTATCAAGATGGTAAGAGTGCACTTTATGGGAGATATTTTTGAAAAAGAACTCTCAATGCAGAAACCGTTCCAGTTTCCCCCGATTTATCATATTCAAAATGATGTCGAGCTTTTAAAAAAAAAGGATTTATCCCTGTTGATCCCTGAATTAAAAACGTTTCTGCATGAGATTTTCCTCTACGTAAATAATAATTGTACCAAGAATTGCACTATTTGCGATTCCGCTTATAAACAATACACTTTTTGCACAAAAACTTCCATAGGGCAACAAGAGCTTGACGTCGGCAGTATTAAAAGATTATTTGAGAGTGTCAGAAAAAGTAGCATGAAGCGTTGCACTATTTTGGGTGGAAATGTTTTTGAATATTCATCTTACAATTTATTGATGGAGTTATTGAAACATTACAGTTTTAAAAAGGAGCTTTTTGTCCACTATTCTAATCTCATACCTCCATACGAATCCAGGATTGATGGCCTAAAACATAATAAGATTACCTTGAATGTTGGAGTACACTTTCCTCTTGATAGGGCCTCATTTTCTCAAGCAATGGGCATTCTCAATAAATGCGGCATTGATGCAAATCTCGTCGTACTAATTGGCGATGAAAACGATTTAGCCGCACTTGAAGAATTGATAAACGAATTCGCCCTTGAAAACTATACTTTTCACCCTTACTTCAGCAATAATAACCTGACTTTTTTTAAAAAATATGTTTTTCCCTCACGGGAAGATATAGTGAATTCCCGTCCTACCCAGAAAGAAATTATTAGACGGAATGCTATAAATCCTTCCTTTTTTGGGAAACTCACTATTATGTATGATGGATGTGTATACGGAAATATCAATGAAAGTCCGATTGGAAATATCCATCAACATAAAATATTTGATCTCGTATTAAAAGAACTCGTTTCCCGAAAAAGCTGGAGGTTAACTCGCGGTAATTTGCTTCCCTGCAAATCTTGCATTTATGAATTACTTTGCCCACCTGTATCTAATGTGGAATTAGTATCGGGGCGAACGAATTTGTGTAATATGATTTAAATCTTTCAATGTTGAATGTAGGGGGAATTAGCTTATGTGGAGAGAAGTTCGGAGCCGACTACCCCAAAAAGGGCGGATCCACCCATCCGCCACTTCTCTTCATCAATTCTACCTCCAAATTCACGCCGACCACCTATTCCCTCTCCTAAAACACCTCAATCAGCGGCACATCCTTCATTTTTCAACGCCAGACATAACGGATTTGGATCGCGATATAACGGATTTGAATCCCTACCATCACGATTTGAATCATTCCCTCCCTAAATTGAATCCCCACCTCCTCCAAATACACCTTTACCCTCTCACAGCAAAGCAAAAACAAGTCAACGTTCCCCTCCAACCACTCGAAGATGCAGATATCCTTCAACATGAGCCCTTCCTCGACCACAGAATCGATGGCTCGCTGCGATTGTCAACTTCATCACGAAAAAAGTTCGTTATCTATCCCCCTTGGTTCCCACCCGTATTTGGATCGTGACCGTCACCATATGGATCGCGGTGTACTGGATTTGTAGCATCGCCATCACTATTTAGATCATCTCCCAAACCGGAACTCCCCAATCCCAATAAAGCAGAACTCTCTCCTGAAGGCCTCGATGAAGCCTCTAGTACAGAAATGAAATATATCGATCTACTCAGACGAGATTCCCATCATCGTTATCCATTTTGTAAACGGATTTTGAATATTTGCAGGGCTATGATAAAATAGAAGAGGAGTATTGGATGAAACAATTTTTTTTCATTTGTTTTTATGAAAAAGAGTCGGATGTAAATCCGGGATTGCCAGGGAGAAGAATCAATGGATAGTGTTTTTATGCAGGCTGAATTATCAAGCTTTCTTGAGAATTATCCATCGATTCGTTTTGCTCTCTTATTCGGCTCGATGACCAAAGGCAAGACGACTCCGATGAGTGATGTGGATGTTGGTATTTTTACCGACAAAGAGCTTGATCTTCTAGAATTAGGCCGTATCATCGCCGGGCTCGAGAATATCGTCACCCGCAAGGTCGATTGCGTCATTCTCAACGTTCTCTATAAAACAAATCCTCGCTTCGCCTTCGAAATCCAAGCTCACGCCATCCCCCTCTTCATAAAAGACAACGACGCTTACATCGATTACAAGCGAAAAGTCCTTCTCTACTATCTCGACATCAAACCAATGCTCGACCGCATGGACGCCGCCCTGAAAAGACGCATCCAACAAGGGAAATTCGGAGAACGCAACTATGCTTGAACGGTTGAATATGCTGGAAGGCAACATCGAAGAACTTAATGAGTTTAAGAGCAACTATTCTATCGACCAAATCAAGGATAGCAAACCTCTGGAATGGGCTTTGAGATATGGTTACTTGGAATCGATCCAAATTATCATAGATATCTCCTGTCACCTGGTCGGAAAGTACAACCTTGGAAATCCAACTACTTATAACCAGTGTATAGAGCTATTAAAGAAATTTAACTACATTGACAGCCAATTAGAAGAGAATCTAGTCGGGATGGTGGGATTGAGAAACCTCCTTGCCCACGAATACACGTCCATCAAAATCGAAAAATTGTATGCTTTACTCGACAGACTGAGTGACATGATCAAATATGTCGAGAGTGTCAAAAGTTTTTTATAATAATAAAAAATCCATTGAAAATTGTTTTAGAAATAAAGGATAATGAAAAGGGCGAAGCGCTGCTGAATTTCTTACAACATCTGGATTTTATCGCTATCAAAAGTGTTAGCAAAGAACAGGAAGGAAAAAAGAATAATAAGATCAGCAGTGCTAAACTACAACAAAGCCTCTTGGATGCCCCCTCCCTTACAGAAGAGGAACTCCAGAGCATCGAAAACGTCTTCCGCACCATGCGGTGATTCCTAACCGCCGCTTTTATATCCTGGATATTCCAATAAGCAACCGCTAATAAGTTTGTAGCGAAGACTAGCTTTGATTTTACTCCCATATCTAAATATTCCGATTATAAAGATTTATAAATCTTTAATGCCAACATTTATAAATATTAACGTTTCGTGAGAATCCTTCGACTACAATATTTGTGATAGGAAAAGCGGCAATGCATATTTTGGAAAGGACATCAAAATATGGGAGGTAGAAAGCAATGATGAAAACACTCTTTGTCTTGGAGATATGCACTTGAGTTTTTCTTATAAAAACAAATATTTTTCAGGAGGCTGTAAATGAATCTTGGCAAGACACAACTATATGTTTTTGACGTGGAGCATGGTGCATGCAATGCAATCATTACTCCAAACAATCAGTTAATAATGATAGATTGCGGACATAATGCATCTACTGGATGGCGCCCTTCTGATTGGGTTGTTCAGAATCGCTTTAATATTAAAAAGCTAGTAGTCTCGAACGTTGATGAGGATCATGTTTCGGACTTATGTGGGATAGATGAAAGACGTCCGCCTGAGATAATATCTATTAATTCTAAGCTTAGTGCAAATCGGATTAAAATGGAAAAAAGAGAAAATGGAATAGGGCCTGGAGTTAAGAAGTATCTTGAATATAAAGAGCGTTATAAGCAACCGGCGATCAAAAGGGGTAATGGTTTGGATGTTTCCCCTTTTTTTCATTGTCCAGAAGATTTTTCTGGATTAAACAACCTGAGCGTTGTTACGTTTATTGAATTTGGAGATGCTGGAATAATCTTTCCTGGGGATCTAGAAAAAGATGGTTGGGAAAAATTTTTAGAAAGAGACGACTTCTGTCAGCATCTTGAGAATGTGAATATTTTCATCGCGTCCCACCACGGCCGAGAAAATGGATTTTGTAGAGAGGTCTTCGACTATTGTAATCCAGATTTGATTGTAATATCGGACAAAGAGATTATGTATGGCACACAGGAGCACAGTTTGTATTCTAATTTTTCAAACGGTATTTTACACGATGGGCGGAATAGAAAAGTTTTAACCACAAGAAATGACCATACTGTTAAGTTCGATATTTATCAAGATGGTAGCTTTAGAACAGAATCTCTTGAACACAAGGATTTATAGTAGCGAACTTGAGAATGAGCAAAATTCCGTTTAATGTTTATGATTTCTTCGCCTATCTATCAAGTGGTAGTGTGGTTATTGGGGCCATTGATTATCTCTTTGGATATCAATGGCTCTTGAGTAAGGACATCAGTATCCAGTTCTTCTTCTTTCTGATTTTTCTCTCTTATACTTGTGGGCATTGTGTGGCGCACTTCTCGTCATTCCTACTTGAAAAGTTTCTGGTTAAAAAGTTGTTGAGAAGCCCAACATCTCTATTAATGGGGAAACCAGGACGGAAATTTTTGAAATCCATCTTCCCTGGATATCATCAACCGCTTCCTAAGAAAACACAGAAGCGCATCGTAGGGGTTGCGAAGAGTAAGGGAATCGATGCCCGGGGCAGCGGTTTTTTTGAGCACGCTTATTCGATAATGAGTCGAGATGAGCGAGTTCAAGGAAAACTGGACCAATTCCGCAATCTCTACGCGTTTGCCCGGAATATGTCCTTCTCGCTTTTTTGTACTTCAATCATGTTCCTGATTGCTAATTTCCAGAAGGATTCGGTTGGATATTCGTGGATCATTTTTTCCCTGGTTTTGAGTCTGGTTTTACTTTATCGCTACCTTAAGTTTTTTAGACAGTATTCTTTCGATCTTTTGGTGAAATACTCGGAGATGGAAGTGGAATTGAAAGCAAATGGTGGGTTGACCGGTTGAGCCATAACTCCTGACGGAGTAAATAACTTGTCGTTTGTAGTAAGGCTTTAATATAGGAGGTTTGTATCATGAAAGTTTTTTTTATTTTGACTGGAATATTGGTTGCTTTAAGCGTGGCTTTCGTTGGGTGTGATTTGTCGCCCAAAAAGATTGTCTGTGATCAGTTTGACTTACGGACTGAATTGAAGGATGGTGTACTTAAATTTCGGATTGATACGGATCTTCCCGACGATACCACGGTGATTGTCGGTGTGTCCCGCTCTTACAAAGAGAAAGGGGATTCCGAACTGTATTCGGTTGACTACTATAGCAGCAAAAACTCGCTGCTGAAATTCAAAAACGAACAAATCGTCCCCTTGAATAATGAGAGATGGAAACGACTGTTGAGGGAGAAACAGGTGGAAATGTCCCGTTTGGGCTATGGCTTCGATGTGGCTTCGGTGAGTAATAAAGTTGAACTGAGTGCAGTGGTGCCAATCAGGCAGCGGAATCCCGGTTTTGGCGAAGATAATGTGAATCTTGTGGGCAAGGCTGTGACCCATAGAGGATTTAGAACTGTCAATCGCAAAGTGATGTTCAAGTTTCCGATGAAAGAACCACCGGTGGGGAGGTCGCCAGTTCCGAATTTAAATCCCATGGATCTGGACGTTGGAGCCGTGTACACTTTGTCGAAAAAAACTCCATTGATGCCTCATTACAATCCTGGAAACCCGGCGTTAGCGATGCGTCAGGTTAGATACATTCAAAGGGAGGGGCAAATCAAGATCTTGAAAAAGAAAAATGTGAACGGCACGATGTGGTATCGTGTCTCCGCCAAAACCAATAATGGGACTCGGATTGGGAACGGCTGGATTAACAGCATCGCTCTCTTAGGGCAGAAACTGAATGGAAAATATAATTAAAAAGGAGTCAACGAAATGATTAAAGAAGACAACAACAAAAGTCTGGCTATCGGAATTCCCGGTTTTATTTTGAATGGAGTGGGGTATGGGATGCAATCCGATTTGTTACTTCTAATCGGCGGTGTAATGCTGGTTGTTGGATTTGGATTTTATGCCAAGGCCAAAGGAAGAAGCCCCTGGTGGGGATTACTTGCGTTATTCTCAATTTTTGGAATATTGGTGTTAGCGGCTTTAAAGGACATGAGCAAGGAACTGGAAATATCCGTACAACCTAATGTCGGGTCTCAATCCACATAAACGCTTGATACTTATAAAAGGCAGGCGCCGATTCTTATTTTTACCTTCTTTTGAGTCGGAAGTAATTCTTCGGTGCCTGTCTATTCTTGCTATTGGACCTTTTCGATTAGGTAGGATGAGAGGTTGCGGTTCTCGGTGTCGATGCCGATGCCGATGATGTAGATGGAAGTGGATGTGCGGTGTTGGTATTTTTCGTAGTATTTTTTCTGTTTTATTTGATTGATGGCTTCTAGAGCTGTTCCCAGTTTGAATTCCATGATAAAGAGGGTGTTGTCCATTTCGACGACAGCATCGATTCTTCCGCGATTGGTTTGAATTTCCGTTTGGACATCGATGCCCAATAACATGAGGGTTAGGTAGATGACACTGTGATAGTAGGCCTCCATGTCTTTTATAAAAATATTGTAGGAGATACTCGCAAAGACAGAATTCATGATCTCCATAAATTTATCGAGGTTTCTTGATTGGAGGCTCTTTTTTAAATCATAGACAAGGATGCTCACTTCGTTGGGGAAACGGCCCGAATAATCGCTTAAGAGATGTTCGAGGAAGGACTCTTTTACTTCTTGGTTGGGGTAGGAGAGGATGTAGTGGCGGCGGGTGCGGTCGATGGGCTCTACGGATTTGACTGTTAGGTAGCCGGTTTGGAAGAGGAGGGCCGCGACGTTGATTTTGTCCAGCTCGAAGGACTCGAATATCGCTTCGCCGGTTCTGTAATGGTCGAATTGTGTGATGTCGAGCTTGGTGTCTTTGATCAGTTTCATCAGGAATGAGGGGGTTCCGCTCTCGAACCAGTAGTTGCCGAACTCTTCTTTGGCGAAGAATGAAAGAACGGAGAATGGATTGAAGACAAAGCTCCGCCCATCCCAGGAATAGCCGTTATACCACTCTTTGATGTCGGCGACGATCGAGGCTGCGTCGGTTTCCATAGCGTAGGCCGGAAAAATCCAGATGAATCACCGGATGTTCTTGCCAATCCACCTTGTCGTGGATCCAGAGGTTCTTGAAATATTCTTTGTTGCCCAGGAAAAGCTCTTTTAATGTCGAAATCAAGAGCGATTTTCCAAACCGCCGGGGCCGGGACAAAAAGTAATACTTACCGCCGTTCGAGACCAACTGATGGATGTATTTGGTCTTGTCGATGTAGAGATAGTTCTCAGCCACAATCTCCTTGAAGGTCTGAATCCAGATGGGTAGTTTCTTCATGCGATGATTATAATATTAAACGATAAGATGTACAAGCTCCGAACGAACCTCGAATCGAGTAAAGATTTATCCAGTTGTATAAAGATTTATAATTGTTGAGTTATTTCACAAACTTTCGAACTATAATGTGGGGGATCGGATATGGTGCCAGTGGATAATCACAGGAGGTGTTATGACACTGAAAGGTTTTTTACGCGAATGGGAAGCTGCTCAACGGCGGACGGCTCGTGAAGAGGCGCGGCAGCAACGGGAACTCGAACGGGAGCGAAAGGAGCTCGATAAAATGGAGGAATTGGAGCGGGCGAGGTATGAGGTCGAGGGGTATGAAGAGCGAATCGGGAGTTTGCTTTCGGTTCACAAAGAATGTTGCGAATTTGTTGATTGGCAGGCTATCAACGAGGGATTGCCGCCGGGGATTCCCGATAAACCGGATGTCCATGAGAAGGCGGCGCAGGAGTTATTCGACGGATATGAGGCGTCGGTTCTTGATACTCTTTTTTTCCGGGTGAATAGAAAACGGCAGGAATTGTTCGACGCTATCGATGTGGGGCGGGCAATGGACGCCGAGGAGTATTCGCTGCAGTTAATGGAGTTCGAAAACTTCTTCAAGGCTTGGGAGTGGAAGAGATTGAGGTCGGATTATGTTCTGGCTGGGGATTTGGAGGTGATGATCGAGGTCATCGATGCCATCGGTCCCTTCCGGGAGATTACCGACCTTGGTTCGCGGTTGGCGTTCAATTTCGACAGCAGTAAGGAGATTGAGGTCTCACTCGATGTGAACGGCAAAGAGGTGATTCCGGGGGAAATCAAGACGGTGCTCAAAACCGGGAAGCTGTCGGTCAAGAAGATGCCGGTGACACGGTTCAATGAGTTGTATCAAGACTACATCTGCGGCTGCGCTTTGCGGATCGCGCGGGAGTTGTTCGCCCTGTTGCCCTTCGAGAAGGTGTTCGTTCACGCGGTTGGGGATATTTTGAACACCAAGACCGGATACAAGGAGTCCCAACCGATTCTCTCTGTATTGTTCACCAGGGAGACGATGGAAACCCTCAACTTTGAAAACCTTGATCCCTCTGATTGCATGGAGAATTTTGTCCACAATATGGAGTTTAAAGTGAGAAACGGTTTCGAAATTGTCGAAAGAATCCACCCTGAGAACTTCAGTGGTGCGTGAGGAGAGAGAGATGGGTGCGATTATTGCGTTTTTAGTTTTTATATATATTGTTTTCCAGGTGATCGATGCCTTCAAAGGGCTTGGGAATGACGGCGGGATCGTGCTTGGGACAGTCGTTTTGGTAATGGCGATTCCGGTGTTCGGTTTCATTGTTTGGAAGCGACTGATCGTTACCTGGAACCAACGCAGGAAATTCAGAAAATTGGTGCGTACTATTGTCGCGGAGCCATTGGATTCAGAGCTGGTGGATGATATGATTTCAGACGCCACCGTCACCCACCAATGGCAAATCGCTTGTTTGAAAGATCTAAAGACCATCCGCGAAGCGATTGTCGGAGCGTTGTCTTCAGAGGTGGGGGAGGTTGCCGAGACCTGGATGGCGTTGCTTGGTGAATGTCACGAACGGATTCGCCAAATCGGTTCGCTCATCAATGAGTCTTCCCAGGAAAAGATAGCGAATTTGATTCAGGAAACAGAGGCGAAGTTCTATGTGCAAGTCACTCTCAATGTCGCCAGCCGCCATCTGACCAACGCCGGAAATGTAAAACGGAAAGAGGCCAAACGCGAATGCCTCAGCCAGGCGAAAGAGGCTCTTACAGAAGGACTGGCCGAACAAACCAACGGCAACAAAGAGGTCAAACACCTCCTAAGAGAGGTCACAAAACAACAAAAAGCTCTGGGCCTGCAGACTGTTTAAAAACAAATTGTACTTGAGTATAATTAAGAGGCAAACATTGGTTGAAAAATGAAAGGAGTGAAACATAGTGAAGGGGCATGTCTAAGAACGAAGATATCTATTCAAATATAACCAAATAAAGGCTTTATGTGATTCCCGCTCATGTGTTAAAATTAAGTTCTTGTTAATACCAGGAGGAAATCTGAGGTGAAACGTTTGTGGACGCTTGTTGTTTTGATGTTGATGTTTGTTTGCCAGGGACTAACCGGGGAGGTCGTGACTCTGGATGCCAGTTCCGGTCAATTGATCGGTATGAGCCGGGAGAGGTTGGAGTATTATGTGTGGGACGAAGTGGAATCTGAGATCGAAGAGAAGGTGGTGATCTATATTCGCTCCATGAAGGACGGCTCGCTGAAAAAGACCGTTCATCTAAAGAAGGGAGATTGCGCCGCCCCCATTGAATTATGCGCCCCGACAATTATCCAATACCACGACGACAAGTTCTTCATTTACGATGTAAACAAAAAAATCGTTGTGTTCGACAAAGACTTCCAGTATCTCTACAGCTCCAGACATTACCAAAGCCGCCACTTTGTCGATTTCTTCGGCGATGCCCCCTGCGACCAATTCGTGATTGGAAAAAGCGCCATCAAAGGCGAACAAATAGAAATGTCAATCATCCTGAACTCCCTGGATCACCGCCATCTGGTCAAAACCGAAGTCGTCATCGATTCACGCCAGGAAGAATTAAAACGAAAGCTTTCCACCAACAACGGAGTTCGCACCATCGCTTTCCTCTACTTCACCCCCTCGACCTATGGCTTCGAGCAAAACGGTTCGATCATCTATTCCTTCAACACTCAAAACACCTACATGGTCTACAATCCCAAGACCGCCACAAAAAAGACCATCGCCCTCCCCCAACTAAAAGCCAAACTCTACACTCTCGAAGAAGCACGGCAAACCGGCTACTTCAAAACCGACGGCCAAGAAGAGCGATGGAAAAAGCGCAACCTCATTGTCCACTACACCCCATACCAACAGAAAACCTTCCATCTCGGCATGCTAAAAACCGGTCCAGCCACCATCGGCTTCATCACCGAACTAAACTGCAAAACCATGATCATGCGCATCGACATCTTCCAAACCCAAACCGGGAAACACATCTTTCATTTCCACGTCCCGGCCGGAAAAAGTTTCACCCGCGCCATCTCCCTATTCGGCCCCGGCTTCCGTCCCACTTTCATCGACTACCCCACAAAAACCTACATTTGGGAAGATTTTTCCCCGGATTTCGAAAAAATTACTAAATTCTCAAGGATAAAAGATGGTAACGATAACTAATCGAAGCGATTTTGCTAAAATTTTTTTCATTTTTTTGTTGAAAAAATAGCGACATTCTATTACTAATTTAGTTAAAAGGAAGTTTTTTCCGAGGTGGAAAAGAAGGTAATGCATCAATCCTTCGAGGAGGGGGTTTTGTCAAGTGAAGTAAATGAAATGGCAGTAGTGGAAGGGCCGAGTCCTATAAGTTTTTTTGATTTCTCCGAAAATCTGGCATTTGGAGTGTATCAAGTAGACAGCAATGGGAAATTTACTTATTGCAATGAAGCAATGGTAGACATTCTAGGATTCTCAAAAAAAGAAGATCTCATCGGTAGGGATATTCTTGATTTTTATATTTACAAAGATGATAGGCCTCTGATGTTAGATTATATGAGAGTCAAAGGTAAATCTAACGAAATTACTCTTTATTGGAAGGCGAAGGACGGTAAAGAGTTGTTGCTCAAAGCTTCATGCCAATTTATGCATGATGATTCGGGAGCTGTTGTGGGAATCTGCGGATTGGTCAAGGTGGATCCCACAATTTAGACGAAAAGAGCATCCGCATTCAACCGGCACCGGCTCTAAAGTTCCAGGTATTACTGACGCTGGCCCAACCATCACCATATTCATTACCGAACTAAACTGCGAACCATGATCATGTCTCGGAAAAATCAACAAGTTTTTCGGGATAGATTAGAAAATTGTATACTTGTGAACCTACTCCTCCTCTTGGGGGGTTAGGTAGAGTTTGATGTACCAGGTGGCGGCGGGGGGCCAGGTCGAGGGGTCTTCGTTGTCGTTGGTGATGTTGTCTGGGGAGATGACTTGTTTGGCTTTGATTTTGTCGGGATTGATGATGTGTTCGTCGAAGAGGTAGAGGGTGAGATAGCGGTCGTTGCGGGAGACTTGGGGTAGGATTTGGTTGGTGTCGAAGATTAGGTTGGCGGCTTTGTTGACGAAGACGACGCTGGCTCGGTAGGTGTCTTTTTGCTCTTCGAGCCACACCTCGGCCCGGAACGTCTGGCCGTCGATGACTTCGTTTTTGTAGAGGGCGGCGTGCGCCGGGATGGCGATGGTTGTCAGGAAGACGGCAAGTAGGGTGATTGGTTTGATGTTAGTTTTCATGTGGCACCTCTTATTTTTTCCACTTTTTCCTTTAATCTTTCCTATATATAATATAGTGCAGAAAAATGTGAGATTCAACTGTTTTACATTTTGATTTTGTCCTGCTACAATGGATTTTTCAATGGAGGTAATATGAAAAGGACCGAACGTTTTGGTATGTTTGCAATCTTATTGTTGTGTTGCGGGCTGGTTTTGCCTGCGATGGTGGGGGACGCGGTGAAAACCTTCAAGACACCGGGGCATCATCCTACGGCTATGTGCTTTGACGGGACGTTGATCTGGTTGGCGGACAGCCGCGCCGCTGAATTGAACGGGATCGACCCGAAAACCGGGGACGTGGTGAAGACATTGAACGCTCCGGGGTATGATCCGGTGGGATTGGCCTGGGATGGGAAGCTGCTCTGGTGCATTGACGCGTCGGAGGGGTGGATCTATGGCATCGATGTGAAGAGTGGGGTGGCGGAGAAGATATTGGAATCCAATTCCCGCAAACCGGGGGGCATGACGTTTGACGGATCGTACTTGTGGATGATCGACAGGGGCAATAAAAAGCTGCTGAAAATCAACCGGCAGGACGGGATGATGCATGAGAACATCACGGCTCCGTCGCCGGACGTGAAAGATTTGACATTTGACGGCACATATATCTGGGCCTCGGACAATGGGGACGATATGTTGTACCGGGTGAACCCGGAGAATGGGAATGTGGTGACGTATGTGCGCTCGGTGGGACCTTACCCGTATGGTATTTGTTGGGACGGCGAGACTCTTTGGACGGCGGACCATCAGACAGAGGAACTCTGTAAATTGGATCTGGAAGACAAGAAGTTTTTGCGGCGGTTGGAGCCGAAAGTCTATGATTGGGAGATCGTGCAGGAGTTCAGGAATTATGGACCGGACACTGTGAAGGATGTGGATGTGTTTATGGCGGTGCCCAAAGATCTGGACAATCAGGATATTCTGGGGGAGATCGGCTATGACCCGAAGCCCGATGAGTTTGTGAAGGATCGCTGGGGGCAGACATTCGCGCGGTTCCGTTATGCGGATGTAAAGTCCGATACGATGCTTCGTTCGGTGATGAAGGTGAAGGCGCGGATGCACAATACCGAATGTTACATCTTCCCGGAACGGGTTGGGGATTTGAAAGATATTCCCAAGAAGTTGAAGATCTATTTGCAGGACGGCTTCAAGTATGACATCGAGCATCCGGTGGTGCAGTCGGCGGTCAAAGCGGCGGTGGGCGATGAGACACGGCCCTATTGGATGATGCGGAAGATTTTTAATTATATTTTGGATAAGATCGAGTACAAGCTCAAACCGTTGGGCGGTTGGAATCCGGCGCCTACGGTGTTGAAACGGGGGACTGGGTCGTGCAGCGAGTATTCGTTCGTGTTTATCGCCATGTGCAGGGCGGCGGGATTGCCGGCCCGGTATGCCGGATCAGTGGTGATTCGTAGTAAGGATAAAGGGATCGATGATGTGTGGCACCGTTGGCCGGAAGTGTATTTGCCTAATTATGGTTGGGTTCCGGTGGATCCGTCGGCTGAAGGTGGGCGGCCTTATCCGGGGGATATCGCGCGTTTGATCGGGACCGAAAGCAACCGCTACTTGATTACCACCAATGGCGGTGGGGATTCGAAGTATCTGGATTTTTATTATAATTTCAATACCCGCTGGCAAACCGAAGGCAAGTGCCGGATCGTGTCGAAACAATACGGCGAATTTGTGCCGGTGGATGAAGAATAAGCTATTTGTTTGAATAAAAAAAAAGGGACACGCGAAGTACGTGTCCCTTTTTATGTTAGATTGGTTTTGGTTATTTCAATTTGGCGATGACAGCATCCGTCATCTGGGTGGTGGAGGCGGCGCCCTCTTTCAATACTGCCTGGGTGCCTTTGAGCTTCATCATATCATAAGCTTTGACCTTGCCCTCTTCCACTACGTCCGCGATAGCGGCGCGGATTTTGACGGCTTTTTCGTTCTCGCCGATGTGATCCAACATCATGCACGCGGAGAGGATCATGGCGATGGGGTTGACGATGGAGGGTTCGAAGGTTTCGTACTTGGGAGCGGAACCATGGGTCGGTTCGAAGATGGCCACATCTTTGCCGATGTTGGCGGAGCAAGCGAATCCGAGGCCGCCCACCAGACCGGCGAAGCCGTCCGACACGATATCGCCGAACATGTTGCCGCTGACAACGACGCCATAGGTTTCGGGATTTTTGGTCATCCACATCATCTGGGCGTCGATATTGGTGTTCCACAATTCGATGCCGGGATATTCCTTTTGGATTTCAAGACCCAGGTGCAGCATCATACCGGAGGTTTCCCGGATGACATTGGGCTTTTCGCAGATGGTGACGGATTTGTATCCGAACTTTTTGGCATACTCGAAGGCGGCCCGCACGATCCGTTCGGTGTAGTGTTTGGTAAAAATACGGGTGGATATAGCCAACTCTTCCCTGGGGCAATTGGCGAAGTTCTTGAATTTTGGGTGGGTTTCGAAGGCTTTATAGACGTCGTCCGGGGGATTGGTCCATTCGACACCACAATACAGGCCTTCGGTATTCTGACGGAACACCATCACATCGATTTCCGGTTCTTCGATGGTGCCGCCTTTACCGCGACGAATAAAATTCAAGGGATTGCCCTTGAAGGTTTTACAGGGCCTCATGCAGATGTCCAGGTCGAAGTGCTGTCTCAGACCGACGATGGGGCTGTAATAGACATAGCCTTTGTCCTGAAGTTCGGGGGCCAATTCTTTGGCCGCGTCGGCTTTGGGTTTGGATGTGATGGCGCCGAAGAGGCAGATGTGGTGTTTTTCCAACAGGTCGAGTGTTCTCTGGGGGAGGGGATTGCCCTCTTTGCACCAGAATTCCCAGCCGATATCGGCATGAACGTAATCCGCTTCGAAGCCCGCTGCATCCAAAACGCGGATAGCTTCCGGTAGAACTGTTTTCCCGATTCCGTCCCCGGGCATTGACACGATAGTCCGTTTAGACATAATTCCTCCTATGATTTATCCGTTCGAGAGACGGAGCGTGTATGCGTGCCGCTGCGCTGTCTCTGTCTACGGTAAGATTCATTGTTTTACTTTTTTATTTTGTTTTTGATGAAATTGATCAATCCGTTGTTATCCAGGATTTCCATGACTGTGCCGGGGTAGGGGGGGAAATTGAATGTTCCCTTTGGGGTGATGATCTCACCTTTTTCCATATCTACGGTCACTTTGTCGCCGTTCTCGATGGCTTCCACAGCTTCGGGGGATTTGATGGCCGGCATTCCGGCGTTAATGGCGTTGCGGAAGTAGATGCGGGCGAAGGATTTGGCGATGATGACGCGGATGCCGGCGTACTTGATGGCTACCGCCGCCTGTTCGCGGGACGATCCCATGCCGAAATTCTTTCCCGCCACCAGAATATCTCCGTCCTGAACTTTGGTTATGAATTCAGGGTCCAGATCTTCCAGGGCGTGTGTGGCCATTTCTTCCGGTTCCATCTTCTGGTAGGTGTATTTCCCCGGGAAGATGACGTCGGTATTGACATTATCACCGTATTTCCATACGTTTCCGGTAAATTTCTGGATCATAAGAACCTCCCTGGGTGTGTGATTTCGCCGGTGATGGCGGATGCCGCCACTGCCAGGGGCGAGCCGAGGTAGATGTCGGCTTCACGGCAGCCCATGCGGCCTTTGAAGTTACGGTTGGCGGTGGAGAAGGTCACTTCCCCCGGCGCCATGACTCCCATGTGGGCGCCCAGGCAGGGGCCGCAGCCGGGATTCAAGACAATGGCGCCGGCGTCGATGAATACTTCCAGCAATCCTTTTTTCATGGCTTCCTTGTACACTGTCCAGGAGGCAGGGATGATGAGGGTGCGGACCGCGACTTTGTTGCCTTTCAGTACTTTTGCGGCGGCTTCGAGGTCTATGAGGCGGCCGTTGGTGCAGGTGCCGATGAGGGCCTGGTCGATCTTCGTTCCCGCCAGGTCGTCGATGGGGGCGTAGTTGTCCACGGTGTGCGGTTTGGCAACCGCCGGAACGATATCTTTGACATCGATGACGACTGTCTCGACAAAGGTTGCGTCCGGGTCTGAATAGAGGGCTTCGTATTCGTCTTTGGCCCGTCCTTCCAGGAACGCGACGGTTTTTTCGTCTGCCGGGACGTAGCCGTTCTTGGCTCCCATCTCGGCGGCCATGTTGGAGAGAACCATACGGTCGGCGATACTCATGGCGTTGATTGTGCTGCCGGTGAATTCCACCGCCCGGTAATCGGCGCCGTCGCTACGGATTTTGCCGATGATGTGCAGCGCGATGTCTTTGGCGGTGATATGGTCCGGCATGTCGCCGTTCACTTCGATCTTCATGGTGTCCGGCACCTGGAACCATAATTCGCCGGTGGCCCAGATAGCCGCCGCTTCGGACCGTCCGATTCCAGCGGAAAAAGCTCCGAGAGCGCCATAGGTCGTTGTGTGGGAATCGCTGCCCACAATGAGTTTACCCGGGGTGGCATACCCCTGTTCCACCAATACCTGGTGGCAGATGCCGTTGTTGATGTCATAGAAGTTGGGGATGCCCTGTTCTTTGACAAAATTGCGGATTTCTTTGTGATTGGTGGCGGATGATTCCTTCGGAGCTGGGATCTCATGGTCCAGGATGATGACGATCCGCTGGGGATACTTGACATCTTGGACTCCGATCTTTTTAAACGTATTGGATATGGCGGCGGCGTTGTCATGACTCATGACATAATCCGGCTCTACCGACACAATGGCTCCGGCCGAAACATCCTGCCCCGCCTTGAGGCTGAACAATTTTTCAACGAAGGTTTTGGCCATATTATTCTCCTTGGTACGATTGTAAATTGTATCTTAACAGTTCATTGAAGTAAAGCTTTAAGCGCTGAAATATGCTTTTTCTCGAGGTTTTTTTCAAGTAAATTTACAATGGTTGTGGATCATGATATACTGCAAACGAGGGGATTTAGTTTTGGCTCGAGAGGAGTTCGGATGAAGATAACGATTTTGAATGGAAACCCGGCTGAGGACAACCTGGATTTTGAGAGGTATGTGGCCAATCTGGTGGGAATTTTAGACGGTAAGAGGCATACTGTCGATGTGATCCCGCTGCGGCAGATGGAGATAAAAACATGCCTCGGTTGTTGGGGTTGTTGGGTGAGAACGCCGGGTGAGTGTGTGTTTGCCGATGATTCCGCGGATGTGCGCCGGCGGGTCATTAATTCGGATGCATTGTTATTCGCGTCGCCGGTGATCATGGGGTTTACCAGTGGGCTTTTGAAGAAGACGTGCGACAAGTTGATTCCGCTCGTACTTCCCTATATCGAGATGGACCAGGGGGAGTGCCACCATATCAAACGGTATGATTCGTATCCGGTGCTGGGTCTTTTGTTGCAACCGCTGGAAGATTGTGATGAGGAAGATGTTGGGATTATTTCAGATTGTTACCGGCGGTTATCCATTAATTTCAAATCCCGGCTGGCGTTTGTGAAGCGAACGACTGATGAACCGCGGGAGGTGGCGCGTGCATTTGACACTATTTAATGGTTCCCCCAGAGGGAAAGGCAGTAATACAAAGATCCTGTTGGACCGTTTTCTTGAAGGGTTCTCCACCTATAAGGGGCATACCAACGAGGTCCATTATTTGGTTTCTCAGAAAGACATGGAGCGATTTGTCGAAGCGTTCGCGTCCGCGGAGCGAGTGATTATCGCGTTTCCCCTATATACGGACGCGATGCCCGGGATTGTCAAATTGTTTATCGAGAGGTTGAAGCCATTTTGCGGACGGGAGGGGAATCCCAGCCTGGGATTTATTGTACAATCCGGATTCCCGGAGACCATTCACTCGCGGTTTGTGGAAAAGTATCTGGAGAAATTGGCCCGGCGCTTGGGGTGCAAGTATCTCGGTACTGTGATCAAAGGGGGAGTCGAAGGGATTCAGGCTCGTCCCAATTGGATGAACCGCAAGATGTTCAGACGTTTCCGTTGTCTCGGCAAACGGTTGGCAAAGTCCGGGTTTTTTAATCCCCGTATCATTCGAAAATTGGCGGGGCGCAGAGACCGGTTGTCCGGTTTTGGCGTAAAAGTGTTCAACCTATTGAGGAAGACCGGATTGATGGATTCCTATTGGAACGGTATGTTGCGGGAAAACAAAGCGTTCAATGACCGCTATGCCCGGCCTTACCTTGATTCCTGACCTGCCGGCGGAGTAGTGGATATTACTCTAAATCCAAGGGCGAATCCGCTGTAATTCGGGGATGCGGCATTTCGATTGGAGCATCTCAACGCCGGCTCCATCATTCCAAAGCTACCTCCGCGCATCACCCGGGTTGTACCGGAAGCGGGGCCTTTGGGATCGTCGTTTGTGGCTTCCGGAGTGGAATAATAACTGTCACTGTACCAATCGCTGCACCATTCCCAGACATTTCCGGCTAAGTCGTGAATTCCATAAGGAGATTGACCGGCGGGTGTGGAGCCCACCGGCATTGTTTTCCCGTTGCATCCTCTGACATTCGCCCGATTACAGTCGGGCGCGCCGTTACCCCAGGGGAAAACGCGGGGGATTGTCCCTTGTGCCGCTTTTTCCCATTGGGCTTCAGTGGGGAGCTGGATGGTCATTCCGGTTTTATCTTTCAACCATTGGCAATATGCTTCTGCATCGCCGTAAGAGACAAATATGACGGGCCTCGTGTCCCGCCCCCAGCCATTGTCCAGCGGTTTGTTCCGTCCGGTTTCTTCGCAAAACCGGTCGAATTGTTGGAAGGTGATTTCGTAGCGGGATATATAATAAGCGTTGAGGTACACGTCGTGGGCGGGGAGTTCGTCCTGCGTGCCGATGCTGTAGCTATCTCCCATTTTAAAGGAGCCTGCGGGAATTTTGATCCATTCGACGCCGGACCGGAAGGTTTCCAGGGTCGCTGAGACCATTGTCTCCTTGTTCGCTTCCACAGTCACTGTTGTTTCAAATGTTTCGAATCCGGTCTTCTCCAATCTGACAGTGTGATTTCCCACCAAGACAAAACTTAAGGTATGTGGCGTTTGGAAACCGGTGTCTCTTCCGTCCAGGAAAATCGTCGCCTCGGATGGATTGGAGGTGATGCGGATACTGCCGGATTGACCGGTTGATTTTTTCTTTTTGGATAAGAGCAAGATCAAAGCGGTGATTACCGCGATTCCACCGAGAATGATTAAGATAGGCGGTTTCCGGTTTTTTTTCTTTTCCTTGGCGATGATGTTTTGGCTTGTTCCTTCTTGATCGGTTTCAAGTTTTGTTTTAGGGGAGAGTTCGGGGGATTCGTTTTTAATTTTTTCGACGATTTCCCTGAAGTAGAGATCCGGTTCGACTGTAGCGAACTCAGGATTTGCGGAGAAGACTTTGCGGAGATGTTCTTCCACCAATGATTGATCTCCGGCGGTGAAATAGACCTTTGCCAGCAAATAGTGGGCTTCGGCCAGGTGCTGGCTCAGCTCCGGCTTATTTGTCAATGCCTGTACCAGGCGTTGCAATTCGCTCATAGCTCCATCCAGATCACCGTCTTGAATGAGTTGCCGGGCTTTGTGCAAGCTGTCTTCTTCTTTTTGAGGATGAGTGTAATCTATCGCCAAAAGATTGAAGGAAAAGAATAATATTGTGAAGGACGCTATTTTGATCAACCAATCTCTACCCATCATATTACTGGCACCTTTTATATAGTATTTTTATTGTAAATCCAGGATTATTTTTCCCTGGAATGTTTCCACTTTAAAACTCATGCGCCATCTCTGGACAACGACCGGATCGCCGTTTTTGGAGGTCGGTGGAGATAGCTCCATTGCCTCGATGCCCGAGACAATCAATCCCTTTATTGTGTCCCGGCTTGTGTCCGGTTTAATGGTCAGCCATTTGTCGAGGATGTCTATAATGTCGATGTCTCCGGTAGCCTGGATTGTCAGTGAAATACTCACCTGCCCGCTGACCCAGGTTCCGGACGGGGGGGCGGGGATTTCGATCCGTTTAAGAATCTCGTTGTATTTTTTTTGTAGCTCCGAAGAGATGGCGAATATATTGACAGCTTTTGGGGGAGATTTTTTTAGTAATGCCTCCCGTTTCGCTTCGCCCTGCTTTTTCTTGATTTTTTCTTCCAGGAGGTGTAACTCTTCCGTGTCCTTTTGATTTCTGGCTTTGGAGATATAATTCAAAGCCGATTGAAATCGCTCCTCCGCCAGTTTTTGTCGGGCCAGGAGGAGGTTTGCGTTGTATTCTTTCTCCTGTTTTTTCCGGGTGATTTCCTGAGTTTCTCTTTGTTTGGCTTGTTTTTGTTTTTTTGCCAGAGATTCTTCCATGTTGTCCACTTCCGCCCCGGATTTTATCATGCGGGCACGCTTCAATGTTTCAGATGCCCGATTGAATCGGCCTTGTTCCATGAGGTTTTGAGCTTGATCCAGTAATGACTTGTACTCGAGCTCTGAGATCTGCTCCGCTTTGACAGGCGGCGGTTCCGGATCTTTTTTTGAGAGGGGAGTTGTTTCTTGGTGGTCGGAAATGACGATCGGGGGCGTTTTGGGTTGGAATAGTGTCGGAAGTGTATAATATAAGATGAAGCCGATGAGGATTGCAGAGACTGACAAACTGCCGATAATGAGTCGCTTGCGCTTTACCGGGACAGGGATATGGGGTATTTCGACAGTCGGCATCGACAGGCTGCCGATTTTATCTCTATCATCACCTTCCAATGGAATTCCGCTTTGCATGTTAGTAATCATGCGGACCAAATCCCGCCCGCGGGCGATTCGTTTGTCCCGGTTTTTTTCCAGTAGAATCGTGATGATTGGTTGCAGAGCGGCGAGGGGTTCCGGGAGCGAGGGGATTGACGCCTGAAGGTGTTTTAGTAGGACGCCCGCCTCGTTTTTTGCGTCAAACGGCAGCCGTCCGGTCAGCATTTCATACAATACAATTCCCAATGAATACAGGTCGCTTCTTCCGTCCAGGACTTCGGCTCTACATTGTTCCGGGCTCATATAGTGAATGGTGCCGATACTGACTCCCGTTCGAGTCAATCGTGTCGTGGAATTTATGGTTCGGGCGATTCCGAAGTCCACCACAACCGGAGTCCCATTCCTTCTGAACAGGATGTTTTCCGATTTGATGTCCCGGTGAATGATTCCCTGGGAATGGGCATAATCGAGGGCGTCCGCTACCTGTCCCGTTACATTCAACGCTTCGGAAGGAGAAAGCTTTTTCTTCGGCGCCAGTTTGATTTTTGATGCTAGACTCGAACGGAGATACTCCATGGCTAGATAATATATGTGGTTCGCTTCTCCAAAATCGATGATAGATACTATGTTCGTATGGTTCAACTTAGCGGCGGTTTCAGCCTCTTTGAGAAAACGGCGGGGGGTTTGGTTGTCTTTCATCCGGTGGGGGTGCATCACTTTGACGGCCACTTTTCGTTTGAGTTTTTCTTGTATCGCAAGGTATACGATGGACATTCCGCCTTCCCCGAGTATCTTTTTTATTTTGTAACCCGGAATTTTCGGGAAGTTATCCATTCGTTACCCTCCACATTTTCAGTTTCAATAGCTTCTCGTCCGGCCTGCAGCCGATTACATGGGCGTTTTAACCCTCAAAATACATACTATATGGTTTGCAAAAAAAAGTCAACCGGCGTTTTTTTTTATAACTTAATTCTGTTATAATAAAGAATATACATCAGGTGAAAAGAAAGGGTTGGAATCCTGAGGAGATATTTGGTGATTAAAACTATTAAAACTAAAATTCGGGACCTTTTGAAAGAAAAAGAGGTTTCCCTCGCTATGATATATGATCGGGAGGGACGAATTCTCTGGCATATGGGGAGAACGATCTCTGGGCGGACGATCGCGGATGGAGAGGAGTTTTGTAAAAGCTATATTCGTCAAAGTCTTGACAGCGGTTCGGGTGTCGATGAGGAAAATGTCGTGGCTTCCCTCGAGAACGGCCTCTCGCGTTCCGCTCAACGGTTGTTCGTTCGCAGTGTATTGATTCAACCTATAGACAACGATTATTTTCTCTATATTGACAGTGGAAGCAAAAGTTATTTTACCGAAATGGAGCGCCAGATGTTCAGGATGTTGGGGGACCTATTGGGGGATACCATTCAGAATATCCGGGCCAGCGAGGTAAATATCGATGGGATTTCCGGCGATAGCGTTCAGGTCCGCAAATTGAGGAAATTACTGCTGAACTATTCCCTGGAGGACGATCCTGTACTTTTGATGGGGGAGACGGGGGTCGGCAAAACCCATATCGCCGAGTTGATCCACAAGTACTCCGGCCGCAGCGGTAAGTTTGTCGTTGTCGATGTCCCGACTGTGAACGAGAATCTATTTGAGAGTGAAGTTTTTGGCCATAAAAAGGGAAGTTTTACAGGCGCTGTGGCCGATAAAAAAGGGTTGGTTGCCGAAGCTGCAGATGGGACGCTTTTTTTTGATGAAATATCGGAAGTGCCGGTTTCGTTTCAGGCCAAATTGCTCCGTTTTATTGAAACGAAAAAATACCGGGAGTTGGGGGAGACCAGTGAGAAGTCCGCTGATATTAGGATCCTTGCCGCTACCAATAGAAATTTATCTGAAGCGATTGAAAACGGAGAGTTTCGCCAGGATCTTTATTACCGGTTGAATATCCTTGGTATCCAGATCCCCCCCTTGAGGGAGAGAAGAGACGATATCAAGGCGATTGTATTCGAGAATCTCTCGTTTTTAAAAGGCAAGGATATTGGCAAAGGATTTTGGGATGTTGTCAGTAGCTACGATTGGCCCGGAAATTTCAGGGAATTGTTCAGCGTGTTGAAGCGGGCCGGCATTTTGTGCGATAGTCCTATTACCGCCAAAGATGTCCAGGCTATCATCCACGAGAGTGACGATCGGGGTTCTTCGGCAAATGAGTCTGAAAAAATGGGGCTCTTGCAACAGGAGATCGATAGTGGAAAAAGTTTTTGGGATTCTGTCTGGCAGGCATTTCTTGATCGCGATATTAACCGGCAGGAGCTAAAAGAGTTTTTAAAGCAGAATTATTCAGGTTGCGGTTCACGTTTGAAAACATTGTCTGAAAAATTAAATATAGCGGAATCGGATTTCAAGAAGTTTATCGCGGTGTTGCACAAATATAAAATTCATCCGGCCAGGTGACTCCGGACTTGTAGCGTTTGTCCAGTTGTTGTAAAATACCCTGTTCATAGTCGAGGTCCAATGAAATTATCAGAATTTAACTTTGATTTACCGGCTGACCGGATTGCGCGGTTCCCGGCGCAGAAAAGGGATGAATCCCGTTTAATGGTTGTAGATAAAACGTCCGGCGCGATTTCCCATCATTTGTTCAATGAATTGCCGGATTTTATCGGATCTTCAGATTTCTTGGTGGTGAACAACTCAAGAGTGGAACCGGTAAAATTATTCGGCGCCATCAGGGCTGGGGCTGCCGAGATATTAATTACAAATAAAATCGATGATTCGACGTATGAGGTATTCGCGCTTCCGGCCAGGAAATTTAAAATGGGAACGCTGGTCTCTTTTGGCGCTAACTTGCAAGCGGAAGTGATTGGAATTGGCGATAGGGGCAAAAGGGTGGTGAAATTCAATGGCGATTGGCAAGCAATTTTGTCAAGGGGATTCGCTCCGTTGCCGCCGTATATTAAGCGTAAAAGTGAGGACGCCCGCAAGTTTCGGGATTTTGACCTGGAACGCTACCAAACGGTGTACGCTGCTAAGGGACAATCTATTGCCGCGCCAACGGCTGGGCTTCATTTCAGCCTTCCTTTGATGCGGCGGCTGAAGGAACGGACCGAAATATTGGAGATTACCCTCGATGTTGGGGAAACCACGTTTCAGAAAATAGCGGTGGAGAATATCGAGGCGCATAAGATGGGATGCGAGCGCGTGACAATTCCCCATGAGGTTATGCAGCGCATCAGAGAATTAAAGTCAGCCCGGAAGCTTGTGGCTGTCGGCACCACCAGCGTACGCTCGCTTGAGACGTATGCCGCCTTACACCCGGATTCGGAGTCGTTCGAGTCTAGACTTTTTATTTACCCCGGCTTTCAATTCAAAATGGCGGACTCGTTGATCACTAATTTTCATCTGCCGGAGTCCAGTTTGTTTATTTTAGTGTGCGCGTTTGCGGGGACCGCCTTAATGCAGGAGGCCTACGCGAAAGCGATTGAGCATGGTTATAGGTTTTTTTCATATGGGGATGCCATGTTGATAAAATAGCAATTTGTTCTTGGAATGGGAATTGCTATTATTTATAAGGGTTTTCGGAACTTTATCCCTTGCGATATTACTAAATGTTTCGCTAAAACTGATTTTTTATAACTTTCCTACTTGCATTTTGACGCAAAAAAAGGTATAATGCCGATTGTCTTTTGCAAGATCCGGACAGTCCAACGGGCTGAGAAAGGCTACTTTTTCCGTTTGGAAATTTTGGATTTTGAGGTTGACAAAAGCGTATAGGTTTTGTATACTCTTTTTTTCCGTGCTGGCGTAGCTCAGTTGGTAGAGCAGCTGATTTGTAATCAGCAGGTCGGGGGTTCAAGTCCCTTCGCCAGCTGGAAGGCAATATTTATGGGCAGGTTCCAGAGCGGTCAAATGGGATGGGCTGTAAACCCATTGGCGCACGCCTTCGGTGGTTCGAATCCGCCCCTGCCCACTCTTTGCTTTTCTATACGGAATATGCTGGACGCGGGAGTAGCTCAGTTGGAAGAGCTATAGCCTTCCAAGCTATAGGTCGCGGGTTCGAATCCCGTCTCCCGCTTTTTATTGAATACTAAAGCTGTTTTGCTGAACGCCCTCGTAGCTCAGTTGGCAGAGCGCATCCTTGGTAAGGATGAGGTCATCAGTTCGAATCTGATCGAGGGCTATGTTAGAAAATCATGATTAATTGCACTTTTAATAATAATCTTTATTATTCATAGGAGGTCATAAATGGCGAAGGAAAAATTTGATAGAAGTAAGCCCCATTTGAACATTGGAACTATTG